>NZ_JMGA01000018.1 GCF_000765145.1 Desulfosporosinus sp. HMP52 | reverse complement strand
ATCCTAAACTTATCTCTCAATAAGTCATCACCAGATTGGTGATGACTTATTCCGGTTACTCAAATTAGTTATATTAAGTTTATAAAGCTAATAAACCCCTGCATGCAGAGGTTTATTAGCTTTATAAACTTAATATTTTAAGGGTGCTGCCTAGCAGACCTTTTTATTTTAGTAATAAAGTAGTTACAAGACTAGCTAGACCACTGTATTTCCAGGCATATCAGAAGCGACTTTCAATTCTACGATCTCGACTTGTCTCTTATTATCGATTTTGAATTTTTTTGTAATCTTTAAGAGCTCTTCAAGAAATTTTAGCTCCTCTGGTGTAGCCTCAGCCAACGGTAACCGGACTCCCCCAGCTTTAATGCCAATCATGTTCATGAGCGCCTTAATCGGAACAGGGTTCGAAGTGACAAATATGCCTTTGAATACCGGGTAAAGCTCCAGGTGCCATTTTGTTGCCTGAGCAGTATCCCCAGCAAACCAAGCATCAATCATTGCCTTCATCTCATCCCCGACAATATGGGCGGCAACGCTAACAATTCCATTGCAACCTAAGGCTAGCATAGGTAATGTCATAGAGTCATCTCCGCTGTAAATTTCAAATTCCGGCGGTAAAAGTCTTTTGAGTTCACTGACTTGATCCAGAGAACCGGCTGCTTCTTTTAATGAAACTATGTTAGGAATTTCTGATAGCCTTTTAACCGTATCAGGCAGTAAATTTGCTGATGTTCTACTAGGCACATTATAGAGCATTAATGGTAATGGTGCGGCCTCTGCAATGGCTTTAAAGTGTTGAAACATTCCCTCTTGTGATGGTTTATTGTAGTAGGGTACAACAGCCATTAATCCATCTACACCTGTAGTCGCTGCCATACGGGCTAAGGAAACACTTGAACTTGTTGAATTTGACCCAACCCCTGCGATGACAGTTCCTCTTGTTCCTAGGGCCGCTTTGATAGTCTTAAAGAGCTCAATTTTTTCGTTATCGGTTATGGTTGGGGATTCTCCGGTCGTACCACATACCACTACCCCGTCGGATCCGTGGTCTATCAAGTACTGCGCTAGGCGAACAGCTTCTTGATAATCTACCTCCAATGCGTCATTCATGGGAGTCACCATGGCGGTCAAGATTCTAGCAAAAGACATCTTTCTCATCCTTTCTTCCCATTCCATTTAGCATACTATATGTCTAACTTAAACTTCTTGTGCAATGCTTGCACTGCAGTCACCATATCTCTTTGATGAACTAGTACCCAAATCGTTGTATGGGAATCGGCTGATTGCAGGATAGTGACACCTGCATCTGAAAGTGCCTCAACCATGTCAGACATAACACCAGGAACGCCGGCTATGCCAGCCCCAACGATAGATACTTTTGCACAACTAGGTACAACCTCTGTTTCAAAGTCCATATTTTGTAGTATTTGAACAGCTTTGGCAGCAACCTCATCTGATACAGTGTAGAGCACTGCTTCCGGCTGTACGCTGATAAAATCAACACTTATGTCAGCAAGGGCCATCGCTTTAAAGATTCGCTTATCAGTAAGCTGTTTGTTGGAAGCGTCCGTTGTCATTATCTTGAACTGAGTTACATTTGGTGTATGGGCAATTCCGGCGATGATTCGATCTGTAGTAATATCAGTTCCGACTTCTCGATCAGGATGCATATTAGTGACTAATGTCCCCGGAGCTTTGGAAAAGGTTGATTTGATTCTTAGAGGGATATTTCTTTGCATAGCAATTTCTACTGCCCGGGGATGAATAACTTTAGCGCCCTGATAGGCTAACTGACATATCTCGTTATAGGTGACTGTGTCCAAAATCCGGGCATCCTCTACGATCCTCGGATCTGCCGTCATAATCCCTTCGACATCAGTGTAGATATCAATAGATTCGGCGTTAAGGGCAACCCCCAAGGCTGAGGCAGTAGTGTCGCTTCCTCCTCTTCCGAGAGTAGTGATCTGACCACTTTCTGTCACACCTTGAAATCCGGTCACAACGACAACATATCCTCCTGCCAGTTGTTCTAATATCTCAGCTGGCTCTACTCGTACAATACGAGCATCGCCAAAGTCATTATTTGTAATGATTCCTGCTTGACCACCTGTCAAGAGAACTGCTTTTAGTCCTAGACTTTTTAATGTACTTACTAAGACTGTCCCGGAAATTACTTCCCCACAACTCATCAGAAGGTCGAGTTCCCGTTTGGGCAAATCCGGATGAATTCCTTTGACCATAGTTAGGAATGTATCAGTGGCATAGGGATCGCCTGAGCGCCCAATGGCTGAAACAACAACAACCGGAGAATACCCTTCATGAACAGCCTCTGACACAATAGACGCCACCTGAGCCCTTCGCTCATCTGTAGCAAGGGAGGTACCGCCAAATTTCTGAACAAGAATATGCACCTTCCAACCCCCCCTATTCGTGGTTCGATGTTCGATACCTTTAGTGAACCCACAAAAACCAACATTTTACTTTATTCACCTGGCATTCAACAGGAAATCTACTTTATCCTTGATTAGAATTCCAAACTTATAAAAGGCCTTAGCAGTTAGCTAATACCAGGCATTTCAAATTTAAATTATTTCTTAACAGAATACTTAATAATCTCTATCCATAGTCCTATGATCGACGATTAAAGCAGTTCTGCAATCTGAACAGCGTTTGTTGCTGCACCCTTACGAATTTGATCCCCAACAACCCACAGGTTAAATCCTTTATCAATCGAAAAGTCTTTGCGCAAGCGACCTACATAGACTTCGTCTTTATCAGAACTAAACCAAGGCATAGGATAGTGATCCTTACCGGGATCGTCGATTACAATGACGCCAGGTGCCTTGCTTAAAGCCTCTCTTATTTCAGAAACACTGACTAAGCGCTCTGTCTCAACGTTGATGGATTCAGAGTGGCTTCTAAAAACAGGTACTCGGACGGTTGTGGCAGTAATGGCCATGCTTGGCACATGGAATATCTTCTGCGTTTCTTTAACCATCTTCCATTCTTCCTTTGTATAGTCCCCCTCTTGAAAAACGTCAATGCGGGGAACTAGGTTAAAGGCAATCTGATGCGGGAAAATACTTGAGATAAGCTCCTCACCTTGAGACCAAGCTTTTACCTGGGCACCCAATTCCTCAATACCTTCTCGCCCGGCACCTGAAACAGCTTGATAAGTTGAAACAACTACTCGTTTAATTCCTGCTAGGTCAAAAATAGGCTTAAGTGCAACTGCCATTATAATTGTCGAGCAATTTGGGTTAGCAATAATCCCTTTGTGTAACTTTACATCTTCCGGATTAACTTCAGGAACAATAAGCGGCACTTCCGGGTCAAGTCTAAAAGCACTGCTATTATCAATAACCACTGCTCCACTTTCTACAGCAGAACGGGCATATTCCGTGCTAGCAGATCCACCAGCAAATAGAGCAACGTCTATCCCCTTAAAACTCTCGTGGGTAGTCTCCTGAACTTCAAGTTCCTGTCCCTGCCATGTAATTCGTTTCCCTGCAGAACGCTTGGAAGCTAACAACCTTAGTTCATCAACGGGGAAGTTCCTCTCTGCTAGAATTTTAAGAAACTCTTGTCCTACTGCACCTGTGGCACCAACTATTGCTACATTAGACATTACTTATGTTCCTCCTTATTATTGTCTGAAATAGGGTTTAGTCAGGTGCCCTTGAAGGCACCTGCCCATCCCTTTTATAGCGTTTGCTCACTTTCCAAGATAGTCCACTAATACCGGTTGTATTTGTTTTCCTGCATAAGCCATTAAAATCGTCTCTGGAATTTTATCCATATGTGCTACTAGAGAATTTGCTTTATCCACGGGATTATCTTGCCCAAACGGTACCAAGTAAACGTTTTTGGTAATTAATAAAGTTCCAATATTTCGAGCATTTAATCCTAGCCCATCGTTACTAGAAATCGCTAAAACAACGGGCCTTTGATTACGAAGATGAGATTTAGCAGCCATTAATACCGGAGTGTCGATGATTCCGTTAGCAAGCTTAGCCAGGGTATTTCCGGTACATGGTGCTATTACTACACAATCGAACATTTTCTTGGGTCCAATCGGCTCGGCCTGAGGTATTGTATGAATAATCTCTTTTTGCGTAATTTGCCGGAATTGTAGTTTCCAATCCTCAGCTTTGCCAAAACGAGTATCCATACTTTCAACTGAATAAGAGATAATCGGTGTGACCTCAGCTCCCTCATCAACTAACCCTTTCATTATTTGGGTAACCTCATGTATGGTACAGTGTGATCCTGTAATAGCAAACCCAATTTTCAACCCTTCAAACTTCATCCCTTACACCTCCACTTTACAAGTAGTGTTAATTGTGGTCAAGTGACGAAGAATAAGTTGCGGGTAGATATGGGCAAGAATCCTTCCAGCTGTTTTTGGGGCTACAATGCCTGGGAGGCCTGGCGCGAGCTGAGCTTTAATACCTAGCATTTGCGCATATTCAAAATCTGTTCCACCCGGGATTGAGGCCAAATCAACGATTACCGCATCTCGAGAAACCTTTTCCAGCATCATTCGATCTAAAACTTGATGAGGTACAGTGTTGAAAATTATTTCTGCCCGACCGATCTCATCCTCTAGATTCGCAAAATGCAGTGCCTGAAGCCCCATTTCCTCAGCTCGTGCTATGTCCGAAGGTTTGCGGGCAACTCCAGTAACATGCGCTCCAATTCCTCCCAACATTCTTGCTAAAGTCCAACCACAGCGTCCTAATCCTAAGACAAAGCTTTGACTGCCATGGATTGTGATCTTAGTTGCTTCCATCGCCATTTGAATAGCGCCTTCTGCTGATGGTATAGAATTGAGGATCGCCAGTTCATCTAACTTGGCAGTCTCAAGCAACTGAATTCCTAAATTCTCTGCTGCAGACTTTAGAGCCGGCCTTGCATAACCAATAACCAGTGGTACATTTCTTGGAATAGATTCGAGTACTTTTTTGTTTAAGACAATTGGTCTATCCGAGTATTTAGCTTTGACTACCCCACGTTCATCGGTTCCGAACATTGGAAAAAGCAATACATCCACTTTGCTTACAGCATCCTCCAAAGATGTTGCAAGCACCATTTCTGAATTGGGAGAAGCTTTTTCGAATCCGACCCCGATTATGTAGGCTCCTTGTTTCTGTAATTCGGATATTAGATAGAGCTCCCGGTCATCTCCCCCGACTACAGCAAAACGAATTCCTTTAAAACCCGCACTCATTTTTATGCCCCCTTTGAGACAGTGTCCCATGACTACTATCCATTATATGAGGGTATGCAGGCTGCGGTTACGCAGAAATACATCTAATCGAGGAAATTATCCAGCCCAATTATTAGCTCTGTCAGTTCGTAAGATTTTCTTATACTTAAGATAATCCCCGGCATATAGGTTTCTCTGGAGAATGCATCATGTCTGATTGTTAACGACTGACCAAGTCCTCCAAAGAGGACTTCTTGGTGAGCAATCAAACCAGGCAAACGCACTGAATGAATATGGATTCCTCCTAGGTCAGCGCCCCGAGCCCCTGGGATTTTTTCATACTCATTGGGATGTCCTTGAACCATAGGTTCACGCACTTCTAAAATCCCTTCTGCTGTTTTTAAAGCAGTCCCGGAGGGAGCATCTAATTTTTGATCATGATGCAGCTCAATTATATCAACATGCGGGAAATATTTAGCAGATTCTTTGGCAAACCTCATCATCAGTATTGCTCCTATAGAAAAATTCGGGGCTAAAAAAGCTCCCACATTTTCTTTCTCTACTAGAACACGTATTTCACTGATCTCTGCTTCATCCAAGCCTGTAGTACCAATAACGGGAACTACTCCTGCCAGAATTGCTGTTTTGGAATTCTTTAGAACTGATTGGGGATTTGTGAAATCCACTAATACATCTGCCTTCGCAGAACGTAAAGTATCAATATCTAACGGTCCGGTAATATCTACTCCAACCCTTTGAGTGCCCACAACAAACCCAACATCCATTCCTTGATGTCGTGTATCAGAAGCCCCTACTAGCAGGAGATCATCTTCTTTTAAAATCGAACGGATCACTTCTTGACCCATTTTCCCACATGCTCCTGCAACATAAATACGAATTTTTTTCAACGGTACCCCTCCTGCGCTGATAAGGCAAAAACCCCGTTGCTAAAACGCAATGCGGGGTTAAAGCTTTTCCATACATTTTATTGGGTATGTGCTCCTTTTGTCAAATTGAATTTTCAGCGAACTCTTTCTGATCTGTTGTTTAATTCAACTATAATGACCTCTGAGCCCACTTTTTTAACAGTTTGCCAGGGAATTACCAGATGTTCACGATCCCCTTTAGAACCCCAAAAGCCTGAAAAGCCTCCTCGGGAAGTTAGGATAATTGCCTCTACTGATCCGTTAAAGGAAATATCTAGATCTGCATCTCCCACCAATCCTAGTTTTGCTCCATCATAGAGATTAATAATTTCTTTTCCGGCCAGATCACTTAAAAGCATTCTATCCTCTCCTCTACTTTCGTAATCTTACCCAGGCTCTTATTGCAAATGGCTGTAAAATAGCAAGTAATAACGAAATTACTGCTAAAGGCTCAACAAAAAAAACTGAATTATAGAACAAGTCTTCAGGTATCTTCAAAAATGAAAACAATAGCTCTAAAGAGAGATAAATCCCCCCTGCAGTTCCGACCAATTGGCTCAAGGCCCCAGCAAGTAAGTTTGAGGAACTTTCAGTCGATCGCCACATCATTCTGTATTTTCGTTCACGTACTGAAACTACAAGGCCTAGAATTAAAACTATAGCTCCAAGGGCTTCCATATCTAATCCCCCTCATGGGGATTCTATGAATAGACAAACATTATTAGAACAACCAGGAAGGTTTTTAATTGATATAATCCTGATAACCTTTACACCCCTGTTGAACCGAAGCCACCTACTCCTCTAGCGGTTTCTTCTAGTTCATTCACTTCCTCAAAAATGGCCCTAAAAATTGGCATGAAGATCATTTGAGCTATACGATCCCCGGGTTTGACGGCTAGAGGCTCATTCCCAAGGTTTTGCATTAAGACCTGAATCTCACCCCGATAATCGGCATCTATAACTCCTACTCCATTAGTTAAACCAATTCCGTAACGGCTGGCTAAACCACTTCTAGCAAATACCAATGCGACAATATGTGCTCCTGGAAGTTCAATAGCTAAACCTGTGGGAATTTTAAGATTCTCGCCAGGTTTTAACACTATTGTTTCCTTTAAATCTGCACACAAATCAACCCCTGCCGAAGCAGCGGTTGCGTAATGTGGAATATTCAGCGAGTTTTCGCTTACCTTTTTTATTTTTACAGTTATTGAGCTTGTCACTGAAAGACCCCCCGATTCGATATTCGTGGTTCGTTGTTCGTAGTTCGACAATGTACCACGATCCTCGAACCACGATTTTATTGCCATCCTGATTGCTTCAACAAGTCCGGTAATACAACATCGTGGCCGGATGGCCCCATCGTCATAATACTTATATTTTCCTTTTTCCACAGTCGCCCAATCACTCGTAAGACATCCTCAAGGGTGACCTTTTCAAGCTTCTCAACGACTTCCTCAGGAGATAACACGCGATTATAAGTTAGTTCTGTCTTACCCAAGCGACTCATCCGGCTACTGACTGCTTCTAATCCCAGGTACAAGCCACCTTTGATTTGCGCTTTTGTTCTTGCTAATTCTTCAGCACTAATTCCTTTTTCTTTCATTTCCATCAATTCTTCGAGAATACAGGCAATTACTTCCTGAGTATTTTTAGGACTTGTACCTGCATAAACAGCAAATAATCCGGTGTCGACATAGGTTGAGTGGTACGAATACACGGAATAAGCCAATCCTCGTTGTTCACGTATCTCTTGGAATAAGCGAGAGCTCAATCCACCACCTAAAATGTTATTGAATATATGCATTGCATAGATGTCTTCATCATCTTGACCTAAACCCGGCACACCCATGATGATATGCATCTGTTCAGTTTCTTTCTTTTGATAAAATCCAATCGTCCGACCTATGGGAGTTTCTTCGAGTACCCTCCGCCCGCCTCGATTAAAATTGCCAAATTGGGGAGACAGCTTAGCAACAACATCCTCATGCTTAATTTTTCCGGCAACAGAAATTACAAGATTATCAGGGGAATAGTGCTCAGTAAGGAACTGCATAATTTTCTCTCGGCTTAAAGCTCTAATACTCTCTTCCGTTCCCAAAATTGGTTTCCCAAGTGGATGATCATTCCATACTTGCTCGGAAAAAACATCATGAATTAATTCATCTGGAGAGTCTTCATACATTTTTATTTCTTCAATGACAACATTTTTTTCTTTCTCAATCTCTTTTTCATCGAAAAGGGACGAGAAAAACATATCACTCAAGACATCTATAGCCAGATCCAGATCCTCATCAAGTATTTTGGCATAGTAACAAGTATATTCTTTGGTTGTAAAGGCATTCAATTGCCCACCGACAGCTTCAAGGGATTCCGCTAAAGCTCGAGCAGTTCGATGTTCAGTTCCCTTAAAAAACATATGCTCAATAAAGTGAGAAATCCCCTCAAATCCTTCACGCTCATCCCGTGAGCCGGCTCCTACCCACATTCCTATAGCTGCGGAACGAACATGGTCAATTTCCTCTGTAATGATCCTAACACCGTTAGGCAGCAACGTCTTTTTATACAATAAATTCACTCCCTCTTACTTCCTTCTAAAGTAAAGGAAATAATCGTCTTAAGGAACGATTTTTCTTCGACTTCATTTTCACTGATTAGAGGAACGCTGTTCAGTTTTTTTTCCCCCATCCAAACCTCTAGACGACCTAACCGCTCCCCTGCACCAATGGGTAGATTTGTTGGTTTTTCCCATTCGATACGCTTTTCCAGCTTCTTACGATCAGCCTTTTTAACGCTTACATCGAGGGGATCAGTTGATAATACTTGAACGGGCTTTGTAATATGTTCAAATTTTCCAATCACCTCTCCTGCAGCCGCTAGCCGAACAGTTTCAGTGTATTGAAAACCCCATTCCAAAAGCTTCTTGGCATCACCGAATCGATCAGGTGCATTGAGAACAACAACTAAAAGTTGGCGTCCCTCCTTGGTGGCAGAAGCCACCAAACATTTGCCGGCTGCCGTAGTTGTTCCAGTTTTAATACCATCTGCATAGGGATAGTTCCATAGCAATTTATTGGTGTTCCTAACGTCCATGAAAACGTCTGGCTCAATGAAGTGTATTTCGGTCTCTTTTAGCCGAGTAATTGATACAAATTGTGGAATCTGCAAACCATACCTAGCCATTAACGCCAAGTCATAAGCTGTTGAATAATGCTCTTTTCGAGGTAAACCGTTGGTGTTAACAAAATGTGTATTTTGGGCACCCAAGGCCAGAGCCTTTCGATTCATTAATTCTACAAACTGTTCTTCACTTCCGGCAATATGTTCAGCAATTGCTACACAAGCATCATTCCCAGAACGAACTAAGGCCCCTGTTATTAGTTCATAGAGGGCGATTTTTTCCCCGGGATCCAGGTAAATAGTCGATTCACCAACAGCTGCCGCTTTATCACTTACTGTTACAATTTCATCAGGTCGACCCAGTTCAAAGCCTAAAATTGCTGTCATGATTTTTGTAGTGCTAGCTGGAGGACGTTGTTTATCCGCTTTTTTGCTAAAAAGAATATCCCCTGTAGCCACATCCATCAGTACTGCAGCATCGGCGGTCACTCCCGGGTCGGCACCCTCTGCAGGTTTATTTGCAGACTTCTTTACCGGAGCACCGAAGACAGGTCCAGCCAGTAAAAAGCAAATACCTATAACACAAAGAATAACGCAGTATAAAGCCTGCGTCCGCTTTAGCCTAGTCATTTAACCACCTCAACTTTTATTATTTCATGAGGTAGTATCTCCGCTCTGGTCACATGTTATTAGCTCATCAAGAGTTTGGAAAATATAACCCTGTTTGGCCAGTTGTTCGAGAATGACAGGCAAGGCTTTTACTGTATTAGCTTTAGGATGCATTAAAACAATGGCACCTGACTTGTTAGGCTTAATTCCAAATCTTATGGCTGGATTAATAATCCTGTTTGCAATTATTTCCGGCGTACTGTCAGGCCTCCAATCAACAGTATCCAACGTCCAAAGGATTGTCTTATAATCCAAGTCATGGGCGGCTCTGAGTCCGGACGCTCCCTTCTCACCATAAGGAGGAGCATACAAGTGAGTCTTTTTTCCAATAATTCCTTCGATGATACTCTCCGTTTTTTTGATTTCTTCTTGGTTTGAACCTACTGAAAGCTGATCCGGATGAGGATGAGAATATCCATGGTTTTCTATTTGATGCCCTCTGTTATAGATTTCTTTCAGCAAATCCGGATTTTTCTTAGCCCATCGACCAGTTACGAAAAAAGTTACCTGAGCCTTGTTGTTCTCTAATTCATCTAAGATTGCCGGAATAAATTCTTCTCCCCAGTCAACATTAATCGTTAAAGCCATGAGTTTCTGATCCGTCTTGATTTGGTCAATAGGCTTAGGAACTGGTGTATTTGAGGCTACAACCCAACGCCCAGCAACAATCCCAGCAATCAATAGAAAGAAAATCCCGCCAAACGAGAGCATTCGTCGCGAGATTTTTAAGTTAATGAACATATGCGTCCCCCCCTCTTTAACATTTATGCAAGTGGAGGGACTCACAGACTGATCATCGTTGATTATTTGGTTATGTTATTAAGATTTTTGAGGGGCTGGATTTTCTTTACGGGGCATTGCTTCTTTACGAGATAGATTTAATCTGCCTTGCTTATCAATTGCAGTAGCTTTAACTGTAATTTCATCTCCAACTTTTACAACATCTTCCACTTTTTCGACACGTTCATGAGCCAATTGAGAAATATGAACTAGCCCTTCTTTGCCAGTGAGCCCTAAAACTCCTGGGATGACCTCAACAAATGCGCCAAAATCCATAACCCTTGTGACTTTACCTTGATACACCTTACCTACTTCAACTTCTTGGGTTAGGGCCTGAATTATTTTCAAGGCTCTCTCTCCGCCATCGCCGCCAACTGAAGATATGAAGACTCGTCCATCATCCTCGATATCGATTTTGACATCTGTTTCTTCAACGATTTTCTTGATCGTTTTTCCTCCGGGTCCAATAACCTCACGAATCTTATCCGGATGAATCGTCGCGGTAATAATTCTTGGTGCGTAAGCAGAAAGCTGTGGGCGTGGCTTATCCATAACAGCCAGCATCTTATCAAGAATATGAAGGCGCCCAGCTTTAGCTTGAGTTAAGGCTTTTAAAAGGATTTCTCTTGACACACCCATAATCTTAATATCCATCTGCAAAGCGGTTACCCCTTTGCTTGTTCCAGCAACTTTAAAATCCATGTCTCCAAAATGATCCTCTAAACCCTGGATATCTGTGAGTATCGCAATTTGATCATCTTCCTTAATAAGGCCCATTGCAATACCTGCTACAGGTGCCGAAATAGGAACACCGGCATCCATTAATGACAGAGTACTACCGCATACGGAAGCCATAGAACTTGACCCATTAGATTCTAGAACCTCTGAAACCAAACGAATCGTGTAAGGGAAATCATCCTCGTTAGGAAGCACCGGAACTAAAGCACGCTCTGCTAATGCACCATGACCAATTTCTCTTCGTCCAGGTCCGCGCATAGGCCTAGTCTCCCCAACACTATAAGGGGGGAAATTATAGTGATGAATGTACCTCTTTGATCTTTCTAAACCCAGACCATCGAGAATTTGCTCATCTCTAGCCGCACCTAGGGTTGCCACTGTTAACACTTGAGTTTGTCCACGTGTAAAGAGGCCTGTCCCATGTGTACGGGGTAAAATACCTACTTCGACACTAATTGGGCGAACTTCATCCACCGCTCGACCATCCGGCCTGATTTGCTCATGGGTAATCAATTTTCGGACAATCTGATGTACAATGTCCTCTAGAATATTTGAGATTGCCTTTGAATCCTCAGGGAACTCTGCTTCAAGATGGCCTAGAGTTTCAGCTTTAACTCCGTCAATTGCATTCTCTCTAGCTTTCTTCTCTTCTACTCGTACAGCCTGATCTAATTTATCGTAAGCAAAGTCGCGTACAGCCTGGACAAGGTTTTCAGGGTAACCCACTATTGTCACTTGAAGTTTTTCTTTTGCCAACCCCATATTAAAAGCTTCTTCTCGATAGCCTTCAATGAACTTGGCAATTTTTTTAATCTCTTCGTGCCCAAACATAATGGCATCCAGGATCTTATCTTCTGGTACTTCATGGGCACTAGCTTCTACCATCATAATTGCTTCTTGCGTCCCTGCAACTGTAATATGCATTTGGCTTTTAGCGCCCTGTTCAATGGTAGGATTAATAATATATTCATCATCCACAAGTCCAACTGTAACTGCTGCAATAGGACCTTCGAAGGGAATGTTTGATATGGCTAAAGCTGCAGACGCAGCATTTATTGCAGTAATATCTGTTGCACAATCTTGATCTACTGACATTACAGTTGCAACAACTTGAACCTCATTACGAAATCCTTGTGGAAACAACGGACGAATAGGTCTGTCAATTAAACGAGCTGAGAGGGTTGCCTTCTCACTTGCTCTTCCTTCACGTTTAATGAATCCGCCCGGGATTTTTCCTGCGGCATACATCCGTTCTTCAAACTCAACTGTCAAGGGGAAAAAATCAATTCCTTCACGAGCTACAGCACTGCAAGTTGCAAATCCAGTCACAACTGTATCTCCATAACGAAGAAATATGGCACCTCCCGCTTGCTTACCAAGTTTCCCAGTCTGGAAGGTCATAGTTCTTCCACCTACCGAGAGTGACCTTTCTAATATTTCCTGTTTCACAATGGAACCTCCTTAAATCTATTCAAATCCTTTTTAACTTGTTTTCTCTTCGACATATTATTATTATTTCCTGCAATTTGCAGAAATAAAACTATCTAACTTAATTTTCGTGGGAGTGTGTAGTGGGGACGGTCCTTTTAACACACATTATGTGTGTTAAAAGGACCGTCCCCACTACACAAAAAGAAGCGGATCCCATAGATCCGCCTCTCTCATTACTTCCGCAAGCCAAGTTCAGTAATAATAGTACGATAACGATCAAAGTTACCATTCTTTAGATAGTTTAATAAAGCACGTCTCGATCCAACCATTTTTAATAGCCCACGACGGGAGTGATGGTCTTTTTTATGAGTCTTAAAGTGCTCTGTTAAATAGGTAATCCGCTCGGTAAGAAGGGCAATCTGTACTTCCGGCGACCCTGTGTCCCCTTCGTGTTGGGCAAACTTTGTAATAATCTCTTGCTTTCTCTCAGGTGTCATCATAATTAAATTCCTCCATTTTTTCAATCCCGACTGCCCAGGTTTACGTTGGAGTCTCGCTAAGCCGAGTCAGTGGGTCTATTAGTATCTAAAGTAGTATACATTGTAATTTAGGTTTTGTAAAGTTTTGCTCATAGTTAACGATCTCTAGTTTGATTCAAAACGGCCTTAGCAGTTGAACAATCCTTGTCCAGCTGTTTTAAAAGTTCATTAACTCCATCAAACTTCCGTTCATCACGTAAACGCTCTTCTATGAACACAGTGATCTCCTTCTCATATAGATTACCATCATAATCAAAGAAATGGACTTCGACCACCGTATCATACATTTCATGAAAGGTTGGTTTCATTCCAATATTCATCATTCCTAAGACACGTCTTCCATCTATTAAGCTCCAAATAGCGTAGACTCCCCGCTTAGGAATTAAAAAATCATCAGAAGTAAGTATGTTAGCTGTAGGATAACCCAGTGCCCTCCCACGCTCTTCCCCATGTATAACTGTACCACGCAGGCAAGGCAAATGCCCCAGAAGAGAGCTGGCCAGTTGAATATCCCCTTGCTGTAGTGCTTTACGAATACTACTGGAAGATATCACGCGACCATCCTTTGTCTGGGCCTGGAGTACACTGACTCCGAATCCATGCTTCTGCCCTAAGGCTTGGAGCAACTCGGGATTCCCTTTGCCTTGAGCACCAAAAGAATAGTTAAAACCAACCACTACGTGCACAACCCCTAGGGGTAAAAGGATTTTCTCCACAAACTCTTCTGGTGAAGTATTCGCCATTTCTAAGGTAAAAGGCAGATGGTAAACAGTATGGACTCCCAGTTCCTCCATATACTGCAAACGCTCTTGAGTACTAGACAATAACTTTACTCCTCTTTCAGGAAACAATACCTTCAAAGGATGAGGTTCAAAGATTAAGACGTCCAGCCCCACGCCTAAAACTACCGCCTGTTCAAATCCATGCAAGAGTAATTTACGATGGCCTAGATGTACTCCATCAAAATTACCTAATGCTAAGACACAGGGCTCTCTTTCCATAGGCAGACTTGTTCGAACTTGCACCGAATTAAACCTCCTAAATATAGGGAATAGCATACGGCATTCTAACAAAATTATTTAAAGACTTTATGTGGGTAAAGAGCTTCCTTGCGCCAGACTCCTATTCCTATCAATTGTTCACGCTCCATTACCTGCACGTAAGGCTCATTGCTTTCTTCATAAAGATTAACTTGATCTCTTCTGGTTGGTAATCCATTCCGAAAAGCATTAGCACGCACCTCGGATAATGATACCCGGGGCAAATCAATCCCAGCAGTTAAGGGCAAAATAAATGAATAGTCATTGTTCCGTACAGCTTCCTCAATCTCTTCTAAGGTCCAACTTTCCTGGATCTTAAACGACCCAGAACGAACTCGTACTAAATAGGACATATGGGCCCCACAGCCCAAAGTTTGTCCAAGATCATGACAAATTGTCCGTATGTAAGTTCCTTTTGAACACTCAATATTTAAGACAGCCTTGGGAAATTCTCCTTCGTACCATTGCTCAAGGTTCAATTTATAAATTGTCACTTCACGTGGAGTAACCTCAATGGGGATTCCCTTTCGAGCATATTCATAAAGATGTTTTCCTTCTTTACGAACAGCTGAAAACAAGGGGGGATACTGAGATATTTTCCCTGTAAAATTAGGCAATATCCGTTCTAAATCAGCCTTACCAAGACTGGGCAGGGTCTCTTGTATTACCTTACCATATGAATCCTGTGTATCCGTAGTAATCCCAAACTTCACTTCGGCTATATAATTCTTTCCTTGATCAGTAATGTATTCGGCTAAACGTGTTGCCTTGCCTACACAAATTGGCAATACGCCGGCGACTCCTGGATCAAGAGTTCCGGTATGACCGACTTTTTTCATCTTGAGACTTCTACGTATCCAAACCACAACATCTGAAGAAGTCATTCCCGGTGGTTTGAGAACGTTAATTATGCCTTCCAATCCTTAACGCCTCCTCAGTCGCACCAATAATACTTTTCTTGGCCTCGTTAAGAGGGATTTTTAAGCTGCAGCCTGCCGCTCGCTTGTGCCCTCCTCCACCGAATTGTGCTGCTATCTTATTGACATCCAGCCAAAGGTTGGAACGCAGTCCAACTTTCACTTCTAATGGCCCGACCTCTTTTAATAGTACCGCAGACTCGACTCCGGCGATGCTTCGCACATGATTAACCAGGCCATCGCTTAACTCCTGCTCGGCACCGCTTTTATGAAAATCCTC
The DNA here is from genome assembly GCF_000765145.1 of Desulfosporosinus sp. HMP52. Lineage (GTDB taxonomy): Bacteria > Bacillota > Desulfitobacteriia > Desulfitobacteriales > Desulfitobacteriaceae > Desulfosporosinus. The sequence goes on along the minus strand of NZ_JMGA01000018.1, from coordinate 290,524 downwards.
AAGACTTAAAGTAATCAAAGCTAATTGTCCGTCAGCATGTATCTCCAGTCCAGCCAAGGCACATTGAAGAAGTTTCACTTGAGCTATAGGCTTTTGATCAAAAATATTATGATGAATAAAAGCTAAATCAATCCCAAAATCCAATAGCTTGGCTGTTAAACGATGGGTCTGAGCTGTAGTATTGCTATACTGAAAACAACCGGAATCAGTTACAATTGCTGTGTAAAGATTAGTGGCTATGTCAAGATCAATCTCTACACCCAGCTGACTGATCAGGTTTAAGGCCAACTCCCCTACTGCACTTGCTCCGGCATCAACCCAATTAATATCACCAAAGTTTAGATTTGAGATATGATGATCTAGGTTAAGAATTGTACTGTTACTCTGAATATCGGATTTTGCGAGATTAACTCTCCCTAAATCTGTACAATCTACAAAGAGCAGGGTCTTCGGTTGGGGATTCGGAAGGATCTGACTTATACAACCAGAACCCGGCAAAAACCCTAGATTGCCTGGTATAGGATTGGGATTATAGTACACTACTTCTTTGCCCATTTTCTGTAAAGCTAGACCTATGGCCAGCATAGAACCAATACAGTCACCATCCGGTGATATATGGGAGAAAAGCGCCACCTTTGGCGCTTTTCTTAGAACGTCTACGAACTCTTCCATGAAAGTATTTTCAGTCATGGGACTCTTCCTTACTGGTTTCCTCGGATACTCCAACATCCTTTAGCAATTTCGCAATATACGCGCCATGTTGAATGGAGGGATCGTATTTGAAAACGATCGATGGAACATGCCTAAGCCGTATCCGTTTGCCAATTTCACTTCGAACAAAACCAGCGGCACGATTCAAGGCATCTAATGATGCATTTCCTTCCTCCTCAGTACCCAAAACACTAATATACACTTTTGCGTGTGATAAATCATCCGCAACATCCACACTTGTCAGAGTTACAAATCCAATGCGGGGATCCTTTAACTCTACACGAATAAGCTGAGAAATCTCTTCTTTAAGTGTTTCCGCCAACCGATTAGATCGATGTTTTGACATACCAATACCTCCAGGGATTACTATAATGTTCGCTTAACTTCTTCCATGACGAATGCTTCAATAGTGTCTCCCTCTTTGACATCATTATACTTTTCTATTCCAATCCCACATTCGTAACCTTCTGCTACCTCTTTTGCATCATCCTTAAAGCGCTTAAGTGATTCCATAACACCTTCATGAATGACAATGCTGTCTCGAATAACTCGGACTTTGGCAGAACGAGGAATTTTACCTTCGGTCACCATACAACCAGCGACTGTTCCGGCTTTAGGAACTTTAAAGACCATACGAACTTCTGCCTTACCCACAACAACCTCTTTGAAAGATGGGTCTAACAAGCCAGTCATTGCCGCTTTAACATCTTCAATAGCGTCATAGATAACTCTGTACAGGCGCAGATCTACCCCTTCTAACTCAGCCGTTGCCTTGGCATTGGCATCAGGGCGTACATTAAAGCCCAGAATAATTGCGTTTGAAGCAGAGGCCAGCATAATGTCTGTTTTGTTGATTGCACCGACTCCGCCATGGATTGGATTAACTCTTACCTCACCTGTTGAAAGTCGTAATAATGATTGCTTTAAAGCTTCGACAGATCCTTGTACATCTGCTTTGATAATAATATTAAGGTCTTTAATTTCACCCTCTTTAATCTTATCAAACAGGTCTTCAAGGCTAACTTTCACAGCAACACTTTGTTTAGACTCTTCTACTTTACGCACTGCAATTCGAGCAGAGGTTATCTGTCTAGCTAATTTTTCATCAGCAACAACGTAGAATGGTTCTCCAGCTTCGGGAACTTCGGATAAGCCTTGTACCTCTACAGGCATTGAAGGACCAGCCTTTTTGACACGTCGGCCTTTTTCATCCAACATAGCCTTAATCCGACCATATGCACAACCGGCCACTGCCACATCGCCAATATTAAGCGTTCCTTTGGAAACGAGCACAGTTGCTACCGGTCCCTTCCCTTTATCCAGTTCGGCCTCGATAACAGTGCCGGCAGCAGGACGATTTGGATTGGCTTTATACTCGCGAACTTCTGCGACTAACAAAATCATCTCCAGAAGTTGTTCAATGTTAAGATGACTCTTTGCTGATACCGGAACGGCAATTGTATCTCCGCCCCATTCTTCGACAACAAGACCATACTCTGTTAGTTCCTGTTTGACTTTTTCTGGGACAGCATTCTCTTTATCTATCTTGTTAATAGCTACAATAATAGGAACCTCAGCTGCTTTAGCATGATTTATAGCCTCAATAGTCTGGGGCATTATTCCATCATCAGCTGCTACTACTAGAATAGCAATATCCGTTACCTGAGCACCACGAGCACGCATAGATGTAAACGCTTCATGCCCCGGTGTATCTAAGAAAGTAATTTTTTGGCCGTTTATTTCAACTTGATAGGCCCCAATATGCTGGGTAATGCCCCCTGCCTCAGAAGCGGTTACATGTGTCGTCCGAATGGCATCAAGGAGAGAGGTCTTGCCATGGTCGACATGCCCCATTACTGTAACTACAGGCGGACGGGTAACTAGGTCTTGGGGATCATCTTTGATTTCCTCAATAACAGCCAATGACTTCTCGGCCTTTACCTCAATAGTTACTCCCATTTCACCGGCTAGGATTGTTGCAGTTTCAACATCCAATTCCTGGTTAATAGTGGCCATAACTCCCAGGTTCATAAGCTGTTTAATCAGTTCTCCGGCTTTACGGCTCATCTTAGAGGCTAAGTCCTGAACTGATATTGATCCCTGTATCACAATGTGCTTCGGCGTTGTATCCTTAACTTCTTTTTTGACATGTTTTTGCGGACGTCTATGGGGTGACCGAATTGCATTTTCTCTTTCTTTTTCTATTTCTCTTTTTCGTTCGTAAGCCTTATCCTGAGCTTTCTTATTTGCAGGCATCTGCCTTTTCGCTTGTTCAATAATAACGGGTGATGACGGCGGGGCACCCCCACCGGCACGCGGAGGCATTCCTGGACGAGCACCTTGCTGCTGGCCCTGGTACCCTGGGCGCGGACCTTGCTGCTGACCTTGATATCCCGGACGGGGGCCTTGTGACTGTCCCTGATATCCCGGACGGGGACCTTGCGGCTGTCCCTGATATCCCGGACGAGGTCCTTGGGGCTGTCCTTGATATCCCGGACGGGGGCCTTGGGGCTGTCCTTGATATCCCGGACGAGGTCCTTGGGGCTGTCCTTGATATCCCGGACGGGGGCCTTGGGGCTGTCCTTGATATCCGGGACGGGGGCCTTGGGGCTGTCCCTGATATCCCGGACGAGGTCCTTGCGGCTGTCCTTGATACCCCGGACGAGGTCCTTGCGGCTGTCCTTGATATCCCGGACGAGGTCCTTGCGGTTGTCCTTGATATCCCGGACGAGGTCCTTGCGGCTGTCCTTGATATCCCGGACGAGGTCCTTGCGGCTGTCCTTGATATCCGGGACGAGGTCCTTGCGGCTGTCCTTGATACCCCGGACGAGGTCCTTGCGGCTGTCCTTGATATCCCGGACGAGGTCCTTGTGGTTGACCTTGATATCCCGGACGAGGTCCTTGCGGTTGACCTTGGTACCCTGGTCGCGAACCTTGTGGCTGACCCTGACTCCCTGAACGAGGACCTTGTGGCTGACCTTGATATCCAGGTCGAGGACCTTGTGGCTGTCCTTGATTTCCTGGCCTTGGGGCTTGTGGACGCCCTTCGGCTCCTGGACGTCTTCCTCCCTCAATTTCCGGGCGAGCACTTTGAGGCTGCCTTTCCATTGCTGAACGGGGATCTTTCAGCTCTCCATCTTGTACAGATTCAGTTGTCATTGGTCTTGTTTCTTCAGTATTTTTGTGTTCAGAATGCTCCAAATTTGTCTCCTTTCCTTTCAGTTGGTTCCTTAAGCGATCTGCGTCTTTTTGATCGACCGTACTTAAATGATTTTTTACATCAGTTCCCATAGCCACGAGTCTTGTCATCACTTCTTTACTACTAAAATTTAATTCTTTTGCTAATTCATGAACACGAATACTCATTTAACCACCCCCACATAATCGGCTCCCACATTACGCTCCAAGCATCAGCTCCTTGCTAGTAATATAGCCTTAGCAAACCCTTGATCCAAAATAAGCACTGCTGAACGCGGCGAAAGTCCTATAGAACATCCCAGTTCTAGTTTTGTACCAGTGATTAACACCGGTAGTCTTATATCTTCAGCCCATTGAGTATACTTCTTTTGTGCTCCCTGGGCATCTTCCGCAATAATTAAGAGAAATCCTTTTCGTTTTTTAAGCATGGCCTCAATTTGAGCATCTCCGGAAGCGATTTTTCCAGCTCGTCGTGCAATTCCTACTAATGATTCTATCCGTGTATTCAAGAGGATATTTTCCCTTCTAAATTCGCGAAAACTGCAGGATCCACGTCGACTCCAAAAGCTTTACGAAAACGGCGCTCCTTAACAGCGGCTTGAAAACAGACTGAGTTTGGACAAAGGTAAGCACCGCGGCCATTCCGTTTTCCAGTTGGATCTAATTCCACAACCCCCTCTGGAGTTCTCACGACTCGCAAAAGCTCTTTCTTAGGCTTCATTTCTTGGCACCCCAAGCACATCCGCATCGGGACTTTTCGTGTCTTCATCCCCTCACCCCTTCTCTTTGGGTTTTTCGGAAAGCTCATTTGGGGCAAGCAATGTATCCAAATCCTCTGGGAGATCTTCTAACACTAAAGAATCATCATCATTTGAAAGAAGTTCTTCTTCATATGTTTCAACGTAATTGTCTTCATCTACTTTTGGCTTAGGATCCCCATTTATTATATCCTCTTGATACTCTTGCTCTTCCTGATATTCTTGATAATTATCGGAATCTACATACTCATCATATTCTGAGTACTCTTCATATTCACCGAACTCAGTATAAGTTTCATACTCTTGTTGCCCTTGAGGAATGATATTGTGGGCAATTGCTTGTGACTCACTCTTTATATCAATCTTCCAACCGGTGAGCTTAGCCGCCAAACGTGCATTTTGCCCTTCTTTACCAATTGCTAATGAAAGCTGATAATCCGGGACTACTACAACAGCAACTTTTTCATTGAGTTTTGGATAGACTTGTAATACTTTTGCGGGAGATAAGGCATTAGCCACAAATTCTTGAGGATCAATTGAGAAATTTACAATATCAATCTTTTCACCTTTTAATTCTGTGACAATGGTCTGCACACGTACTCCCTTAGGTCCAACACATGCCCCTACAGGATCAACATTTTGGTCACGTGAATGAACCGCGATTTTGGAACGCGCTCCAGCTTCACGTGAGACTCCTTTTATTTCAACAATTCCGTCATGAATTTCTGGAACTTCAAGCTCAAATAGACGTTTTATCAACCCTGGATGTGTCCGTGAAAGCATTATCTGAGGTCCCTTAGTCGTTTTTTTCACCTCTACGACATAAGTTTTAATGCGCTCGAACGACTGATATTCCTCCCCAGGTATTTGTTCCTGAGCAGGAAGTACAGCTTCCACCTTTCCTAAATCAACAATGACGTTTTTTTGCTCATACCGTTGGACAACTCCGGTAACAATGTCCCCTTCACGATTGACAAATTCATCATAGATCATACCGCGTTCTGCTTCTCTTATGCGTTGAACGACGACCTGCTTCGCTGTTTGAGCTGCAATTCGGCCAAATTCACGAGGGGTTACTTCGTATTCTACAATGTCTTCTAGTTGGTAATTAGGATCGAGATTACGAGCCTCTGCCAAACCAACCTGAGTCCGAGGATCCTCCACGATATCTGTAACGGTTTTTCGGGCATAAACTTTAAACTCACCGGTTAAACGATCAATTAGAACTCGCACATTTTGCAATGATCCGAAATTCTTCTTGTATGCGGAAATCAGTGCTGCCTCAATTGCCTCAAATAGAATTTCTGCAGAAATTCCCCGTCCTTTTTCTAACTCATGAAGGGCCTCGATGAACTCCATATTCATTTTTCAATTTTCCTCCTTATTCTGTTGTGCTTAGAACTCAAAAATCCAGTGCCAAATGGGCTTTCTTAACTAAATTGTATGGAATGGCAATATGCTCATCATTGTATTCTAAAACGATCTCATCATTGATTAGTCCAATAAGATTTCCAGAAAACTTTTTAAACCCCTTAAAGGATGATGTTGTATGAACCATGACCATACTTCCCCGAAAACGAACAAAGTCCTCTTCCTTTTTAAGAGGACGTTCCAGTCCAGGAGAAGACACTTCCAGCATATAGGCTTGAGGGATAGGATTCTTCTGATCAAGCATTTCACTCACAACGTGACTGATAGCCGAACAATCGTCCATGTCCACACCGCCTTCTTTATCTATATAAAGACGCAGATACCAATGTGCACCTTCTTTTAAGTATTCTACAGCGACCAATTCCAGGCCCTTTTCTTTTATAAGAGGTTCAACCATAGACCCAATTTGTTTTTCTATTACCTCACTCATATGAATTCTCTCCTTTAAACGCAACGTATGGACATTTTCCTATAGTCTTACGAAGATGTCCTTATGTTATACCAACGTTACGAATTGGACAAACGAAGGAGCGGGTTAGAACCCACTCCTTACCATCAAGACTACAAATTTCCTTATACTAATATAGCATATTAGTTATGACTGTGCAACCTGCTGCTAAATTCGAATCATTTAAATTGCCCTTTTTTTGCAAATAAATACTGTAAGCTATCATTAGAAAAGGCAGCTTAATTTATTCTTTGAGTAATTTGGGCAATTATCTTCTGAACGGCGGTATCCAAAGTTTTTTCGCTTTTTAATTTAGTAATCGGTATCGAAAATGTAAGGACTCGTTTCCTATTCTTTTTGAGATAAGAGAAAATTATTTGAGCCTCATCAATATCTCTCTCAGTCAGTTTGCAATCTTCTTGGAGTTCTGTTGTAAGGTACACCTTTCTGATTATTTGCAAAAAGGCTTGCTTCATTTCTGTTTTATCTATTTGGGTACTAATAACTTTTCCGCTAAGAAGTTGGTTTCCTTTAATGAAAAATAATTTGGCCTGTGAGCTGCCCATAAACTCTACTGCTAATATATTTCTATTTTTACTTGACTGGTTAACCAGGCGCTGCTTATTGATAACATGGCTAAGACCTTTGTAATACTCTCTATATTCGGACGCTTTTTCAAAATTAAGATTCTCTATAGCAATATCGATCTTCTTTACCAGATCCTGAATGGCTGATTGATTCTTTCCGTTTAAAAGCTGCTGAATCTTTTCAATGTACGTCCAGTATTCTTCAGTTTTTACCTGCCCGGTACAAACACCCAGACAGGAACCTAATTGCATAAAGAGGCAACCGTTATGTCTCTTGACTAATTTCGGGGTAAGACATTTTCGCAAGGGATAAAAGTCATTTAAATACCTAATTACATTCTCCACCCCACGAGAACTGGTAAACGGACCATTGTATGAACCCCCATTATCCAGGATTTCGTTAGTTACTGTCACCTGAGGGTATTGTTCATCGGCAATTCTTAAGTAAATATATTTTTTAGTATTCTTCATCTGACTGTTATAACGGGGTTTGAGTTCTTTAATTAAACGACACTCTTCAATAAAGGCATCTAATTCCGTATCAGTAGTTTGATAATGAAATGTATGAATGTGTTTTATCATATCTGCAACCTTGGGATCCCTATCCTTTTGGTCATAGAAATATTGAGATATCCTGCTTTTCAAATTTTTAGCTTTTCCGACATAGATAATATTCCCCAATGAATCGCACATCATATAGACCCCAGGGCTTTGAGGGAGTTGCTTCAGTTTTTCTTTCAAAATAATTCTCTCCAAAGCTTATTTCCATGTACTTGTAGTATATCACATGACTTTGGAGCATCAGTAATAATCATAACCTTTCTTGCTATGGGTTATTTTACGACAAGAACTGGACAAGTGGCATGTTTAATGACTGAATTGCTTATATTTCTAAATCCAGCTAGCCGACCAAAAAGTTTATTATCCATTACAATAAGATCTGCTCTTTCCTCTGCCGCTATTTTAATGATTAAAGTGGTGGGATCACCCGTTGCAGCTCTTCTATCAATAGCGTCAGGCGGAATACCCATATCCGCTATTATATCCTTTAGGATATCTAGGGCATCACTATTTTCTAAAGGCACATACTTTCTTACAGGTACTAGCCCAAAATTCAAGTATAGGGGAATGATGGGGTTTATATAAATCACCATGGGCTTAGAGCTGGTTTGTTGGGCTAACTTTATTGCATGAATTAAGGCATTTTTGGAATGTCCAGCGGAATCCACCGGAACTACAATTTTATGATACATAATCTGCCCTATTTAACCCAAAGATTCATGTCTTCAAAAGAACCAGCAATATCGCAGTTGTTTATTAAACGGCCTTGAAATCTGTATCCTAGTTTGTGAAATACTCTGTTCATTCCATAAGACTGTGCTCGTGCAAGAGTAAATAGGTTTAATGTTTGATGCTTTAGTACCTCATTTTCTAAAATGCCCAATAAACGTTCTGTTAGGGAATTTCCTCTATACTCTTCTAACGTTGCGCAATCCGTCATCTCGCAACGATTTAATTCTTTATCCGGATACGCAGCAGCAACACCGATCAGCTTCTTTTCAATAAACGCCCCAGCAAAAATATTACCATCTTTTATTAACGATCGAATATATTGAGAGTCTTCCACAGGAGAGGGATAACTTTCAAAGACACGGGTTAATAATTCAGATATTTGTTCTGCAAAGGATTGATTTAGGAGTTTCAACCTTATTCCTTCGGACAAACTTGACAGACGTCGGATAGGTTCAGTCCGAACACTATCAACAATGTCGTTTTCGCTCTGTAATTTATCGGAAAACGCCCTAACCGGATTTACATAATAGGCCAAGCTAATAGCAAACTCCTCGAAATTATCTCTAAAAAGACTTCCTTCCGTACGAAAGCCGAATCCTAGAAATTCAGGAACATCAGCGGGTAACGCCCACAGCCATATTTTTTCCAGCTTCTTATTGACCGCTAATTCAATCAATTCTCTGCTGAAGATAGCTGGCTTTATTCCTCGTATGTAGCCGTTAACAACCAACCGTTTATTCCTTACATCCACGATAATGTGACTTGAGGAAATAACCGAGCTCATCCTACTAAGCATTTTTACTACCTCCACTAGAAACTTTTTTTCGTCTCTGCTCTCTGCTATTCTCTTTAGGCGTAAGGCTAATCCTTTCACCCTTTAGAAGCTTAACCAAGCCAATCTTGTGATTTTTCGTACTTGTACAGGAGTTTGAGCATGTCTTGCAAGGGCCTTCTTTGTCATCAGGTTCCTGATATACACTAATGACTCCTTCATAGTTGCGTAGGATCACTTTGTCATTGGATTGAGAAATCAAGTAGTTTGGCTGTAAGGGAATTTTTCCTCCGCCTCCCGGTGCATCAACAACAAATGTTGGGACTGCGAAACCAGAGGTATGTCCCCTAAGCATTTCTATGATTTCTATGCCAGTACTGACAGAGGTACGGAAATGTTCGATACCACGAGATAAATCACACTGGTACAAATAATAAGGTCTAACCCGGCATTTGACCAGTTCATGAACCAGTTTTTTCATAATCACCGGACAATCGTTGATCCCCTTAAGTAAAACCGATTGGTTGCCAAGGGGTATACCAGAATTGGCTAGTTTGTTGAGAGCATTCCGTGCTTCAAAAGTAAGCTCTTGAGGATGATTAAAGTGTGTATTGATCCAAACCGGTTGGTATCTCTGCAAAACTTCAATGAGATGGTCAGTAATACGCATAGGCAGGACTACCGGGGTTCTTGTTCCAATCCTGATAATTTCAACATGGGGAATCGAACGAAGATTAGAAAGTATATAGTCTAAACGATCATCCGATAATGTAAAGGGATCTCCTCCTGATATTAAAACATCTCGAATTTGTGAGTTGGCACGAATATATTCAAGGGCAAGCTTAAACCGATTTAACGGCAAGGCCTTATCCGTTTGCCCGGCCATTCTTCTTCTGGTGCAATGTCTGCAGTACATTGAGCATTGATCAGTTACCAATAGTAAAACTCTGTCAGGATAACGGTGTGTTAATCCTGGTACCGGAGAATCAGCTTCTTCATGTAACGGATCCTCTAAATCACAGGAGGACTTATTTAATTCTAGAATTGAAGGAATTGCTTGTTTTCTAATAGGGCAGGTTGGATCTTGAGGATTCATAAGTGAAAAGTAGTATGGAGTAATTGCCATACGAAAATCTTCCAAACACTTCTCGATTTGATCAGCCTCCTCTGCGGGAAGAGACATAGATTCAAGTAATTCTTTATGATTCGTTATTCGATTAGACATTTGCCAATTCCAATCATTCCATAGGCTGTCATTGATATTAGGCCATATCGTTTCCCGTTGCTTATTCATTCTTCTACCTCCTCGTCTGGTTACCCGAAAGTTATTACAGGATAGCGCAGGCTTCGGTTAATAAAAGTGAGCGCCAAAAAATAAACACTGACAACTTTCAGTAATAGAATAAGTTGTTTGTAGATAATTGTCAACTAAAAGATTTGTAGAATTTTGATGCTAAAAATATACAATTATTGGTCATAAATCGTATTGTATGGTATACTATAAGTACTAACAACTTATCTTTTTTATATAAGTTGTATGTATGAATAATCTATAATTGCTCAGTTTCATTTGGAGGTGGTTTCATTGCTCTTTTAAAAGCTGTAATATATGATCCCAATTAAAAGGTACATAGGAGGTAGAAAGAATGAAAAAGTTCAGATTGCTTGTCCTTGTTACAATAGCTTTGCTGGTAATCACAGGCTGTGGTACGTCAAAAGGCAATTCCGAGAAAACCCCTACAGCAACCTTAGATCAGATTAAGGCTGATGGCAAAATAACCTTTGCTATGAGTGGGCAGTATCCACCCTTTAACTTTTTTAATGAGCAAAATAAGCTAACAGGTTTTGATGTGGAAATAGGACAGGAAATTGCCAAAAGAATCAATGTAAATCCAAACCCTATCGCAACTGAATGGGATGGAATTATCGCAGGATTAACAACAGGGAAATTTGATATGATTTTGGGAAGTATGGCCATTACAGACGAGCGACTTGAGAAAGTAAATTTTAGTACACCTTATTATCGATCAGGAGCTCAAATTATTGTACCCTCTGACTCAAACATCAGTGGATCCGCCGATCTTAAGGGTAAAAAGGTTGGGGTTGTGCTTGGCACTACATTTGAAACGAAAGCACGGGAATTGGGTGCTACTGTAAATACTTACAAAGGAGACCCCGATGCCTTTAACGATATGCTTAACGGAAGAGTTGATGCCGTGATTACCGACAAAATAGTTGGTTTAAATGCGATTAAGAAAAATAGTTATCCGTATAAACTGGTCGGAGATTTATTATATGTAGAAAAAATGGGTATTGCAATTCGTAAAGACAGTCCAAAATTGCTTGAAGCAGTAAACAATGCACTCATAGAAATGATGGATGATGGAACCTATAAACAGATTAGTGAAAAGTATTTCAATCAAGATATCCGTTAAACCCAATTAGATCTAAATAGCGGCTCACAGCAGATATTTCAACTTATTTACCACATATAGTTAGGAGCTTAAGATTAGACATATTCGGCAAAGGGGTGTTTATTGATCAGACTGGAGGCATTGGTTATGAATCTCGATTTTAGTATCATCATTAAATATCTTCCTTTCTTATTGCAGGGAGCAGGTCTGACTATAGAACTTGCTGTACTGGGAATTGCTTTTGGTATCTTTATTGGCCTAATTGCCGCACTTTTAAAGATATCTCATACCCCTCTGCGATATGTTGCTCACTTTTACATTTGGCTGGTTCGAGGAACCCCTTTGCTTGTTCAGCTATTTCTCATTTATTTCGGGTTACCACAACTTGGAATTACCTTAAGTGCTTTTACTTCTTCGGTATTAGGACTGGGAATTAACAGTGGAGCTTATCTGGCAGAGGTCTTTCGGGGTGGAATAGAAGCAATTCCTAAAGGACAAACTGAAGCTTCTTTATCACTTGGAATGGGAAAAATCTTAACCCTGCGCAGAATTATCTTTCCACAAGCCTTACGAATTTCAATTCCCTCATTAGGCAATCAGTTTATCATCTCTCTGAAAGATTCATCACTATGTTCAGTAATCACTATGTCGGAACTCCTTCAAACTTCGCAACGTTTTGCCAGTGTTACATTTGGTTCTTTGGAGTTCTATACTACCGCTGCTCTCCTCTATTTGCTGATGACAACTGTAATATCAGCAGTATTACGCAGCCTAGAATGGAGATTATCTAAAGAAAATAGGACAAGGGCGTGTTGATAATGGAATTAACTAAAATACATGAAAAGTCGATGATCAATGTAAACTGTTTAGTTAAAGACTTTGGCTATCATAGGGTTATAAACGGTATAGATGCTACAGTGTCTCCCGGTGAGGTTGTAGTGCTGATCGGAGCAAGTGGTTCGGGAAAAAGCACTTTTCTGCGCTGTCTAAATGGGCTTGAGGCCTTAACTTCGGGGGAAATATTGATTGATAGCGTCCCGTTGGAAAGGAACTCAAAAAGTCTGAAACAGATTCGTCGTCAAGTAGGTATGGTATTCCAGCAATTCAATCTGTTTCCCCACCTAACAGTCTTGGAAAATATCATCGAAGCACCTGTTCATGTTCTTAATCAACCAAAGAGCCAAGCAATCAAAGATGCCCAGGAGTTACTATCTAAGGTGGGACTTTTGGACAAACAGAACTGTTATCCTGGGACATTGTCTGGTGGACAGGGCCAAAGAGTTGCCATTGCGCGAGCACTAGCTATGCATCCGAAAATAATGCTTTTTGATGAGCCCACCTCAGCCCTTGACCCCGAGCTGGTTGGGGAAGTTCTTACTGTTATGAAGCAGTTAGCCGAAGACGGAATGACTATGGTTGTCGTAACCCACGAAATGGGGTTTGCCAAGGAAGTCGCGGACAGGGTAATTTTCATTGACGAAGGCCGGATCATAGAGGAAGGCTCACCTACTCAGATTTTCGGAAACCCTCAAGAAACCCGCACTCAAACTTTCCTTGGCCGGTTAAGTCATTAACTACTTGAACGTTGCATCAAATAAGATCCGTGGATACTCCCCTGGTATGACGGGCTCTTACGAATATATATTGATAAAAGTGCACTCAATTCAAAAAACGACCTTTAAGGTCGTTTTTTTTGAGTAAGATATAGTATAGAATTAATGTTACAGAATGTTAATTTTTAATAACCGGAATGGGATCCTTGGAAACCTCGTCTAAATTATCCTCCCACAGATACTTTTTTGTTTCTGAGACGATAACTCCACTTAACAGCAACAGGGAAACGAGGTTTGGTATAGCCATCAATGCGTTCATAGCATCTGCCATATCCCAGACCAGTTGAAGAGTCATTATGGACCCTAGGAATACAGCAAGTACCCAGACCCCTCGGTATGGCATAATCGCAGCCTTTCCAAACAAGTATTCAATGGCTCTTTCTCCATAATAGGACCACCCGAGGATCGTTGAAAACACGAAAGTTAAAAGCCCAACTGTTAAGACAATGGGGCCAACTACGGGTATTTGAGCAAAGGCGATTTTCGTTAGCGCTGCACCTTTTAATCCTTCAGTAGCAGCAGGATTGCTCATAATGCTGCTAACTACAACGATTCCAGTCATTGCACAGACCACAACAGTATCCCAGAAGGTTCCGGTTGCAGAGACTAAAGCTTGGCGAACTGGATTTCTTGTTTGAGCCGCTGCTGCCACAATTGGAGCCGATCCTAATCCTGACTCATTGGAGAACAGCCCTCGGGCAATACCGTAGCGTGCTGCCATCATGATAGAAGCTCCGATAAATCCACCCCCAGCTGCTTGAGGAGTGAAGGCTGATTTAAAAATCAGGCTGATTGCAGGTACTACAAATGAAGCATTCAGAACTAAAATAATAATACAACCAATCACGTAGAATATAGCCATAAAAGGCACAAGCCTTTCACACACTCGCGCAATGGACTTAACTCCCCCAAGAATAACAAAGCCAGTGAGAGCAGCCATTACACCGCCAGTAATATAAGGCGAAATATTAAATGTCTCATTGACCATTGTGGCAATGGAATTGGCTTGAACTGTGTTGCCAATTCCAAAAGCCGCAATCGCTGTAAAAATACAAAATAAGACCGCCAGCCACTTTTGACCCAAACCATTTTCCAAAGCATACATAGGTCCACCAAGCATTGTCCCATCTGAGGTCTTAACTCTATACTTTACCGATAACAGAGCCTCAGAGTACTTAGTAGCAATACCAAAGACTCCCGTTAACCAGCACCATAGTACAGCCCCAGGGCCTCCCAAAGCTACGGCAGTAGAAACCCCTACGATATTACCGGTTCCTATCGTTGCCGCTAATGCTGTGGTGAGAGCCCCGAACTGGCTTACATCTCCCTCAGAAGACGTATCTTTCGTTAGCGAAAGCTTAATGGCTTTAATAATGTGTTTTTGGATGAAGCGAGTACGAAAGGTTAGAAATAAGTGCGTACCGAAAAGTAAGATGAGCATTGGGGGACCCCAGAGGTATTCGTTTAGCCAAATGATAGTATTGTGAAATGATTCCATGTCCTTTTCCTCCTCCGTAAATATAATACCTTTGTGGATTGCTGCTATGCGCTCCATCTTATATATAAAAAGAGCCAAATCTTGCGATTTGACTCTGGATTTAAATAGTAAACAGTACAAGTTTATGGTGAGATCACAAATGTGATTGACCATTAAACTTCAATACTCTGTCCTTTTGCCTGAGAGATTAGCAAAGCATTTTGCGTTGCCCCTTCGGCGCCCATTAATGGATCTCTCCAGAGTCCTGTCAATTTACGGTCCTGCTTAAATGTAAGCTCCTGAAAGTACAACCTCTTCGGCAGGCAAATTTGCCTATCTCCCGTAAATATCATCCAGTAATTATTTAGTTAAGTTTTTAGCGAGCTAGGCTCTATTATAATTTTAATTAAAAGATTATTCAAGGATTTAACAAAATAACCATCAAATAATATTGTATTTTTTAGCAAGTGAATCTGCCTTAATTAAATTGCATTTCAAAAAGGGCAGATTCACTCGATTCTGAAAGTCTCCAAACTTGCATGTTTCCACGAATTGATGCTCCCGCAAGTTTTATGTTCCGAAATATTTAGTTAGCACTAAGAGCTTTTTCAATTCTTGTCTTTACCTCTTGCGAGAGATCCTCTACCCGTACCAGGTAGGTTTCACCGGATTTTCGTTCTTTAAGTTCAACTTGACCATTGGCCAAGGTTTTACTTCCCAAAGTTACCCTTATTGGATAACCTACTAAATCTGCATCCTTAAATTTCACACCAGCACGTTCATCTCGATCATCCAGAATGACTTCGACTCTCAAATCTTTTAACTCTTGATAAAGTTTCTCAGCAGTTTCAACAACCAATGAATCTTTATTACTAGTCGGTACGATTATGCAATGGTATGGAGCAATTGGCATTGGCCAAATAATCCCATTATCATCGTGGTTTTGTTCAATGGCAGCGGCAATTGTTCTGCTTACCCCAACACCGTAACAACCCATCACACAGCTTTTTTCGACTCCGTTCTCATCTAAAAAGTTCGCACCAAGTGCTTTGCTGTATTTAGTCCCAAGTTTGAATACTTGACCGACTTCAATTCCTCTGGCCTCTTTAAGTGGAGCCCCACATTTAAGACACGCTTCGCCCGGTTCGACCATTCTTAAATCAAGAACCTTGTCTATACGGATATCTTTACCGGGAACAACATTTACATAATGATGATCGGATTTATTAGCTCCACAAACAGCCCTCTTCATCAAAGGAACCTCTTGATCAGCTACTACCCAAAGTCCATCCGGTGCTCCGACTGGACCTACAGACCCAGGTTCACACCCTAAAGTCTGCAGAACTAACTCAGATGAGGCAAGCTGAAGGGAGACAAATCCGCCTAAAGCGTTATTCAGCTTTATTTCATTGAGTGTGCGATCCCCACGTATTAACACCAAAAAGATTTTATCATCCCCTTGGTAAAGCAACGACTTAATGGTGGAGCTCTTCGGTACTGCCAAAAACTCACTGAGGTCTTCAATGGTCTTTACTCCCGGCGTAGACACTAACTTACTCTTCTCTTCCGGAGCTGCATCGTCAATCACCTGAGGGCGACACTCAGATTTTTCCATATTAGCTGCATAATCACACCCAGAACAATGAACGACAGCATTCTCTCCGGAATCTGCTAGAACCATAAATTCATGGGTTCCCCCTGTACCTCCAATAGCGCCGGCATCTGCTTCAACGGGACGGAAAGTTAAACCACAGCGGGAAAAAATTCTACAATAAGCGTCATACATTTTTTGATAGCTTTCATGGAGTCCAGCCTCATCACGGTCAAAGGAATAGAGGTCTTTCATAACAAATTCACGGCCACGCATTAATCCGAAGCGAGGACGCCGCTCGTCCCGATATTTATTTTGTATTTGATAAAGAAGCATCGGGAGCTGTTTATAAGACCGAATTTCACCCCGAACTAGGTCTGTGATAATTTCTTCGTGAGTCGGACCTAGGCAGAACTCACGGTTATGACGATCTTTTAGCCGAAATAACTCTGCACCATATACATCCCAGCGACCACTTTCTTTCCATAATTCAGCCGGTTGCATAATTGGCATAAGAACTTCCTGTCCGCCTTTGGCATCCATTTCCTCTCGAACAATAGCTTCGATCTTTTTTAAGACTTTTAATCCCAAAGGCAAATAGGTGTAAAATCCGGAAGCCGACTTGCGAATTAAGCCTGCCCGGAGCATTAACTGATGGCTGATAACTTCTGCTTCAGCAGGTACTTCGCGAAGTGTAGGATTTAATAATTGGCTGACTAGCATTGTGTCCATTCCCTTCTATAATCATCAATTTATTTTTTAAGTTAGTATTATAGCTAATTCACTATGTCTATTTTCTCTGGTGTTCCTTAACATACTCCTCAATTTCGTGAAGCAAAGCTGCCAGTAACTCATGTTCCGGAAGGCGAGCTACTATCTCTCCCTTGCGAAATAAGAGCCCCATGCCTTTACCGCCGGCAATCCCGTAATCCGCTTCACGAGCCTCGCCAGGCCCGTTGACTGCGCACCCCATAACTGCTACCTTTAACGGCTTGTCCAAGGGGGGGAGTTGAGCTAGTCGTTCCTCGACTTGCTCTGCCAATCCGGCCAGATCAACTTGAGTTCGACCACAGGTAGGGCAACTGATTAACTCTACACTACGTTGCCGTAAGTCCAAGACATGCAAAATTTCTAAAGCCACCGGAATTTCGCGCACTGGATCACCGGTTAATGATACCCGAATGGTATCCCCTATGCCTTCGGCCAGAAGAGTACCGATTCCTATTGCCGATTTCACTACGCCGGAACTCACCGTCCCGGCTTCTGTGACCCCTAAATGTAAAGGATACTCGGTAACTTCGTGAATCTTTCGATAGGCTTCCAGCATCAAAGGAACAGAGGATGCTTTTAGAGAGACCTTAATTTTATCATATCCCTCTTCTTCCAGAAGTCGAATATGTCCCAAGGCACTTTCCACCATTCCCTCGGCAGTAGGCCCCCCGTACTTTTCCAGGAGTTCCTTCTCTAAGGAGCCGGCGTTAACTCCGATCCGAATAGGGATTTGCCGTTCCTTAACTGCCTTTACAACCTCTTGTACCTTCCAGCGAGCTCCAATATTCCCCGGATTCAACCTTAGACCATGAACCCCTTGCTCAACTGCTTGAATAGCTAAACGATAATCGAAATGTATGTCAGCAATTACCGGAAGTGGGCTATCAACTGCAATTATCTTTAAGGCCTCGCCGGCATCCTGATCTAGAACTGCCAGTCGCACAATTTCACACCCAGCTTTCGCTAAAGAATGAATCTGGGCTAGTGTGCTGACAATGTCTCTGGTATCCGTATTAGTCATAGATTGTATTACGATCGGAGCCCCTCCGCCTACTTTTACAGATCCAACCTGCACAGCTTTGGTGTTTTTTCTGTGAATCATGAATTCCGTTCCCCCTGTACATCAATCAAGGCAAGATCTAACCTGCTTTAACAAACAATCGCAGAACATCTTTATAAGTTACAGCCAGCATTAAACCCATAAGCAAGACAAAGCCCACCAAATGGATCATATTTTCCTTTTCAGGATTAAGGGGTTTGCCTCTCAAACCTTCAATTAATAGAAAAACGAGTCTGCTTCCATCAAGTGCAGGAATTGGGAAAAGGTTAATGAGACCTAGTTGAATACTCAAAACACCTGTTAAGCCTAATAGATTGGAGAAACCTTCTTTAGCACCTTCTCCAATAACCTGGGCTATCATGACCGGGCCACCCACGTCTGCAGGAATTTTTCCAGTGATCATTTGTACTAGGGTTACAACGATCAGCTTAGTGAAATCAACAGATCGTTGAATTCCGACTCTTGTTGCCTCCATAATAGAGGCGTGAACATAACTAACTTCAGGTGCGATCCCTATCATTCCGTACCCTGTCTGAGCATCCTTTTCGGTCTTTACGGAAACAGTATGATGTTGTTGATCGGTGCCTCTCTCGATAGTCAGGTTTATCACTTGATCTGGTTTAGAATGAATTACTTCAGTTAAACGTGTCCAGTCTGGAGTTGGGGCTTGATTGACAGCAATAATTCTATCACCGGCAAGGAGCCCAGATGCTGCAGCCGGCTTATCTTTTAGTAATGAGCCAATCGTGTTAGTATTGCTCTGAGCCGGAATCCCCATGTAAGCAAAAACACTGACAAACATAATAATTGCCAATACAAAATTCATAATAGGACCGGCAGCTATTACCGCCATACGTTGCCATATGGGCTTGTTCATAAAACTTCTGGCATCTTTGTTTGAGGCAATTACAGCTTGACCATTATCATTGATTTCCGGGTCCATACCATGAAGTTTGACAAACCCCCCAAGAGGAACAATCCGTAGAGAATAAAGTGTTTCTTTCCCCTGATAACCCACGATTTTCGGACCAAAACCAAAGCTAAACTCAATCACCTTAACTCCAATCCACTTTGCGACAATATAGTGTCCAAATTCGTGAATCATGACCATGCTTCCAAAGACAAAAACAATGGCTAGTGTCGTTAACACTTTAACCCCCCCTTTATCGATATTCGCGGCTCCAGATCGGAACCTGGTTCGTAGTTCATGGATCGAAAGGTTTTATGATCTTAATTCCACTGAATGATATTTATGTGCCAATCTTTAATTTAGAAATTATCTTGTTAATCTTCACAAAGTTTTTAAACAATAATCCTTTTATCCTTATCCCCTATCCCTTGAGCTTAGAATCTAGAAATTAATTCTTCGGCCCGTTGACGAGCCCAATTATCGGCATCGAGTATCCTACCCAAATCTAGATTATCTAAAACACAGTGTTCCGAGCAGACTTTTTCAACAATCTCGATAATTGCCGGATATGAAACCTTCTTTTGGAGAAATGCTGAAACTACAACCTCATTAGCCGCATTCATTACAGCTGGGAGAGTCCCCCCTCGTCGTCCGACTTGATAGGCTAAAGCCAGAGCTGGAAACGCTTCAAAATCCGGCTCATGGAAGGTCAAGGTTTTCCCCCGAAGATTGAGTCGCTCAAAGGGATTCTTCCATCGTGTTGGGTAACTTAAAGCATATTGTATTGGCAATCGCATATCCGGCCTCCCTAACTGAGCCAATACGGAACCATCCTGATATTCTACCATAGAGTGGATTACACTCTGGGGATGAATGAGCACCTCGATTTCATCATACTCCATATTGAACAAATGATGGGCTTCAATAACTTCCAATCCTTTATTCATCATTGTTGAAGAATCTATGGTGATTTTTGCACCCATTTCCCAATTGGGATGGCAAAGAGCCTTCTCTAAAGTGACAGTTTCTAGCCTTTCTCTTGTCCAACCAAAGAAAGGCCCCCCTGAAGCTGTCAAAATAATCTTTTCAATAGTTTCAGTACTTTCTTCTAAACACTGAAATATTGCGGAATGTTCACTGTCCACCGGTAGAATTTTGCAGCCATTTTTTTCAGCGGCTGACATTACCAAATCTCCGCCCGCCACTAGTGTCTCTTTATTGGCAAGTGCAATAGTTTTCCTTGCAGCAATTGCAGCTAGCGTAGGCTCCAGGCCTACTCTGCCTGATAGTGCAGTAACAACTATATCGACTTTCTCTGCAACAACAGAGTTAATTATCCCTTCCATTCCTTGAGCCACTTTGATCGGTAAATCTCTCAACCGACTGCGTAGATCACTGGCAGCAGATTCATCCATCATTATTACAACTTCAGGTCGAAACAACCGAGCCTGTTCTTCCATAAGCCGTACATTTTTCTCTGCTGCCAAGGCGTAAATTTTAAGGCGTCCTTCCGCATGATTGACAACATCTAATGTTTGGCGCCCGATCGACCCTGTTGATCCCAGGATTGTCAGTGTTTTCAAGACGAATCATCTCTTCCTGCTCATAAGCTTATTCTATTAATATCTGGTATCACGATAATTAATAATCTTTCGGAGGTCCAAATACACCAACTCTCCGCACAGCTTCGTAACATATTACCAGAGCCGGCCCAATAATCAGACCAAACCCCCCTATCAATTGAAGCCCTACGTACATTGAAATAAGAGTTGGCAGTGGATGAATCCCAATTCCTTTAGACAATACTTTCGGCTCAAGTAACTGTCGTATTGTCATTATAACTATCCACATAACTAAAAGCTTTAGGCCCTCTCCAAAAGAACCCATGATAATTAGTCCTACAGCCCAAGGCACGAATAACATTCCTGTCCCAACTATTGGCACAATATCCAGAAGGCCAGCTATAACGCCAAGGGTGACTGCATAACGATTGCCCATAAGCAATAATCCAGCTATGGTTGCCAGTGAAGTTACCGATACCAAAATTGCCTGAGACCTTAAGTAACCCACAACAGCTGCTCCCAGATCTGAGCTGATTGCTTGGGCACTTACATGCCATCTTCGTGGAAACAAGTTGGATATAAATCGCTTTACATCAGGATAGCTTGAACTTATCAGTAAAGTGGCAACAACTGACACCACTAATACTATAAATACTCTAGGCAAAGCAGTTAAAAACGACAATAAGAATGTGCTGGCAGATTTTGCCCAAGCTTGTAGGGTTGAAGCCAGTGATTGAGTCGCGGTAAACAAAGTATCTTGTATCTGGGGATTTACTTCAACAAACCTTTCTGCCGTCTCCACTTGCTTGGATACCAAATCCACCAGGTAGCCATAATTAGGTAAACTAATGGCTAACTCAGATAGCTCAGTATAAAGGCGGGCAACGATTAGAAAAACAAAAAGGCTTAGGCCAGCGATTGCCATAAGTAGCGAAAGCACCGCTGCATAGGGCCTTCCAATCCTTGCTGCTCTCATTAACCTGACAAGAAGCGGTTCAAGTAAAAAAGCAATGATTAGAGCAATAATAAAGGGGAGAAAAGCACTAAACAAATCACTGACAACTCCAACGAAAATCGGCAAGAAATCATGGAAAAAATATGTAAAAAGTTTCAGGAGGATAAGCAGACTTGTTACTATTGCCAGCCTATTGATATTTGCCCATAGAGGGTGTTTTTGAATACTCATTACTTTCACCTCATGACAGCAATATTATTCCATAGTATACCAATGGTAAGGCAAATATAAGACTATCAAAACGATCTAAAATCCCCCCATGCCCTGGTATAAGGTTCCCAGAATCTTTAACTCCTGCACTGCGTTTCAAGGCTGATTCAAATAGATCTCCAATTTGAGCGCTAATTCCAATTATTACGCCTATGACTATATAGATATGCCAAGGTGCTCCTCCGATTATGTTCCAGCTGACAAGGGCTACAATGACACTGAAGGCCAAGCCTCCAATTGAACCTTCTATAGTTTTTTTGGGGCTTACATTAGGAGCTAAAAGATGTTTCCCAAATTGTCTCCCTATAAGATATGCACCAGTATCTGTAGCCCATACCAAAAAGATTGTAAGCATTGTCCACTCTATTCCTCTCGGAAGTTGCCGAAGCAAGTAGAGGTGAGACAGCATGACTACTGCATAAAGAACCGCTAATAAATTAAAATTTGCTTCAGTGAGCTGAGTCTTAGGATATGTTAAGGCAAGGCGTCCCAGGCAAATAAGAAACCAAAATATAAGGGCCGCCATTATCCATTCTTCCCTACCAATGAATAAACTAGTCAGCCATACAGCAGTGGCTGTAGAAGTTTGTATATACCAAGGGGCTACTCCCATCTGAACACCAATTTGTAAATATTCTCGCAAGGCCAGGAATGTCAACACAGCTATCAGAAATGCTGTATAAGATCCCCCCAAATATATTAACCCCAGTAATATTGGCGCACCGATAAGTGCACTCATGGTTCGTTTAAACATGTACTATCCTCAATCTGTATGTATTCCACCAAAGCGGCGATCCCGTTGTTGGTACGCTTTAATTGCATCAAGTAATGACTTTTCCCCGAAATCGGGCCAAAGCTCCTCGGTAACTACAATTTCAGTATACGCTAACTGCCAGAGCAAGAAATTGCTTAGCCTCATCTCTCCTGAAGTCCGAATCATTAAATCAGGATCAGGCAAGCCCTTTGTAAAAAGTGCATCACTCATGGATTTTTCGTTAATGTCTTCTATTTTCTGTTTCTGATTTAAGACTTCGTTACTTATTTTTTTGACAGCATCTATAATTTCTGATCGTCCACCATAGTTTAAGGCAATATTAAGTATAAGGCCCGAATTATTTTGAGTACGTTTAATTGAGTTTTCTAACTCCTTCTGCGCTTCCGAAGGCAGAGCTGAAATACCCCCTATAGCCCGAATAACTACATTATTATGATGAAGTTCTTGCAGTTCTTTCCTTAAGTATTCTGTAAGAAGAGTCATAAGAACACCGACTTCATCCTTTGGCCTACTCCAGTTTTCCGTAGAAAATGCATAGACTGTCAAAACCTTAATTCCTAAGTTGGAACAGGTCTTCACAATCTTCCGTAAAGCCTCGACTCCCGCCCGATGTCCCATTGATCGGGGAAGCCCACGCTTTTTAGCCCACCGCCCATTCCCATCCATGATTATGGCAACATGGCGAGGAAGACGTTCGAGGGCAATCTGGTCAATGGAATTTTCTTTGTTTTGTTTCCAAGCCTTGAGCCACATCATTTACACCCCTAACTCGTCCTTCGATATTCGTTGTTCGTGGTTCATATTTTGAAGCAATACTCTTATACTACGTCCTAAATAAAAAATTTCGTCCCGCTTCTTAAAGCAGATCACCCCATTCAAGGTCTTTCGATCCACGAACTACGAACCTCGAATTACGACATTGACCCCCTTAATCTTAGGGGGTCAATGTCTGTCTAATCGAGAAATTCTCATGTGCTAATACGAAATCCAGATGGTCACAAAACTCTCTGATTCGAACAACTCGGTAGTTTCCCCACGATTCTATATTACCATGAGGACGTGTGATTTGGAAAGCGTAAGGTTTCGCTAACCTCTCAATTTCGGGTTTGACCTCATTCCAATCTCGACCGAGCCAAGACTCACTCATACTTCTACGATTTCACTTTCTTTTGTTTCCATGACGCGGTCTATCTCTTTAATAATTTTATCAGTAATCTTCTGTACCTCTTCTTGAGCACGTTTAACTTCATCTTCAGAAGCTTCATGATCCTTCTCTAACTTTTTCAACTGATCATTAACATCCCGACGTACATTACGTACGGCAACCCGGGCTTCTTCTGCCTTCTTCTTAACGGTCTTTACCAATTCCGTTCTTCTCTCGGCAGTCAGTTGAGGTATCATTAGACGTATAACATTTCCATCACTGGAGGGATTAAGGCCCAAATCCGATTTCATAATTCCCTTTTCAATTGCCGGTAAAACCGTTCTGTCCCAAGGCTGAATCAGCAACATTCTGGCTTCGGGAGTAGAAATATTGGCAAGTTGATTAATCGGAGTAGGAGCGCCATAATATTCGACCATTACCTTATCCAAGACACTCGGGTTAGCCCGGCCTGCTCGTATTGTGGTGTATTCCCTGCGCAATGCATCAACCCCTTTGTGCATTCGCTCGTTAGCGTCTTTAATAACCTCAGAAATCATTAACTATCCCTCCCAACATATGTTCCGATCGATTCACCCATAAGAACTCGACGAATATTACCTTGTTTGGTAAGGTCAAAAACAATAACCGGTATATTATTATCCATGCATAGTGATGTAGCCGTGGAATCCATTACCCCAAGACCTCTACTGAGTACATCTAAATAGCTCAATTTCTCAAATCTTTGAGCATCTGGATTTTTCATTGGATCAGAATCATATACTCCATCAACCCGTTTAGCCATTAAAATCACTTCAGCCTCAATTTCCGCTGCTCTTAATGCTGCCGTAGTATCCGTTGAGAAGTAAGGGTTACCGGTTCCGGCTGCAAAAATCACAATCCGCCCTTTTTCCAGATGTCGTATGGCTCGCCGGCGAATATATGGTTCAGCCACCTGTCGCATTTCAATAGCGGATAGAACCCGGGTATCTGATCCTGCTTTTTCCAGAGCGTCCTGTAAAGCCAAGGCATTCATCACTGTTGCCAGCATACCCATGTAATCAGCTTGAGAGCGATCCATTCCTTGTGCGCTACCTGTAATACCACGCCATAAGTTTCCCCCGCCAACAACCAGGCTGACTTCAACCCCCATGTCTCGGATTTCAGCGACTTGCTCCGCTACGGAAACCAGCATATCATGTTGAAGGCCAAATCCTTGATTCCCTGCCAGCGCTTCCCCGCTTATCTTAAGGACAACTCGTTTATACCGTGGTTTTTCCATGGATTAACCCCCATTATTCTATTTCTATCTTTATTTTCATTTTAGAATATTTCAAAAAGAGAACACCAGGGTGTTCTCTAGATTGCTAATTATGTCAATTATCGATTTAACTCTTTCATTACCTCAGCTGCGAAGTCATCTTGCCGTTTTTCGATACCTGCACCCAACTCATAACGAGTGAAGCGACGAATGACAATACGTTCACCGATCTTAGCTGTCTTATCTAGAACTAGATCTTTAATGCTCTTATCTGGATCTTTGACAAAAGCTTGTTCTAATAAACATACTTCTTTATAGAACTTTTCAATTCGACCTTCTACCATTTTTTCAATGATTTTTTCCGGTTTACCTTCATTAAGAGCTTGAGCCTTCAAAATATCTCTTTCATGTTGGAGCACGTCTGCCGGAACTTCTTCTTTGTTTAAGTATTGTGGATTTGCAGCCGCAATGTGCATGCCAATATCGCGAACCAATGTCTTAAATTCGTCTCCGCGAGCCACAAAATCAGTCTCACAGTTCACTTCTAAAAGTACACCGATCCGTCCGCCACCATGAATATAAGCTTCAATTAATCCTTCTGCCGCAACACGTGCACCCTTCTTCGCTGCTGCAGCAAGTCCTTTTTCACGGAGATAGTCACAAGCCCTTTCCAATTCACAACCACATTCTGTCAGTGCCTTTTTACAATCCATCATGCCTGCACCAGTACGTTCTCTGAGTTCTTTAACTAGAGCTGCAGTTACTTCTGCCATTGTTTTAACCTCCTATTTTCGAGGCGCAAAACGCGAGGGACGATCATCGATTTTATCTCAACACTCGATGTTTAACGCCAACTATATTATATGTGTTTTCTACAAAGCCAAACGCTTTAAGTAAATGTTATATCGAATAAGTTGTAAGTAATATCAAACATGCGAGGTTCGAACTTCGAACTTCGAACCTCGCATTTCAATAATACTTGACTTATGCTTCAGCAGCTTCTCCGGCTTCTTCAGCTTCCTCTTCATTGCCTTGTTGTCCTTCAATGATAGCATCAGCCATTTTAGCTGTTAACAGCTTGACTGCGCGAATAGCATCATCATTTGCAGGAATAACAACATCAATTTCATCTGGGTCACAGTTAGTATCAACAATTGCTACGATAGGAATATTCAAACGGCGTGCTTCTGCAACAGCAATACGCTCTTTACGAGGATCTACAATAAACAGAGCATCCGGGAGTTTCTTCATGTTTTTGATACCACCCAAGAAGCGCTCCAATTTTTCCATCTCGTGACGCAGTGCTGAAACTTCCTTTTTCGTAAGCACTTCAAAAACGCCTTCAGCCTCCATACGCTCTAAAACACGCAAACGATCTACACGTTTTTGAATAGTTTGGAAGTTAGTCAACATTCCACCGAGCCACCGCTCATTAACAAAGTACATGCCACAACGTGCAGCTTCTTCTTTAACTGATTCTTGTGCTTGTTTCTTGGTACCTACAAACAGCATGGTACCGCCTTCAGTGGCAAGATTCCGTACAAAGTTATAAGCCTCATCTACTTTTTTAACGGTCTTTTGCAGGTCAATAATGTAAATTCCATTACGCTCAGTAAAAATATAACGTGCCATCTTCGGATTCCAGCGACGAGTTTGGTGTCCAAAGTGAACACCCGCTTCCAGTAATTGTTTCATTGAAATTACAGCCATTTTAAATACCTACTCTCTTTTTGTTTTGTCCACCGCAGGTTCATCTCAAAGTACCCCTTGCCTCCCGACAAGGAACTGATACTTTCATCCCACTGCGTGTGTCATTAAATCACACTGTTACTAGCTTAACATATTCCCTTTTTCATTGCAACGATATCCATTAATGTTTTGGTGTTGTCTAAGTTAGCAGGCAGCATGCCTGGAAAGATTTGACCGGATATCATATTTCTGGATAAAGATCTCCAAATCACTCATAAGTTCAGGAAAGGGGAAATAGAATTCGCTCACATAATATAAGTCCTGGCCTGTCCGTATCTGAGCGATCTCTTGACCTTTATCATCAAAATAAAAGGCAACTCGTCTAATATCTTGTGGCTCCAAAACACGTTCTCCAAGTAAGGATTGAAAGATAATTTGCCCCTTATCAATAATAACATGTTTGCTCTTTCCAAATACCCACAAGGTTATAATACCGAGTACTGCAACAGCATAGATTCCAATCAGCACTCGAAGCTCTAAAGGAGGCAACTTACTAAAAGTGTGTATACCCCCAATAATCAAGGGATACAGAATAAGAAACACAAGGCCCGGTACAATAAGGGGCTTCAGTTGGTAAACATAATCATGTTGTTCCTCATCATGTTCTTCCATCGTAACACCTCCTAAAGAATACTGGCTGGTGTAGATTGCTGTGGAACTTTACTTCATGTGCTTAGTGTGTTTTTCCAATTCATCAAGTAAGTAATCGTTAAGAACGCGAATATAAGTTCCTTTCATCCCTAAAGATTTTGACTCGATGACTCCGGCAGATTCAAATTTTCTCAGAGCGTTAACAATTACGGAACGAGTGATTCCTACACGATCAGCAATTTTGCTGGCGACCAAAAGACCTTCTCCGCCTCCTAATTCGGCAAAGATATGCTCAACTGCTTCTAGTTCAGAATACGACAAGGTTCCTACTGCGATTTGCACAGCAGCTTTTTTACGCGCCTCTTCTTCAGCACGTTCTGCCTTCACACGTAAAATCTCCATACCAACGACAGTTGCTCCATATTCAGCAAGCACTAAATCATCTTCATTAAACTCCACATCATATTTAGCAAGTACTAGTGTCCCTACACGCTCTCCGCCACCTAAAATCGGTACAGTTGTGGTCAATTTATTGGTAAATCCACAGGATTCGGTGCTATTAAAAATACAGCCATTAGCAACTTGAGTAGTATTTGTCGTTGTTCCGGTAATCTTCATTAAACCTTCATTGTAGCTTTCCGGAAACCGCTCGCTATGAACAACAATGTCTTCCATGATTCCGCAAGCAAAACCATCCATAAAGCTGTAACCAAGGATTTTTCCACGTCGTCCTACAATGTAACAGTTGGCCGTTACAGCCTGCCTTAATACTTTGGCCATTTCCTCAAAATCTACTGGATTACCAGCAGCCCTTTGAATTAATTTATTAATAGTTCTTGTTTTTTCTAATAAAGTCACCATGTTAAATATCCCCCTTTATCTTTTAAGGTCATAGTTTAGTCGAATTTTACAAAATATAACGCGCCAGATCTTGGTTTTTGACGACATCGCCTAAGCGATGTTCAACATACTCCTTGTTGATAGTTACTGTATAATCTTCAGGGAGTTCAGAGGCTTCAAAAGATAACTCTTCCAGAACCTTTTCTACAATCGTATGGAGTCGTCGTGCTCCAATATTTTCTGTGGTTGAATTAACTTTGTAGGCAACTTCTGCTAATTCATCAATAGCATTCTCTGTAAAATCGACGTTTATCCCTTCAGTTCCCAATAATGCACTGTATTGTTTGATCAGTGATGATTGAGGCTCTGTAAGAATTCGTTTGAAATCCGCAACACTTAAGGATTCAAGTTCCACCCGGATCGGGAATCTCCCTTGAAGCTCAGGAATTAAATCTGAAGGCTTACTTACGTGAAACGCTCCTGCAGCAATAAACAAGATGTGGTCGGTCTTAACCGGGCCATATTTTGAGACAACTGTCGAACCTTCAACGATTGGAAGAATGTCACGTTGAACTCCGCCTCTAGAAACATCCGCTCCACTTGTACCTTCGCGTCCGGCAATTTTATCGATCTCATCTAAGAAGACAATTCCTTCTTGTTCAGTTCTACGAATTGCTTCCTGCACAGCTTCATCTTGATCAATTAAATTTTGGGCTTCTTCCTGAATAAGAATCTTCCGCGCTTCGCGAACGTTAACTTTTCTTTTTTTATGACGCTTGGGGAGCATACCGGACATCATGTCCTGGATATTAAGCCCCATCTCCATCATATTATTGTTACCACCAAGCATATCCGCAAGAGGGGTACTTTCCTCAACTGTAATATCAATTACCTTCTCTTCAAGCTCCCCACGCAGTAAGTGCTCTTTAACAAGCTTACGTTCTTTTTCAATTTCCGGAGTCACTTGCGGTTCCTTTTCCTGGTTTGATGCCTGGCCAAATAACATTTGAAAGGGGTTGCTCGATGTACTCTCGGCCCGCTTTTCCGGAACCAGTAACTCGAGCAAGCGTTTTTCGGCATTAACCGCCGCCTGAGCCTGCACCTGTTCCATTCGCTCGACCTTAACCATGCGTAAGGATATTTCAACTAAATCTCTGATGATTGATTCAACATCCCTGCCTACATAACCTACTTCGGTAAATTTTGTTGCTTCAATCTTTATAAAGGGGGCTCTGACGAGCTTAGCTAACCGTCTGGCAATCTCTGTTTTACCAACACCTGTAGGGCCAATCATCAAAATGTTTTTGGGTATAACTTCTTCTTGCAAATCTTCCGGCAAACAAGAGCGTCGGTAACGATTCCGTAAAGCAACGGCAACAGCTCGTTTTGCTGCATTCTGTCCGATAATATACTGATCCAATTCTAAAACAATTTGACGCGGAGTCAAGTGTTCCATAGTCACACCCCCTATAACTCTTCGACGATTATTTGATCATTGGTATACACACATATAGACGCAGCTACTAGCATTGCTTCTTTTACAATAACAGATGTGGGTAGATCCGAATGTTTAGCTAAGGCACGCGCCGCTGCCAGCGCATAGTTTCCACCTGACCCAATAGCTGCGATTCCATCATCTGGTTCAATCACTTCACCTGAACCGGATACAATTAAAAGATTTTGGGTATCGGCAACAAGTAATAAGGCTTCAAGATTCCTCAGCATTTTATCCATTCGCCATTCCTTCGCTAACTCTACAGCTGAACGCTGAAGGTTTCCATGATACTCTTCGAGTTTTTGCTCAAATTTATCAAAAAGAGTAAATGCATCCGCAACGGATCCGGCAAACCCTGCAATGACTTTCCCATGAAATAAGCGACGAACTTTGCGGGCCGTATGTTTCATAATGGTCGCTTGCCCCATAGTTACTTGACCGTCACCCGCTATAGCTACTTGTTCCCCTTTCTTCACAGCGACAATAGTTGTTGCATGAAACATAATCAACCCCCCTTAAATCAAGTTTACTAGGGCAATTTCAGCATGTCAAGTTGAATTGTAGGTAATTTACATTTTTTTGAGAAAACTTATCATTTCTCGTTGTTTATAGAGAGTTTTGCTCGAGGATGAGCTTGACTAAAAACCTCTTTAAGTCGTTCCCGAGTTAGATGAGTATATATTTGAGTGGAAGAAAGCTTCTTATGCCCTAATAGCTCCTGGACACTTCTTAAATCCGCTCCTCCATCCAACAAATGCGTAGCAAAAGAATGACGCAACATATGAGGGTGGACATGCTGTTCAAGGCTAATCTTAGCAACCAATTTATCTAAGATCCTACGAACCGATCTCTCCGAGAGCCGCGTTCCTTTGTAATTCAGCAACAGCGCTTTATTATGATTTGCCCGCATCTCCAGATAGGTTTTTATAGCTTGAATAGCGTAGTTTGTAACCGGCACCACCCGCTCTTTATTCCCCTTGCCAAGCACTCGTATCAAGCCGCTGTCTAAATCCAAACTGTCTCGATCCAGGCTAATCAACTCACTCACCCTAAGCCCCGAACCGTAAAGAAGCTCTAGAATTACTTTATCACGACAGCCTAAAAGATCAGAATCATCCGGAGCCTCAAGCAAACCTCCAATCTGATCTGTATATAGGAAATGCGGGAGTTTTCGCCCAAGCTTCGGACTTGCTACCCGCCGTACCGGATTATCTTCTAGAATGCCCTTGTAGCATAAAAATTTAAAGAATGAGCGCAGAGCCGCCAGTTTTCGAGCCATACTCTTTCTTGCTATGCCATGTTCGGATAGGATACCAAGAAAACTACGAACAGTATAAATATCGATCTGATCCACGGTGAGTGCTTCAGGCTCTTGTCCCAGGTCAGACGCCGCAAAACTAAAAAACTGGTTCAAATCCGTTTGATAAGCAACAATCGTATGCTCTGAACGATTTTGAGAGTTTTGATAGCCTATAAACAAACTTAACGCTTGATCGATAAGCATTTCTACCTCCCTATATCCTCTCTAAGGCAAAATTCCTCTATGGCAGCCAAGGCCCGTTCGGCAATCTTGGTATTCTTTTCCCGTTTATCTCTTATCCGCTGCGGCAAAGGCGGGAGTAAGCCGAAATTTATGTTCATCGGTTGAAAACTTTGACTCGGGGATCCTTCCAAATGACGTGCTAATCCCCCTATAGCCGTTTCAGGAGGGAATACCAAGGTCTCCATCCCATTTAGCCTCCTCCACACATTCAGTCCTGCCAGCAGCCCACTGGCTGCAGATTCCACATATCCTTCGACTCCTGTCATTTGACCGGCAAAGAAGAGCTCGGGGTTAAGACGTAAGCTAAAGTCAGCCTTTAGAACTTTCGGAGCATTCAAGAATGTATTACGGTGCATTACTCCATAACGTACAAACTCGGCCTTTTCTAAGCCTGGAATTAAAGCAAATACTCGCTTTTGTTCTCCCCATTTTAAATGAGTTTGAAACCCTACCAAATTAAATAAAGTTCCTGCCTGATTTTCTTTACGAAGTTGAACTACAGCATAGGATCTTTTGCCGGTTCTCTTGTCTACTAAACCCACTGGCTTTAAGGGGCCAAATGTTAGTGTCTGTGGTCCACGCTTGGCCATCACTTCAATAGGCAGACAACCTTCAAAAACTTTGCCTTGTTCAAAACCCTTAACTTCCGACATCTCTGCCTCAACTAAGGCCTGATAAAAAGACTCATACTCCTCCTTACTCATTGGACAATTCAAGTAATCTGCTTCTCCTTTATCATACCGGGAAGCCCAAAAAGCTTTCTCTAGATCAATAGATTCCAAGGTAACTATTGGAGCAGCCGCATCATAGAAGGATAATGCATCCTCACCGGTTGTCCTTAATATATCCTCTGCTAAATCATTTGAGGTTAATGGACCGCTAGCGACTATTGTAATTCCTGTTAACGGTAGCTTATGCACTTCTCTACGATGAATACTTACATTGGGATGTTGTTCTAATCTTTTTGTAACTTCACTTGAAAACAGTTCCCGATCGACAGCTAAGGCGCCGCCAGCGGGAACCGCATTATGATCTGCCGCACTCATGATCAAGGATCCTAAGCGGCGCATTTCTTCTTTCAATAAACCAACGGCATTCTCAATAGCAGCTCCTCTTAGTGAATTGCTGCAAACAAGCTCAGCAAATCCATCTGTTTGATGAGCAGGTGGCATTTTAGTCGGACGCATTTCAAATAACTCGACCTGAACACCGCGCTCGGCGAGTTGCCAAGCAGCCTCAGATCCTGCTAGACCTGCTCCAATAACAGTTATTGACTTTTGCATGTAATTTATTCGCTCCTAAAGTTTAATTAGATTCACTTTCCTCAATTACTTTTGTGTGTCGACATTCCGGATTTGTACAAACGTGCTTCTTTTGTCGTTTTGTTGATTTGATAACCATCAGTTGCTGACACTCTGGGCAAGGGTCAGGAGCCGGCATTTCCCAAGAAACAAAGTCACATTCCGGATAACCGAGGCACCCGTAAAATTTACGTCCCTTCTTGGAACGGCGAACCACAAGAGGTTTGGAACAGGTGGGACAGTTGGCCCCCACCTCTTCAAACAGAGGTTTAGTATTTCGACAGTCAGGAAAGCCTGGGCAAGCTAAGAATTTACCATACCGCCCCATTTTTATGACCATATTGCGGCCACAGCTTTCACAGATTTCCTCTGAAACCTGATCCTCTATCTTTACCTTACCAATCTTCTCTTCAGCTTCTGCCAAGGCCACTGAAAAGGGATCATAATAGTCTTGAACTACTGCCTTCCAAGGGGCTTTGCCTTCTTCGATAAGATCCAGACGCTCTTCTAAATTCGCTGTAAACTCCAAATTCAGGATGTCTGGAAAATGCTCTTTAAGCAAAGTTATGACAATATCACCAAGTTCGGTAAGCAGCAACTGTTTTTCCTCTTTAAGAACATAACCCCTTGTTTGAATGGTCTCAATAGTTGGGGCATAGGTACTTGGTCTTCCGATCCCCTCTTCCTCCATCTTTCGAACAAGAGATGCCTCCGTGTATCGTGGCGGTGGTTCGGTAAAATGCTGTTTCTCTTGGAGTTTAATGACCTGCAGTTTTTCTCCTGGAGTAACTGAAAGGGTCAAAGAGCTTTGTTCGTCCTCAGTCGATTCAGCATCATCATTGCCTTCTTCATAGATCGCCAAAAAACCTGGGAATCGAACGCTGGAGGCATTTGCCCTAAATAAGTAATCCTCCACTTGAGATTCTACTGTCAAGGTATCAATAATGGCTACACTCATCTGGCTAGCCATAAAGCGCTCCCAGATTAAACGATATAATCTCAGTTGATCACGAGACAAAATCCCCTTTAAAAAATCAGGAGTTCGCAAAGGGAGAGTCGGTCTGATTGCTTCATGGGCTTCTTGAGACCTCCCTTTATTAGCAAACTGACGGGGTTCCGGCGGATAATACTCATTACCGTAGTTAGCCAGAACCCATTCCTTAGCCTCCTCCTGAGCCACTTCTGCAATTTTAACCGAGTCTGTACGCATGTATGTAATTAAACCGACAGTACCTTCTTTGCCGAGATCAAGACCCTCATACAACTGTTGAGCTAACATCATGGTGCGCTTTGGTGAAAACCCTAATTTCCGATGAGCTTCCTGCTGTAAACTACTTGTAGTAAAGGGTGGCGCAGGAAGTCTTTTTTTCTCTTTAGTACGCACATCAGAAACTTCAAACACTTTTCCAGCTAAATCCGCTAAAACAGTGTCCATTTCTGTTCGGCTGGAAATAGATATTTTCTTGCCGGATTTCTTCATAAGTTTAGCAAAAAATTTCCCCCCGGCAGATTGAAGGTTCGCATTTAAACTCCAATACTCTTCCGATACAAATGCTTGTATTTCTTCTTCTCGGTCATCAATTAAACGGACTGCGACAGATTGAACCCGTCCGGCACTTAGTCCTTTCTTAATCTTCCGCCAGAGTAATGGACTTAGTTGATAACCCACCAAACGGTCTAACACCCTGCGCGCTTGTTGAGCATCCACTCGATCCTGGTCAATCTGACGGGAATGTTTGATCGCAGATTGAATAGCTTGTTTAGTAATTTCGTGGAATTCGATCCGATTTTTATCCTCTTTGTTAAGACCCAACAAATGGGATAAATGCCAAGCTATTGCTTCTCCTTCTCGATCCGGGTCAGAAGCTAAGAAAACCTTGTCCGCTCCTTTAGCAGCGGCCCGTAATTCCTTAATCAGATCTCCTCGTCCACGAATGGCAATGTATTTCGGTTCAAAATCATTTTCTAAATCCACACCTAATTGACTTTTTGGCAAGTCTCGTAAATGTCCCATTGAAGCTTTAACGGTATACCTGCTTCCTAGAAATTTGCTGATGGACTTTGCCTTAGCTGGAGACTCTACTATTACAAGCGTTTTTGACATTATTTCACCTCTATAACATAAAGAAAACTCTTTGGAGGTTCGAAGCCCGATACACCGAGAATCGAACTTGAATGTTTTCTTTCAGAAAACAGTAATAACCTAATTGCTTTCTTATACTACACTTATATCCAGAATAGTTTATTCTCAGTACTTAAGAATAAAAATGATAAAACTAAGCCCTATCTTAACGCCTTTTTCGTAGTATGTCTAGCGTTCTCGAGCTAATACATAATGTTGTCCCGGTAATTGAGTCACTTTTCCCCCTAATTGAAGTTCTAATAGGGCCAAAGAGATTGCCGATACCGTGAGGCTGGAATTCATTGTAAGTTGGTCAATATGTATTGGTACATCACTTAATTGACTTAAAAGAGACTCATGGTCTAATTCCTCTTTTGCAAGACCAGAGCCCTCTTTACTGGCGTCTGAAAGCCCTCTAAGCAACGAACTATATCCCACATGGTTTGACCATGCAGGCAGTTCGTTGCAAATGTCATCAATACCTTCAACAATTTTTGCCCCTTGGCGAAGCAAATGATGAGACCCCCGACTTACCTCGCTAAAAATCGGTCCCGGAACCGCAAATACTTCTCGCCCTTGTTCTAGGGCAAAATCAACTGTTATTAGGGCACCGCTTCTTTCAGCTGCCTCTACAACCACAACTCCTCTGGAAGAACCGCTGATCAAGCGATTACGGGCGGGGAAATGTACAGCATTAGGTGGAGAGCCCGGTACAAATTCACTGATTAAGGCTCCATTTTTCAGTATTTCTTCAGCAAGTCCTTTGTTTTCTTGAGGATATATTTTGTCAAGGCCACAACCGAGGAAGGCCCAGGTTATTCCATCTGCTTGCAGACTCCCTTGGTGAGCAGCAGTATCAATCCCTCTTGCCAGGCCGCTGATAACAATGATTCCTTTGGCAGCAGCATCCCGGGCAAGCATCTTGGCAACTGCTTTTCCATAAGGAGTCGCCTTTCGAGATCCTACAATGGCCAGCCCATCCCCATCCCCTTTTAATTGCCCACGATAATATAATAGAGGAGGCGCATCCGATAACTCAGCTAACAAAGAAGGGTATTCTTTCTCATCTGGTGTTATTATCTTAATTCCTTGTCTTATTAGCGCATCCCCTACCTTTTGAGGGTCAATTGATAGTCTGGCTTTTAGTAATTCCTTAATCCACGTTTCCTGATTAAATATATGCAGATATTCCTGCGTAGAAGCTTCCCAAGCTTTGACTGCACTGCCAAAGCAGGCAATAAGCTGACGTAAGTGCTGGCTTCCCAGGCCCTTAACTGTCCGAAATGCCGCCCTAACTATTTTTTCTCGTTCTATTCCCATACCCGCGCCCCCCTTAGCCTCCTCTTCGGGACAATAGGCTACTTCTCCTGCGCAGAATATTGTTGCATTTTCAGATTTTATGCATAATACCGTAAGATGTAGGGGAAATCGTTGGTTTTAGTCATAACTTATCTAAATCCTCAATTTTTCAACGTTTATGCATGGAATCTACTGTCATAGGGTGAAACGGCAATCCTATTAATTGAACCCTTCCCTATGCTTCCTTTGCTCGTCGGGAAGTTCTTTTTCGAGGTGTCAATGTGGATTTGGGTTTGTTGATAATTTTATCTTGTGAATTGTCTGCATTTCTTTCCTCAAGGCCATCACCATCGTTAACTGAATTAATTAAACTTATTGTTTCATTGGGTTTTATTGGCTGTGATTGGCTTTTTTCGTTTCCGGTCAAAACAATGCTAGCTTTGAGAGCTTCCATTAAATCGACAACTTTTCCACCTTTGCTTGGGGTTTCTACTTGATATGTTTCTCCAGTGACCTTGCTTTCTATTAAGCCAACCATTTGCTCATGTAATTCATCATGATATTTGTCGGGGTCAAAGGGGCGAGCCAGATTCTCTATTAATTGCCTAGCCATAGTTAGTTCCGCTTCAGTTAGAGCTACACGATCCGTAACTACGTCCATGTGACGAATTTCTTGCGGATAATACATGGTTTCCATCACCAGGCCATTTTCAAATACACGCAAACAAGCTAGATGCTGTTTAGAGCGCAAGGTTACCCTCGCTAAGGCGACTTTTCCACTCTCCTCCATGGATTGACACAGTAACCGATAAGCTTTCAAAGCAGTTTCTTCGGGGGAAAGATAATATGATTTTTGATAATATATCGGATCAATCTCCGGAAGATTAATAAAATCAAGAATATCAATGGATCTGCTCATAGGTTTTTCTAAAGAAGCAAGCTCCTTCTCGTCTAAGACAACATATCGATCCTTTTCATACTCAAATCCCTTAACTAAATCCTCTGACCCAACCTCTAAATCACAAACGGGACATTTTTTGATTTGACGAATGCGGTTCTTACACTCTTTATGCAGATAATTAAACTTAAGATCTCGTGCTTCCGTGGCAGCATGCATTTTGACTGGAACATTAACTAAGCCAAAACTAATGGAGCCTTTCCATAATGTATGCATTTGACATTCCTCCCCGTTTTATTGTGATCTACAAAGGAGGTAATAATGCATTGTGTTTGATTGACCTTTCAGATCATTAACTGGTAATATTAAGATTAATTTAAAGTTCTAGGAGGACTATGCATATGTTTACTTCTTTAGCAACATTTATTCTCAGCTGGGAAAAGGAATCGGAATCTACCCAAAAACTATTAGACTGTTTAACTGACAAATCCCTTGGACAATCTATAACAGTTAATGATCGCACTTTAGGTCGCATTGCTTGGCATATTGTGACAACAATTCCTGAGATGCTCGCAAAGACCGGTTTGGAATTTGATGGTATTCAAGAAGATGCCCCCGTGCCAAAGGATGCAAAAACAATTGCTCAAACCTACACAGACATTAATAAGACAATCCTTGCTGAAATAAAAAGACATTGGAATGATCAAACTCTTTCCGAAAAACGAGATATGTATGGAGAATCCTGGACCATCGGCACTACATTAAGTGTCCTTATTAATCATCAAATCCATCATCGTGGGCAGATGACTGTCCTTATGCGTCAGGCAGGACTTAAAGTACCCGGGCTAATGGGGCCGTCCCGTGAAGAGTGGTCTCAATTCGGTATGGAGCCTCCTTCGGTATAGATAGCCAAAAAATCTTTGCTCATATTATTAAGGCCCAAGCAAATTGAAGTTTGCTTGGGCCTTAATATACAAGCTCTTTAAACACGAAATTATCCTTTATAACCTTGCCTTGATCCGCTTAAAGCCAAAGACAACCGTACTGGCTAAGACTGCAAAATCCTCAGTTGGCAAAACAGTTGGTGCAGAAGCATCAAAAAGGATGTTTCCTGCGGCAGGAAATTCCTCATCTGCTCTCCAAAGGATCAACGCTATCGGAACGCGGGGAAATACCTTATATGTAATTCCTACGTCTCCCAAACTATTGGCTTGCCCTCCTAAGTGCTTCGCTACTGCAAGGAGGCTCTCCGGGTCAGACCCAAAAATTCTAACCAGTGGGTCTATAGCCCTTCCGGTAAATGGCTTAATATAAATAGCTCCTCCGGGTAATTCCTTGTAAGAAATAAATGAACCTACTTCAAAGGGTTCATTAAGATTCGAAACGTAGTGCAGAATTAATATTTGAGTTGCTATCGGAAGTTCTCCGTCTGAAACCTGTATCGGCTTAAAAGTACCCCTCGGATAGTCTAATTCAAAATGCTGGCCTAAAAAATCTATCAGTAATGAATTGTCTTTTATTGGATAGCCTGAACAGCGGGACATTTCTTCCAAAGAACAAGACTGAAACTTATCTAGGGCTACCTCGTGAGCTGCAGAGTAATTCATTCAATCTCCTCCTACTCGTTCCTCTTCTAACCAAGATATTCTTTCTTTTCTTTAAATTGTAGTGACTAATCAGCCAAAGCTGAACATCCCTCTCTATAGATACTAAGGCGTCCTATCAAGTACATTTTTCTGATTTCTATTGTACTGTGTATACCTTTTGTAATAAGAGTGCATCCTCCTCCAAATTGGGGCTCTCGCAGATCGCCAACCCATCCACACCAAAGCTATGACAGGCTTTGATAAGTTCCTCATACCGGCAATCAGATTCCCTTAGGGGAAGATGGCGTTTTTCACCCTTTAATCCATATTCAATCCCAGAAATGTGAAAATGAACATTCTTTACCCACCGATCTCCTAAACTCTCGGCGGTTATATCCAAGATCTCACAAAATTCGTCATAGGAATTGTACCGGCCATTTGACCGGGCATGAAGATGTCCAAAGTCAATACAAGGTAAAACTCCAGGTACTTCTTGAGCGATCAAAATAGTTTCTTGCAGATCCCCAAATTGTGTCCCTTTTCCAGTAGTTTCTGGACGAAGGATGACCTCATTACCCTCTGCATCAAGGGTTTCTCGCACGAGAGATAGTTCACGAACTACTCGCGCTAAGACTATCTCAGATGAATTATCGTGATTGAAAGCTGGATGAAATACTACACTACGCACACCTAAAATTTTTGCAATTCGTGCAGTTTGTAAAATACGATCCCGGCTTGCCGAAATTTTCTCAGGTTCGCGAGAGTTTAGATTAATATAGTAAGGAGCATGACAACTTAAAGCAATATTGTTTTCTTGGGCAATCATACCAACTTTTCTTGCTTTCTCTTCCCCCATTCGTACTCCCTGGACAAACTCTAACTCTAAGGCGTCGAGATTTAACTCTCGTATACGACGCACCCCTCCTTCACTGGAACGATCTTTCGAAGAGAGCGGGACACCTGCTGTTCCAAATAATAATGGCAAAAAGGTTCACTCCATTACTGTTTTTTCTAAACATTATATCCTTTTTCTTCTAAAAAGCCAATGAACCCTAAGCAGAGTACCTAGTGTTCATGCCCAATTATTTTAAATTTCAAGCCCCTAATTATTGCTCAATTTCCAATAATAGTTGATAGGTTAACTACATACTGTTTTGAAATATTGTTATACTAATAGTACTTTCATCATAAATGTTGAAAGAAACTGACCCCACTTTGAAAGGAGGATTCCCTTATGTCAAGACGTCGTAGCAGCATTATGTCTGATGCCTTAAAAGAACAGATTTCTCAAGAGTTAGGTTTTGCGGGAACCCTTCACCAAGAAGGATTTGGCGGTGTTTCTTCAAGGGATTGTGGCAATATGGTGAAGATGGCTATTGAAATGGCAGAACGTAATCTGCCCGGAAAAAGCATGACGTAATATTTTCAGAGCCGAGCAATTTAATGCTCGGCTCTGACTCTAAATCTGGACTAATGAAAATCTACTTCTATGTTACGTGCTGCCGGGTGAGCATCTTTTAAAAAGCTCAGTTTTAATACCCCGTTTTTATAACTGGCATGAGCACCATCAGTTTTAACCATAACGGGAAGTGTTAACAATCTTGAAAATTTCCCGAAATGCCTTTCCGAATGTCGAGAAATACTCTCTTCATCGCCGTCATAAGTGGATTTTCTGACCTCTCCCTGAATTGTTAATCGATTTTCATCTAATGTAATATTAAGATCCTCCGGTTTTTCAATTCCAGGAATTTCTGCGACTACAATAACTTTATGTTGGGTTTCTTCAACATCTATACGATACAAACCTTCTGTAAATAGTTCCTTTCCTTGCTTCAAAAATCGATCCATCTCATTCCAAAAAGGATCAGACAAACTAAATGGTTCGTTAGGAATCAATGACGACATATTACTCACCTCTTGTTTTTAACCTTAGGATACACTTTTTTAACCTTGATTATCCTTGCCATATATACAGAGAATTATGATAAACGAACTAGTTGTTAAATTATTAAAAGGGTGAAGCAATCGACTTGATAAAGCAGTTTGCCCCCCCCTTTCTTTAGCTTAACCGATGACTTTCCCGGAAATATTAGCTGGCCCAATAATTGTTATTGTCCCTTGAGAAGTTTGAAGGTTACGAGCAAATAATTGATAGACATGATGCCCTGCAGCAACATTAGTTAGGACAGCTTGAAATGTGCTTAAATTCTCCAGAGGTGTATCTGATCCATCTTCAATTGATTCCTGATTAATTGAGGCAACAACTAAGCCATCTTGTAGAATGGTAAGAGCAATAATCGGTTGATCTGGTTCCAGTGGGGTGACATTGGTGACAGTCCAACCAATCGTTGTCAGCAGTTCGACAAAATTTGTTGATTGAGGAACAAAGAGTCCAAATTGTAAAATTAATTGGTCAAAATCATCGAGTACGATAGCAGAAGTATAAGCTTCATTCGTTAGAATACTTCTGTTGTAATTTAAGAGGGCCATTTATAATCCTCCCTAAATAAATTAATAGAGATTTATTTTTGTTAGTTCCCTTTTTCTCTATTTAATGTTAATATATGTAATTTATAAAGGGTTGGACATTATTGTCTGATATTTTTAGGATTTCCCGCTTATTTTCGTATCGACACCATTCAAGCAAAAAGCAACAAAACCTACAACAAAACGCAAAGATATCTATCCAAGAAATAAGTTTCCAAGAATAGATACCTTTTGATCATCGCTTAACGCCTAATTCCATGGTAAATATTCGGGCTAGTTCTGGATCAAACTGTGTCCCCGAATTCTTAAGTATCTCTTGTAAGGCAGCTTCCTCACTTAAAGCTATTCGATAGGGGCGTTCACTTATCATTGCATCATAACTGTCAGCCAGAGCAATGATTCTTGATACTTTAGGAATTTCTTCACCTTTTAACCCTTTTGGATAACCCTTACCATCCCACCGTTCATGATGAGCCAAAATACCTTCGGCTAGTTCTAACATTTCATAGGAAGTACTCAATATTCTATAACCGATATCAGGATGCTTCTTAATTTGTTCCCACTCGTTCTTGGTAAGCTTTTCGGGTTTATTGAGAATATGTTCTTCAATGGCGATTTTCCCTATATCATGCAACAAGCCTATAATCTTTAGACCACTTACTTCGATTTCGGGTAAGCCTATTGCTCTCCCAATATCTTGACATATTTGACTGACTCTTTTGGAGTGTTGTTCCTCCCGAGGGTTCTTTTCATGTAAGGTATTAATGATGGTATTAATTGTATTTCCTCTCATGCCTTCATTCTCGATAATTTTATTTTTGTACATCGAATCTTCAGCACTCTTAAGAACTTTAAATATACTTTCATCCGATTTTGTTTTGGTATCCCATCCAAATGAAATACTGACACGTATTGAGTTTACTTGTATATTGGCATATTTTTCTCTTATTCTTGTTACAACTCTTTCCGCGTCTTCCATCGTTGTTTTTGGCAAAAGGATAACAAATTCGTCTCCACCC
This sequence comes from Desulfosporosinus sp. HMP52, assembly GCF_000765145.1. Taxonomy (GTDB): domain Bacteria; phylum Bacillota; class Desulfitobacteriia; order Desulfitobacteriales; family Desulfitobacteriaceae; genus Desulfosporosinus. The sequence continues at coordinate 248,596 of NZ_JMGA01000018.1, read as the reverse complement.
CAGCGGGCGACAATATCATCTGCTCTGCACGCCCGCTGAATCACCTTAGCTGCTTTTACCAGGAGTTCATCCCCTTTATCATGTCCAAATGCATCATTTAAGAGTTTAAGTCCATTCACATCCCCTACAATTATTGAAATTGGAATGTTACGCTCTGTATCCAAACGTTTAATTTCTTCTTCATAGAACCTTCGATTATAAAGACCAGTCAAAGAATCATGATAGCTCAAATAGCGGTTTTCATCTTCCTTTTTCTTGCGATCTGTGATATCTCTCACGATACTGAGAAGAACTCTTTTTTCACCTAAGTAGGTACCTTGTGAACTTACTTCAACATTAATCGGAGTTCCATCTTTTAAGTAATGAATTGCGTCAAAAATAATTCCCTCGTTATCCGCCAAAGCCATTTGATCAACAATTTTTGAGGGATCGATACGCCTTAAATCAAATATTTTTAAGTTGAGGAGTTCAGAATATGTATAGCCATAGATCTTAACCGCGGCATCATTAGCTTCGAGAATATTTCCTTCCTTATCGATAAACAGCATTGCATCATTAGCCTTTTCGGCTAAAACCTGATACTTTTTAACTCTTTCATTTAACTGCTTCCACTCTGTAGTATCAATTCCTAATCCTGCAAAATATTGTTTACCATTGATAACTACAGTACTTGCAGTAAAGTACATAGGAATTTTTGTACCGTCCTTTGTTTGTAAGTTGGCTTCAGCGGTTCCAAAGCCATTCTTAGAAACCATTCTGATTCCTTTTAAAACAGCACTCTTGCTCTTCTCGTCTCCTTCGTACCAGTCTAATAAACTCTTATGAGCTAACTCTGCAGAAGTATACCCGGTCATCTCCTCATGCTTCTTATTCCATCGAATTAGTCTTTGCTTATCATCGTAAAGAAAAATCATTCCTTGAGCACTGTCAAATAAGGCATCGGTGAAAACTCTTTCTTGACTCAACTCATTTTCAGCTCTTATCTTCTCAATTATCTCCTCTTCAAGGATTGCATTGATATCCTGCAGTTGGTTTGTTCGTTCAATTACCTTATTTTCTAGATCTTCATTTAATAGCCTAATTTCATGTTCAGCCCTTTGACGTTTAGCGATTTCTTCTTCAAGCATTGCATTAATCTCTTCAAGTTCGGCATTTGTTTCTTCCAATACAGCATTTGTTTCTTCTAGCATAGCATTGCTGTCTTGCAACTCTATATTAAGCTCTTCGAGTCGTGTAGTTCTTCTTTTTACTTTTAGTTCTAGTTCCTTATTTAACTCTTTAATTTCCAATTCCGTATTAATTTTACTGGCTATTTCATGCTCTAAGGAAACTCCTTTGAGAGCATATTTAGAAAGCATTTGAGCATTTAGATACAAATAATTACAAACTGGGATTTGCTCATACGCTTTACTTGCCCTAATTCTTTTGCATAAATATTCCGCTTAATTCCTATCAAATCCGCATAATTATTTAGGTTTATATCACATTCGTCATCAACGATTTGACCGATTAACCAGTTAGCAATGTGTTTACCACCAACAATGATACTTGCTCCTCCATCAAGCAGTCCTCCACTTAAACATCGCTTGATATTCGGCCCTTCCTCATTAGGACTTCCAATGATCGAATCCGAGATAAGGCAATTTCTAAGACCTATTTCAGTCTTTCTTATTTCGTTACATAAACCACAAAAGCCACTGGGTTCGGTAATGGGGGTTCCATCAGGTTCCGTTATGAGTGAAGCTACACCCATCGCATCCGAAAAAAGATCCTGCAGCTTCTGGATTTCAGATAGATCGAAAAAGTCTGTGAATTTGTATTCCATGCTTTTCATATTTCACCAACCTTGCAAATAAAGTTGTCAATAGCCTCTGACAAATCGCCCCCCCGGGCTCCGGATCTTGGGTCATTCCTCTCAGAAATCATTAAACTTAACCATTTTCTTGAAAATTATACTTTCTAATAAAGACTTTCATTTTGTAATCTTATTATTTAAATAGTTCCACAAATCTATCTTTTTTCCTCTTATTTTAGACAACATATTTCTACAATAATTCGTTACATACTTTAAAAGTTCGACAATTATCCACTAATACTGTAAATGAAAGTGACAGACGATTGTTACTTACACGAACATAAAGAGGACGCGCGAAAAAACTCACACAACGTCCTCTTTGGTTTTTTAACCAATTGATCCCGTACCAATTTCTAATGACTATTACATTCGTTTATCCAATGAACGCAACTGTATTGACTCAGCTAAATGCTCTGGAAGAATCTCTCTCTTGCCATCCAGGTCAGCAATCGTACGTGCAACTTTTAAAATCCGGTCATGTGCACGACCACTAAGATATTGAGCATCAAAAATCCTCTGCAAAAGTGACTCACCAATGGAAGTTAGTTGAGTATGATCTTTAGACTCTTTGGCAGTCATTTCTGCATTGGTTTTTGTAGATCCCAGGCGACTCCATTGAAGCTGGCGGGCTGCCATTACTCGCTCCCTGATCACTTGAGAAGATACTTGGTTATTGCTAGTTCTCAACTCCGAAAAACTAAGTCTGGGAACTTCGATATGTATGTCAAATCGATCTAAAAGCGGTCCTGAAATTCTACCTCTATAGTTTTGTATTTGAAAAGGCGTACACTGGCAGACTTTCCCCTGATCGCCATAATAACCACACGGACAGGGATTCATGCTGGCTATAACACTTACATGAGCTGGATAAGTAATACTTCCTGATTGCCGAGTAATCGTTAATTCCCGATCCTCTAGAGGTTGCCGGAGGCACTCTAAAACTTCACGTGAGAACTCCGGCAGTTCATCTAAAAACAATACACCATGATTTGCCAAGCTAAGCTCACCCGGGCGTAACTTACGTCCTCCTCCAATCATACCAGCTTTAGTAACTGTATGATGAGGATTCCTAAATGGTCGTTTTCGCACTAGAGAACCATTAGTATTTAACAACCCACAAACACTATAAAGCTGTGTAACCTCAATACTCTCTTGCTCATTTAACTGGGGAAGTATCCCTGAGTAAGCTTTTGCCAGTAAAGTCTTGCCTGATCCCGGTGGTCCAATGAGAATTGTATTATGACCACCCGCCGCAGCTATCTCCAAGGCACGTTTAACATGTTGTTGTCCATGAATATCAGACCAGTCTATTTGTTTGGTGGTATTTTCTTCAGTTTGATTCAGATGACCATGACCAACTGGTTCATCCTCAAAGTTGATCTTGTTTTCAAGCGCCATAACTATATTCAACAGTGTGGAAGAGCAATGTGTTTCGACAGCACTTACTAAGCGTGCTTCAGCTAAATTATCGGGGGGAATTATTAGAGCTAACCCTTCTGAATTCCTCTCCTCATCAGAGTCTAAGTGGGAATACTCTTGATTTAAAGTAATGGCCATAGTCAAAACACCGGGTACAGGACGGAGAGTTCCTTCTAAGGATAATTCACCGGAAAAAACATAATGATTTACTGAAGGACATAAGCACTGTTGGGTTGCAGCTAGAATTCCAATCGCAATCGGGAGATCAAGTCCTGCGCCTTCTTTTCGTAAATCGGCAGGAGCCAAATTGACGGTTACCCGCTGAAATGGAAATTGATAGCCTGAGTTACGGATTGCAGACCGAACTCGATCTCTAGCCTCTCTAACAGCTGTATTTGGCAAGCCAACAATGTCAAAACATGGAAGACCATTCGCTACGTCAACTTCAACACGTATCAAATGAGCTTGTAAACCAAGGACTGTCATCCCATAAACCGCAGCAAACATACGGATCTCCTCCTTGTATAAAGAAGTTCGTGATTATTCTGTTTTTTCCTTCCCTATTCAATATATAGTAACAATTAATAACTTTATAGCAATATAATTCCAAATACTATCTAGAAAAAGGCTGTCTCATAATGAGAGTCCTCAGACATTCATTATGAGACAGCCTTAGTGTATGTGAATAATATTGTTGTACAATGATAGACCCTAATTTGAAGGCAAAAACAAAACCTCATTCACAGCATGTCCCAGAATCGTAAACGTTGACGTGACGATTCTGGGACATGCTTAATTGCCTTTAGATGGCAACCCCTAGGACAAATTCTTATTCAATCATAACCGGGGAAGAGAAATCCAAAAGGCAGTCCCTCTTCCCATGTCACTTTCCACTCGGACGTTGCCTCCATGAGCTTCTACGATTTGACGAACGATAGCCAGACCTAACCCCATACCTCCGTCCTTTCGAGTCCTAGCTTTATTGACTCTAAAGAAACGATCGAAAATGTAGGGCAAAGCTTCTTTGGGAATTCCTTCTCCTTCATCTTGGACTACCATACGCATTTCATTTTGCTCTTCCAACATAAAAACTCTAACCGTTTTTCCGCTGGGGGTATGACTCAAAGCATTATCTAAAAGATTAATAAAAACTTGTAAGAGACGATCCTGATCTGCATACAGTTCTCCAAATCCTTTGGAAACCTCTAGTTTGACACCCAATTCTTGTGCTCTGCCTTGAAAACGATGATCCAATTCTAACATAAAGTTCTCCATGTTTATGGCCGTCGGCTGCATAACCTGTCCCCGTTCGAGCCAGTTAATTTCTTGTAACTCCTGGACTAAACGAGCCAATCGTTTAGCTTCTTCAAGAACGAGGTCAATATATTCTTCACTTTGATCTTTTGGTATCACCTCGTCTTGGATCGCTTCCAAATAACCTTGAATTAAATGCAGCGGTGTCCTTAGTTCATGTGTCACACTAGCTAAAAATTCGCGCCGGTTTTTTTCTGCCCTTAGAGAAGCTGTAACATCTCTAAGCACTGCTACATGCCCCCGAATTCCTTCATTTTCGGACATCGGCGCCATAACAATCTGTAGCACTTGAATTCCTATTGTAACTACTTCGAAATTTTCAGCTTGATTCTCACGTACTGCCATAGCTTGAAGAATGGTTACAATCTGAGTTTTTCGTTCCTGAACTACTATCTCATTTTCTTGCCATAAAGCCTTAGCAGAATCATTCGCATATAGTATTGAGCCGTCTATACTCAACATTACGACAGCATCACTGATACTTTCCACGATTCCCTGAAGTAAGTTCTTCTCTTGAGAAAGCCAAGCCATATGATTTTTCAGGCTCTCTCCCATCCAATTCAAGGCCTCTGCTAACTCCCCGATTTCATCTTTACTCGTCACACCTTGAATAGGCAAGAAATCTCCTTTGGCCATTCTTGACGCTCCTCGCTGCATTAAACCGAGGGGACGCGTAACATGCTGAGCAAAAATCAAACTAACCACCGTAGCCAGGAAAACCGCTATTAAAGATGCATAGAGAATTAAGCGTCTAAAAGTTGCAATGCTCTCTTGAATGGGGATTGGAGAGCTCCCTAAGAGCACGACTCCTTTAACGGGGTTTAGTCCTACAGGGGTGGCAGCCAGCAACATAGCCTGGGCACCACCATTAATAGGCAAGGCTTTGATCGAGATTGTTTGACCTGACAGCACCTGATCTAGGTAGTTCTCGGTAAAAAAATCAGATGGGCGCAAATCCCTAGACAAGCCGTTTAGAGATCCTCCCAATAGACTCTTAGGGTACCATTCTATTGTGTTCTGGGAACCTTTCTGGGATATTGATCCTGCCAATACGATAATATTCCCTTGAGGGTCAAGGAGAACCAATTGAGTTCCCGATGTAAGCTTAAGAGATTCTAACAAATTAAGCCGGCCGCTCCAGTTTGGGACGGAAGCCAGCTGTGCTGATATTTCTACAGCTTCCGAGCGCAGGGAATTTAACTTCTGCTGAAGATAAAAATCTCCAAATAACCAAGTGAGGGTAAACCCTAATCCACCTAAGACAGCTAAAATTAATAGCGTCATAGCAAACCATAGTTTTATAGAAATCGACCATGAATGATGCCTTCTCATAATCATCATTTAGTGAACCTGATCAGGATCAAATTTATATCCCACACCCCATACAGTAACTATCATCCCTTTAACACTTGGATGGTTAAGTTTCTCTCTAAGTTTTTTGACATGTGTATCAACAGTTCGGGCATCCCCATAAAAATCATATCCCCAGACTGTCTCCATAAGCTGCTCCCGTGAGAAAACCCGTCCTCTGTTCTTGGCCAAGAAATATAGCAAGTCAAATTCTAAGGGGGTCAAATTAACAACCTCCTCACCAATGCATACACGATGCCTCTCCTTATCGATGCAAAGTAAACCTGCCGTTATCTCCGAAGACACAGGCTGGAGTTGTCCTCTAGATCGTCGTAAGAGAGCTTTGACTCTGGCCACTAATTCCTTAGTGCTAAATGGCTTGACAAGATAATCATCCGCCCCAAGTTCAAGACCAAGAACTCTGTCAAATTCTTCTCCCCTTGCTGTCAGCATAATAATAGGAAGTCCAGAGCTTTCTCGAACCTCACGACAAACACGCCATCCGTCTATATCAGGCATCATAAGGTCTACGATCAAAAGTGAATAATTACCTGCCCGAAATTTTTCCAGTGCAATCCGGCCGTCCTCCGCCTCGTCAACAACAAAACCTTCGCGCTCAAGATATAGTCTAACTAAGCTTCTGATTTTTTCTTCATCATCTACGATTAAAATCGGATCCAATTTGCTACTCCCCTTTGGTTGACCGATTGTAGTTTAATATCCTACTTAACTCAAGTTTAACATGTATCCGTGAATTTTGTGTGATAAAACTATGTATTATATCGATTTAATCCAATTAATCTCTGGCATGTCTCCAATCCATCGAATAGCAATTACGTCGAATCTTATAGATGGCCAGTTGGGGTAGCCTTGCTGAAGCAGATAATAAGATGCTACAGTCTGTATGCGCTGAACTTTTCTCGGAGTAATACTCTCTTCACCCCATCCTCGAAACGACGACCGGCGGGTTCGAACTTCTATAAATACTAGTACTTCTCCATCACGGGCAATTATATCCATTTCCCCTTTTGGACATCGATAATTTCGGGCAATTATTCTTAAGCCAGATTCGGTTACGAAACGAGATGCAAACTCTTCGCCGGATTTCCCTAGAGATTGTTTACTCTCCACCAGGAAAAACTCCTTTCCCAACGCCTGTCGCACATTAGATCCAGCACTTGTTAGCTTCTCTTGAAAATATCAGATAGGTCATTTTACTAATTGGCACATTTGATATTCCCCTAAAAGCCGTCAAGTTAGCTGTAACGTATAAAACTTAACCCCTTGCAAAAGAGATTCTCAGTAAAAACTGAGAATCTCTTTAATGATTATAATAAACTTTTTAAATTAAAATAGGCTTTGGGCTGCAGCAATTGCCATCTTAGCAAGAGGAGTTGGGTAAAGACCGATGGCAATTGTTATCAGCATAGTGAAGACCATCGTAAACTTCATCGCTCCATGCACTGGAACCTCTGGCAGGCCGTCCCCTTCAGCAAGGAACATAACTTTGACAACCGAGAGATAATAGTACACAGAGATCATGCTCATAACGAAGCCGATATAAGCAATGGCTACATTTCCTTGGTCCATGGCAGCTGAGAAGAGGTAGAATTTCCCTACGAAGCCGGCAAGAGGTGGAATTCCCGCTAAAGATAGCAAGGAGGCTGTCATGACAACGGTTGCCAAGGGAGAACGATGCCAGAAACCAGCCAAATCCTTGATCTCACTGCTGCCTTGTTTCTCTGCCACAAGAGTTGCTACCGCAAAGGCCCCCATATTAGCGAAGACATAAATCATGGCATAGAAGATAACCCCTTTGATTCCTGAGATTCCCCCGGCAATAATACCAACCATTAGATAACCAGCCTGAGCGATACTGGAAAAGGCTAATAAGCGTTTAATGTTGGTTTGAGGAATCGCAATTAAGTTACCAACAATCATTGTAATCGCGGCCAGAACGAATAAGAGTGTTTGTCCTGTGGCCGAAAAAGTTTGACTGTTCATCGTTAATAGGTAGACACGAATCAGGACTGCGAAGGCCGCTGCTTTTGAAGCTATAGCCAAGAAAGCTGTAACCGGTGTCGGGGCACCTTCATAAATATCCGGTGACCACAGGTGGAAAGGTACAAGAGAGATCTTGAAGCCCAAACCTGCCAATATGAAAACCGTAGCCAAGAGGGAAGCAGGGGTTAGGTTTCCACTAAGTTTACTGGCAATCTCCAACAGTTCTGTGGATCCCGTTAAGCCGTATATGAGACTGATTCCGTAAAGCAGTATAGCTGATGAAGTGGCACCGAGAATGAGGTACTTGACACCAGCTTCAGAGGAGCGTGCATCCTCTGCCAAATAAGCTACAAGGATGTAAAAGGAAATCGTCATTAGCTCTAAACCTACATACATGGTGATCAGTTCGCCTGCTCCGGCCATAAGCATCATGCCTAAAGTCGCCATTAAAAGCAAGGAATAGAACTCTCCCCGATGTTTGGGCAATTTCTGCACATACCCCCCTGAAGAGAGTACCACAAGCAGTGCCGCAGCTAAGAACAGGATTTTGAAGTAGACCGCGAACTGATCGTGCATATAAAGCCCGCCTAAGAAAGCTGCTTCCGGTCCATAGAAGAAGTCATACAGGGTATAGCCAAGTACCCCCATTAAGGAGAAAACAGTGAGAGGCATCATGCCTTTACGGGCACCGGCAGGAATCAGCAGTCCAATGGCCAACAAACTCAAGGATAGCACGGCCAGCGCAATTTCAGGCGTAAGCACTGTAGTAATATTGAACATTAGAACAACCCTCCAATCTTCGCCTGACTCACCGTCTCAAGTACCTTGGCAAGGCCTGAAGAGGTAACTCCGCTATCGATCATACCCAACAGAACATTCGGGAATATTCCTGCAAAGAAGATCACGAACCCGAATATCACTAGTGGTACTAGTTCTGGGCCTCGAATGTCTGTTAAATGATCCCATTCCGCACGGCGCGGCCCAAAGAGTACGTTAGCAATCGTCCGTAAGATGTATACGGCGGTGAAGATAATCCCGGCAATACCCAGGATTGCGTGTACGGGTAGAACGTTAATAACTCCCATGAAGATTGTAAACTCTGTGATGAAATTTACAGTTCCCGGTAATCCCAGGGAGGCCATACCGGCAATCATGAACCCAATTGCTAAGCGTGGCATCTGATGAGCCAGTCCACCCAGATCGGCAATATTACGAGTATGGGTCTTCTCGTAAATAAACCCTATCATGGAAAAGAACAGCGCTGCCATAACACCATGGGCAAACATCATGCCCACTGCTCCTGTAGCTGCTGTGGGGTTCAAGGCTGCAACAGCGATGATAACATATCCCATATGACTCACGGATGAATATCCGACAACATACTTGAGATCTTTTTGGGCTAAAGCGATGAAGGCCGCATACAGCACGCTGATTACCGCTAAGGTTGCAATATAAGGCGCCCAAAAGCTTGCTCCGACAGGAAGGACATAAATCCCTAAACGGATTAAACCATAGCCTCCGATTTTCTTCAGAACCCCTGCGTGAATCATACTAACAGCAGTAGGTGCTCCGGCATAACCGTCAGGTGACCAGGAGTGGAAAGGAAACATGGAGATTAGTGATCCAAAACCAACAATCATTAAAGCAAAGGCAACCTTTTGAAAGGCCGGACTGTAGAGATCTTGCCTAGCTGACAGTTGATCAAACATAAAGGTGGGATTACCGTTAGCCCCAGCTGCCAAGTAAAGAGCAACCATTCCCACAAGCAGGAAGGCAGATCCAATTAACAAGTAAATGGTTAACTTCATGGCGGCGTATTCCTTAGTAACCCGCTTCGTACTTCCCCAAATGATAACCATGATATAAATTGGAATAACCACAATTTCATAGAAAAGGAAGAAGATAAACAGGTCGCGGGCAATGAAAGTTCCCATTACTCCGGCAATAAGAATGAGCAACAGTACGAAAAATTCTTTAACACGCTTATCGATATTCCAAGAAGCGTAGATGGAAGCGAAACCAATGAGGTTGGTTAAAAGAAGCATAGGCAAGCTTAAACCGTCAACCCCTAAGGCCAAGTTCACACCCAGATCCGGAATCCAGGGAATGGTTAGAGTGTACTGCATTCCACCCGGCTCCCATTGATAGTTTAAGAAGGCGTAAAGAGAGAGCACTAAAGATACTAACATTCCCATGGCCGCTACAATTTTGATTGTTTTTGTTTCTTCCTTAGGCAGGAAAACAATCAACAGCATTGCAGCTAATGGTGCTAGCAGAGTGAAGGGCAGAAGCATTGACATTGAACTCACTGTTGGTAGAGCAGTCATTATTTCACACCTCCTAGCGTCGCTAAGGGGTTAAGCGCCGACAGTTGACCTTCCCCAAAGGCGAAGACCATGAATATGATCACTACTGCAAAGAAGAACACCATAGCGTAGGTTTGTAGTTGTCCTGTATTTGTTCGACGAAGGACTCTGCCACTTCCGCGAGTAATTAGAGCTAGTCCATTGACAACTCCATCAACGATATAGATATCAAACCAGTACAAGATCTTAGCCAGACCATCCATGATGTGATGAATCAACCAAAGATATAACTCATCGACATAATATTTGTTTTTGAGCAGCTTATAGATTCCAGAGTATTGAGCAGCCACCTTCTCAGCCGAAATGGCTTTTTTAATATAGGTTGCATAGGCCAAACCAATACCTAGAAGTCCAGCAACAACAGAAATTCCAGCTAAGCCCCAAGCAATCGGTTCATGATGGAATGTTCCATAGTGAATAAAGAAAGCAAAGTTATGCTCCGGTAAAGCCACAAATCCACCGAAAACACTGAAGAAAGCTAGAATCATCAAAGGAATTGTCATACTCCAAGGTGATTCGTGAGGATGGTTTTCCTTCTTCTCCGGCCCCATAAACACCACAAAGAACAATCTGCTCATATAAAATGCGGTTAAAAAAGCAGTGAACAGACCTACTCCATAGATAATCGGATGACCATTATGCAGGGCATGAGCTAAAATCTCATCCTTGGACCAGAATCCTGCAAAAGGTGGGACTCCGGAAATAGCTAAAACACCTATGAAAAAGGTCGTTCCGGTGATAGGCATCTTTTTCCAAAGTCCGCCCATTTCCCAAATATCCTGTTTATGGTGCATAGCGTAAATAACGGAACCGGCACCTAAGAACATTAAAGCCTTGAAGAAGGCATGGGTCATCAGGTGAAACATAGATGCTGTCAGCGAACCGACTCCCAAGGCAAACATCATATAGCCAAGTTGACTTAAGGTTGAATAGGCCAAAATACGTTTAATATCATCTTGAGCAATTGCAATTGATGCGGCAAAAATTGCCGTGAAAGCTCCCAAGCCTGCTATAAACTGCAAGGCCATAGGGTCAGCATGATCAAAGAGGAAAAACATTCGCGCTACTAAATAGACACCTGCAACAACCATGGTTGCAGCATGAATCAAAGCACTTACCGGTGTCGGGCCTTCCATGGCATCAGGAAGCCAAACATGAAGGGGAAATTGTCCGGACTTCCCAACGGGACCCATAAAGACGAGAAAAGCCATGACAGTTACATACCCGGCAGTTCCAATGACTGCAACATCTTGGATATTTGTGTTCATCGCTGCCGAAAGTGCAACAAAATCAAGGGTGCCAAATTTTACATAGAGGAAAAGCATCCCTAAAAGCAAACCAAAATCTCCAACCCGGGTTGTTATGAAGGCCTTTTTTGCGGCTTCCCGTGCAGAAACTTTAAAGAACCAAAAACCTATCAGCAAGTAGGAACAGAGTCCCACCAGTTCCCAGAAAATAAAGAGCTGCAAGAGATTGGTGGCCAGCACCATTCCCAGCATAGAGGATGCAAACAAGGATTGGTATGCATAGTAACGTGAAAAGCCTTCATCTCCATGCATATACCCTAGTGAATAGATCTGAACCATAGATGCTACCAAGGTTACAACAAACAACATCATGGCGCTTAGAGGATCGACGATAGTTCCAAAATCGATCTGTAAACCCACAATATTTAGCCAATTCACATTTACGATCGCAGGATGTTCCACAATTTTCTCACCCGACTGAATCACACCTAGCCCAATAGCAACGGCCAGGCTCAATGAGGAGAGAATAGCGAGAATAGATATTGTGGAAGATAGTCTTTTGGATCGTTTCGTGACAAAGGCGATGATTAGGAACGACAAGAAGGGCAAAAAAGGAATTAACCACGCCCACTGAAAGAGATCATGCATTTCCTTGAACACCTACCTTCTCCATAGTCTCTCTTACCACTTCAACCAGTTTAAATCGTCTACGTCAGTCGATTGCCGATTGCGATAAATAGTAATAATCAATGCCAATCCTACGGCAACTTCAGCAGCTGCAACGACAATTACAAAAAGTGCCGCTACGTGTCCTGTCAGCAAATAGTTAACACCAATCTTTTCGTTCCAAATAAATCGATTGAAGGCAATAAAATTGATATTAACGGCATTTAGCATCAGCTCAATGGACATGAGAACAGCAATAATATTTCTCTTGGCAAATACTCCGTACAGTCCGATACAAAAGAGCATAGCCCCAACCAAGAGGTAGGTCGAAAGCCCAACACTAAAATTTCCTATCATTTGCTCTCGTTCACTCCCTTCGCCAAGATCACAGCACCCACTAAAGCTACTGTAAGCAGTACGGCTGCTGCTTCAAAAGGAATCATATACCGAGTGAGCAAGAGGAGTGAAAAGTCCTCAGCTGATCCGCCGCTAGTCCAGGGTGCAGCCAAAACTCTCCAATCCGCATTCGTAAAAACTACTAACCCAATGACAACAAAGAGCAAGCCAGAAACCAACGCTCCTGCAAACCAACTCTTGTTTTCAGTATTGCTCTCACAAATATCTCCACGCAAGGTCAACATCACTGCGAAGATGACCATAAGCGATACTGCTGCTGTGTAGATCAACAACTGAACAGCTGCCAGGAAATCTGCATTCATCAAGATATAAAGCACAGCCACTCCGGAAAAAGATAGAGCTAGATAAAGCGCGCTGTGCACAATGTTTTTGGAGGTGACAACCATCCAAGCCGCTGCAATCGATAGGATTGCAAAGATAAAGAAAACGATAGTGCCCATGCTCACTCCACCTTTCCTTTTCGCTCGGCACGCTTAATCATATCCCATTGCATGTCTTCCGGCTCATATATTGCGTTTTCAAATTCTTGAGTCACTTTTAAAGCCTTAGTCGGACAAACTTCGGCACACATACCACAGAACAGGCAACGACCTACGTCCATATGATAGGTCTTAAGAACTTTTTTATTAGCTTCATTCTTCTCGCTGGTCAATTTGATAACTGAGTTAGGGCAAGCCATAGCGCACATATTGCAGGAAATGCACTTATCCTTTTCAAGCCCCATGGAACTACGCACCCGAATCGGAAGATTAGGCTTTTCCTCCGGGTAGAACTCAGTGATATTCGGACCGACCATGCGTTTGAAGGTGATGCCTAAACCTTGTAGTAAACCTTTACCAAACACTGTGTCACCCTCCCATCACGAATCGATAGATGTAAATCCCCAGACCCGTTAACAAAATGTTTACTATTGAAAGCGGTAACAAAACCTTCCAAGCTAAATGCATCAGATGGTCAATACGAATTCTTGGGAAGGTCCAGCGAACCCACATCATGATGAAAATCATAACTCCAACTTTCATAAAGAACCAAACATAACCAGGCAAGAAACCGGGACCTTGCCATCCGCCTAAAAAGACTGTCGCAGCAAGTGCTGACATGGCTGTCATGTTTCCGTATTCACCGAGAAAGAATAATCCCCAACGGAGTCCGGTGTACTCTGTAAACGGACCGGCAACTACCTCCTGATCCGCTTCTACCAGGTCAAAGGGTGCTCTATTGAGCTCCGCCAAGCCAGCTATCATAAAAATAACAAAGGCTATAGGTTGAAGGACAATAAAAGGAATCGTACCCTGTGCTTCTACGATAACCCCTAAATTAAAGGACTGAGTGATCATAACGACCCCAAGTAAAGAGAAAAGTAAAGGGATCTCATAACTGATCATTTGAGCTACTGCCCTCATACCCCCTAATAAGGAGTATTTGTTGTTGGAACCCCAACCAGCCATTAAGAAACATAGGGTCGAAATGGAGGAGATCGCTACAAAATAGAAAATTCCTAAGTCAATATCGATTGGCGCCATTCCTCTTCCATAAGGTATAACTGCCAAGGTCATCATCGGGAGGCAGAAGATAATCATCGGTGCAATCTTAAAGATAAACTTATCCGCACCAGCCGGGGTAACATCTTCTTTACCCATGAGTTTTAATGCATCAGCTATAGTCTGAAACCATCCCCGCGGACCGAGACGATTGGGCCCTGGCCTTTGTGAAGTCCAGCCTGCTACTTTACGTTCAAGTAAGATCAAAATTAAAGCAGCTAAGACAACAATAATAACCACAATGATAAAATTAATGACATTCATGGTTAAATTAGCCCAAACTGAGTGGGGATCCGCAAAAAGACCACGGATGAACTCCGCAATAATCAAAAACAGATTATTTAGAGTCTCCATCAGGTATTTTAGAGTCTCCATCTTATTCTCCCCTCATCGCAATTTACTACTTATCAACTTCACCCAATACAGCATCCAGGGTGGCAAAAATAGCGACAACATCTTGAATTTTCCATCCTTTAGCTACTATCGGAAGCATCTGTAAGTTAATGAATGTAGCGGGTCTGATACGAAGTCGTGAAGGTTTGGTCGTTCCATCACTGACGATATAGAATCCTAGTTCCCCTTTAGGGTTTTCTACACGATGATATACTTCCCCAACAGGAGGTTTGATAACCTTAGGAACCTTGGCCATGATTGGACCGCCTGGGATATCACGCACTGCTTGCTTAATAATTTTTATACTTTCCACTATCTCATCCATCCGAATTATGGTACGATCATAACTATCGCACCCTGTCCGAACCGGAACCTTAAAGTCAAACCGATCATAGATACTGTAAGGTTCTGCTTTTCGCACATCAAAATCAACACCCGAGGCTCGTAATACCGGACCGGTAATTGAAAGGTTTTCAGCCATTTCCTTGGTCAGGATACCAACATTCTTTAAGCGCCCCATGGCAATTTCATTCCCGAAAAAGATGCCATAGTATTCTTCCAGCATTTCTGGGGTGTCATCTAGGAAGGATTGTAAAGCAGGCCAAAATTCTTCCGGCGGCTCTGCACTCATTCCTCCAATTCGCATAATATTGACGGTTAAGCGACTTCCGGCAGTCATTTCGTACATATCGCAAATTCGTTCACGATCACGGAAAGCATAAGACCAAGCCGACCAGCCCGCCATATCAAGTGCCGTACTCGCAATACATACTTGATGGCTGGCAATTCGGGCAAGTTCACCAAAGATAATTCGCAGGTATTCCGCTCGTTCCGGAATTTCAACCCCCATGAGCTTTTCAACAGCTTGTACGTAAGCCCAGTTATTATGTGGAGAGGCCAAGTAATCCAAGCGATCCGTATATGGAATAAACTGAGAGTAGGTACGACTTTCAGCTAGTTTCTCCATTCCCCGATGCAAATACCCGAGTTTAGGATCAATATGAGTTACGGTTTCTCCTTCTAAATGGACCACCATGCGGAACAAACCGTGCATACTCGGGTGCTGGGGGCCCATGTTTAATACAAGTTCTTGTGTTTTATCAATAGACATGACCTTACCCCCTATTCCCCTTCTATTCGTGTACGCACTATATTTCGAACCTCAATTGGTTCAGTCACGTAGTCTTTACGCAGTGGATATCCTTCGAAATCATCCCACATATAAATTCGTTTCAAATTGGGATGACCTTTGAACTTTATGCCAAACATGTCATAAGCTTCTCGTTCCAGATAATTGGCCCCCCCCCAAACCGGAGTTGCAGAATCAATCACCGGATTTTCACGATCCACTATCGCCTTTACGCGTAAAAGCTGTGGCCCATGAAGACTAGACAGCTGATAGACAACCTCGAAATGATCGCCACAGTCAACTCCACATAAGTCGTGCAGAAAATCACATGGAACAAAGGGGAATTCTTTAGCCCCCCTTAATACTTCAATGATATAGGGCGCTTGAACTTTTAACACAAGTACCCCAAGACTTTCTTCGACCACACCATTAACCCGAGCGGCAAGTTCGTCTACATATCGGCTTAATTTTTTATTTTCCATGTCTCATTAACCTCACCTTAGCGGGATTTGAAACTTTATACTGCAGTTGCAAAAGCCCATAAATTAAGGATTCCGGCCTCGGAGGGCACCCGGGAATGTAAACATCTACCGGTAAAAACTTATCAACACCTGCCAACATAGAGTAGGAATCTACAAAAGGTCCCCCTGCATTTGCACAGCTTCCCATCGCAATGACCCATTTTGGCTCAGGCATTTGATCATAGATTCGTCTTAATAGTGGAGCCATCTTTCGGGTACAGGTTCCCGCTACAATCATGAGATCCGCTTGACGTGGTGAAGCACGGAAAACCTCATAGCCAAAGCGTGAAATGTCATACCGAGGTCCACCAGTTGCCATCATTTCAATAGCACAGCAAGCCAAGCCCAAAGTAACCGGCCAGAAGGAATGGCCTCTTGCCCAGTTCAAGGCCTTGTCAATAGTTGTAACTAATACATTTTTTTCCATTAATGTTTCTTCTTCACGAAGACGTTTCTCAGAGACTACATCCACTCTAGAGCACCTTCCTTCCATGCATACCAGAAACCAACTAAGAGGATAACAATAAAGATGAACATTTCTACAAAGGCAAATGTCCCCAGTTTTTGGAATGTTAAGGCCCAAGGATATAAGAAAATCGTTTCTACACTAAAAGCTGCAAAAACTAAGGCGTACATAAAATAATTGCTCTTAAACCCGAGCCACGTTTTTCCGATGGTTTCGTTACCACATTCGTAAGTCGTTAACTTTTCTTTATGTGGTTTATTAGGTGCCAACAGTTTCGGCATAATCATCATAATTATCGAAACTGCAATCGCACCTACTAGAAACACACCTACCCCAGCGAAGTTATTATCAGGCATTTACTTCCCTCCCTTCATAAAAATTTCCGATTGCATGCTTCTATTAGCTAAGAATATTGTGCCACAACCATGGAATTAGGTCAATTTAACAGTATTTTCTTTTCTTTCATTAATTTCTTTAATTTCTTTTGTTTCTTTACTTTCTTTTCCCTTTTTTTAGTTTCTTTTCTTAACTTTCCTAACTTTCTTTTCTTAGCTAATAGAAGTTTCCTGCTTCACCGGAGCAAAGCTTTTGCGGTGAAGCGGACAGGGCCCCAAGCGCTTTAGAACCTGCATGTGGTCGCTGGTGCCATATCCTTTGTTTTTTGAAAAAGAGTATTCTGGATAGAGAGAATGGAGTTGAACCATTAACCGATCACGCGTCACTTTCGCTAAGATTGAAGCCGCGGCAATTGAAGCACTTATGCGGTCTCCACCTATGAGCGGAAGCTGGGGAATTTGCACGTCTGTAAGGTTCAATGCATCTATTAGTAAATGATGAGGGCGAATTGTTAAACCTTCGATGGCGCGTTTCATCGCTAATTTTGTTGCCTGTAATATGTTTAAAGCGTCAATCTCAGCTGGTTCAGCGCTTCCGACAGCATAATCAATCGCCTGTTTTTGAATTTGAATAAAGAGCTTTTCACGTTTACTTTCCGTTAGCATTTTGGAGTCATTCAGTCCGGGTAGTTCAAACTTTGCCGGAAGTATACAAGCTCCGGCAACAACCGGACCGGCGAGGGGCCCACGGCCAGCCTCATCCACACCTGCTAACAACAAATAACCCTGCTTCCATAGTTTTTTCTCTTCAACGAGTAATTGCTGGATACGAGCTTGTTCTTGTTCTTGAACTTGCTGGAACTTAAGTAGTTTTTCAGCAAGCTTTTGAACCCCTTGACGCGGGTCGTTCTTACAAGCACATATCATACGAGGGGAAGGATCCTTATAGAGTGCTTCTTGAACTTCCCGAATACTCATTTGGGATAACGGTTCCACACTTTTCTCCTCTTCTCTCCCTAAAAATTCAGTTCGACATGCAGAGACATTTCCCTTTATTTAGGTATCAGTCTTCAATATACACATAATAATCTGAATATTTTGCAATAGTACTAATTCAGATGATCCATGGTTATTGATCCCAGTTGTCCCATGCGCAGATCTCTTAAAAATATTTGAGCAGCCTTAAGAGTGTCGACACGCCCACCATGGATCAAGCATCCGCGTTTACGTCCTATACTTTCTAAGGTAACCTCCGGTTCTGAGATTTTGTACCGGGCTAATGAATCAGGGGAATATTGATTAAACCACTCAAGAACCCAACTTGATAATTCCTCAATATCAAACACATCATCTTTTATTGCTCCAAGGGCGGCCAGTTTGCGGCCCACCTCCAGATCGTCAAATTTTGGCCATAGCATTCCCGGTGTGTCTAACAACTCTACTCGTTCGTGAATCCTTACCCATTGGTTTCCTCTTGTAACACCGGGTTTATTACCTACTTTTGCTTGACCTCCACCCGTCAGTTGATTAATTAAAGATGACTTTCCGATATTAGGAATACCGACAATCATTACTCGTATCATCTGTTGACGAATACCCTTTTCAGCTTGTCTTGCCTGCTTAGCAAGAACCATCCGTTCCAATTCCGGTACAATCTGTTTGATACCAACCCCTGAGGTTGCACTCACTGCATAAACTGGGCCTGATTCTTTTAAGTACTTAACCCATTTCGATGTCCAATTAGGATCTGCTAAATCAGCTTTATTTAATAGCAAAAGCCTTGCCTTACTACCAAGCAATTTATGCAGCATCGGGTTACGACTACTTACCGGTATTCGAGCGTCGGCTAGTTCTAAAACAACATCCACCCACTTTAGCTGTTCTGTCAAAAGCCGTCTCGTTTTAGCCATATGTCCTGGAAACCATTGAATACTCATTTAAATCCTCTTCATTCCTCTAAAACTTTATTGTCTATTTAATTCAAATCGCTTTAGATATAAATCTAAAACGATTTAATGGATAGTATACTAGCCAGGCCTTGCCTAAAAGATATTCTTTTGGAAGGAGGCCCCATTCCCTTGAATCTTCACTCTCCCGACGATTATCTCCCAAGACAAACACTTTACCCTCTGGCACAACCTCTGGGCCATAGGGTGGATAATCCCCTGGCTTAACATATGGCTCAGGAATATCTTCCCCATTTACAAAAACTTTATTATCTCGCAGTTCTACCGTTTCCCCTTCTGCAGCAATAACCCTTTTGACAAAGGTTCTCTTTATATCCTTAGGAAAAGCAAAGACAACAACATCTCCACGAGTTGGTGCCCAAAAACGATATGACAAACGATTCACTAGGATATGATCCCCCGGAGCCATACCCGGTTCCATGGAAGGAGACGGAATTAAATATGGTTGAAATACCCACAAACGAAGTCCCCCACCGATTAAAATTAGTGCGCCGATGATTCCTAGCAGCCATTTTGCTTTTGATCTTGATCTTTTATTTTCCATTTTAACGCTCCCCTCTTGAACTACTCTTTAGTATTAACAAGATTCTTCGGAGCATACACAATAAAAGATAAAAATCGTTTATAACCTATTCTCGGGCAGATAGGGCTTAAAAGTACTATATGTAAATGGGGAATTATACTCCTGATTTAGTATTAGAAAACTTGGCAGGCACCCACGAATACATTGTATTCGCACGTATTAGCCTTTCTTGTAGACACTATCTTTGGGCGAATTAACCTTTTTGCAACCTTTAGGCGAAGTCGGCCGTCATAGTTGCACTTATGCTTAGACGTAGATACTGTCTTCGCACGGGTTAAACCTTCTTGCAGTATATGGCGCAAGTTTATACTTTCTGATAGTAAAAAAAAAGAGCCAGATTGCTCCAGCTCATTTTTTCCCTAGCCGATACGACGGTCGCGAATCCGAGCCGCCTTACCTGAAAGACCACGTAGATAGTTAAGCTTAGCCCGGCGAACAATACCTCGACGAGCCACCTCGATTTTTTCCAAGCGAGGTGAATGTAAAGGGAAAGTTCGTTCTACCCCGACTCCAGCGAAGACACGTCGAACTGTAAAAGTTTCACGAATGCCGCCATTTTTCATTGCAATGACAACCCCTTCGAAAACTTGGATACGTTCACGAGTTCCCTCAACAATACGGACATGTACACGAACTGTATCACCCGGCCGGAAGTTAGGAAGATCCTTTTTCATTTGTTCTTCTTCAATCATGCGAATATAATCCATTAAAAAACCCCCCTTCCTTGCCTAGATGTTCATACACTGATTCTCAGCCAGCGGACCATCTATTATCAGACCTATTTATTTTATCACAACCAATTATGATATGCAATAAATTTTGATTCGATAGTGTTTTTTTAATGCCCTCGTAAACGATCTAAGATAATTGAAACTGCAGAACGTACGGATAAGTGATTGTAATCTGTCGGTCCATAAATCGGCTCTAAGATACGATCCATCTTTTCAACATCCTCTTTTAGCAATCCCCAACCCGTTCCGAATAATAGCAGAATGGGAGCCCCGTTATTCTCTATGTCCTCTCGAAGCTCAGAATAAGCAATAGTATTGGCATACTTTCGAGCATCCGTTGCAACCTTTATGGGCCCAACTCCATGTTCTGCTTCGATCTCTGCATAGACTTGAGCCAGATCAACTGCAATCTTCACTCGAGAGAATGCTTCCTGACGATCGGGATTATACTCTGCCCCATATCCCTCTTGCCAAAAACCCATAATACGTTTGGCTAAAGCACGCTGAGCTTCTGCCGGATGTACTACATAATATCGTTTTATACCATAAGTCGTTGAGCATCTGGCTATATCATGTAAATCCAAATTAGTGATTGAGGTAGCAACTGTCTCCATGTTTTTATTGTAGACAGGATAATGAACTAAAGCCAAGTAGACATCTGACATATATTAAAAATCACTCCTAACGAACTACTAAAACAGAGGCAAAACTCTCGTCTATTTGTTCCTATTTGAAGACCGCCTCTGTCGTTTTGGTGGAGGGGAAAGGTGCTGCCATTTCGTACGCCATCTGGCAAATTCCTCGTGTTCCAGGGTAAGTTCCTCTAATAATGAATAGTCTTCCAGGCCAAACACCAGGTCTTTGATTAGGTCCGGGCGTCTTAAAAATGTTCGCCTGAGTGACTCTTTTCTCCTCCAGCGCTTTATCAGGGCATGATGACCAGACAACAAAACCTCCGGCACCTTACGTCCTTCAAAGTCCGCCGGACGAGTATACTGAGGGTATTCCAACAACCCTATACTGTGCGAATCCTCCTCAGCAGATACCTCTTCTCCTAGAACACCAGGAATGAGCCTCACTACAGCATCAATCATTACCATGGCAGCTAGCTCTCCTCCTGTTAAAACATAGTCCCCTAAGGACACTTCCTCATCAGCCAATTCGCGAATGCGTTCATCAAATCCTTCGTAATGCCCACACATAAATACAAGCTCTTGATGAGTAGACCACTCTTCAGCTTTCTTTTGATGAAACACATGTCCCTGAGGAGACATAAGGATTAACTTCCGATGATGACTAACCTGAGGCAAATCTCTTATAGCTGCAAAAATCGGTTCAGGCTTTAAGAGCATTCCCGCTCCCCCTCCATAGGGAATATCATCAACATTTTTATGCTTACTAACTGCATAATCACGAAAATTAACCAAGTTAATCTCAACTAACCCAGCTTCTTGAGCTCGTTTTAGAATACTTTCATTTAAAGGAACAAACATTTCAGGAAATAGGGTTAAAATTGTTATTTTAATCATATGTAGGATATCCTCCAGCAAAGTCAGGCTCAATATGTCGTTTGCAATTCTTGCGATTCGAACTCCTTAATCTCGAAGCCCGGGTGGAAGAATAACATCCATGCGCCGTCCAGAGACGTCAACATTCTTTACCACACTTTTAAGAGCTGGAATGCATAGTTCTCCTTTAACCCCTTTAACAACATAAACATCGTTTGCACCAGTTTCTAAAACTTGGCTGAGGGTTCCCAGCAATATATCTTCTTCATAAACCTGCATTCCCTCAAGCTCAAAATAATACCATCCCTCTTTAAGAGGAAGCACTTCTGAGCGATCAATCCGAACTTCCCATCCTCGGTATTTCTCCGCTTGATCGGCAGTAGCTATTCCCTCAACCGCCAGCAATACAAACTCCATTTGTAAACGGGCTTCGATAACTTTAAAGCGTTGATTGGTCGTCCCGCTCCGCAAAATAACTTCCTGCAGTTTATGAAATCGTTTAGCGTTATTAGTCAACGGATAAACCCTCAACTCCCCGCTAATTCCATGCGGACGCAACACTTCTCCAATCAGTACTTCATCCATAATCCCAGCCCCCTTCAGGTGATAGATAGGTTTAAAACGTTGAGAAGGGCACAAGCCCTTCTCAACGTTATTGATCAATGTCCATATGAACTCGGCGCCCATCTTTAACGGCAGCCGCTTTAACCAGCGTACGAATAGCGTTCGCGATCTTCCCTTGTTTCCCAATCACTTTCCCCATGTCATCAGGTGCGACTGTGAGCTGTAAATGCACAGTCTTTTCAGTCTCCGTTTGAACAACGAGAACTTGATCTGTCTGATCCACCAACGCTTTCGCGAGGATTTCTACAAGTTCCTTCACAGGAACCACCCCCCAAACTCTACACTTAGTTCTTGGACTCGTGGAATTTGGTTAAGATACCAGCTTGACTCAGCAAAGACTTTGCAGTATTTGAAGGCTGAGCTCCAGTTGATAACCATTTCATAGCCTTTTCCTCATCAATGTTCAGAACTACAGGGCTTTTTGTTGGATCGTAATATCCAATTTGTTCAATGAAACGACCATCACGGGGAGCTTTAGCATCAGCAATTACCATACGGTAGAAAGGATTCTTTTTAGCACCCATGCGGCACAGACGAATTTTTGTAGCCATGTTTTTCACCTCCTCCAGTTCGAGGTTCGAAGTTCGAAGTTCGAGGTTCGAATGTTTGTCATTCTATATCTCACATCGCCCATTTACCCCTAGATTAGTTAACTAGACTTTAAGACAGAGTATTTAACTCGATTAAAGTAAGTTTATTATATAAACAACGCTAGATTATAGCGTGTGTCCATCAAATTTGAGGTCCTAAGCAGTCCCCACTTACACCGTCGGGAACGGAAATTTCGGTTTCTTACCCTTCTTGCCCTTTTTTCCGCCTCCAAGCATACCCATGCCGCCACCTGAAAATTGCTTCATCATCTTTTGCATTTGTTCAAACTGCTTTAAGAGACGTCCTACGTCTTGAACTGAAGTTCCGCTTCCTTTAGCGATTCTCTTTTTACGCGAATCTTTTATAATGGCTGGCTTCCGACGTTCTTCTGTCGTCATCGACCGGATAATAGCTTCAATATGTGCAGTGTCTTTTTCATCTATATTAACATCTTTTAGCTGCTTCCCTACTCCGGGAATCATTTCTAAGATTGAAGAAAGAGGGCCCATTTTTTTCATCTGCTGCATCTGATCAAGAAAATCGTCAAGGGAAAATTCTTGTTTGCGCAGCTTTTGTTCCATTTCTTTGGCCTTTTTCTCATCAAAAGATTCCTGAGCCTTCTCAATTAAAGTAAGAACGTCACCCATCCCCAGAATCCTGGAAGCCATACGATCAGGATGGAAAGCTTCAAGGGCATCCATCTTTTCCCCGAGGCCAATAAATTTAATGGTACACCCAGTCACTGCTTTGATCGAAAGAGCTGCGCCCCCACGAGTATCTCCATCTAACTTTGTGAGAATTACACCATCAAGTCCTAGGTCTCCGTGGAAGGACTCCGCGACATTAACCGCATCTTGTCCTGTCATAGCATCTACAACCAGCAAGATTTCGTGAGGTTTGACAGACCCTTTAATATCCCGCAGCTCGCCCATCAATTCTTCGTTAATGTGCAAACGTCCGGCTGTATCAATTATGACCACATCTTGTCCATTCTGATTGGCATGGGTAATACTTGCTTTAGCAATATCTCTTGGATTTTCCTCTCCCATGGAAAAAACCGGCACATTCAGTTGAGCTCCTAGAACCTGCAACTGTTTGATCGCGGCTGGACGGTAGATATCACATGCAACAAGCAGAGGATGTTTCCCTTGTTTCTTGAGCATGTTGGCCAACTTAGCTGCGTGAGTAGTTTTTCCCGCTCCTTGAAGACCAACCAACATAATCACTGTAGGAGGCTTTGAGGCAATCAAGATTTTACCGGATGCCCCTCCCATAAGGTCGATCATTTCTTCATGAACAACTTTAATAACATGTTGTGCCGGTGAAAGAGATTCTAGGACTTCTTGACCAATTGATCGTTCCTTTACTTTGGCAACAAAGTCCTTAACAACTTTAAAGTTAACATCCGCCTCCAATAAAGCAACGCGAACTTCACGCATAGCCTCGTTAACATCTGCTTCCTTTAACTTGCCCTTTCCTTTAAGCCTCTTAAATGTTTCTTGGAGTTTTTCGCTTAGTCCTTGAAACATGCCTGTCCTCGCTTTCGATTTGATCCACTTACAGTATCTCTACATAGCCTGTGTTTAATTACAAGGCTTTATCTTTTAACTTCTGCTATTAGATCGCTGAGATCTTAACAAAAACATCTTCAATCATCATCCGGATTTTAAGATGTCGCTCATAGGCTTCCTGACAGGAAAAATCCTCTTCTTTTAGTTCTTCCAAAACACTCTGAACTTCAAGCAGTTTCTCCCGTTCAGTCCAAAACCTCTGGACGAGACCTAGTTTATCCTCGTATTCTGTGAGGATCCTTTCAGTACGTTTGAGCAAATCATGTATAGCCTGACGGCTTATATTTTCAACCTCAGCAATCTCAGTCAACGAAAGATCTTGCTGATAGTGAAGGTCCCAGACATTTCTTTGCTTATCTGTTAGCAGCGGGCCATAAAAATCAACTAAGAGAGCCCTTTTGGCGAGTTTCTCCATGGCAACCCCCTGTAAAGCGTTTTTACTTTACAACGGAATATTAGACTAAATTCTTTTCTTTGTCAAGTGTTATTACTTAACATTCAATTCCAGCTCGATTCGCTTTGCTCTCATCTCTGCTTCTTGACAAATTTTACTTAAATCCAAGGTTAATAGTTTACGCTCTTCCATCAGTAACTTTCCATCTACCATCACCGTTCGGACATCACCGGCATGGGCCGAATAAACTAAGTGGGCGGGAATCGAAAAACGCGGATAAAAATGCGCTTGATCCATATCGATTGTGATCAAATCTGCCTTAAATCCCGGAGCTAATACTCCGACATTTTCAAATCCTAAAATTTGCGCACCACCAACTGTTGCCATTTCCAGAACCTCATAAGCGGGAAGTGCCGTTGGATTCACCTTAAGTTTTTGCTGGAAGGATGCTGAGCGCATTTCTCCAAATAGATCAAGATTGTTATTACTTGAGGCACCGTCCGTACCAAGGCCTACGACAACTCCCTGGGATCGCAGTTCAGTAATAGGTGCTGTTCCACTGCTCAACTTCATATTACTTTCCGCATTATGGGCTACACAGACGTTTTGGCGATGAAGTATTTCAATATCTTGTTGAGTTAAATGCACACAATGGGCGGCCACGACGTGCCCACCAAATAGCCCAAGTTCATCCAGCCATTGGACGGGGGTTTTCCCATATTGTTCTTTCAGTATATTAACTTCATCTTGAGTTTCCGCTACATGAATATGAATCCCTACATTTAATCTGTCGGCTTCCGCTTTAACTTTCTTCAGATACTCTGCAGAGCAAGTATAAGGGGCATGAGGACCAAACATGATGCTCACTCTGCCATTACCTGCTCCGTGATATTGGCGAACCAGTCCGATATTCTCTTGTAAGGCATTATCTCCGTTAGGCCCATTACCGATTAGTCCTCGCGAAAGAACAGCACGAGTTCCCGCCTGAAGGACTGCCTCAGCAACCCGTTCCATTGAAGCATACATATCCAGCATCGTCGTAGTTCCGGAGCGGATCATTTCACAAAGCGCTAATAAAGTACCCCAGTAAATATCCTCATCCGTCAATTTATCCTCGAAAGGCCACACCTTCTCATTTAACCAAGGCATTAGCGGCAAGTCATCGGCATAGCCCCTGAGAAGCGTCATCGCAGCATGAGTATGAGTGTTAATCAAGCCGGGCATAACCACGTCATTTGGTAGTTCCAAAATCCGATCAGGTACAAACCCATCTGGAGATGAGCCTTTCTCACCTAC
Organism: Desulfosporosinus sp. HMP52; assembly: GCF_000765145.1. Classification (GTDB taxonomy): domain Bacteria; phylum Bacillota; class Desulfitobacteriia; order Desulfitobacteriales; family Desulfitobacteriaceae; genus Desulfosporosinus. The sequence goes on along the minus strand of NZ_JMGA01000018.1, from coordinate 222,308 downwards.
TGAAACTATTAGATCATCTTCTATACAAATCTCTCCCTGAGGAAAGAAGTCATCCACTCCGGTCATGGGTAAAATCATAGCACGAATTAGAATTTTAGACATTGTCTTCCGTCTCCTTACAGCCATCATCAAGAATTTAAAGATTAACGGCGTAGACTATGGGATTACTCCCATTAATTTAAGATCGAACCATTAATTTAAGGAGATTAACCGAATACGGCGCTGTTACAATTCCCTTTTCGGTAATTATTCCTGTAATGTATTTTGCTGGAGTGACATCGAAGGCGGGATTAAAGACTTTCACTTCTTCAGGTGCTACCGCTACCCCAAAACACTCTCTAACTTCATGTGCCGGCCGTTCTTCAATGGGTATTTCCTGACCATTGGCTACTTTCAAATCTATCGTAGATGTTGGTGCTGCCACATAAAAAGGTATTCCATGGGCATTTGCCAAAACAGCTACGGAATAAGTACCAATTTTATTTGCTGTGTCCCCATTAGCAGCAATTCGGTCAGCACCAACAATAACAAGATCAACTTTCCCCTGTTGCATCAAATAACCTGCCATGTTATCCGTAATAAGTGTTACCGGGATTTTTTCTTGCAGAAGTTCTAACGCAGTTAAACGCGCTCCTTGTAAAAGAGGTCGTGTTTCGTCTGCATAAACATGAACCATTTTACCAGCAAAATGAGCACTTCGGATAACCCCCAGAGCAGTTCCATACTCTACGGTAGCCAAAGCTCCAGCATTACAATGAGTGAGGATATTTGCTTTATCAGGTACAATCTCATTACCGACTTCCCCTATCAGTCGATTCATCCGACGATCATCTTCAGCTATTCGATTAGCTTCTTCAGTCAGAACTCGACGCACATCGTCTAAGTCATCCATATCCCAACATTCACGCAATCTATCTTCCATTCGCCTTAGTGCCCAAAATAGGTTAACAGCCGTTGGACGAGTTTCCGCCAATCTGGACTGTACCTTTTCCATAAAGCTGGGCAAACCATCTCTATCTCCTTGGTACTCTAACGCTCCTAATACAAAACCATAAGCAACAGCGGCTCCAATTGCCGGCGCACCACGTACTTCCATATTTTCAACAGCTTCAGCTACACCCTCATAAGACACTGCATCCCGATAAAGGATTTCTACTGGAAGCTTGCTTTGATCTAATATGCGCAAAGCATTTCCTAGCCATTCAATCGATTTCAACGTCCCACCACCTCTCTAAAATTTACCGACTTCGGCATTTGCCGAGGCACATAGACATTTCTGACTAGGTGTCAATAACTCAAAGGTTGCTTGAATGAGCTGTGCAACATCTATCTCTAATTTCTTAATACTCTCCATTACCTCAGAATGGCTTAAGGGATGATCAGCAATCCCAGCTGCTTCATTGGTAACCATTCCAATGGAGGCGTAACACATCCCAAGTTCCCGAGCTAAAACAACTTCAGGAACACTTGTCATTCCGACAAGGTCAGCTCCAAGATATTGAAACATCCTAATTTCAGCTGGAGTCTCAAACCTGGGGCCTTCTGTACAAACATAACATGCTCCGTTCTTAACCACAAGTCCCAGATGTTCTGAAGCATTAATAATTATTTGCCGAACAGCGGCGCAATAGGGGTCGGTCATATCCACATGGAGAACACCGTCCGGTCCTCCTTCGTAGAAGGTCTGGGGTCGACTCTTTGTGAAATCAAGAAACTGATCCAGTAAAACCAAATCGCCCAAACGATAATTAGAAGACAGGGAACCTACTGCAGCAGTTGCTATTATCTTTCGTACTCCGAGCTCACGCAGGGCCCAAATATTACCTCTATAATTCACAAGATGTGGAGGAGTTGCATGATTTTGCCCGTGACGACTCATAAAAACTAATTCACGATCAATATCTTTCCCAATAGTAGCTTCTACCGTTCCATAGGGAGTTTTAACAGAGATAATCCGTTGTTCGCTCAAGGCAAAGTGGTCAAGCCCTGTCCCCCCAATAAGAGCAAAATCTATCAGAATCTCTCCCCCTCGTCATTTTTTCCGAAAAGTGCCGCGGCAAAATCCTCAGGATCAAAGGGACGCAAATCTTCCATACCTTCCCCAATTCCAATCCATTTCACAGGAATTCGAGTCTCCCCTTGAATTCCTAACACTACTCCTCCTTTGGCAGTCCCATCCAACTTAGTCAGGACTATTCCAGTAACACCAGCCACTTCCTGAAATAGCTTTGCTTGCTGCAAAGCATTTTGTCCTGTCGTGGCATCTAATACCAATAATACCTCATGCGGAGCCCCAGGAATTTCTCGTTCCATAACCCGTTTAACCTTCCGCAACTCTTCCATCAAGTTCACTTTATTATGAAGACGCCCGGCAGTATCCACAATCACAACATCAACACTCCGCGACTTAGCTGCTTGTACAGCGTCATAGGCAACTGCCGCAGGATCAGCACCTTCACGTTGCTTAATTATTTCAACTCCGGCTCTCTCACCCCAAACCTCCAATTGATCAATGGCAGCCGCCCGAAAAGTATCCCCGGCAGCCAACAAAACACGCTTGCCATCCTGTTTCAACCAATTAGCAAGCTTACCAATTGTGGTAGTTTTGCCCACCCCATTAACCCCAACAACAAGAATAATACTTGGCCCTTGCTTAGCGAAAGTAATGCTTGATTTCTCTCCCAGTAATTCTGAAATTAATTCTTGAAGCACCGCAGTCAGCTCATTGGGATCTGAAATTTTACGTTGTCTAACTTCCTTACGCAACCGTTCAACCAATTCGAAAGAAGTGTTAACACCCACATCTGAACGAATTAACACCTCTTCCAGTTCCTCATATAACTCTTCATCAATTTTCTTACGCCCCGTGAAAACCTCTTCAACCTTTTCCACGAAATTCTGTCTTGTTTTAGTAAGACCTTCTTTAAGCTTTGCAAAAAAACCTGCCATGGTTTAATCCTCCCTAATCGTGGTTGGTAGTTCGATAATTCGAACGGCATTATTAAGGTGTAACTTGCGCCTTTACCAGTTAGTATTCCTCGTATTTATATTCTCATTATAAGCATTGTAATACAAGCACTATATTCAATAAGTTACCTATTATTCGAATTAAACCTAATATGTACATGAACATGTATCAAGACCCAAGCCGGAAGGCGCACAATGAAATGTGCCTTCCCCCTAGCAACGTCCCCCCATTCCCTAGACCCAGGACGCAGTGTCACACAAGCCCGACGTCTTTTACGTAAACAGCTATTTCCGCAAGAGTATCTACTAATCCGACATGCACCAAGACCCAAGCCGGAAGGCGCACATAAAATGTGCCTTCTCCCTAGCAACGTCCCCCCGTTCCTAGACCCAGGACGCAGTGTCACACGAGCGCGACGTCTTTACGTAAGCAGCTAAGCAAACTTCCGTTCAAGCGACCCCAGACACGGGGCAGTGTACAAGGATGTACACTGCCACCAGTGAGCCAAGGATGGCTCATCTGGTGGGAACCCCGCTCCCCAAAGACAAGAGCTTGAACGGTTAGTTTGCTCTGCGTCGTAAGCACCGAGCGCTGTGTCACACTGCGTCCGGCTATGCACTCTCCGGCCTCTCTCCTCGTCCATCAAGCTTAACAGAAAATAACTTCGAAACTCCGGATTCTTCCATGGTTATTCCGTATAATACATCAGCCGATTCCATAGTTCCTTTACGATGGGATACAACAATAAACTGAGTTGAATGTGATAGCCGGTGAATGTATTGAGCAAAGCGCTGAACGTTAGCATCGTCCAGTGAAGCTTCAATCTCATCTAGAATACAAAAAGGACTGGGTTTTACTCTTAGGAGAGCAAATAGAATTGCGATTGCAGTTAAGGCCCTCTCTCCCCCCGACAAAAGAGACAAGAGTTGCGGCTTTTTACCTGGAGGCTGAGCGATAATCTCAACACCTGTTTCCAGGATAAGTTCCGGATCAACTAATTGAAGTTCGGCATGGCCGCCAGCAAATAGTTCCTTAAACACTTCTTGAAAAGCCTCATTAACAGCATTAAAGCTTTCAGTAAAGCGTTCACTCATTGTTTTATCAAGCTCCGAAATTAATTGCCGTAACGTTTGATTAGCTTCAATTAAATCATCTTGCTGAGCTAACATAAACTCTCTTCGTTTAAGGATTTTGGGGTATTCTTCAATAGCTGCCTGATTTATTGGGCCCAATTCCTCAATTTGTTGTTTAATATCTTGAACCCGTTTCCATAGAACCGTCCTGTCCTCATCTGTTTGATACAGCATTCCCTCTTCCCAAGTCAGAGAAAATTCCTCGGATAAGCGATTTAGAGCTGCCTCGCATTCAGTTTCCCAACGAACGACTCGGATTTCATGGGCGTGAAGACGCTGTTCAAAAGTACGGGCCTCTTGCCGAATACTATGAAGCTCCTGATCCAATTCCAGGACTCTGCTCGACAACCCTTCTCTGGCCTGTCTGGATTGCATTAGCTCATACTGCTGATTCTCCTGGGCTTTCGAATGGTCAACCAGTTGTTGGCTGAGGGACTCTAACTCCTGCTCAACACTCCATCGAGTTTGCTCAATATCTGCTTTTCTCTGTTTTTTCTCCGCCAGGTTCAGCTCACTTTCACGAACCCCTTTGCGTTCTTGGGAAAGCTGATCCATGCATTGCGTCAGCTCTTGCTCCCATTTAGCCAGCTGGATCTTTTCTTGAGTAAGCTTTTCGGCATAGGTTTCAATCTCTTCTGCTACGATCTTAGCTTCAGATTCTCTGCGGTTATATGCCTCGCGCAAATCAGCCGAGGTTCTTTCCGCAGCCTCCATGCTTTCAGTTAAACTGTTTAAGCGTAAGGTTAGTTCATCCTTCTGGGTTATAGCTTCCTTATATCGCTGCCTTAAGCCCAATAAATCCCCAGCTAATCGACGTAATTGACTTAACACGTTTTCGTGCTGGGCCCTAAGCTTGACCTGCAGTTCTTGCTCATTCCTAAGTTTGAGGCCCAAGGACTCCAGAATCTCCTGTTGTTCCCTCAGGCGTTGATCATTAGTTAGACATTCGCGCTCTTTCTGAGTTAAGTCTTTCTCCATTTTCCCCAGAGATATGCGCAGCGTCTCAATTTCCCGAGAGCGGCCGAGCAAATTTCCACCTTTACGCTGAATACTTCCCCCACTCAGAGACCCACCCGGATATACCTGATCTCCCTCAAGGGTCACTATCCGAAGTTTATATCCAGAGGCTCGTGCAATCCTAGTTGCTGCCTCCATATCTGTTACAACAACAATCCGTCCCAGCAGGAACTCCATGGCTGGCAGGTATGAATTGTTATACGTAATTAAATCTACTGCGAGACCGATATAACCCTCATCTTGGGCAACAACCTTACTCACAGACATCCGATTTCCTTGAATAACGTCTAGAGGAAGAAAGGTCACTCGTCCTAATTGATGGGCTTTTAAATAAGCAATAGCTCTTTTTGCCGACTGTTCATTCTCTGCAATAACATTTTGCATCCCTGCTCCGAGAGCAGTTTCTACAGCAAGTTCATATTTCTCCTCAACAGTGATCAGGTCAGCAACCGTCCCGCATAGACCTTGGCAATCCTTTAATCCCTTTTTCTTAGCTAGCATCACCTCTCGAACCCCTCGCTGATAGCCTTCAAGGGAGTCTTCTAAGGATTGCAAGGCATGTAGTCTGGCCCTAGCTTGATCACTAAGAGTTCTCTGTTTCTGTAGATCTTTTGCTCTTTCAATACCTAAAGCTTTAAGCTTATTTAATTCCGCTCTATGCTCTAACTCTTCTTTTTCTGTAGCTTGAGCTTTGATTACAAGCTGATTGAGGTCTCTTTCCTGGTCAGCGCTTGTGGCAAGCAGAGATTCATTTTCTTGGTTTTTTAACTCTTGCTCTTGTTCTAGGCGGAAAATGTCCTGCTCCAGAGATGCAAGTGTATGACGAGTCCCTGTCAATTCATTTGAACAATTCGCTTGCTCAGTTAAAGCTTGGAAAAGGTCTGCTTTTAAACCTTCGATATCCTTGGCTAAGGTATTTTCTCTAATACCTGATAATTTCTGTTCCTGGTCTGCTACTTTGCGCCGAGTTTCTTCAACGGTATGATTTAAGACGGCTTGTTTCGCAACTAGTGTTTTAATCCGCTCCTGTAAAAGCTTAACCCTTTCTTCATCCCCATTGATCTCTTGGGTTAACCTATCCGTTTGCTCGTCAAAATAATTAAACCGCTCTTTGCGGAGGTTCTGGTCATGTTTTAGAGAATTCAGAGCTTGTTCTGACTGAAAAACTCGCTCTTGCTTTTGCTGAAGTAGAGTGTCTAAGCCTTGCAATTCATCCTTTAGTTGTAAACTTTGAGCTTCTTTCAGACCTACTGTTGCTTGTGCTTCCAAAGCACTGGCCTGAAGATTACCAAAATCTTGGCTAGCTTTTAATAGTTTCTGTTTGACCTCAGAGATGTCTTGAACAACCCCAAGGATTTCAAGACGTTTTTGCTCTTGCATCAAGGCAAGGCTCTGTTCGGCCACTTGGGCTTGGGCAGCCAGAGGAGTCAGTTGTCCCTCAATTTCTTGTACAATATCATTAATACGTTCGAGGTTCAAGGTCGTTGCATCCAGACGCTTTAAGGCCTCACGTTTTCGCGAACGATACTTAGTAATCCCCGCCGCCTCTTCAATTAATGATCGACGTTCTTCCGATTTGAGGGTTAAGATTTCCTCAACCCGCCCCTGCCCAATGATCGAAAACCCTTCTTTTCCGGCCCCCGTATCCATAAAGAGTTCTTGAATATCTTTAAGACGACAAGTTGCCTTGTTAATGAGGTATTGCCCTTCTCCATCACGATAAACTCTGCGGGTAATTGTTAACTCGCGAAAGTCCAATGGAAATATTCCAGTTGTATTATCAAAAATCAGAGATACCTCTGCCATTCCAACTGGCCGGCGCTGGGTACTTCCCGAAAAAATAACGTCTTCCATTTTTGATCCACGCAGGCTTTTGGCACTTTGTTCCCCTAAGACCCAGCGAACTGCATCTGCAACATTACTTTTTCCGCTCCCATTAGGACCGACGATAACGCTTAATCCCTGACCAAGCTCTAATTTAACAGCATCAGCGAACGACTTAAATCCCTGAATATGAATCCCCTTTAAGAAAACCGGGAAATTCTCAGGTTTAGTCATCGTTCTCACTCCCCCAAAAGTCTAAGACTTGCTTCGCGGCATGTTGTTCCGCTTCCTTTTTCGTCCGGCCTGTACCTTTCCCCATTAAATCCCCTTCCACAAAAACCCCCGCTGTAAAGCATTTATTGTGGTCAGGCCCTTCTTCTAAAAGAATCTGATAACTGACCTCTTTTTCGTCCCGTTGAGCCTTTTCCTGCAAAACGGTTTTGTAGTCTCCATAATTTCCCTTGGCCACTTCTTCAATAGCTGGTTTAAGTAACTCTAGAATTACTCTTCTAGCCTCCTGAAAACCGTATTGAAGATAAATAGCTCCAATCACTGCTTCCCAGGCATCGGCCAAAATCGACGGCCGTTCTCGCCCGCCTGAAACCAGTTCTCCCTTACCTAATAACAACTCTTGCCCTAACTCAATCTCATGTGCCTTGCGTGCTAAGGTTGTTTCATTAACCACAGCAGCTCTCATTTTCGTAAGTTCTCCTTCCGGCCGATCCGGATAACTTAAATATAAGTACTCTGCTATGACAAAATCTAAGATAGCATCTCCCAAAAACTCCAGGCGCTGATTATTTTCTCGGCCAAATTGTGGATTTTCAAATACATAGGAAGGATGAGTTAGAGCAGTGGTAAACAACCGATTAGGAGGAATACCTAATTCTAAGCGTTTAGCCAACTTAACTCCGGGTTCAATCTTAAGAGATGCCAAGGCGAATTTTTTTCGCCCTGACCTCCCTCCTGCTTTCTTCGAATTATCTCCTAGGCCTGATTTCTTTTCAACCATGCTTAGATCTCCTTGTCTTTAGGCAATTTCTGAAGAACGATGGTGGCATTATGTCCACCAAAACCTAATGAATTGGACATCGCTACATTTACATCATGCTGACGGGAACAATTAGGAACATAGTCCAAGTCACATTCGATATCTGGTTCACCGTAGTTCGTTGTAGGCGGGATCGCTCCTCGTTCAATGGCCAAGGCACATATGACCGCTTCAATAGCACCTGCAGCTCCCATTAAGTGCCCCGTCATAGATTTTGTCGAGCTAATTGCCAACTTTCTGGCATGTTCTCCAAAAAGACTTTTTATAGCCACAGTTTCCGTCACATCATTTGGCCCGGTACCTGTTCCATGGGCATTAATATAATCGACCTCTTCTGTACTTATTCCTGCATCTTTTAAGGCTGAACCCATAGAACGAATAGCTCCGGCGCCGCCGGGAACTGGGGTTGTAATATGATACGCATCCGAAGTACTGGAATATCCCGCTAATTCAGCATAGATATGAGCTCCCCGTGCTTTGGCATGCTCTAAGGATTCAAGGACTAATACCCCCGCCCCTTCACCCATGACAAAACCGCTCCGGCGTTTATCGAAAGGACGGCAAGCTTGATCAAGAAACTCCGTTTCAGTGGACATTGCTTTCATTGAGCAAAAACCCGCAAAGGCCAATTTAGTAATCGGTGCCTCTGTCCCTCCACAAAGCACAACATCGGCTTCCCCACGTTGGATTAGCCTCAAGGCTTCACCAATTGCATTTGTTGCAGAAGCACAAGCTGTAACAACCGTCAAACTAGAACCTTGCAAGCCAAACTCAATCGATATATGCCCTGCAGCCATATTGCCAATAAGCATTGGGACAAAAAACGGACTGACTCGACTGCTTCCTTTGCTCATTAACACCTCTTTTTGATCTTCAAAGGAGGTTACTCCACCTATTCCGCAGCCCATAACTGTTCCTATGCGTTCTTTGTCTTCCTTGTCTAAATCCAGCTTAGCATCTTGAATAGCCATCTTTGCAGCGGCTATGGCAAATTGGGCAAAGCGATCCATATGACGACTTTCCTTTTTACTGACCCAATCAGTGGGCTCGAAGTCTTTGACCTCTGCGGCGACCTTCGTTGGTAAATCTGATGTATCAAAACGTGTCAATAGGCCGATTCCGGATTTCCCTTCCATCAAGTTGTTCCAAAATTTATCCAATTCATTTCCCAAAGGGGAGATTACACCCATTCCCGTAATAACTGCACGCTGCACACTTATACCTCCTTAAAAGTGAGTATTCCTTTTTTAATATCTTCAAAAATCTCGTGTACAGACAAAACCTCATTAATTTTGTGGACTCTAGCGCCCGAAAAGATAAGGCCCTGCTGAACATCTCCCTGTTGTGCCATAATTAAGCGATCCATAATACAAAAGTTCCCTTCACAACTTTTGAGACAACCTTTGCAGTCTGTTGGCGTAACATCCTCATCACTGTCAAGGGCCGAGGTAAAGGGATTTTTTATTCCCCGCCCAGGCAGCCCTACCGGGCTATGAATAAATACAATATCCTTTTGGGTTGCCTTTAGCATTTCAGATTTCCAGGCCAGTGCCGCACTGCTCTCTTCACTGAGTGCAAACCGGGTTCCCATTTGTACCCCGGCAGCCCCCTTCTTTAACATTTCCGCTACACCTTGTCCATCGATAACTCCTCCTGCGCCAATAACAGGAATATCCACCGCTTCAATGACTTCCGGAAGAATATCATGGATGGAACGGTCTGTTCCCAGATGTCCACCAGCCTCTACACCTTCTACAACAACAGCTGCAGCCCCTAGCTTTTGGGATAACTTAGCAAGTTTTGCCGAGGACACAATCGGCACAACCGGAATGCCTTTTTCTTTACCCCAAGTAAACATGTCTCGGGAAAAACCTGCTCCCGAAACTAATAAATCTATTTTCTCTTCAAAGGAAGCCTGGACTAATTGGGCAAATTCACGAACTGCAAACATAATGTTTACTCCGATTATCCCCTTTGTGCGTTTCCTAGCTTCTCGTATTTCTGCCCTAAGCTCCTCTACAGACAGACCACTGCCTGCTATTATCCCTATCCCTCCCTCTTCAGCTACCGCTGCAGCGAGAGGAGCCATTGATATTTTCACGGCCATTCCTCCTTGGATAACAGGAATTCTAGCCACTAAATTTCCAATACGAAGGTCGGGTATTTTCACAATCTTTCCCCCTGTTCAAGTTCTACCACACTCAATGAATTCTTTTAGAGCTTTACTCATATATTTAAACCCTCCAATCGATATTCGATATTCGTGGTTCGAGGCACGAATATACAGCTGAATATCTAAACCCACATCACCTTTTAAAGAAGCATCAATCAGAAGACTTTAACCTTTAATAATATTTGGATAAGTCTAATCTAAATCTAAAGATACTTTCAAAGGCTTAAATTCTTGGTAAAGGAGAGAGAAATATCTTAAAAGAAAGTCCCGCATTGAATACGGGACCTTTTTGTGTTTATTTGTTTTCCGTGATGTAGTTAACTGCATCTCCAACTGTACGGATTTTTTCGGCTTCCTCATCCGGAATATCCATGTCGAATGCCTCTTCTAAAGCCATAATCAATTCAACGATGTCCAAAGAATCTGCATTTAGCTCTTCAAAGGAGGTTTCCGGGGTAATAGTTACTTCATCTACCCCCAGTTGATCTACGACGATGGCTTTTACTTTTTCGAAAACTCCCATGCTGCTTCTTCACCTCCTCTCAAAAAAACTACAAAAACCATTTACATTTCCATTCCTCCATCAACACTCAAGGTCTGTCCAGTAATGTAGGAGGCTTCTGGGGACACAAGGAACCGAACTACGTTAGCAACATCTTCAGGACTCCCTATACGGCCAAGTGGTATTCCTTTCAAAATGTCTGCCTGAGTCCCTTCTGGTAATGTCCCCGTCATATCAGTTGAAATATACCCCGGTGCAACCACATTAACGCGAATTCCACGCGAGGCAAATTCTTTAGCGACAGACTTAGTAAAGCCAATGATTCCTGCTTTAGCTGCCGCATAATTAGCTTGTCCTGGATTTCCGGAAAGACCCACTATCGAAGATATATTTACAATAACTCCTGAACGTTGTTTAAGCATTCCCTTGCTCACAGCCTTAGTACAGAGAAAGACTCCTTTTAAATTCGTTTCCAAGACTGCATCCCAATCTGCCTCTTTCATTCGCAGGAGAAGTGTATCCCGGGTAATCCCAGCATTATTGACAAGAATATCGATCTTACCATACTTTTCTATAGCTGTTTTTATCAAGCGGTCTACATCAGCCTGTTGGCTGACATCAGCCTGTACCGCCACCGCTTCCCCGCCGGCGGCCCGAATTAACTCGACGGTTTCCTCGGCTTTATCAGACCGCCCTGCATAATTGACAACCACTTTTACACCTGCAGTTGCCAAATTCACAGCGATGGCTCGCCCAATTCCTCGCCCGCTTCCTGTAACAATACCCACGCTATCTTTCAGCATCATTTTAACGACTCTCCTTCAAATATGCAAGTGACTTTTCTAAGGACGCATTATCTTCCACCCGCAGAAGTTGAACAGTTGGAGCAATTTTTTTAATCAAACCTGTTAGAACCTTCCCCGGCCCACACTCGATAAAGGTATCAACTCCCAGTTCGAGAAGATGACGAACGGATTGTTCCCATAGGACAGCTCCGCTAACTTGTTTGACCAAAGTATTAACTATTCGATCCGGGGAAGTAACCTCTTGTCCATCAACATTCGCAATCACAGGGCAACGTGGAGTTTCCCAGGTTATTCCCTCTAAAACTAAGCGCAATTCGTTTCCCATTTTCTCCATGAGACGAGAATGAAATGGCCCGCTCACATTGAGAGGTAAGGCTCGTTTAGCTCCTAAATCCTTAGCAACCTCCATAGCACGAGTTACGGCTTGTTTTTCCCCCGAAATAACAATTTGACCCGGACAGTTATAGTTGGCTGGGGCTACTACCCCGTAGTCTGAAGCCAAGCGACAAGCTTGCTCTACTTGATCAGTAGAGAGTCCAAGGATTGCCGCCATCCCCCCCTCACCCTGGGGAACAGCTCCTTGCATAAGCTCTCCCCGGGATCTTACCACGCGCAAAGCTTCAGCAAAACCTAGGCTGCCGGCAGCCACATGGGCTGAATACTCACCAAGGCTATGCCCTGCCACGTAGTCAGGTTTGATTCCCTCATCGTGGAGCAGCTGCCACGCCACTACACTTACCAGTAGTATGGCCGGTTGGGTATTTACCGTCAGCTGAAGTTCATCCTCCGGCCCCTCTTCGATCAAGGAGATGAACTTATCTCCCAGGATTTCACGTGCTTTCCCAAGAGCACTCCTGCCAGCAGAAGTGCTAAAAAGCTCTTTCCCCATTCCAACGTATTGGGATCCTTGTCCCGGAAAAACAAAGGCAAGTTTACCCAAAATTTAGGACCTCCTATCTCCAAACCGCGCAGTAAGCCGGTGGTATTCTTGTTCAGCTGAACGCATAATATCTTGAATAATCTGGGCTGCCGGTTCAATACATCTTACTGCCCCAGCAACTTGTCCTGCCATGATTGAACCATTTTCAGTATCCCCTTCTACCATGGCTAGTCGTAGTTTTCCAACTCCAAGCTTCTCAAGTTCTGCTGCCAACATTCCTTCTCGCTCATATTGATCCATTTCACGAGTAAACTTGTTATCTAAACAGCGAACCGGGTGACCGGTTGAACGTCCGGTAATTACAGTAGACCGATCTTTGGCTTTAAGAATTCTGTCTTTGACCAGCTGAGAAATCGTACATTCTTCGGCACACATAAAGCGTGTTCCCATTTGCACTCCTTCAGCCCCCAGTGCTAAAGCCGCAACTAAACCTCTCCCATCCACTATTCCTCCGGCGGCTATAACCGGGATGGAAACAGCATCTACTACTTGAGGAACTAGTGGCATTGTTCCGATCTCTCCGATATGTCCCCCTGACTCCATGCCTTCTGCAATCAGCGCATCTACCCCAGCCTTTTCCAAGCGCTTGGCTAGGGCAACTGAAGCCACTACAGGAATCACCTTTGTCCCGACTTCTTTAAGCATGGGTACATATTTCCCCGGATTCCCTGCCCCGGTGGTAATGACAGGTACACGTTCTTCCAAAATAACCTGCATAACCTCATCTACGAAGGGAGACATAAGCATGACATTGACACCGTAGGGTTTTTGGGTAATCGCTTTCACTTTGTGAATTTCTTGACGCAGCCAGTCTGCCGGAGCTTGTCCCGAGCCAATAATTCCTAACCCTCCGCCTTCCGAGACCGCTGCAACCAGTTCTCCTGTCGAAACCCAAGCCATTCCGCCTTGAAAAATGGGATAGTCGATTCCGATCAGTTCACATAACCTTGTTTTTATCATACTTTCAAGCCTACTTTCGTCCATTTCAAAACACATGCTCCCCAAGTAAGTCCCGTTCCAAAACCAACCATCACAATAATATCCCCCTCATTAATACGCCCTGCTTTGAATGTCTCATCTAAAGCAACCGGAATAGATGCGGCCGACATATTTCCATACTTATCTAAATTTATAACCATTTTATCGGGAGAAATACCTAAACGCTTAACAGCAGCATCAACAATTCGAATATTGGCCTGGTGGGGTATAAGAAGATCCACATCTTCCTTTGCCAATCCGGCATTTTCTAAAACCTTTACTGACACATCCCCCATAATTCGGACAGCAAATTTGTAGACTTCCTTGCCCTCCATCTGAAGAGTGTGTAAGTTCTTCTCTATCGTTTCCAGGCTGGCAGGATGTTTTGATCCTCCAGCAGGTTGACTAAGCAGTGAACCGCCGGAGCCATCTGAACCTAATTCAAAGCTTAAAAAGCCAAACCCGTCTTTTACAGGTTGTAAAACTGCCGCACCGGCGCCGTCTCCAAAAAGAATACAAGTAGATCGATCTTGCCAGTTGAGCACTTTGCTTAAGGTTTCCCCGCCAATGACCAGCACTGTTTTATACATCCCTGTAGCGACAAACTGGCTGCCGGTTACAACTCCATAGATAAATCCACTACATCCGGCTTCCAAATCAAAGCCCGCGGCATTTTTGGCTCCCAACCGATCTGCTACCAAACAAGCAGTGGCCGGAAATGCATAATCCGGGGTTATCGTCGCCACGATAATTAAATCAACCTCTTCAGGCGCGATCTGAGCGTCCTCTAAGGCCTTTAACCCTGCTTGGTAACACAATTCCGAAACAGGCATGTCCTTCGGAGCAATATGCCGTTGCCTGATCCCTGTACGGGAAATAATCCATTCGTCATTGGTGTCTAAAAACTGTTCAAAATCCTTGTTTGTTACAATATTTTCAGGAACATATGACCCTATCCCAACAATTCCTACGCTACGCATCGCAGTCCTCTTTTCTCGTTAACTAGTCAAATCAAACTTATCTAGGGAGGTCGTCGCGAATTTGTTCGATCAAACGCACTTGCACACATTCTTGAGCTACCCGGATGGCATTAGTGATCGCCTTGGCTTTAGAACTTCCGTGGCAAATAATACTGATACCATTGACTCCAAGTAATGGCGCTCCACCATATTCAGCATAATCCATCATTTGGGCAATCTCTTTTAAACCGGGTTTGACAGCCAAGGCACCAAGCTTACGCACTACGTTCGAAGTAATCTTCTCCTTTATCTGCTGAAACAATACTCCAGCAAGACCTTCTGCTGTTTTCAGGAGGATATTGCCAGTAAATCCTTCACAAACAACTACATCTGACCGGCCATAGGGAACATCCCGCCCCTCAACATTGCCGATAAAATTAACAGGACTGGCCTTTAACAAGGGGTAGGCCTTTTGGGTCAAATCATTTCCTTTTCCTTCTTCGCCACCTACATTAAGCAGCCCAACCCGAGGATTAGAAATTCCTAAAATTTTTGCAGCATAGATGCTGCCCATTAATCCATATTGACAAAGCTGTTCTGGAGTGGCATCCATATTTGCCCCCACATCGAGAATTAGCTTTCCACCTTCAGGAGTTGGCAGGATAGTAGCAATAGCCGGTCGTTCAATTCCCTTAATACGCCCCAAGCCTAAAAGCGCAGCAGCCATTTGGGCACCTGTACTTCCGGCACTTACGACGGCATCTGCTTCACCTTGTTTAACTAATCGTGTAGCGACAACTATAGAAGAATCCTTTTTCTTCCGCACTGCATTGGCCGGATGCTCATCCATTGCTATAACTTCCGATGCTTCATACAGAGATATATTTTTGGGCAGTGAGCCTGATAAAAACTTTTGCATATGTTCTTTTTGCCCGACTAATATAATTTGAACATCAGGACTTGCTTCGGCAGCAATTAGGGCTCCTTTAATAATCTCTTCAGGAGCATGATCCCCACCCATGGCATCCACTGCAATTTTCATCTACTCCATCTCCCCTCTTATACCTGCCGAATCCTCTATAGCAAAAAGAATCCAGCTTCCACGAAGTACGTCCTCCGCTCCAACACTTAATCTTATTTCAACCCAATATTTATTCAGCTTGCGTTTAAGGACTACTCCTTTTGCTAGAACAACTTCCCCTAACTGGACAGGCCTTAAGAATTTCAACTCAACACTCCCTGTCAGAGCCATTTTAGCATCCACCAAGGCAATAGCTAAGGAATTCGCTTGGGCAAATAAATAATGGCCTCGTGCTACTCTAGCTTTAGTGAGTACCATACTTTCATCAACTATAAGCTTTGAACAGGCTCTCTCTCCAATTACAAGTTCCAGCAATTCCCCGATTAATTCCTGATCATCTAAAGACTTCAAGGTAGAATACGCTTCCTGAGCAACTGCCCGAGTCCGTTCCCGAACCTCAGGAATCCCAAGTTCTCCGCGATCTAATCGAATTGTGGAAACGCTCACTATAAATCGTTCCGAAAGTTCCTCATCCGTAAAAAACGGATTCTCTGCAAGAGCCTCTATTAAGAGTTTACGGCGTTCCTCTTTACTATACCGAGCCATATATATCACCAATTTCTTGCTGTGTTAGTTGGATTGTCAATTTAGTACCTGGTCACAATTATAAACCATAAAATCCTTCTAATCAAGAAATAAGCTTGTCGAATCATGAATTGAGTCTTCACAAGTTGTGAAGCATGCAAAAAACCAAGAGCCCCTCTTAAAAGAGCTCTTGGTTTTATGTGCCATACCTTATGATTCCACTGTAATAACAGCCTTAGAATTATAGTACCCACAGCTAGGGCAAATATAATGCGGCATTTTTGGTTTATGGCATTGGGGGCATTCGATGTGGTTTGGTGCGGTTATTTTCCACATAGCCCGACGTTTACGAACCCTTGATTTTGATTGTCGATGTTGCGGAACACCCATAATTACACCCCCTTTATGTTTTCTGAAATTAATCAGTCATTGGATTGCCACTTGGCCAGTGCTGCTAACCGGGGGTCAACTGTACCTTCCTCGCAATTACATGGAGTTAGATTTCTATTTACACCACAGGTTGGGCAGAGCCCATGACATTCTGCTGAACAAATAAACTTCATCGGTAAAGCTAACACAATTTGTTCAAAAATTCGATCCTTTATATCGATCTCATCTTTGTCTAAAAGGAGTGCTGTCTCAAGGAGATCTTCTGTTGCTAACGCCCGAAATGCCCACTCATCTTCATAAAGAAGTTCTACAGGATAAATGAACGATTCTAAACAGCGTCCACAGGTTGCTTTAAGCTCTGTGTGAATAGTTCCTTTTACTAACATAGCTCTACTGGTGTTGTTCACCTGAAGTTGGACGTGTACCGGTGCTTGAAAAGAGATAGATTCCATTCCCAAATCGAGAGCAGAAAAATCCTCCACTAAATCATAATGGACAGTTTCTCCACCATTTAAACGAACCTGGGCTACGTTCACTTTCATAATACCACCCCAATACACATTCATTATTATAGTTGGCACAATTTTCTTTGTCAAGGAAAACTCTTTACATAGCTACTATGCACTAAAACTATTGAATTAACTCATGCGTTTCTAAAGCAATCATTAATTCCTCGTTAGTCGGAATCACCAGGGTACGACAACGGGCATTTGGTTTGGAAACATCGACTTCCTCGCTTCTGACCTTGTTTTTCTCTGCATCCAGATCTACACCAATGTAATCAAGGTTTTTACAGATCGCTTCCCGCATGGGTCCCGAGTTCTCTCCAACTCCCGCAGTAAATATAATTGCGTCAACTCCACCTAGTACAGCAGCATACGCACCGATAAATTGTCTGACATCATGTTCAAAAATATCTAAAGCAAGCCGTGCACGTTCGTGCCCTTGTTCAGCCGCTACTTCAATATCTCTGAAATCAGAGCTTACTCCCGAGACCCCTAAGGCACCACACTTAGTATTTAAAAAATCATTCATTTGGTCGACGGTAAAGTTTTCTCTGCACATGATATAGGTTACAATTGCCGGATCCAGAGCACCTGAACGAGTACCCATCATAAGACCGTCTAAAGGCGTAAAGCCCATAGAAGTTTCAATTGATTTCCCCCCACGAATAGCACAAATCGAAGCGCCGTTACCTAAGTGACAGCTAATAAGCTTCAGATCGCTTAAAGGCTTTTGCAGAAGGACTGCAGCCCGTTGACTGACATATTTATGAGACGTCCCGTGGAAACCATATTTCCGAATTCCATATTTCTTATAATAATCATAAGGCAATCCGTAAATATAACTGTTAGGTCTCATGGTTTGATGAAAAGCTGTGTCAAAAACTGCCACTTGAGGAACTCCTGGCATCATTTTTTGGCAAGCCATAATTCCGGCAATATTGGGAGGATTGTGTAAAGGAGCTAACTCTACGCATTCTTTAAGGGCTTTCATGACCCCTTCATCAATGACTACAGACTTAGAAAACTTTTCTCCCCCATGAACTACTCGATGACCAATCCCACAGATTTCTTTTAGATCTTTAAGAACACCATAGATAGGTGACACTAAGGCTTCTAAGACAAGTTTAATGGCCACGGTATGATTTGTTATCTCAGCCGTAATCACTTCCTTGTCGCCGAATCCATTACGATGTGTAAGCACTGATCCCGGAAGACCTATTCGTTCAACCAGACCCTTTCCTATGGCATTTTTTGTCGCCATATCTATAACCTGATATTTTAGCGAAGAGCTTCCACAATTAATAACAAGAATCTTCATTTTCTATACCCCTTTATAATCCAAGCTGATAATATTATAAGATTTAGTAAACTATAGTCTTCCCCGAAAAAAGCATTTTCCATTTAGATAATATCGCAATTTCTTTCCACACAGTTGTTTCATTTTAGAGTGTAGCATAAAAACCAAGCTTTTTTAACCCCTTACGCCATTATTCTCTTAATCTCAGAACATTTAGTTAATGCAATATTCCGTCCAAGCCTAATACCTTCTTCAGCTCGATCAAACTGAAAACTTCCGATATGTCCGATATCAGGTTGTAATAACAGATCAGCTCCATGACATTGCACCCGAAACACTTCATCCTCTAAAATCTCGATGGATTGCAGCAAGATGTCCATAGCACTGTTGAGTTTATTCATTAACCCTTTTTTAACGTCGACAGCTAAAACTTTTTCTGCTCCCATTTCTCGGGCAACATGAACGGGTAATCGATTTTTAACAGCCCCGTCAACCAAAAGCCGACCTTGATAACGGTAGGGTTTAAAAAAACCTGGAATAGAAATGCTGGCCCGAACTGCTTGAGCTACACTCCCTTCTTTAAATATAACAAGTTCCCCTGTTTCAAGATCTGTCGCCACAATAGCTAATGGAATTTTCAGATCAGCAAAGGTCATATCTCTGGTTAAAAGACGCAGGACTTCTAGTATCCTATCCCCTTTGATTAATCCTTCTTTGGAAACGGCGGGATCTAATATCTTTTTAGCAAACCCCGGGTAGGTCAACAGGCGCTCAACCCGATAGAGATCCATTCCGGCGCACCATAAGGCACCGAATATAGCCCCTGCACTACACCCGACTACGAGATCCATACTTATCTTTTCTTCCTGAAGCACTTGCAAAAAACCTAAATGGGCAAAGCCCCGTGCACCTCCGGCACCTAAAACAAGCCCTTTTTTTGGATTCACAGATTTTCCCTCCCCAAGACTTCTAGGGACAGCCATTCTTCCATATAAATTATGAAGGAAGGTGGGTTTTCATGTCCAATCTCATTCGTGTCATAGCTTTAAGTCTTCTTGCCCTGGGAATGTTTATATATCCACAGGAAGTCCTGCGCTCAGCCGGTGAGGGGTTGACTCTCTGGTGGCGCTTCGTTCTCCCGGCATTACTCCCGTTCTTTGTTCTTTCAGAACTTTTGATGGCCTCTGGCTTCGTCCACTTTTTAGGAGTTCTTCTGGAGTCTTTTATGCGTCCAGTTTTTCGCCTTCCCGGCAAAGCAGCCTTTGTTGTGGCCATGGGATATACTTCCGGATTTCCTATGGGGGCAGTACTTACTGCTAAGCTGCGCAACAACAAAGAAATAACCCGCGAAGAAGGGGAACGTCTCTTAGCATTTACTAACAATCCCAGTCCGGGTTTTATGTTCGGAGCAGTCGCTTCCGGTATGCTCGGTGAACCGACCCTAGGGATAGTATTAGCAGGTTCTGTATATCTTTCCAATTTAATTGTCGGATTTCTCTTTCGATTCTATAAGGCAGCTCCTAAATCCCTGCAAAGTTCTTCAATCCCGTCATTTAGAAGAGCTTGGCAGGAGATGAACCATGCCCAAAACAGAGAAAGCCGCTCATTTGGGCAAATCCTAAGTGATGCCGTTAAGCAAAGTACAAACACAGTCCTTATGGTAGCAGGTTTTATGGCGATTTTTTCAGTAATCCTTCGTCTATTAAACCTTTGGCATGTTCCCTTATTATTAGCTACCCTCAGCCACAGGATTATCCGAATCCTAGAAGTTCCGGTTCTACAGGCCTTTTTTAATGGACTCTTTGAAATGACCCTAGGATGTCAAGAAGCAATTCAAGCTCTTTCGACACTCAATCAGCAAGTTGCCATGCTCGCCCTTATTATGGGCTGGGGTGGACTTTCAGTATTTGCCCAAATTGCCGGTTTAATAAGCGGCACCGACCTGCGTTTTTCCTCATTTTTAATAGCCAGGGCGCTTCATGCAGTCATCGCTCTTGGGCTTAGTCAGATTTTCCTTTCAGTTGCAAAGGTTCCCACCTCAAGCCTACCAGTTCGAATTGTTGACCCGTCCACCCTTTTCTGGAATAGTTGGCAGATAAGTGCTCTGGTATTCTTAGGTTGCATGTCTGTTCTTTCCATTCTCGCTATTGTTCGCTTTCGCAACTAGGCGATAGGAATCTACTATATAACAAATAAGTCATATTTTCAAATCAAGTAATCAAATTCAAGCCCAAGTCCCCAGCAAGGTGTCTCCCTCAGTACTACACTTCTGAAATCTACGACCTTATACTATAAAGCACAAGGAAAAAGAGTGAGTACTTTACTCACTCTCCTCCACTTCAGACCGAAGGGTTCGCTCTTCTTTTGCTAACCCCTTCAGCTCTTCTCTGTTCTGACGTAAGGCCTGTAGGGTTTCATACAGGCTTTTCTCAACATGTTTAAGCATTTCATCAGCATATTGAACAGCGCCGGTTTTAACTTCCCTGGCAAATGTTTGGGCCTGTTTAACAATGTTTTCGCCATAGTCCTGAGCCTGTTTAACCACTTCATTTTCTAAAGCCATCTTATCAACATAAGTTTTTCCTTGTTCAATAAGTTTCTGTGCTTCTGTCTGTGCTTCATCTAAAATACGCTGTCTCTCTTTTAAAACCCATTTGGCATTGGTAATTTCTTCCGGCAAAGCTGCCCGCACACGATCCAGCAATTCAAAAATTACAGCATCATCAACCAAAACCTTACCTGTCATAGGAATCTTAGTCCCATGATCGACAATTTCCTCAACTTCATTAATCAAACTTTGAATATCAGTTTCCATTATATCCTCTCCCTCGTCATACATCCATTCTCTGTAGGTACCATATTTTCGTATCTCCATATTCCCCTGTTTTGCGAATTTCGAAGGGATAAATAACTCCTGTTAAATCTTCATCTTTGGCAGTCTCAGCGACAATCACTCCGTCAGGTGTTAAATAGGCTAAATCCTTTATAGATTGGATTACTTTGGGAATAAGTTTCTGCCGATAGGGGGGATCCAAAAAGATTAAGTCGAAAACTTCATTTGGATATCTATCAATGAACTTAAAAGCATCCATCAAATGTAGTTTTGTCTTATCAGTTACTCCAAGAAGACCAAGATTTTTCTGAATAACCTGATAGGCGTCATGATTTTTTTCTACCAAAACCGCTTCACGAGAGCCTCTGGAAAGAGCTTCAATAGCCAAATTCCCCGTTCCTGCAAAAAGATCTAATACACGAGAATTTAAGACCTTTTCTCCAAGTACGCTAAAAATCGCGCCTTTTACTTTATCCGAGGTTGGGCGAGTATGTATTCCTTCAACTGCCTTAAGTTGTCGACCACGCATTTCTCCAGCAATAATCCGCATAAATCCTCCAAGATACATTATAGCAGTAATAATTTAACAGCTACAAGGACTTGTCCTATTTTAGTTTTTTTTCAATATTTTTCAACAATTTAAGACTCAATATATATTATTTTCTATAAAATTAGTATACCACAGGCAAAGATTAAATTCCTTGTATTAAGTATATCGTTTTACATTTTATCACATACTAGACTTGGCTAATGATGAACCATATAACTCATCAAAATGCCCTTCCCCCATCCAGCTCTTCCTTCGTTTTTCCTCTGTTCACTGGGTGCTTAAACAGCCCCAGTGACTTTTTTACAATTGCCATTATATATTCTAAAGAATAAAGGAGTTTAAACCATGAAGAAATCAGAACTTTATCAACATCTTAATGTACAACTTGATCTGGCAGTTGAAGCACACCAGATGTTACGTGGAGAAAGTGGCGAAGAAATACCGGGCGTCTTAATGAATGAACAACAACTTGAACACGCTAAAGTTACTATTATCACGGTAGAAACTGATGAAGGTGTAGAAGCTATCGGCAAACCAAAAGGGCAATACATAACCATTGATGCTCCTGAAATCCGGACAAACAATTATATTGTACATGAAGATATTACACATGTTCTTGCAGATAGATTAATTGAGTTAATGAATCTCAAGGAAGACGCTAGTATACTAATTGTCGGCTTGGGTAATTGGAATGCAACTCCCGATGCTCTGGGCCCTCAAGTTATCGACAAAACCATGGTGACACGTCATCTGTTTAAATTATCTCCCGATGAGTTAAAAGGGCAGCTGCGAAAAATAAGCGCTATTGCCCCAGGGGTCTTAGGTCTTACCGGTATTGAAACCGCAGAAATAATTAAGGGACTTGTAGAACATGTCAAACCGGATTTAGTCATTGCTATTGATGCCTTGGCCGCTAGCTCCCTAGAACGAGTTGGTACAAGCATACAGCTATCAGACACCGGAATTCACCCCGGTTCGGGCGTCGGTAATAGAAGAGCTGGGATCACTGAAGAAACAATCGGTTGCAAAGTAATTGCAATTGGGCTTCCGACGGTTGTTAACGCAGGTCTCATTGCTCACGATGCAGTGGAAGGTGTGTTTAAAGAATTCGTAACCAGTCCCCAGCTTTATAAGCTCTATAAGGGTATAAAACCCGAAGTATTTAGTCAAATCATTGACGATGTTCTTTCCCCATTTCAAGGCAATCTAATGGTGACACCTAAAGAGATCGACTCCCTCATTAAAATTGTTGCCAAGATTATTGCCGGCTCTTTAGCTATCAGTTTACATCCTGGAATTGATCGGGAAGACTATGAGCGGTATTTGCAATAGATGAGAGAATGGATAATTCGTTTTTGGGACTACTTGAGGTTGGTTCTCTAACAAATTTTAGTTATTCTCGGAATTATGAGTAAGGATAGTTGTTAGAATTTATGAAAGGGTCAGGATATACCTGACCCTTTCATATTTATTCTATTCCTGCGGCGAATTCGGGAAACTTTTGTGTTTTCGATTAGCTATTCCAATCTCTTGAGCAACCTCGTACTTGAACCTCTCTAACTCGGGTGTCAACGGAATCATTGGTTTAGTCGATTTAGCCAAAAGTTTCCCCTCCTTAGATTTTTTTAGAACAGCAGACCTACTTCGCTACTGTCATGCTTAGTAATTCTTTTTAAGATTTGCTCTTATTATTAGACATTATGATTAAGTTCATACTCGGCAATTCCTCCCAAAAAAGAGAGTAAAATAATAATCATCAGTTGCCTATACTTAACTATTTCTGCTAATGTACGCCGATATCCTCCGGAGGAAACTTTTTTTGTACTTCTTTAAGAATCAAATCATATCTCTCAGGACTTTGCAAAATCTTTTGAGCCATCTGATAAGCTTTTTCAACAAGGTGTCCATCTCGAGAAAGATCAGCAAGACGCAATTCAGCTAATCCGTGCTGTCTAATCCCTAATAACTCCCCAGTTCCTCTCAGACGCATATCCTCTTCAGCAATTTTAAAGCCATCTTCAGTCTGACAAAGGATATCTAAGCGTTGACTTCCCTTGCCTCCCGACATTAAAAAGCAATAAGACTGTTCACTCCCCCGACCAACTCGTCCTCTTAGTTGGTGTAATTGGGCAAGGCCAAACCGCTCAGCTGATTCAATAACCATAACTGAGGCATTGGGTACATTTACTCCTACTTCCACTACTGTAGTAGCTACCAGTATATCAATATCTCCAGCATTAAAAGCCGCCATAATTTCTTCTTTCTCCAACCCCTTCATTTTGCCATGTAAAAGGGAGACGCGGTGATTAGGAAATCTTTCCCGAAGTTCTGTCGCTTTCTGGGTTGCTGAAATAAGATCCAGAGTTTCGGATTCTTCTACCAATGGACAAACCACGTAAATTTGCCTGCCTAGATTAATTTGCTCATCTATGAATTTTTCCATTTTCGGACGAGCTCGTTCTGTCAACTTTCTAGTAATTATAGATTTTCGCCCCACAGGCATCTCATCAAGGATTGAAAGCTGCAAATCCCCATAGAGTGTCAAGGCTAAGGTTCTCGGTATTGGAGTGGCGGTAAGCACTAAAACATGAGGACTTTCACCTTTGCTTTGTAACAAAGAGCGCTGTCTTACACCAAAGCGATGTTGTTCATCGGTGACAGCAAGTCCGAGGGCTTTAAACACAACTGTCTCTTGGATAAGTGCATGAGTTCCCACGGCGACATGGGCCTCACCGTTAGAAATCTTCTCCAGTATACTCTCTCTGGAACTCTTACTCTGACTTCCTAGCAAACAAACCACACAAATCCCCAATGGGGTGAATACTTTCTCAAGAGCTTGAAAATGTTGTATAGCCAAAATTTCTGTCGGTGCCATCATGGCCCCCTGATACCCCGAACCTACCGCACGCAATAATGCTGCCATAGCAACTGCTGTCTTACCGGATCCCACATCCCCTTGAACCAAGCGAGCCATTCCTTGGGATCTGGATAAATCATCGAATATCTCTTGAATTACACGCTGTTGAGCCAAAGTTAGTTCAAAAGGCAACCCTTTATAAAAGCTCTGAAGCAATTCTTCTCCACCAGTAAGAGAGGGGCTACCCATTCGCACAATTCCTTGGCGCAGCCCGGCAACTGCTAATTGCAAGAAAAGCACCTCTTCCCAGACCAATCGTTCCCTCGCCTGGGCTAGGCTGGGATAAGTCTTGGGGAAATGAATCTCTCGGTGAGCTAGAGAACGTTCCATCCAATCTCCTGATACCTCCGAGGGCAAGATCTCAGGAAACTCTCGCTCTACATTCTTTAGTACTCCTTGCATTAAGCTCCGGATTACTTTTGAAGATAGGCGGGCTGTCTCGGGATAGACCGGCAAAATAGTTTGTCCTTGGTCAGGTTTATCCGATGAACTACTAATATTCACCTTTTCAATATCTGTCGCCAATAATTCCGGAGTCTGTTGCTGCCAATTTACTTTACCTGTCACTATAACTTGAGTCCCCACCGGGTATTGTTTGAGAATAAATGGTTGATTAAACCAAGTTGCCTGAAATAAGCGGCCAGATTGCTCGATACTTAACTTTACCACTTTTAGCTTGCCGCTATGCACATTCCCTGCGACTACTTTTCCCTCAACGGTTGCTAATTCTCCGTCTTTCAGCTCGCTAATCATCCGCTTACGACGATCCTCGTACCTTCGCGGATAATATTCCAGCAAATCTTTTATCGTATGTATCCCAAGCTGGCCCAGAAGCCTAGCCCTTTCTGGACCAACCCCTTTGAGAAATTGTAAGGGGTTATCTTTTTGGGCTGTAGTCTTACTCTTAGAATTTTTTTGATCCTCCAGCGACGGATTAGTCAACTGATGTCCCTTGCTTGTTTTTAGTTTATCATGATCTTGAGGATTCTCCGGCCTTTGCTGGCTTTGTCTAAAAGACCGAGACTCATTAACATCAATATTCCGCCCTTCCTGAACGAGAGACATCAGAAGATTATCCCTTTTAGACGTCCCATTTTCCGATATTTTCTTGCTAGAGGTACGTTCATTTTCAGCTAAAACACTGTTTATAGCGTTCTGCTCTACTTCACCTGTTATTTCTGTCATGAACCGTCGAAGTTCGGAAAAGGCTTCTCTACGGCGGAGAGGACTTAAACTTGAATAGTTTTGCGCCAGGTTACTCAGCAACTCCAAATCCTTACCGGGGAATAATTTTTCCAGTCTGGGAATAATCCCTTTTAAAAAAGCATTAAATCCCCCTAATACCCCCCCATTGGTGAAACCTTGTCTTTCCTCGGCAACCAATGCCTTTTGAAAATTGCTTAAAACTAATTGAACTTGGGTAAGTTTCATAGAAAATCCGCCTGAATTCGTCGTCCTGTTGGCGTTACTGCTAAGCCACCCTGGGCAGTTTCCTTTAAAGCACAAGGCATTTGTTTACCCACCCGGCCCATTGTATCTATTACCTCATCAATTGGAATTGCACTCCTCACTCCGGAAAGTGCCATTTCAGCAGCGGCTAAAGCAATAGTAGCACCTGTAGCATTCCTTTTAACACAGGGTACCTCTACTAACCCTCCTACAGGGTCACAAACTAAACCAAGCATTGACTTCATAGCAATAGCAGCAGCATCAGCAGTCTGGCGTGGAGACCCTCCCGCTAATTCAACTGCAGCCGCCGCGGCCATAGCAGCAGCCGAGCCAATTTCAGCCTGACACCCGCCTTCTGCGCCCGAAACGCTGGCACGTTCAGTAAGAACCATCCCTAATCCCGCCGCTGTGAAAAGGGCTAGGATTATATCTCTCTCCGAAGACCGGCATACTTCCTCAACCGTCAACAAGACAGCCGGAAGGACTCCGCAAGACCCCGCGGTGGGTGCTGCAACTATCTTACCCATACAAGCATTAACTTCTGCTACAGCAAGAGCTTTAGCAATAGCACCGCTGATTTCCGTCCCAACTAAGCTATCACCTATTTTTCTGCGCTCTTCTACTTTAGCTGCGTCTCCTCCCACCAGGCCTGACACGGAGCGCCGTTTCCCACTTAACCCTGCTTCTACGGATCCTCTCATAACCTTTAGGTTATTATTCATTCGTTCGAAAAGGGTTTGTTCCGATTGCTCCAATTCTTCCATTTGATCTTCAAGTATAACTTCACTAAGTTTTTTTCCTTTAGATTCAGCCTCAATTACCCAATCTTCATAGGCTCGCATCTTGATTTCCTCCTATTATAACTTGGCTAACGCCAAGCCATAGGCTCAGGCGACAACCGTAGTTGTACTGATATTCGGTAAGCAGTGCTTTCTGCCCATAATTGCCATTATTATAAAGGCTCTATTGCCATTGCTTGCTCAATTTTAGGCAATTTCCTCAGTAATTCAAGAACAGCTTTGTCAATAGTCTGGTCAGTTTCTAAAATCATTAGTGCTTGGGCTCCCTTTTTTTCTCGTGCAACACGCATACTGGCTATGTTAATTTGGGCAGTTGCTAAAAGAAGAGTCACTTGAGCAACTACGCCTGGGAGATCCTGATGCAAAACTACAAGTGTCGGATAACCCCCCCGAATATCCACTTCATATTCATTAATTTTGCCAATGACTATGGTGCCTCCACCAATCGATGAACCGATTACCTGAAGATGAACACCATTCTTTCCTTTCAAATCAAACTTCACCGTGTTAGGATGAACTTCCCCTAGATCAATGACTTCATATTTGACGCTAAGGCCCCGTTCCTCAGCAATTTTCCAAGCATCCGGTATTCGTTCATCATCAGGAAGCATGCCTAGCAGGCCAGCCAGCAATGCTAGATCTGTGCCATGCCCTTTGCCTGTCTTGGCAAAGGAACCATGTAGAAAAATTGTTCCTTCGACAGGTTCTTCCCCTAGGATTTTTCGAGCCATTCCACCTAAGCGGACTGCTCCCGCTGTATGTGAACTAGATGGACCTACCATAATTGGCCCAAGCAGATCAAAAACATTACTCTTTGCCAAAATGATTCCCTCCCGTATGTAGAAAACTTGGCAGACGCCAAGTCTAAAAACCACAACCTTAGTTACACTTATATAAAAGAACCTCCGGAATAAATTCCGGAGGTTAACCTATTCCACACCAAAGATATAATAGTAGAGCGGTTGCCTACCGGGATGAATCTCAACTTCGATGTTCGAATTCTCTTCTCGGAGCCAATCTTGGAGTCGTTCAACATCTTCAAGTTTTGTCTCTTCTCCATAAAATATTGTAACCAAGTCATGGGTTTTCCATTCCATCTTATCCAGTGTGGCTTTTGCCACTTCATTGATGGATTTTCCAGTAGTCACTATAACATCTTCAACCAAGCCTAAAATATCACCGTCTGAAATAGTTAACTCGCCGTATTGAGAGTCCCGAACAGCATACGTTACTTCTCCCGAACGAACACTCTTTAGTCCCCTCTCCATATTTTTAAGATTCGTCTCAGCGTCTCCCTCGCCATTAAAGCTTAGCAGCGCAGAAATCCCTTGAGGTATAGACTTACTAGAGATTACATGGACTTGCTGCTCTTGTACAACATCTTTTACCTGACGAGCAGCCATAATGATGTTCCCATTATTAGGAAGGATAAAAACTTGTTTAGCAGGAACTTTTCGGACTGCTTCCGAAAGGTCTTCCGTACTTGGGTTCATGGTTTGCCCACCAAAAACAACTTCATCAACTCCGAGGCTCATAAAGACCTCAGCAATTCCTTCACCCATTGCAACGGCTACTACTCCAAATTCTTTAAGAGGATGGTCTTCATCGTTGGTTTCCTTAATACTCTCTTCCACATTTTCCGTGTTTTCTTTCATAGCATGAGCCATATTTTCATTTTGTTCTAACATATTGTGAATTTGCACCTGGTGCAATGTACCCCATTGAATAGCATAATCTAAGATCTTGCCCGGATTCTTTACATGCACATGAATTTTTACAACTTCCGGTGTTCCCACAACCAGCAGACAATCCCCTCGATCCGATAAATCATGCTTAATTTGCTCAACACGTAAATCTGTTCCCTTTACTAAGAATTCTGTACAGTAGGGATAGTCTAAGTTCTCAATCTGCAGAAACTCAGGTTTAGCTTCGGTAGCCCCGGCATCACTTATCTTGGAACTATCTATTTCGTTGGGAGTATCTAGGATTAGAGTTTCTCCGGTCAATACTCCAATCCAACCACCTAAAATAACAAGGAATCCCTGCCCCCCGGCATCTACTACCCCGGCTTGCTTAAGTACTGGCAGCATTTCCGGAGTTTTGGCCAAACTCTTAAAGCCCTGTTTCTGGGCCTCCTGAAGAGTCTCTAATATGGTTCCACCATTTTTGGCTATAGTTAAAGCAGCCCTTGCAGTCTCCTTCGAAACTGTAAGAATAGTACCTTCTACGGGTTTCATCACTGCCTTATAGGCTGTGTCAACTCCCGCTTGGAGAGCTTGCGCAATTTGAAGAGCATTTGCAGTATTTAGCCCTTCTAAGCCTTTCGCAATGCCCCTTAATAGCTGAGACAATATAACACCCGAATTTCCGCGAGCACCCATTAAAGACCCCATTGACGCTGCTGATGCAACTTCACCAATAGATTGGCTGTTATTTTTCTCGGCGTCTTTCGCCGCAGACTGAATAGTCAAGAACATATTTGTTCCTGTATCTCCATCTGGTACAGGAAACACATTCAGAGCATCAACATCATGCTTTTTTAGTTCCAGGGCTTTCGCGCCCGACACCATCATTTGTTTCCATAGTTGTCCGTCAAGAACACTTAATATCTTTGTAGCTGCTGGTCTCAAAACCGTATCCCCCTAATCTTTGCCTACTCTAAAACGCGAACACCTTTTACGTTCACATTCACTTGGGACACGTTTAATCCCGTGAGCTTTTCAGTGGTATAACGAACGCGCTCCATAACACTAGCGGCAACTTCAGAAATCTTTACACCATATCCAACAATGATATAGAGGTCAATAACAACCTCATTGTCTTTAACCGTAACCACCACTCCACGGGCTAAATTCTCTCGTCCCAACATATCAGCCACGCCATCCGTAATTTTACGTGAGGCCATACCGACTAAGCCGTAACACTCAACTGCTGTGGCACCCGCAATCGTGGAAATGACTTCTTCAGAGATTTCAATTTTACCCAAATGATTAATAATTTCTTTTCCCATAAAGGACCCTCCCCTTCCGGTATCGTCCACGTTGAACTTATTCTACCAAGGAAATGAAAAATGTTCAAAGAAAAAGTAAAAAAAATTTTCTAGATCCCAGAATTTTTCAAAAAAATTATCTTCTTACAAAAAAAACAAGTAACTTGTTTCTAGTTAATCTGCCTTAATGAATTATTATCCCCTGATAACCTGAAATTTCTCCAGGGAAGGCTTGCCAATCCGAAGGACTTTTGATAGAATGTATAAGTGTCATTTCGGCTGCAAAGGAGGTTTAGCGCATGGCTAATGTTTGTGCTGTATGCGCCAAAGGAGTAGTCACTGGATTTCAAGTCAGCCACTCTCATATAAGAACAAAGCGAACTTGGAAACCAAACTTGCAAAATGTTCGTGCTATTGTGAACGGCACTCCTGCCCGGATCAAAGTTTGCACCAGATGCTTACGTTCCGGAAAAGTACAACGCGCTTAATGAATCAAAAGCCCGACATTTTGCTCGGGCTTTTTTCATTTTGCCCTCAATCCCAAAAACATAATCTAAAGCCTTTACGTCCTCCAAGGAAATCTTCGGAGGACTTTCTTTTTTCCCCCGCCCCCGTCGTCCTAAGCTCCCCTTCTACCTCAGCCCAGAGGGCATGATTTTGCGCAGCGAACCCTTTTGGCAGAGTCGCGTCAATCGCGCTCAGATTTCGAAGCGCCAGCGTGGCAGTGGGTTCACATGCAGTAAAGCCCAGAGGTTTGCCAAGCTCGCTTCGTAATCGAGGGCGATAGCGACGGCGCCACGGGTGAGCGGAGCAACATCATGCCCCCCCCATCATGCACTCCCCAACATCATGCCCTCCCCCAAATCTCCCGCAGCTCATCCACATCAAAATGATAATGTTCATTGCAAAAATGGCACACCATCTCGGCTTTCTCATCCGAGATTAGGTCTGCTATTTCTTTTTTCCCCAAGGACACCAAGGTACCACTCAACCGTTCTTTTGAACATGTACACGAAAAACCGATAGGACGCCGTTCAAGGACATGGTACGAAAGCTGCCCCATCAAACGACTCAATAGCTGATCCATATTTTCACTCTGAGCTACTAGCTCACTAATGCCCGTCTCTAATTGACCCAAGAGATTTTCTATCGTCTGAATAACCTCTTCAGAGGCTCCCGGCAATAGCTGGATCAAAAACCCACCTGCCCCCGCAACGTGATAATCCTTCTCCACTAAAACCCCCAGCAACAAAGCTGAAGGAATTTGTTCAGAGTTTAACAGATAATGAACTAAGTCTTCAGCGATCTCCCCGCTAACCAAGGGAACCATCCCCGTATAAACCTCGCCATTCTGTAAACTTCTGCTAACGGACAACTCGCCACGACCAACCGCAGCCCCCACATCAAGTTTGCCAGAATCCTTAAGAGGCAGGTCAACCAAAGGCTCACGCACATAGCCTCTCACTTGCCCTTGCGCATTCCCCACAGCAACAACCCCTTGCAAAGGACCATCACCTAATAAACGCAAAGTAATACTCTCATCCCCTTTAAGGGAACTAGCTAATATAAGAGCCCCTGTCATTAATCTCCCTAGAGCCGCTGTAGCAACCGGAGACATACCATGACGTCTGCGAGCCTCATCTGTTGTATCCGTCGACTTCACTAAAACCCATCGAGCATTTCCCTCAAGCATGGTCCCAATCCATAATTCATCTTGTTGCATAATCGTCAATCCTTTATAAAAATCTATTTAAACCTAATTAACAATAGCATCAGGCACATAACATTAGCCTATCCCTATAACACAATCATTACACCTATAAGTCAAAGCAAAAATCATGCCCTCCCCCCGTCGTCCCCAGCCTAGAGGGCATGATTTTGCGCAGCGAACCCTTTTGGCAGAGTCGCGCCAATCGCGCTCAGATTTCGAAGCGCCAGCGTGGCACGGGTTCACATGCAGTAAAACCCAGAGGTTTGCCATCGCTCGCTTCAGAATCAAGGGCGATAGCGACGGCGCCATGGGTGAGCGGAGCAACATCATGCCCTCTCCCATCACGCCCTCCCCCGACCCACGTCCCACGCTCCTCGTCGTCCCCAGCCCAGAGGGCATGATTTTGCGCAGCGAACCCTTTTGGCAGAGTCGCGCCAATCGCGCTCAGATTTCGAAGCGCCAGCGTGGCACGGGTTCACATGCAGTAAAACCCAGAGGTTTGCCATCGCTCGCTTCGGAATCAAGGGCGATAGCGACGGCGCCATGGGTGAGCGGAGCAACATCATGCCCTCCCCCTCGGCAAAACCACCATAACCCAACCCTCATGAACCTCGACCACTGCCTTCTCACCTTTGAAAACATTGCTAATACCTCTAGGACGCTCCTGTAGTAGAACACCCTTATGCAGCGGATAATATAACCCCTCTGTCGTAACCACGGCCTTCTCCGAAAGAGCTATCAATGAAATTTCCTGCCCTGGGGCCCCTTTTACCTCTTCCCGCCCTTGAACAATCCATAACTCTTGTTCCGGATCAATTACGCGCAACCGATATCCCTTCCGAGCATAAGCAAGCATCAGCGCTACATTCCCTAAGAAATGATCGATTCGTTTTCCTGTGGCCCCATAGAGCCATATGTCCTGTTCGCCAAGCAGGCCAGCCTTTTCCTCAGCGCGCAAAAGAGCTAACTCTAGATCCGTCTCATCCTTTTCACAGGGGTAACGTTCTATGACACATCCGGAATCTTCGCATCGACTTAAATTTTCTGGCGAAATAGAATCTAAGTCCCCAATTACCTGATCTGGCATACGCAAAGATAGGGCAGCATTGTTCGCTCCCCCATCTGCGCAAATTAAAAAATTAACGTCTTCAAGAGCTTGAATCCCCCATTCATAATCCCAAGCTCCATTTGCTAAAACGGCAATCTTAATCTTACTCACCTTACCTCAAACTAGCAGCCTGGCGAATATCTTTTACAGCCTGTTGGGGATCGGGTTGAGAGAACACAGCTGCGCCAGCCACCAAAATATGGGCCCCAGCTTTGCCAACCACCGGTGCCGTTTCTAAGTTAATGCCGCCATCCACTTCAATCTGACAAGCGGATCGGGTTTGAGTAAGATGATGGTGAAGCACCTGAATTTTGGGGACAACATTAGTGATAAATTTTTGTCCACCAAACCCGGGGTTGACTGTCATCAAAAGCACCATATCTAAATCTTCTAGAATATACTTTAATCCGTCAAGGGGAGTGGATGGGTTAAGGGCAACTCCAGCGGTCATTCCATGTTCCTTAATCTGCTGGATTACGCGGTGAACATGAGGAGTCGTCTCCAAATGAAAGGTGATATGGTCGGCACCGGCAGCTGCAAAATCCGCAATAAATTTTTCCGGCTCATCAACCATCAAATGGACGTCAAAACGCATCTGTGATTGAGCCCTGATGGATTTAACTAAGGCCGGCCCAAAGGTAAGATTAGGTACAAAGTGTCCATCCATGATATCGATATGCAAGACCTCAGCGCCGGCTTCCTCAACCAGACTCACCTGCTCTCCCAGACGAGAAAAATCGGCGGATAATATAGAAGGTGCCATTTGAATCAAATTAATACTTCCTCTCTGCTTCGATTACTTCTTTTAAGAATATAAGATAATGGTCGTAACGTATAGGAGAAATTTCTCCTGTCTCTAAAGCAGCCTTAATCGCACAATTGGGTTCTTTATCATGTAGACAGCTGTTAAACCGACATTGGTTGCGACGAATGGCGAATTCAGGGAAACAATCGGCTAATTCCGCTCGCTTCATCTCCGGCATAAAGAGCGATGAAAAGCCGGGAGTGTCTGCTACTAACCCCCCTGAACAAACCATTAATTCTACATGGCGTGTGGTATGGCGACCGCGCTTTGATTTGTTGCTGATTTCTCCCGTTTTCAACTGAATCCCAGGAGACAGAGCATTGAAAAGGCTGGACTTACCCGCTCCGGAAGGGCCTGCCAGCACACTGATCTTATTGGTCAGACGTACAGCAATGTCGGCAATCCCTTGACCGGTTTTACTGGAAACTTCGAACACAGTGTATCCAATATTGCGGTAAACATCCGTGATCTCAAGACCCTCTTTAGGGGCTGTTTCAGAATCCTGATTATACTTATCTAATTTCGTAAAAACTATAATGGGCTCAATCTCTGCATCTGTCACTTGAATCAATAGGCGATCTAAAAGATTAAGATCAGGCTTAGGCGAGGTCATAGCAAAAACCAAAATTGCTTGATCTACGTTAGCTATTGTTGGTCGGGATAATACGTTGCGCCTAGTTAGCACCGACTCAATAGTAGCCTTATCCTCCTGTTCCGGTAGAATCTTCACCCGGTCACCAGGGATAAACTCTTGATCTTTAATACGAAAGCGACCGCGCAGGGAACATTCCCATACTCGGTCCTCCGCGTAAACATAATAGAAGCCTCCATATCCTTTGAGTAAAACTCCATCGATCATTTCTTTTCCTCACTGACCATCGAGTTAGGGATGATAATATTGAAAAACCTTGTCAAGGACTGGGCCAACATTACTTTACTGCTGCTTGCTTGATCAAACATTCCTTGAGCCAATGGCCCCGGCCCACTCGAGACAACCACATTTACCTCCGAACCCTGTTGAATACTTTCCCCTGGGTTAGGAGTCGTTCTTATCACAACATCTAGTGGATAGGTATTAGAACCTTCTGTCTGTATGTTCAGAACTAACTTATTCTGATCCTGAAGTATGGTTTTCGCTTCAGCAGATGACCGACCAATAACATTAGGCATATTGATAATTTGCCATTGGGGGCCCACGCTAATAGTTAAAGTAATATTACCATTTCTAGGCCAAGAAGCTTTAGGTGCCGGATTTTGATCAATCACTGCATCCTTTGGCAGATTAGGATCCGGTATGGGCACAAAGGTTATTTCCCCTGTAAAACCTGCATTTTGAATGAGATTTAAAGCGTGTTCCTTTGACATATTTCCTGTTTTGACATCAGGAAATTCTCCTTTATCAATCCCCTTGCTAACGGTAAGTTTTACAACCCTGCCAACCTTAACTAAGGATTCTGCTTCAGGATCCTGGGAAATAATCCGATCCTTTTCAACTTTATCGCTAAACTCATAGGTAATCTCCGGATCACGAACTAATTCTCTCTGCTTCAAATAATCCTCGGCAACGGGAACGGTTTTACCTGCTAAGTCCGGAACCTTTGTGGACTCCACTGCAATGAAGCTTTTTAACCAAAGCCCTCCGCCAACTAAAACAAAGAGAAGTACAAGGCTACCAATAATCCAAAACTTACGTTTATTATTAGGATTATCGTTGGGTTTATTCGCTGCAGAATCCTTTACATCAAAAGTCGCCAGAGCCTTGCTCATCCCTTGATGAGTCCGTGTTGCTTCCGGATCATCCTCAGGAAAAAGTCCAAACCACTCAATGGGCTGCCCAGCTTGAATACGGTTTAGATCTTCAAGCAATTCTTTAGCTGACAAATACCTTTTTTCTGGCGTCTTGGCAATCGCTCGCATAATGACCGCTTCAAAGTCTTTTGTGATCCGAGGGTTAAGCTTACTCGGCGGAAGGGGCTCCTGTTGTAAATGCTTTAAGGCTATAGCAATAGGAGTTTCACCGTCGTAGGGAACTTTGCCCGTTAAAAGTTCATAGAGCACGATACCCAGAGAGTATATGTCCGATTGTTCATTGCTTTGAATTCCTTTAGCTTGTTCAGGTGACAAATAATGAACCGAGCCTACAATATCTCCCGTATGCGTAACAGTAGCTGAAGATACTGCTCGAGCAATCCCGAAATCTGTTACTTTAGCATGTCCGTCTGCGGTGACTAATATGTTGTGGGGCTTAATATCCCGATGAATAATATGATTTTCATGAGCGTTTTGAATAGCACCTGTTATTTGACGGGCAAGATTAATAGATTGCTCTGTGGAAAGAGGGGCATATTCACGAATAATTTCTTTAAGATTACGACCTTCCACAAATTCCATGACAATGTATTCTGTATCTCCGTCTTTTCCCACATCATAAATTGACACAATATTGGGGTGAGACAAGCTAGCAGCAGACTGAGCTTCCCTACGAAAACGACGAATAAAGTCTTCATCTGTTACAAACTGCTCTCGGAGAACCTTGATAGTCACAACTCGGTTAAGTAAAAGATCCTTAGCCTTGTAAACAATCGCCATTCCTCCGGCTCCAATTCTCTCTAAAACCTCGTATCGTCCTCCGAAGATTTTACTCATTTTTTGTCACCTACTTTCTGATTCAGTGCTTCCTGAATAATCTGTCGTGCAATAGGAGCGGCATTCCCGCCCCCGGTTCCTCCATTTTCCACGATTACAGCTACTGCAATCTGAGGATCTTCAGCCGGAGCAAAGGAAATATACCAAGCATGTGTCAATACATCCCCACCAGGTTCAGCAGAGCCTGTCTTTCCTGCAACCTGAACATTAGGCAAGGCCCCTGGCGCCGCCGTTCCGTCTGTTACTGCAGTGACCATAGCACTGGTAATCTTATCTGCCTCCTCTTTAGAAAGGGCAGTCAGCCAGGGCTCCGGCTTTTGTTCAAATAATACATCTTGCGATGAGTCTAGAACTCTCTCAACAATATGCGGTGTCATAATCACACCGTGGTTGGCAATTCCCGCTGTCATTAGGGCCATATGAAAAGGACTTACTAAAACCTCACCTTGTCCAAAGGTACTGGCCGCCAACAGGTTTGTATTTAAAGCTGTTGGATTCATAGACTCCTTCGTAATTGAACTCCGAGGTACGTTTAGTTCGAAAGGAATCTTCTGACCAAATCCAAAACCTTTGACAACGGAAAGGAAAGTTTTATCTCCCGCCTGAACTCCAAAGGTCGCAAAATACGTATTGCAGGATTCAGCCAAAGCCATATTATAATTGACCCAGCCATGGGCTTTATCATTTTGCTCGGGAATCACTTGTCCATTAATAATTGTTGATCCCTGACATTGATATAAATCGGTTGTATTCACTCCACTCCGAAATAAAGCTGCAGAGGTAACAACCTTCATAGTCGATCCTGGTGGAAAGAGAGAAAAATATCGATGCTCTAAGGGTCTTTGCTTTTCAGCCAGAGACCTCTTTTCCTCTTGGCTAATTAATTCACTCCATTTTTGATCAAGGTTAGTAGGGTTAAAGCTTGGTTGGCTTACCATGGCCAATACTTCTCCTGTTCGAGGATCGATAGCTACCGCAGTTCCCATTTTTCCTTTAAGGGCATTATAGGCTATACTCTGCAAACGTGAATCTAAAGTAAGAACCACATCATTCCCTTGCCGAGGCAAAGCAAAAAGTTGCTGAACTGCTTGGGTGGGAGTTGCATTCTTAATTCCTAATAACCAGTCAGCCAGACTTCCCTCCAGTCCCGCTGCCCCGAGCTTTACCGATGAATAACCCAGGACTGGTTCAAACATTTCACCTTTAGGGTAAGTTCTAACCTTTTTTCCTTCTACCGTTTGAGTTTGGGCTATTATTTCGCCGTTGCGATCAAAAATTCCTCCCCTTGTCACACGGCTTTCCATAAGAATCAATCTTCGATTGGCGGAATTCTGAAGTAACGTATCTGCCTGAACAACCTGCCAATAGACTAACCCAAGACTTAAAACAAAAAAACTAAAGGCCATGCCTAATGCTACTTGACGTACTCCTCGCATTATGTTGCATACTCCCTTCCGCGATTCTTGCTGCTGTGTGAACTAACCGCAGTTGCGTTTGAAATATTCAGTAAAACCCCCAATAAAATAAAATGGACTATCAGGGAACTACCGCCATAGCTCACCCAAGGAAGAGGAATTCCCGTCAAAGGAAGCAACTTTGTGACCCCAGCAAGAATTATTAGGGTTTCGGTACCGAGAAGAATTCCAATCCCAGCAGCCAAAATTTGCCCAAAACGATCTTTAGCCTTAAGACTTATGGAGAAGGCTCTCATAACTACAATCAGAAAAAGCACTAGTACAGCCATTGCTCCGGCAAATCCCAGCTCTTCGGCAATGACAGAAAAGATAAAATCGCTTACTGCTACAGGCACCGTCGAGGCACCAATCCCATTCCCCAAACCCGTGCCTAAAACTTTCCCACCACCAATAGCAAACAAGGATTGGGCTATTTGGTACCCCATGCCGTTGGGATCTTGCCAGGGGTTCAACCACACGGATACTCTAACCCGAACATGTCTAAAAAGCATATATCCAACAGTGCCCGTTAACAGAAAAATAGGCAACGAAATTCCTAAATACAACTTCCGTTCTGTTACAACATAAAGCATGAGGACAAAAAGCATATAAAACACTAAGGCTGTTCCTAGGCTTTTCTGGGCAGCCAGAATCCCCAGGACAAAAGCAACCATAATCATAAACGGTCTTAAAGTTCGCCAATCAGGCAAGGAAATTTTTCCCCATTGAACTGTCCCAACTCGAAGTAATTCTTCATTTTCTTCTAAATATGAAGCCATAAATAAAAGCAAGACCAGCTTAACAAACTCTTCGGGCTGAAGTCCAATTCCTGCGATCTTAAATGAGCTTGTTGCACCACCTTGCTCCGAGCCAAATAAAAGGGTAACTAACAATAGGCCCACCGCTAAGAGTCCCCATATATATCTAAACCTGCCAAAATAGCGATAATCTCTAATTGACCATAACACAACATAAAAAATTAACTGACCGATATTAGCCCACCAAAACTGATGTAAAGCTACATCCGGATTAATTCTCACGACAAAAACCAACCCAATTGCCATAATAGCCTGGACTACAGGAAGAATATAGGGATCTCCTTGAAAATGGAAAAGGTGCTCCAGGATGCTGCCAATAAGAACAATCCCCGTAAAAATTAATGCTTGCCAAAGAAGCCTGCTTGAATCAGCATCTAAATTCAGCAAACCCAGTCCTATCCACATCATTCCTAAAATTAATACTCGTAAGATTAAACGCAGAATCATAGTATTACTCCATAATACAGCACAAGGCTGTAAAATTATCCGGGGCTCCTCTTTCCAGCGTCAGATTTCTTAATTTTTCAAACCGTTCTTCCCAGGAGCTGGGTTCAAGAAATTCTTCCGTTAGTTCCTGGTCGCTGATCATATTTGAAAAGCCATCTGTGCATAGGAGGAATACATCTTTCGATTGCAAACCAATGCTCCTGCAATCTACTTCAATGGTGGGATCTGCTCCAACTGCACGCATTAAAACATTGCGTTGAGGGTGTTTTTTAGCTTCATCGAGGGAGATCTGGCCTAATCTAACAAGTTCCCCAACTAAGGAATGATCCATAGTTAAAGGTGTTAGCATCTCATTTCGCCATAGATACGCTCGACTATCACCGACATGGGCAATAACCACTTTCTCATTTCTGATCAACAATACCGTCAATGTTGTCCCCATCCCGGCATTATCCGGTTCAGTCAATGACGATTCATGTACAACCCGATTTGCTTGAACAAAGGCTTCAGTTAATCCGTTTTCCAAGGCCAGCTCTTCCAGACCCTCCAAACGGGGGATCCACATCTCCAGCTCATGCAAGGCTACGGATGAAGCCACTTCGCCTGCTCGGTGTCCTCCCATACCATCAGCAACAGCATAAAGACCTTCCGCCGATAACACCAAAAAAGAATCCTCATTATTTTTTCGAATACAACCTTTTTCACTAAAGCTTAGAACTCTCATTTTGCCACCTCGAGTATTGGAAGGTAATGCTTCCAATTTTCACATAGTCTCCAGCTACCATTTGAACCGGAGAATGGATTTGCTCTCCATTAACCCAGGTTCCATTCGTACTTCCCAAGTCTTCCAATATGGTTTGTCCTTTTTGCAACCGAAAAACAGCGTGATCAATGGATGCAAAATGATCCGGCAAAACAATATCGTTGTGCTTGCCTCTTCCTACACGCAGCCCCTTCCCATCCACTTTAAAGACGCGCCCTCGTGAAAGGGTTTCTCCTCCGGTAAGAACCTCTAAACGCCCACATTCATTGGATGAGCGTTGAAAAACTCCCTTCATTTGGAGATCCGCCAAAAGAGCTGTAAAAATGCGAAATATAAAAAGGTAGATAAGGGCAACAAAAGCAAGCCGTCCTATCACTAAAACAAATTGCATACAAGCCTCCCAGTCGAAAATAGAGGTTGAACACCACTAATTCTCTATAACATCACGGCAGAGGGGATCTTTGTATAACCAATGTACTTTGTCCGATGGTTATACGATCTCCGGGAGCGGTTGTATGATGGGTGATTCGTTGACCATTGACAAAGGTTCCATTCGTACTTCCTAAGTCATCAAGCCACCAACCGTTATCTCCTCCCGGGGCAATCTTTAGGTGTCTTCTGGAAATTTCAGGATCATGAAGCACCAAATTACATTGGCTATGACGACCAACAATAGCTTCTTCATCCTGAAGTGAAAACTTCTGCCCCATATCCGGCCCTTCTATAATTTCTATATAGTAATTTGAATTCCTGCCGGCTATTCCCTCGACTGACAAGTTATTCTTGACACTATCTCTAAAGATTGTCGTGCTTTCTCGCCAATTCGATTGATTAAGTTGAAGTTGTTCGTTATCTTTTGCTGTCTCCTGATCATCCTCTCCCCAGTCAACGACAATTGAGTCATCAAAGTCGACTTCAATAGCCATTTGCCGGGGACTAACAGTCTCATCAGAATGCAACTCGATAGCAGGCTTAGTTAGGAATGTATAACCATTACGTTCTGCCTCTGCAAACAAGTATTTTGATAACTCAATGAGAAAAGCATCTCCAAAACTTGCTATTGGCCCCCAATCCTTGGAATGGAGGTATACCCGATAAATGTTGGGTACATATACTTGAGAGATGCTTACCTGCTTATTTTTAAGCATTGCCTTCACAAGTTCCTTGGCGATTTCCACTGGTTGAAGGCGGGAGGCACTTTTTTTAAATGCTTCAGTAAAGAGAAACTCGGCCATCCCTTCAAATCGGGCCAATAGGCTCATACTAACTTACCCTCCCACTGTCGGCGAAGTTGACCGCAAGCTGCATCAATATCTGTACCCCGTTCTTCACGGGAAGAAACAGAAATCCCTGCATCTTCTAACACCTGGGCAAACTTCACAATTTTCTCTTGACTAGGACGCTCCATACCAGTTCCAACTACTGGATTGACCGGAATCAGATTAACATGTCCTAACTGACCCTTTAATAATCGAGCAAGAGCCTCAGCTTCAGCTGGCTTCGAATTATCAGCAGTCAAAGCAACTTCAAAGGTAATCCGGCGATGAGTTATTCTGCTATACTCCCGACATGCTTCCATTAGTTCACTCAAAGGATAGCGGCGATTCATAGGAATTAATTTATCTCGCGTGCTATCGTCTGCTGCATGAAGGGATACTGCAAGACCCACTTGAGAATTATCCTTAGCTAACTGAATAATTTTTGGTACAACTCCAGACGTAGAAATTGTCATCCTCCTCATACCAATATTCAACCCCTGAGCTTGATTCAAAACCCGGATTGATTTAAGAACCTGATCGTAATTGAGCATGGGTTCTCCCATTCCCATAAATACGATATTCGTTACTTGAAAATCAGGATCCTCTTGCCGAATATCTTGAGAAATATCTAATACTTGACTTACAATTTCGGCAGCACTCAAGTTGCGCCTAAAGCCTTCTAAGCCTGTAGCACAAAACGCACACCCCACAGGACATCCAACTTGAGTTGACACACAAATCGTATGTCTATCCCGAGCTTTTAACCTGGCATAATCCATCAAGACACACTCAATCGTCTCACCATCTTCAAGACGAAACAAATATTTTCGTGTACCGTCCTTAGAGCGTTGCTCACGAACCTTATTTAAGACAGAAAAATGTAAGTGATTGCTTAATGTTTCCAGGTCACTTTTACTTATGTTTTTTATATCATCCCAGGAACGCACAGCTTTCTGTTGCACCCATTGAAACAATTGGATTGCCCGAAATCTTTTTAACCCTATTTTCTGACAGATCTCAATCAGTTCATCTTCTAAACAACCCCGCAACTCAATTCTTTCCATAATAGTTATTATTCACCCAATTCATTCCAGTTAAACTTCCTGATTAATAAAATTGTTTTATTCTTGCGGATTAGTTCGCCGAAATTTTGCTAAAAAGAATCCATCAGTTCCATGACGATGAGGCATAAGCTGTAACATCCCTTTACTTGCTTGTTGAATATCTCGCTTCTCCTCAAGTCTAAAGGGGAGATCTTCAACCAGATTAACCGGTTCAAACTCCGGATGGGCGGTCCGAAACTTCTTAACAAGTTCGAAGTTTTCCTCAGGCTCGATTGTACAAGTTGAATAAACGAGAGTTCCACCTTCTTTGACACAAGATGCAGCCCGTTCTAAAATTGCAAATTGCAATGAAGGTAACTCCTGAAGGCCTTGTTCTTCTTTTTGCCAGCGCAGATCTGCTCTGCGTCGAAGAACTCCCAATCCGGAACAGGGAACGTCAACAAGAACACGATCTTGAGATTCCAACCTTATCCCAGGCAAATCTCGGGCATCGCCGAACTGAGGCTGAATAATTGTTATACCCAGTTTCGTCGCTAACTGCCCAATAAGTTCTAATTTGTGATTATGGATATCAAAGGCTTGGATCTCACCTTTGTTTTGCATTAGCTGGGCCAGGTGAGTAGATTTTCCACCCGGAGCACTACAAGTATCTAATACAGACTGTCCCGGTTTCGGATCAACCACATGGGCAACCAACTGGGAGCTTTCATCTTGAACGGTAAACAGCCCCTCCTGAAAGCTTGCCAATTGTTCTAAAGCACCAAAATCTTGAATCTTTAAGCTCTCAGGCACTAAGAGCCCTAATTCCACGCTAATTCCCTCACTAATTAAACGCTCTTTCAAGGCCTCTCGTGAAATTTTCAAGGTATTTGTTCGAATCCAAGTTTGAGCTGGCTCATTATTAACTTTGCATAAAGCTTCAGTTTCCTCAGCTCCCCAGCGTTTCAGCCAACGTTGAATCAACCATTCGGGATGTGAATAGCGTACTGAGAGATAACGAGCCGGTTCACGTTTCAGATCCGGCCAAGGAATATCCCACCCTTTTTCCATAACTTTACGTAAGACCACATTTACTAACCCAGGAAATTTAGGATAGTTTTTGGCTAATTCAACACTTTCATTAATTGCTGCCGCTGGGGGCACTTTATCCATATAAAGAATTTGGAAAGCCCCAATTCGTAAAATTGCCCTGACTTCGTGAGGAAGTGACGACATTGGTTTGCTCAAATGCTTTCTTAGAGCGTAATCTAGGGTTAATCTATGTTTTAGCACACCATTTACCAGAAGCGTTACAAATTGTCGATCTCTAGAATCTGTCAACCTGGAGATGTTTTTTTGCAAAAGAAGATTAGCATAGGCGCCCTCTACTTCGACACGTGTCAGCAGATTGACAGCCATTCCACGAGCAGTCTCTTTAATCATCACTTCTACCCCGAGCTATCAGCATGAATCTCAGTAATTGGAGGATCGCCGCCAAAGCGGCTGCCACATAAGTTAAAGCAGCTGCATTTAACACTGAACGTGCTCCACCGATTTCCTCACTTCCCAGCATTCGCCCTTCTTGTAAAAGAGATAAAGCTCTACTGCTGGCATTATATTCTACCGGAAGGGTAATCACTTGAAAGAGTACAGCAAAGGCAAAAGCAAAGATCCCTAGTTCCAGAAGCCACCCATAGGTCGGCATAAAAAGACCAATCATAATTAAAATCGGACCTGCCCCACTGCCAATATTGGCAACAGGCACAAATGAAGACCTGAGCTGCATGGGAAAATACCCTGAGGCATGCTGTAAAGCGTGCCCTGTTTCATGCGCCGCAACAGCGATAGAAGAAAGAGAGCTGCCATGAAAAACGTCCTCACTAAGTCTAATAATCCTGGTTCGCGGATCATAATGGTCAGAAAGTCGGCCTCCAACCGGTTCTACCCGTACATCGTAGAGACCATTGCTATTTAAGATACCTCGGGCTACTTGAGCCCCTGTAAGCCCTGACTGTGCACGAACTTTAGAGTAACGATTATAAGATGAAGATATCTTAAATTGAGCAAATAACGAAAGTAATATCGCCGGAATTAGAAGAACCATCGTCGGATCCCAAAAAAAAGGCATAAGCGAACCTCCTTTTAATAGTTAATAGTTAATAACAAGCTAATTGAAAATTTCTAACCGCTAAAAAGGCTTAGGGATAGAATCTCCCCTTGAAG
The DNA here is from genome assembly GCF_000765145.1 of Desulfosporosinus sp. HMP52. Classification (GTDB taxonomy): domain Bacteria; phylum Bacillota; class Desulfitobacteriia; order Desulfitobacteriales; family Desulfitobacteriaceae; genus Desulfosporosinus. Next base: position 178,343 of record NZ_JMGA01000018.1, on the reverse strand, counting down.
CCTCGGTGTTCAACTTTAGCTAAACGAGTTTACTCAAAAACTTCTCCTACTTGACCGTGGCGACCGTTTATGAAGTCCCGTGCCGGCATCGCGCGTTTCCCTGCCGGTTGAACCTCAATCACACGGAGTATCCCCTCACCGGTCTGAACAAGTAAACTGTCTCCAAGCACTTGAATAATCTGACCTGGACAATTGACCGTTGCCTTTGATTCTACATGTTCTGTTTCCGTTTCTACAACCTCAGCTGGTGGGAAAAAGGGTAAGCTCCGCCAAACTTTGAAGTTTTCTCCTCGAAATTTAGCAAATGCACCCGGCCATGGGTTTAATCCACGAATTTGATCATGTAAATCAACCGCCCTACGAGACCAATCTAATCCTTCATGCACTCGTTTTAAAAGAGGTGCATAATTGGACTCCCCTGTTTGAGGTGTCGGTATGACTCTCCCTACTTCAATCAGGTTTAAAGTATCAATTAGAAGCTCTGCACCTATAGTCGCCAACTCATCGTGAATTTCTCCCGTGGTTGATTCAGGTTTAATGATGATTTCCCGTTTTAGGAGCATATCCCCTGTATCCAGTCCTTCATCCATCAGCATAGTGGTTACTCCCGTAACGGTTTCTCCCTTCATTACCGCCCAATGGATTGGAGCTGCTCCGCGATAAGCCGGAAGCAGTGAAGCATGGACATTAATACATCCATGTTTAGGCAATCCAAGGATCTCTTTAGGGAGAATTTGCCCGTATGCCACCACAATAATACTCTCGGGAGCTAAATCCTTTAGTTGTTGAATCCAGTCCTGAGTTTTTATTGAGCTGGGTTGAAAAATAGATAGACCTAATTCTTCAGCAGCAACTTTTACGGGACTGGGTTTTAAGTTCTTTCCGCGGCCCGCCGGTCGATCAGGTTGAGTGAAAACTCCCACTATATCTTGACCACTCTCCGCTAAGGCTCTCAATGTAGGTACAGCAAAATCAGGGGTACCCATAAAAACTACACGCATACTACTCCCCCTTTACTCGTGATTCGTTGTTCGTAGTTAGTGGTTCGAACTTTAGGCTCGATAGGTTTTCTTCGCAACATCTACAAAAAGTATTCCTTCTAGATGATCGATCTCGTGCTGTAAAGCGCGAGCTAATAATTTCTCCGCCCGAATATCGACCATCTCTCCTTTTCGGTTCAACCCTTGCACTCGAACTTTCGCAGCCCTTACCACGTCTCCGGTCATATTGGGAATACTTAAACACCCTTCCTCTGCGCTGTTAGCTCCTTCTTTTTCTAAAATTTCCGGATTAATCAGCTCTACCAGCACATCGTCTACTTGAACGACAATTACTCTCTTAGAAACCCCTATTTGCGGGGCTGCCAACCCTACTCCCTCTGCGGCATGCATTGTATCCACCATGTTATCCAAAAGCTTGATGATTGATTCGTTAACTTCTTTAACCTCTTTAGCCTTTTCACGCAGAACATCTGCACCAATTTCTACAATTTTATAAACAGCCATTTCTGATTACTCCTTTCATTATAAAACCCTTACAAAGAATCCAATGAATTAATAAATTCAAATGCAAATTCTAGGAATATTACACCATTAACTTGAGAGTGGATCAACCTCAATGTTTAATATAATTCCATTACTAGCCGAACTTCTAAAAAACCTTTGTACTCCCTGATGCAAAAACTCTCTCAGTAAATCCTGCCGTTTTCCTTTGACAGAAATTTGCCATCTCCACTGGTTCCTGAGTCTAACTAAGACGGCAGGCGCGGGGCCAAGAATATCCAAGTCAGTATTTCCAAATTTAGGTTCTCGCATTCCTTGTTGTAAGCAAGCGCCTAATTCATTAGCACCTTTAATAACACGATCCTCTTTCTCATGCAACAATAAAACTCTTAAGATATGTGTATAGGGTGGGTATTTTCGTTCTTTGCGATAACGGATCTCCTCCCAAAAAAAACCTTCAAAATCATGGTGTGAGGCTCTTAGAATAGCACTATCCTGGGGAGAGTAGGTTTGTATTACCACCTCACCGGGTTTTGTACTCCGGCCCGCCCGCCCAGCAACCTGAGTCAAAAGTTGAAACGTGCGCTCCCGGGCTCGAAAATCCGGCATGTTAAGGGTTTGATCAGCGGCAATCACCCCGACCAAAGTAACATTAGGAAAATCTAAGCCTTTGGCCATCATTTGCGTTCCTACAAGTATTGAAGCTTCCTGGCGCCTAAATTTATTCAAGATTATGTTATGCCCTTCAGCAGACCTGGTTGTATCAAAATCCAAACGCAAGATCGGAACCTCTGGCAAGAGACCTTGGAGCTCTTCCTCCACACGTTGAGTTCCCTGCCCGAAAAACCGAATAAATCTACTTTTACAATTTGGGCACGTATGGGGCGGCAATTCTTGATGGTCGCAATAATGGCATCGCATCGCCTGCCCTTGAGTATGATAAGTCAAGGCAATCTCACAATTGGAACAACTGACTACATACCCACAGTCACGACAAATTACAAAGGTTGAATACCCTCTCCGATTTAAGAAAAGCATAGCTTGCTCTCCTCGAACCAGCCTTTCCTGTAATTTTTGCTGTAAGGTCAGGGAGAATATACTGCGGTTGCCCTGGCGAAGTTCCTCTCGCATATCCACGATTTCAACAGTCGGCAATACACTCTTTCCGATCCTCGAAGTCATAGTTACCATACGAATTTTACCTGATTGCGCCGCCGCATAGGCTTCTAAGGATGGTGTTGCACTTCCAAGGAGAACCACACCTTTGAGTTGATCCATCCTTTTACGAGCAACATCCCGCGCATGGTATTTCGGGTTTTCATCCTGTTTATATGCCCCATCGTGTTCCTCATCCAAAATAATCAGGCGCAAATTGGGCAAAGGCGCAAACACTGCGGAACGTGCACCAATCACAATTCGTTTATTCCCTGACACAATGTCCGCCCATGCCTTCATCTTATCCCGCTGACGTATACCCGAGTGTAAGATAATAACTTGCTCCCCGAATTGACTCTCGAAATAACGTGCAACTTGTGATGTTAAAGATATCTCAGGCACCAGAAGAATGGCATCTCCACCTTGAGCTAAAACCTGAGCAATCAATTCTCGATAGACTGCTGTTTTTCCACTACCAGTTACACCATGTAATAATACTGTTTGAGACGCACCTTCTTCTAACGAACTCAATACACCCTGCACAGCTGATGACTGTTCCTTAGTCAACTCGTAGGTTCTATCCCTCGAAGTATCCACATTTTTTGTCTCGTTTTTTGGCCCTTCAGCAGTGGACTGCTTAGGAGAAGAATCTTCTCTCGTCGTAAGAAAGCGAACCTCTTTTTTTACCCATCCTTGTTTGAGTAGTTTCTCAAGCATCCCCTGGGTGACATCCGCTCGCTTTAAGAAAGTTTTCAGAGGAATAGCTTTTTTTCTTGCTCGGTTAAGAACAGTTAGGGCCCTAAAAGCCTCGGAATCCAGCCATTGCAGAGCCTGAATATCTGTATCCTCCATTGTTGCTAACGGAACAATCCACTCTTCCACCTTCCCTTTTAGGAGCGGCCAGACTGTATGTAGACTTTGGGCTACAGAACAGACTGTTGTTTGCGCCAGCCATTGGGCAAGTTCAATTAAATCTTCAGGAACCAGACTATCCCTCTCGGCAATTTCCAGCACAGGTTTTAGATTAATACTGTCTAATCCCTCTGGCAGATCATTCAGCACGTTGACTACCAGCCCTTGAACCTTTCGATTTTGAAGCGGGATCAGTACTCTCATTCCAGACTTTATACAAAGATGTTCTGGAATACTATAATGATAGCTCTGATCCAGACGCCGATTTGCTACATCAACCAATACTTCAGCATAGCGAAACATGATGTGGCCTCCTTAATTAAACGATGTTAATCAACAGCGCTAATGTCAATATTGGTCAAAATACATTATATCAAATCTTAGCTTCGGATTACAACGTAGGTTAACATCTATAAGTTGCTATAAATCGGCATTATTAAGATTTATTTCACAACTAATAGCAAATTTCTCTTGTCAAAGTAGAATAACTTGTGATATGCTTTAGGACAGTTAAATCCCTAACCTTTAAATTAGTCCCGTGAGACTAAGAAGGGAATGGCGAACCATGATTTTTACATGGACACCTCTTTCTTGCTTGCGGGCGGGGAAGAGGTTTTTTGTTAGAAAGAGGAGGTAAAATTATGTCGACAGAAGTTCAGATTCACGAGAAGCTCCCCCTTGCCCAAGCGATTCCCCTCGGTTTACAGCATGTCTTTGCCATGTTTGGCGCAACAGTTTTAGTTCCTTTTTTAACCGGTCTGAGTCCATCAGTAGCTCTCCTTTCCTCAGGAATCGGTACTATTATATTCTTATTACTGACCAAAAGCAGAGTTCCCGCCTATCTCGGTTCCTCATTTGCTTACATTGCTGCTTTAACCACCTTCGTTCAATCCGGTAACACTTCCGGAGCTATGGGCGGAGTTTTAGCAGTTGGCGTTGTGTATATCGTCCTCTATCTGCTGATGGCCGCTTTCGGAACACAATGGATTCATACTATTGTTCCCCCTATAGTAGCTGGGCCGGTCGTTGCCATTATCGGCTTAAGCCTGACTCCGGTAGCTGCCGATATGGCCTCCGGCAATTGGTATATCGCCGCTTTTACTTTAGCCGTTGCAGCTCTCCTTTCCGTTTATGCTAAAGGCTTTTTCAAGATTATTCCCATCTTAGTTGCAATCATTATCGGTTATATCGTTTCCGCGGGCATGGGACTTGTGGATTATGCACCTATTTTAGCCACTTTAAAGCCCGAAAAGTTTTTCCTCTTTCCCGTTCAGTTAGGAAGCGGCTTTCAACTGCCCAGCTTAGACAAAGCAGCCATCTTAGTAATGGCCCCCTTAGCCATGGTGACCATCATTGAGGATTTAGGACACATGATAGTTCTGGGCAACATCACTCATTCGGATCCTATTAAAAACCCGGGATTTCACAGAGTCCTCTTTGGTAACGGGTTAGCTACTGCCGTAGCCAGCTTTATCGGCGGCCCTCCTGTCACCACCTATGGTGAAAACATTGGAGTCTTAGCAGTAACAAGAGTATACAGCACTTTTAATATCTGGATTGCCGCCTTTCTGGCCATCGCCTTTAGTATGATTAACCCTTTACAAGCTGCTATCATGTCTATTCCTACAGCGGTAATGGGCGGAGTTTGTATACTCCTTTTCGGGATGATCGGCGCAGCAGGATTACGTACGCTTATCGAAGCTAAAATAGATTTTTCCGAAACAAAAAACCTCATTATTGCCTCAGTCATCTTTGCTCTCGGAATCGGACTTCCGGAACATAGCGTAGCCTGGGCTACTATTGTCGGAATAACCTTAAACCTCGTTTTGAGAGGACATTCCGAAAACCCCAGTGGTAAATTGAATAAGTAAACAATAGTTTAAAGGACGCGTAAGCGTCCTTTTTCTTTTGATCGAGAACAAAAAACTGGGGACACCATCACTATAAGTGGGTGTCCCCAGTCATATAACTTCTTCTTTAAAGTACTGGGAGATTAAGTGTCTGCATGGCCTTTTCCATAATCCCCTTATCTTGAACTCTGAGCACAACTAAGGCCTGCTCGTTCTCTTTCTCAACAAAGGCATACATGTATTCCACAACTACATCTTGTTGGACGAGCTGGTTTAGTACTTCAGCTAGCCCGCCTGTGCGGTCAGGAACCTTGAGCACCCAAACGGGGGTCAAAGAAACCACAACTTTTCGTTCGCGTAATTTAAGGGCAGTTCCTTCCGGATCATCTACGATGATTCTAAGCACTCCATAATCTTTGGTATCAGCTAATGACAAAGCCCGCAAATTAACCTTGCATTCCGCTAAAAGACTTATGACCTCCGCTAATCGTCCTTTAGCATTTTCTAAAAAAATCGATAATTGAAGCATTATTTTACCTCCTTATTTCGTTTATCGACAACCCTTACAGCTTTTCCCTCACTGCGCGGAATACTCTTAGGTTCAACAAGCCGAATACGTACAGAAATCCCCAGAACGTCTTCAATTCTCTTATGCAGGCGTTGTTGACGGGCCTCTAACTCGCGGACTTCGTCAAAAAAGCTGGTTTCGTTGACTTCTACTTGAACCTCTAGTTGATCCAAATTGCCAACTCGGTATACAACCAGCAAATAATGAGGTTCAAATCCTTCAAGAAGAATCGCTTCTTCAATTTGACTTGGGAAGACATTAACTCCACGGATAATCAGCATATCGTCCACTCGAGCGGAGACACGATCCATCGTCCAACCTACTTGCCCACAAGAACAGGTGCCATAATGCAAGGTTGTTAAATCTTTGGTTCGATAGCGCAGAACGGGAAAACCTTTTTTGTCTAAGCTAGTAATGACTAATTCTCCTCGTTCTCCAACAGCCAGCGGATTTCCTTCTTCATCGAGGATCTCCGGATAAAAATGTTCATCAATATGTAACCCCTTATGGGCAGGACACTCCATTGCTACACCAGGTCCCATAGTTTCACTAAGACCGTAAATATCGTAAGCTTTGATTCCGAGCCGTTGTTCGATTTCTTCCCTCATGCCTTCAGTCCAAGGCTCAGCACCAAAAACCCCAATTTTTAATTTCAGCTCATCCCGGGAAATACCTGATTCTTCGAGACTCTCTGCTAAATATAGGGCATAGGAAGGTGTACAGGCTAAAACAGTTGTGCCAAAATCCCGCATAAGCATAAGTTGGCGAGCGGTATTTCCCCCTGAGATGGGAACAACAATTGCTCCTAATTCTTCGCATCCATAGTGTAGTCCCATTCCACCGGTAAATAATCCGTATCCATAAGCAATTTGCACAACGTCCTTTTTAGTTACGCCTGCTCTTTTAAGACTATTAGCGACAATTCTAGCCCAAAGTGTGATGTCCTCGCGAGTATAACCTACAACTGTCGGCTTACCCGTTGTTCCAGAAGAGGCATGTAGTCGAACAATATTCTCCATCGGTTCTGCAAAAAGCCCAAAGGGATAATTCTTGCGCAGATCTTCTTTAGTAGTAAGGGGTAGTTTCTGAAAATCCTTAAGAGATTTAATATCTGTTGCACTCTTAATCCCTATCGCCCCATAGCTTTCTTGATAGTGCTGTATAGGCAAAACCATCTCTACCGTTTTTCGAAGTCCCTCCAGCCACTGTTCCTCTGTACGTTCCGTTTCCTGTGATACATTATTTGCTAAGTCCATAACCCCATCCCCTATTTCAATTTGTTTAAACTAAATATAGTTTCTATAACAGATATCATACTGAAACACAATTATATGATCTAATATACTACAGTTTCGAATATCATACCACCTATTTTTCCTCATGCCAAAGCCTCTAATGATTGGAAAATCTGTTTACAGGAATAGCATTTGAGAATAAAATTCAATTAGTGCATTCCATCATTAATGCCTTGAGGCAGACTCTACAACAAATCAATTTAGCAATCAAAATTATCCTATTCATGAGATGTCCACAAATTTTGGAGAGCAGATTGTATATATCCGCGTTCCCAAAAGCCTGGTAATCAATAATGGGCAGTACACAGATCAAATTCAAATGGTTGACCCCGTCGTTCAGTTTTAGCTGGTTCACTCTTTCTGACAGAACATAAAGGCAGGTGGATTAATACCACCTGCCTTTATATGCTATTTTATAGAGTCTTTTTCCTTCAGCAGCAACTTTGTACTGCCTATTGATTATTATTTCAAACCTGCCAGCTTTCTTAAGGCTTCGACTTTATCTGTTCTTTCCCAAGGAAGATCCAGATCAGTTCGGCCGAAATGACCGTAAGCAGCTGTTTGACGGTAAATGGGGCGTCGAAGATCTAAAGCTTTAATGATTCCTGCCGGTCTAAGGTCAAATGTTTGTTGTATAAACTCAACAATTTTTTCATCAGCAATTTTTCCAGTGCCAAAGGTCTCAACAGAGACTGATACAGGTCGAGCTACCCCGATTGCATAAGCAATTTGGATTTCGCAACGATCGGCTAAGCCTGCTGCAACTACGTTTTTTGCTACATAACGAGCCGCATAAGCCGCCGAACGATCAACTTTTGTGGGATCCTTACCAGAGAAAGCCCCTCCGCCATGACGGGCCATTCCACCGTAAGTGTCCACAATAATTTTTCGCCCGGTAAGTCCACAATCTCCTTGAGGACCTCCAATTACAAACCGTCCAGTCGGATTGATGAAATACTTGGTATCTTCGTTCAATAGTTCTTTAGGAACCGTTGGATAAACTACATATTGAAGCAAGTCTCTGCGGATTTGCTCATTCGTAACATCCGGGTGATGCTGAGTAGAGATTACAATCGTATCAACTCTAACCGGCTTATTATCCTCATATTCCACAGTAACCTGAGTTTTTCCGTCAGGACGCAGGTAGGTTAAATGATTAGATTTTCTCATTTCGCTTAATCTGCGGGCAAGGCGATGAGCCAAATCTATAGGAAGAGGCATATAGCTTTCTGTTTCATTGGTGGCATAGCCAAACATCATGCCTTGGTCGCCTGCTCCTATAGCATCAATATCAGTATCTGTCATTTCGCCATTCTTTGCTTCTAAAGCCTTATCGACACCCATGGCAATATCTGCAGATTGTTCTCCTATTGATGTCAATACTGCACAAGTATCCGCATCGAAACCGTATTTAGCACGAGTATAACCAACTTCACGAACTGTCTCGCGAACAACATGGGGAATATCCACATAACAAGAAGTCGTGATTTCTCCACTAACAAGAACTAATCCCGTTGTAACTGTGGTTTCACAAGCTACACGAGCATTGGGGTCTAAGGTATAAATGGCATCTAAGATGGCATCGGAAATCTGATCACAAATCTTATCAGGATGCCCCTCTGTTACAGATTCTGACGTAAATAATTTTTTAGCCAATTACTTCACTCCTTTGTTAACCGAGGAGATTGACAATCTCGTCAACGAGATTACGTGCAATCTCTAATTTGCTCATTTGAGGAAAATCTATTCTTCTTCCATCCGGAAAGAGAAAGCTGACAATATTTGTTGGACTTCCAAACCCAGCACCAGGTTTAGTAACATCGTTTGCTACAAGCAGGTCAACATTCTTCCTGTGCATTTTTTCTTGGGCATAAGCGAGAAGATTCTCAGTCTCAGCGGCAAATCCAATTAGAACCTGAGAGGTTTTCCTGCGCCCAAGTTCAGCTAATATATCAGGATTGGGAACCAGCTCAATCGTACGGTTAGTTCCATCCTTTTTAATCTTCTGCTCGGCGTTACTAGCTGGGCGGTAATCTGCAACCGCTGCAGCTTTAACAATAACATCCATGTTTAAGAAATTATCAAGAACCACATCGTGCATTTCAAGGGCTGTCTGCACAGAAACACGCTTAACACCCTTGGGTACCGGCAAATCTGTAGGTGCACTGACAAGAATAGTCTCTGCGCCAGCTTCCTGCATGGCTTGAGCTATAGCATACCCCATCCGCCCAGAACTACGATTACCCAGAAAACGAACTGGATCCAAGGGTTCTTGAGTCCCACCTGCTGTGACAAGCACTTTCTTTCCTTTTAAACGAGTAGACTCTAAAAAAAAGTACGTGATAGCTTCGACAATTTCAACCGGTTCGCTCATCCGACCTACACCTTCCGTGCCACAGGCCTGAAACCCGGTGCCGGGTCCAATAACCTTTATCCCGCGGCCTTTGAGCCGAGCAAGATTTTCTTGTGTCGCCGGATGATCATACATTGCCTGGTTCATTGCCGGGGCAACGAAAATCGGGGAACGGGTTGCTAAGAGCACAGTCGAAAGAAAATCATCAGCCAGCCCCATAGCCATTTTCGCGAGAATATTAGCGGTTGCAGGGGCGACGATGACTGTATCAACATGCTCTGCCAAAGCGATATGCTCAACGTTCCATAATTTTGGTTCGTCAAACATCTCCACATACACAGGATTTGTTGAGAGGCTGCGAAGAGTAAGAGGCGCAATAAATTCAGTGGCTGACTTAGTCATAGCAACATGGACTTCAGCGTTCAACTTACGTAGACGGCTAACCACTTCTGCAGCTTTATAAGCTGCAATTCCGCCGGAAATTCCAACGAGGATTTTTTTTCCTGTTAACATTGCACATTCAGTTCAGGATTACATTCGTAGTTGAGATGATTTTGAGAAATCTCTTCTAAAGAGATACTGACTGGTTTTACACCCTTGGCTAAATCCTCGTGCTTCGCTTCTTCCATTATCTGGCGCGCCCGTTTAGCGACTACAATAACTAGTGTATACTTGCTATCTACTTTACTCATTAGAATATCGAGTGAAGGTTGTTTCACTTAAATTCCTCCTTCAAAAACAAACGGTTTTCGTTTTACCCTGCATTTTTCTGCAACCAAAATACTTTTTAATTTATCAACAGCCTCGGGAACTTCATCATTAACGACAACATAATCATATTCACTTACATATTCAAGTTCATGTATGGCAGCGGCTAAGCGCTTTTGAATAACTTCCTCACTTTCAGTCCCCCGTTTGTGAATTCTCTCTGAAAGAGCGTCCATTGAGGGTGGAACAATAAATGTAAAAACTCCTTGAGGAAAACGCTTCTTAACTTGTAATGCTCCTTGAATCTCAATTTCCAAAATTACATCCTGCCCTGCTTGGATTGCTTGTTCAACTGCAAAACGCGGTGTTCCGTAGTAATTATCACAAAACTGGGCCCATTCCAACAGCTCATCTCTTTCAATCAGAGCTTCAAATTCTTCCCTCTGACGAAAGAAATAATGAATTCCATCAATTTCACCAGGCCGGGAATTCCGTGTGGTCATAGAGACGGAATACTTTAGGGTAGGGAGCTGACGGAGTAATTCTTGGCAAAGGGTTCCCTTTCCTGCCCCTGAAGGCCCGGAAAGGATAATTAATAATCCATGACTTTGTTCCACTACTCCACCCCTAATCCGTCGGGTCTTCGACATGGCTGCTCGACTCTTTAGCTGTAAGACGATGAGCCACAGTTTCAGGCTGAACTGCAGACAGAATTACATGATGGCTGTCACAGATAATCACTGCCCGGGTACGCCGACCATAAGTAGCGTCAATGAGCATGCCCGCATCACGAGCTTCTTGAATAATACGTTTGATTGGGGCGGATTCTGGACTAACAATCGAAATAATCCGATTGGCAGATACAATGTTACCAAATCCGATGTTTATGAGCTTAATGTCCAAGATGAATCCTCCATTACTCTAAATTTTGAACTTGCTCGCGTACTTTTTCCAGTTCACTTTTTACCTTAATCACTCTTTGACCAATCATTAAGTCATTGGCCTTTGATCCTATTGTATTAATTTCTCGGTTCATTTCTTGAACTAAAAAATCAAGTTTTCGTCCTGCCGGTTCCTCACTTCTCAAAGCCTCTCTGCTTTGGGCAAGATGGCTGTCAAATCGGATTAACTCTTCTGTGATTGACCCTCGATCTGCGAAGTAAGCAACTTCGTTTGCCAATCGAACACCATCTAACTCAACTTCACCTAAGAGGGCCTGAAGCCGTTCCTGTAAGCGTTCTTGGTAGTCTGTTACAACATATGGTGCACGCTCACCAATCGTGTGTAAATTTTCAGCAATAAGGTCTAACCTCTGCAAAAGATCTTGGGTTAATTTATCTCCTTCAGAACGCCGCATTTGCCCAAATCCATCGACTGCCTTAGACAGTGCTTCGAAACATGTCTGCCATAAAGCAGCGAGATCAATTTCAGGCTCTATCACCGTAAGAACCTCAGGAAAACTAACTAAACGATAAATATCTGTTTCATACTCCGTATGTAGCGCAAAGGCGAGATCTTTCAATGTCTTATCATACGACAGTGCCAAATCATTGTCAACCTTCACCAATCTCTTTCGTTCTTCTGTTTCCACCATATTAACATGCACTTCAATCCGACCGCGCTGGAAATTATCTTGTAATACTTTACGTATTCGTTCTTCAAAACTATTATAGTTTCGAGGTATCCGCACGACAATTTCTAAAAAACGATGATTAACGGATTTCAGCTCAAAGGATACTTGATAACCATTTCCACATGCTTCTCCCCGGCCAAATCCAGTCATGCTGTTAGACAAAGCCATCACTTCCTCTCTTACTCGATCCTCCAACTTTGTTTCCTAATTATATTGTTACCAAAAATCCCTTGTCTGCTACCTTCATATTTAAGGGGCAGTTAATATTTCAAAATTGCTGTCCTAATATAAAAGTACAGCAGGGGTAGATCCTGCTGCGCTTTTATTATAACACATGTCCTTTTATCTAAGAAATGGTTTTTCACCTCTAGGAAAATCATTTTCTTGTTTTCTTAAAGTCCTAACCATTCACCTTTAAAAACATAATTTCCCGGCCCCGTCATATAGACACGATTATCAAGTCCCCACTCAATCAATAGATCTCCGCCGGGCAAATGAACCGTAACGATACGCTCAGTCTGTTTATTAAGAATGGCAGCCACGACAGAGGCGCAAGCCCCAGTGCCACAGGCTAGTGTTGGTCCGGCACCGCGTTCCCATACCTTCATTGTTATTTCTTGAGGCGAGTTAATTTGAATAAATTCAACATTAGTTTTACGCGGAAAGAGTGAATGCTTTTCAATTGCTGGGCCCACTCTGTCAAAATCCAAAGCTGAAAAATCCTCCACAAAAATTACACAATGAGGATTCCCCATGGAAACAGCGGTAAATAAGTATTTTTGACCTAATACTTCAATTGTTTGTCCAACTACAGGTTCTCCTTCTCCCAAAACCGGAATAAGATCAGCCCGCAAAATTGGTTCCCCCATATCTACCTGTACTCCCTGAACCTGGCCCTCTTTAATAAAAAGCTTAAGCTTTAGGATACCAGCCCCAGTCTCGACGAGCATCGGGTCAGAGATAATTAACCCTTGATCAAAGATATAACGGGCAAAGCAACGTATACCATTGCCACACATCTCCGGTTCCGAACCGTCGGAATTAAAGATCCGCATTCTGGCGTCCGCGACCTTCGAAGGCAGTACCACTATTAAGCCGTCTCCACCTATCCCAAATTGACGGTGACAAAGTTTTCTGGCCAGTTCAGGATAATCTTCTGTCCCATCTTCATCTGAAACAGAGAAGCGATCAAGGAAAACAAAATCATTTCCCAGACCCTGCATTTTTATAAACTCCATTTCGTCCCCTCCCTAATTGTGTTCAGCTTCGTTATACGAACCATATTAAATATCAGCCCTCTTACCCTGAATATTAATCCACATCTGGAAATTAACCTTAGTCCATCTGAAGCCTAGAAGAACTTATCCAGGGACGTAGCAGCCCTTATCTCATCCTCACCGCTAAAGTTGTTCTGTGTAGTTTGCGGTTCGGCGAAAGCAACCTGCGCCGTTAAGCTTTTCTTTGGAGCAGGCGGCTTGGGCGAAACCCTCACCCGGGTTTCGTACTGGATGCTTTCGTACTTATAGAAGATAGGAGTCTTACGACTGGCAGCCTGGAATAAACTTCTATATATTACGTAATTCCCCCTAAAAGAATACTACGCCAACTGAAGTGGGTCAACCGCGTAAACCGGTTGACCCAAAATATCACTATCCTCTCATCCGCATCAAAGTGATCTCATTTTAGCACAAAGAAGTATGCTAAACGCCTTTGGTAGAGGAAAAGCCCTTGGTTGAGTATTTCATTTGTTTGATTACCCTTTAGCGATGACCGTTTTTCCCTGCCAACTATTCTTTAACAACCTGGCAAAACCGATCAAAACAGACGGTCCACCGGCTACACACAGAATAAGAATCCATTGCCAACTGACTAAAGGTGTGGTTTTAAAGATCACCTGTAAAGGAGCCACATATATTACGCTAAGCTGCATGATCGTGGAAATACAGACTGCTCCTACAAGATAGAGATTAGTAAAGATACCCACTTCAAAGATCCCTCGTTCTTCAGATCGACAATCAAAGACATGGAACAATTGAGAAAACACTAAAGTAGTAAAGGCCATTGTGCGGGCGCCTAACATATTAACGCCCATAAAAAGAGCAACTACGAAAACAAAGAGCGTTCCTAAACCAATGAATGTCCCTCTTACTGCAATCTTCGAAGCCAACCCGCGGGCAAAAATACTTTCGCCGGGTTTTCTCGGCGGTCGATTCATAATGCCTGGTTCAGAGCCGTCCACTCCTAAAGCCATAGCAGGCAGACCATCAGTGACTAGATTAACCCACAGAATCTGAATCGGAAGTAATGGAAGGGGTAACCCTACTAGAGTAGCCAAGAACATGGTTAGGACTTCTCCTAAGTTACAAGAAAGTAAATAGCGAATAAATTTTCGGATGTTATCATAAATACCACGCCCCTCTTCCACAGCGGCCACAATAGTTGCAAAGTTATCATCTCCTAAGACCATGGAAGAAGCTTCCTTGGTGACATCTGTCCCCGTCTTACCCATAGCTACACCAATATCAGCTTCCTTGACTGCCGGAGCATCATTGACCCCATCTCCCGTCATGGCGACAACTTGGCCTCGTTTTTTATAAGCACGGACAATTCTAAGTTTGTCCTTCGGGGTCACACGAGCAAACACTGAGATGTCCATTATACGTTCACTTAATTCCTGATCAGATGTTCTCTCAAGTTCTGTCCCGGATACTACCCCTCCATTTTCACCCCGCAAGATTCCTAACTCATGAGCAACTGCTTCAGCGGTTAAACGATGATCCCCCGTAATCATGACTGGCTTTATCCCGGCTTGTCGACAGACTCTGATGGCTTTAACAGCACTGGCACGGGGCGGATCAATCATTCCCAATAATCCAACAAACGTCAACCCTTGTTCTACACCTTCGTCAAGTGGTTCAGCGTCTGCCAAGGGTTTTTCAGCAACGGCAAGAACCCGAAGGGCATGCCTGGCCATCTCATCATTGGCTCTCATAATACTTCTCTTCCGTTCATTGGAAAGTTCTACGATCCCCTGACGAGTTAGTTCTTGCTGACAAAGTCGCAATACCATATCCGGTGCTCCTTTGACATAAGCCTTGCGTCCTTGTTTAGTTTCATAGACTACACTCATACGTTTTCGATCCGAATCAAAGGGCAGCTCGCCAATTCTCTTTTGTTTTCGCTCCAGAACTTCACGCCAAATTCCCGCTTTAGCAGCGGCCACCAAAATGGCACCTTCTGTGGGATCACCCTCAATCCCCCAGGGAGCATCCTTACCCTTAGAACGAAAGAGTCCGGCAACTTGCACCCCTTTCTTGGTGAGGGTAGCATTATTGCATAGTGCTGCAATTTTTAAAGCAGCATTAAGAGGATCCCGTTCTTTTTCCGGATCAGCCCCCTGGAACTCCCCTTTAGGGTCATACCCTTCCCCAGAAACAGAGATTCGTCGTCCATCTGAGTAGATCTGGCGCACTGTCATTTCGTTCTGAGTTAAAGTCCCTGTTTTATCTGAACAAATTACTGTTGCACACCCCAAGGTTTCAACAGCAGGAAGTTTGCGAATAATTGCCTGTCGTTTAACCATGCGCTGTACCCCTACAGCTAAGGCCACAGTGACAATAGCCGGTAACCCTTCCGGTATAGCTGCTACTGCTAGAGAGACTCCTGTGAAGAACATCTTATAGAAATCCTCTCCTCTTAAAATCCCCGTTACCACTACTGCTACACAGACTAAAAAACTGATTAATACCAACCATTTACCAAGTTCCGCCAAACGTTTTTGTAAAGGGGTTTCTTCGTCTTCCACACTTTGGATCATTCCAGCGATAACACCCATTTCAGTATCCATTCCAGTGGCTACAACAACCCCCGCTCCACGGCCATTAACAAGGGCCGTCCCCATATAGCCCATATTTTGACGGTCAGCCATGGGGGTGAACTCATCATGAAGGGGGGAAATACTTTTAGTCACAGGATGGGATTCCCCAGTCAGGGCAGACTCCTCAACTTGCATATTAACAGCTTGAATCCAGCGCACATCTGCAGGAATGCGATCCCCTGTATCAACAAGCACAATATCTCCCGGTACAACATCCGTTGCCGGAATCCTTTGTTCCATGCCTTCCCGTAGGACCCGGGCCTCGGGAGCAGTAAGTGAACGGAGAGATTCCATTGAACGTTCGGCGCGGAACTCTTGTACGAACCCTAAAATGGCATTAATTATGAGAATTGCTAAGATCGTGATTGCATCCGCGATCTCGCCTAAAAGTCCGGAGACTACTGTGGCCGCAAGTAAGACCAACACCATAAAGTCTTTAAACTGTCCAAGGAATAAAAACACAGGATGAGTCCCTTTTTTTACAGCCAGAACGTTTTTCCCCACCTCTTGTAACCGCCGCCGAACCTCTTTCAAATTTAACCCTTTAGCTGGATGCACATCCAACGCCTTAGCCACGTCCAGCCAAGGCAATACATGCCATGCCTGTTGCCGCATGCCCTTTTCCTCCTTTTGCTTTATAAACACCGATTAGAAGGAACTCCTACCTCAAATTATAGGTTAAGTAACAATTGAGAGGCTTTGTCCCTTTTATAGTACATGCTTATTCCTAAAGGTGTAGAAAAATGCCTCGTCCCAACAAGTGTGTTATACTAAAAAGTGATTTGAGCTGAAAGGATGTATTCATATGGCGTTAGACGGCGTGACCCTCGCCTATTTAGTTAAAGAGCTTGCTCCTTCACTTGTCGGAGCACGTATTGATAAAATATTTCAACCCGAAAAAGATGAAATACATATCCAATTACGACAGCAAGGATCCAGACGGCTCCTGCTTAATACAAGTGCCACCTCTCCGCGCTTTCACTTTACCCAAGAAAACAAGAAAAACCCTTCTTCCCCCCCCATGTTTTGTATGATTTTACGTAAACACCTAGAGGGGGGCAAACTCATAAGCTTGCATCAAAACGAGCTAGAGCGGGTTATCACCTTTGAATTTCAAAATTATAATGATCGAGGAGATTTAGTCTCTTTGCATCTTCACTTAGAAATCATGGGCAAGCATAGTAATCTCATTCTCGTTGATCCTCAGACCAATACCATTCTTGATGGACTGAAACGTTATTCTCATGCCCTTAGCCAATATCGCGAGGTGTTGCCCGGACGGGCTTATTTGACACCTCCCTCTCAGGGAAAACAACCCCCACTGGAGGATGAAGAGCTTTGGCGAGCTACTCTTTATAATGAAGAATTAGAGGATCCCATGACAAGTATTCTCCTAGCCCGTTTTGCCGGGATCAGCCCGGAATTAGCACGAGAAATCGTCATCCAAGCCGGATTAAGTACTGAAATTCGCCTCCATCAATGCGGAGATATTGACCTTTCTCGACTTTTTCAAGCTTACCGCAGGCTCTCCAATCCGGAGGGTATCTCCAATATTCAGCCTTGCCTATATTACAAACTGACTCCTCGCCCACAACTCTTTGCCTTCAGCTTTCTTCCCTTTCAACAGTACCAAGATTTAAAGGTTGAATATGTTCCATCTTTAAATGATGCCGTTCAAATTTTTTATCAGTCAAAATCCAATAACAACACCATTGAATCCAAGCGTGGCTCTCTAAAGAAGATTGTCCAAGAACAATACACTCATATGAGCAAAAAACTAAAAATATATAGCGAAGCGGAAGAAAGTGCTCAAAAAGGTTTAGCCTATCAAAGATGGGGCGAACTTCTTACAGCAAACCTCTATCGAATTCCACCTGGATCCTCAGAAGCTAACGTAGAGGATTACTATGATCCTTCAGGCTCTACCGTCACCATTCCTCTTAACCCTCATATAAGTGCCATCGACAATGCTCAACGCTATTACAAACTTTATAATAAAGCCAAAGCAACTCTGCTCAAAACAAAGGAGCTCAAAGAAACCTCCCTGGAAGAAATCAATTACCTGGAGTCCTTACAATATACCTTAAATCAAGCTGCGACTATAACGGAACTTAATGAAATTCATCTCGAACTTGCAGGACAAGGATATGTAGCCGGAAAACATATAAAAGAGAACCTCAGCTTTAAGAATGGGCGTTCCAAGCAATCTGCCAAATCCAAATCTAAGTCCAAAACTCCTAAAGAAATCCCCCAGCCCCGAGTTTATCGTTCCAGCCAAGGGAAAATTATTCTAGTCGGAAAAAATAATGCTCAAAATGATTGGCTTTCTTTGCGCAAAGGAAAGCCGACAGATCTTTGGCTCCATACTAAAGTAATTCCGGGTTCCCACGTCCTCGTTCCTCTGGAAGACGGCGAAGAATTCCCTGATGACAAAACCCTCGAAGAAGCAGCTGCCCTGGCAATTTACTATAGCCAGGCACGGGGTTCTTCTCAAGTTGCTGTCGATTACACCCATGTTAAACAACTAAAAAAACCTAACTCAGCAAAGCCCGGAATGGTCGTCTACGATCAGAACTGGACCTTATACCTCACGCCTAAACAGGAGATACTAGAGCAGTTGTTAGCCAGCGAAGAGGTTACGGACTGAACCAAACCCCAATCTTAATCTCAGGACTTAATCTCTATTACAGACAAAGAACCATATGTGATTAATTAATGTTGTAAAAGCTTAATAACCAGGGAGCAGAAAATCGGAGGACGATCTCTGCTCCCTAGTTATTAAGCTTCTTTATCCTTGTCGTTGGTTCCTAGAACTTCGGAAATCGAAAGTGCCCTGTCATTTTGGATGGCCAGCTCTCTAATTGATCGGACTCCTTTGGTATGGGGCCGGAATTGTGGAGAATATACGGCACGCCATCAGGTCTGCGTTTGTCCGAGACAATAGCAATGTGCTCATGAGGCACATCATACGTCACAATGTCCCCTGGCTGCCATTGAGTTAAATTTTCTATATCCCCAGGTTTAATCTCTTGAGTTAAGTCCAGAGCATTTCTCCGAAAAAAGACGATTAGATTCGGCACTCTTCGAAAATCTATATTAGGATCAGGCTTACCTTCAATGCGGTAATATTTACCGAGGTTAGCATGAATATCTTGGTCAACTAATCCCTTTAAGTCGTAGCCTGCATCTCGAAATGCTCGCCACACGACATCAGTGCAGACTCCTTCATTTTCAGGAGGATACCCCTGTTGATAATATGAGCTGCGATATTGGGGTTTTCTCTCCACCTCGGCTTTTGCGCCCTCTACAATGTCTTTCAGATCATCTAAACCATCTCCATCTTTATCCGTTGGACAAACGATGGCGGGAACCTTTAGAGATGGCAAAAAGGGTATAAAGCTTTTAGCCTGAGGGCTTCCCATAACAAAAGTTCCGATAACTGCACATGCTATTAATAAAATTGATGAGCCCCAGACCAACCATTTACGCAAAATCTCACCTCCTATGCTAATATCAAGTCCTTCTAAATTTTGTATCAAGAGTATATTACTACCTTACCAAAATTATCAAGACTTTTTAAGACCTTTGATAAATTTAATTAAAGGTTTATTCGTAATTTTTCATTAAAAATAACATTTCTATTTATGAATCTATAGACAGACAAAGGTCTCTAGAAAGTTGATCTAACTCGTTTTTAGATACATTAAAGGATGGCAACTCCTTAAAAAAGCCGCCACCCCTATATTTATAGCTACTTTATGAAGTTTCCTATAGTCCAAAATGACGCAAAATCATTGGATATAGATCAATAATTCTCAAATGTTCCCCCTCAACCGGTATACCTGCTACAATCATGGGAACTGTTGAATCTTCTTCTTCCAGAGAGCCATGGCTTCCTCCTCCCGGATGGATAGGAGCTCCAGCTGAGAAATATTCATATCCTGAGGCGGCAGAAACAGCAATTCGTCTTCCATCACGTGCTTCGAGTGCCGTTATTAAACGATTAAAGGCATCCGGAAACTTGCCAAACTCTATAAATTGAGTGCCTGTCTCTTTGGCATCAACTACGGTCAAATCTCCTTCATAGAACCAGCTTTGACCGTATACATCTTGGTAGGAACCTCCGCGAGAAAAGAACAGTTGTTTTTCTGTCCCTCCTTGAATAACACTATATCTATTATCTGAGACTTTCCAAGTGATTTGGGCATTGCGAGGATCTTTGGCCAATATACCCACGACTTCAGGCAAGATCTCCTCTTCTCTTTGGAGAAGGTAAATAAAGGCCATCCGTTCATTTGGGCAAATGGCGATATCATGATGCTCTTGATCATTGGCTTCTTCAGTAAACTTAATCCTCTTAAAGGACTTCAAAGAATGATCTAAATTAATAAGATACTCTTTACCTAATCCAACCGTTGACTGGGCGTGATCTCCCGTAATAATTATTACATTTTCTTCCAGTGCTTTTTCCCAACTCCCAAACTCATCTAGGATTAAAGATACTTGTTGATCAGCATGTTCAATGGAAAAGCCTGAGCGCAAAGGCCCATGTTGGTGGGAATATTTATCATTATCAGGAAAATAAACAACCATAAAATCTGGCTGTTGTCCTTCTCGAACAAGTTGTGCAGCAATTCTCCCAGAAAAAGTATCATTAAACCCAAAACGGTGCAAAGGCCCTCTTGGATAGGCTGTACGTCGTCCAGTGAATGGGGGATGAACAAGTTGACCTAGAGTTAAGCTTTTTGGGCCAGAGACAGTTTCATTATAGAGACGGAAACCTGTTCCTAAAGCAAGGGGAAAGGGAACTTTTGCTTGATAATTATTTGCAGCTCGATGCATGAAAAAGTTGATATTACCTGTACTATAGCCCCCTGCCTCTAATACCTCATATAATGTCGGCGTTAGTAGACTAAGATGCTCTTCATTAAGTCTTTGTAGCAAGTTGCGTAGAACCTTCTCCAGACCTACTTTCAAAATACTTTGCCAGGTCGCTCCATAATCTACTACTTTTTTAATTTGATGATTGTACCAGATAAAGCCTGGAACTCCATGGCGATCCGGCCATTTTCCTGTGATCATTGAGCTCGTAGCAACGGGAGTCATGGTTGGAAAAGATGAGACTACCCGATCAATGTAGGTTCCGTGTTTAACTAAAAAACGAAACCCAGGGGCATTCCCTTCTGAAAGTATCCTGCCTAAAACAGCAGGATGAAGGGAGTCTACCACAAATAAGATTACCTTTTTCATGATTGACTCCCTTCGCTAATTTAATATAAAAATAAGTATATCAAACTTTTCGCTCTTTTGTCACGATTTTAGTTAATTGTCTCTAAGACATCCATATACTCTGGAATAATGCTCCAACAATCAAAAAACATATTACAACGATAACACATGCGACCAACTTATCAGAAGAGCTCAAAGGGAATACCTTTGGTTTTTCTTTTTTACTGCCAGTACAATCCTGGCAGCACCCAGAAATTGAGATTAGCGAAGAAGAAATCTCGCTAGACTCATTTAAAATAAACTTATTACGGAATAACTTCTTACCCCTTTGTTTACAGGAAGCCAGAGTATTCAAACATGCTCCGACTGGACAGAAACAACGACACCAAAATCGTAGAATGAAAATTGACGACAGCAAGATTATCCCCATAACTATCCACTGTGAAGTATTCCCATCACCAGCGAAAAATACCGAGAAGGGTTCATAACTGGCAATGCCAGGATTATTGAATAACAGTGCCAACATGGCAGCTAACCAAAGGAAAAGCCAGCGACTTTTATGGGCTGTAAAAATGAGCCTAGGATTTGGAACATAATTGATCAGATTCAAAGCCTTGTAAATTCCCTCCTGAACAGCTCCGAAAGGGCAAAGCCAGGTACAGTAAAAATTCTTTCCCAAGATTAGCGTGACTACTAATACCCCTAGGACCATAAGGTACCAAACCGGTCGTTCGAAAAAGGTCGGCATTTTTAAAGCTAAGATGCTTATAAAATTACCGATGGTCAAAGAAGAATTTGTCACGAATCCCAAAATCACTACAGAAGATACCAATAACCAGATTCTTAATCTCCTCATATTTCTGACTGATGCTGCCATAGCAACTACAAACAACAGAACGACAAGTCCATCCTGCCATTGAAAATGAAAATGCTTTTGAGAGGGAACGGTTAATCCCAATTGGTTTTGACCCACTTGGTATATCCCTTTCTCCACAGCAAGCTTAATCCCTGTTGTCGTCCGGGTTGCTCCGCTTACAGCATCGATATCCTCATAGTTATTTAATGGCTGAGTAATTTTTTTCCCCTTTAAGTTTTCTGGATAACCAAATCCCCGTACTTTCTTTAGATAGAGAGGAGTTTCCGTGTTCTCCAGTATTACTGCATTGACGATACGCCCTTCTCTACTAACCGTGGTCAACATCGTAATCGGTCCGCCGTAACCAGAAGCACTTGATATGACTCCGTAACTTAAAAAGCTGCCCTTGGCATCCATTAATTCATAGGTTTTATAAACCCCGTTAACTTCATTAAACTTAACGGCAGCTGGCTCTCCTTGCTGTAATACACTTAAGATACTCTGTTTGTTAGCTATTTGCTGGTAAATAGACGTTAAGAGAAGCAAGCTGCAGGCGACAATTATAATAAAAGCTTTACCCTTTTTTAGCAAAAAAGTATTGTTTCCCATTTTCATTCTTTCTTTTCAAATAATCGTTTCCTCACATCAGACAGTAAATCGACCTCCGTTGGCTGTTTTTCACACCAATAGCATAAGTTCTGTTCATTTACTAGGTTATAGGCTCCGCAGCGGTTGCATTCCGCCACGGGGGCTTTGTAAATATTCTTGACTTCAAAGGGATTAGTGATAGGATGCCGATCCCGGGTAATGCTTTGGGTGGGACAGGATAACATACACATCCAACAATCTAAACAATGACCACTGGTAAACAAATGAGTGCATTGCTTATCTTCCACTGTAATTCGTAAAGCCTGAGTAGGGCAATACCTGCTGCACATGCCACAATTTACACAGCCTGTACTCATTTGAATAGTAGGCCAAAAGGCAGGACTACCACCTTCACGAAAGTGATTTAAATAACTATCTTCCAGACGCTTTTGCCAATCTGGCAGATAATTACCTCTCTTCTTTACCTTCCTTTCTTCAGGGGTAAGTGAGTTTTTAGTCTTGATCTCTGGTTCAGCCTTTTGTCTACGTCCAACTAAGGACAAAAACAGATCCCGTCGGGAAGTTATTTTTAAGCCCGAGGAAACCGCTTGCAGCTTTTTCTTCTTTTGGGCTTTCCCTGCGGTAGCGACATAAATAAAATCAGGGGTATGACCTGAAGCGCTTAACCATTCCATTGCGGTTTCTACCGATAATTTCATTCTATCGACACAATTTTTCATCGGACATTCATGACATTCATCTAAACGTAGTTCTACAGCTGTCTGCAGACCCAGCTCATACCAAGTCCCTTTCGAAATACTGCTAAGGCATGTCGGAATCTGCACTGCCCCTTTCTCTTTTTCTTCTTTGCTAAGGAAAGGTGTTTCATGGTACCCACAAAAAAATTGTGTTGCTCTTGCTCCTTGATCTTTTACCTCAGTGATAATGGTTGTTTCATCCCATTGCTGTGACCCAAAAACCTGAGTGGGACAATCTGAAAAACACAGGCCGCAACCCAAACACTTTTCCTTATCTAAGAAAATCTGATGATTATACAGAACCAAGGCTTTTCCTGGACAATGGGAAACACAATGGCTGCATTCCACACCATTGTGTTGTTGGTTCAAACACCTATCTGTCTCAACTTGTACATGTGAACCTTTCGTAAAAAGCATGCTTCCACTCCTTTTTCCTTTACTCCGAGAATAAGCCTTTATCTTATCCGATGAGAAGCATTAGATGAGGCCTAAACCTGTCTTCGCCAATTTTGCCAGAGCTTGATAAGAATTGCTCGTCGATTTGGTATGCAGACCGTTGAAAAATTCTACGCACCACTTTTTAAGATGCATCCTTTCGAATTGCTGGATCTGCTGCTCTATTTTTTCCAATGCCTCATGGTTCTCCTCTTTTAAGGCCTGACCCTTCTTACCATATAAATACATCATGAATTCCAGTTCTGTTGCCATATGATCCGCCGGTTCAGCAGATTGTCGAACTAAACTAACCCCCGCCTCTCGATAACAGCGCTCCACATCAAGGGCCGTCGGGCTCATAAACAGCATGGCTCCCTGGCCATCTTCGGGGTTGTGAAGAAAAAGTGTCTCATAAATATTTAAAGCAGGCTGCTTGGGGTCATCAAAAAGCCGGGTATATTCTCGACGCATCTCAATCAAGAGCGGAGTTAAACCCTCTTTGCTTCCTTTCAAGGTATCCAAGGATTCACTAACTAACAATAAATCTTTTTTGCTGCAGGAAAGCTCCTCTAAAATATTAATCCCGTCCTGTCTGTAACTACCATCGAGGAGTGCTTCTGCCAATTCTGTGGTAGGGAGACGTAAGGAAATAGATAATAGTTGAAAGAAATCTGAGGTTGCACAGGCCTCTTTGACTTTTTGTTCTTCGATAGTATTCATTGTTTCTCCTTTTCGTTAACTCCTAATGTTTGTCCTTCTTCATTGAAAAGAAGACTTTACAACTCAGTTTAAGGTGAGCTGTAAAGCCCCAGTTCTACATATACATTTGTACCAAAGGCTGCAGTAAACTACAGCTTTCGTGTATTGGCATTCGTCCCAAGGTTAAGTTTACCAAATCCCAAATTCAATAGGAGTGCCCCTAAGGATACGATTCCTAAAGACAACCCGATTTCAAGCAGAGAAGGGACATAGGGTCCTGTTGTCCCGCCATAAACAGGTGTTCCCGGCAAGGTAATCAATGGATTGAATAATTGGGCCTGAAGCAGGTTGGATTTAATGAGATAGATTGCTATAAGAGCGATTATCGCACCGCCTAAAAGAAGACCTGCCTTCGGTGAGGTTCCTTGTTTAGCTAAAAGAACAATCGCAGTGACAAGAGCTACCATCTCTAACCAGAAACTAACGGCCCCTTTTCCTGTGACCAGCCATAGGAAGGCTGCATAGTCTTCTCCACTACCTGGGTAAAGACCAATCAATATTTCTGTAATTACTATAATGAACTCGATGCAAAGCAGCGCGGCCATCAGTTTACCCATCTTAGCGAGAAGACCAATGGGCATCTTAATATAACCGCTCTTATTCAGGATATGGCTTAGAATCATCATTACCGCTAAAGCGGCTGCTAATGCAGCAATTAAGAAGGACAAGGGCTGTGCCGGAGTATTCCACAAGGGTCTAGCCACTTGGAAACTGAATACGAATGACGTTACCGTTACGAGAATACCTGCAGCAAAAGCAACCAAAGCTAATCCTTTTACGTCTTTTTCTTCGATTTTGCCTTCATTTAGTAAAATGAGCTTGCGAGTAAACATTATAGAAATTACCATATACGAAGCCAGCATGATGAAATCCCAAAACATCGGTGAACTCCAATTCCCGCTGGTGATAAATAACCAAACCCGTTCAGGATTTCCAATGTCAACGATGATGAACAGGGACGCAGCTACAACACTGGCTACAGCCCCCAGATAGGAGGCGATCCGAGTATAGGGCTTAAACTCTTCGAGTTTAAACAGGTAAGGCACCGCTGCAAAAAGCAGACTCCCCGCAGCAATCCCCGTAAAAATCATAAAGCCAACAATATAGAGTCCCCACATATTATCAGTACCTAAGTTGGTCATCTGCAAGCCCTTTGTGAGTTGTAAGCCCCAGCAAACTGCTCCAAGGACAGCAAAGACAGTAAAAATCATTGTCCACAAATTAATTGCACTAGTTTTCTTAGTGTTTGTTACAACTGCCATGTTCCCACCCCTTTACGTTAAGTAGAAGATAGAGGGCTTAGTGCCTTTTTCTTCGAGTAAATGGAAATAACTGCGTCCTTGGATAGCTCGGCTTACTTCACTGTTCGGGTCATCGATGTCCCCAAAAATTCGGGCCCGATTCGGACAGGTATCAATACAGGCTGGTTTCAAGCCTTGTGCCAATCGATGGGTACAAAACGTGCATTTTTCTACTGTATTATACTGATGAGGTGTGATTGCAGCGTCGCCCATAGCTACATCTATGGCATGTTCAGGTTTTTTCCAGTTAAACTGACGAACACTAGCGTATGGACAAGCCACCATACAATAACGGCAGCCAATGCATTTATCATAGTCCTGTATCACAATACCATCTTCTTCTCGCTTATAGGTTGCCTTTACGGGGCAAGCCTTCACACAGGCAGGATTCTCGCAATGCTGACAATTTACGGGCAAGAACTGCATACTCAAATTAGGAAATGTTCCTGATGGTGTATCCATACTTTTACCACCAGCGGTTAGAATTCGGTTCCAAAAAATACCGTCCGGCAGGTTGTTTTCGACTTTGCAAGCTACCGAGCAGGCATGGCAACCTGTACAACGGTCTAGATCTATCGCCATTGCATAACGCATGATTTCAATACCTCCTTATCTTTTTTTAACGTCCACTAAACAATCAAAGAATGCGAAATTGACAGCCATGGGATCTGAAGCAGCGTTAGTTAACTCTTGGAAACAACCTTCGATGAATTGTTCTCGCTGCCAGCCTTTTGGAATACTGAGAACACCTGCACAAATGGCATCATTAACTTCAGCTTTTAGTACCGCCTTGCCACGATCATTAAATACTTCTACGATATCTCCGGTCTTAATCCCCCGGGCTTCAGCATCTACACGGCTGATTTTGGCTAGAGGCTCAGGGTCGATTTCTCTTAACATAGGCACATTGTACCACTGAGTATGGGTGCGGAACCTGGCGTGTTCCTGAATAAATACCAGCGGATATTTGGCAAACAGTGGATTTTCGCTCCATGCTTCACCAGGTGCTTTAAAGTACGGTAGTCGTTCCTTTTCCGTAATACCCTTTAAATTCTGTCCATAGTTAACACGAGGCAAGGGATTTTCACAATAGAGCTGCGCTCTGCCGCTGGGCGTATTAAAAAACTCTTCGCCGCGGATAAATGGTTTTTCGGCACTTCCTGTTGCTCGAATTGCTTTTTCTTTTTTAAGTCTCTCGTAAGTAATATTCATTTTGCGTAAGGCGTCAGAATTTAATAGAACTTTAATCCACGCTGTATCGTCCATGTTTTCGGGGAAAAATTTCTCCAAACCCATTTTCCGACCAATCATGGCGATAATATCGGCATCCGGCTTGCTTTCATACAAGGGCTCAATGGCTTTTTCCTGCATAGTTACGTAGGGGTTGTTATAGTTCACACGCAGGTCATTGACTTCAAACCAGAAGGAAGCAGGTAATACGATATCTGCATAGCGAGCTGTATCCGTAAGCTCAGTATCCACGACAACTGTAAACTCAAGGTTCGGCAAAACATCTGTAAGCCAAGTTTTCTGTTGGGCGAAATTGCTCATCGAATTAGAAGAAGTAGTGTACATAGCTTTGATAGGATAGGGTTTTCCTTCCAGTGCTTGATCTCTTACTGCTTTATAAAACTCAGTGTGGGGAAGTGTTGAACTAGCCATTTTGCCGTTAGTAACATACATACCAATGTAATTAAGGGGGGTACTTTGAACAAATAATCCCGTGAAACCTGCACCCTTTACCCCAATATTCCCTGTGACAGAAGCCATCATGAAGGCAGCAAATGACCATAAATGACCGTTTTGATAGTGATCAATTCCATAATTTGTATAAATCTGGGTCGGTCCGGAAACATAAGCTTGTACTAATTTCTCAATTTTCTCTACAGGAATCTTAGTGTATTTACTGGCTTTCTCAACGGTGTATTCCTGTACTTGTTTCTTAAGCAGGCTAAAAGTGGTCTCCACCTCTACCCCTTGAATCGTGTATGCGCCCTCAATGGCTACATCTTGGGGACCTTCTTTTAACAAGGCAGCGGCATTGGCAACACTATCCCATACATAATAATCATCTTCAGCAGGGGGAAGATTGGCAACAAAATCACTCTTGCGCAATATTTTTCCATTATCTTTACGAACAAGGAAAGGCGCTGTACTTCTCTTTTTCATAAACGGGATATTGATCAAATTTTTATCAATAATATGATTTAGCATAGCAAGTACCAACATTAAATCCGAACCCGGAACGATGGGAATGTATTCATCGGATTTATTGGCAGTGGCTGAGTAGATTGGATCAATGGTAATAATTTTCGCACCATTCTTCTGAGCTTCTTTCAGAATGCGCCAATTTTGTGGCTGAGAGTATACCGGATTAGACCCCCAAACAATAATTGTTTTTGAATCCATCATGGTGCGCGGTTCATTACCCCATAGCCAAACACTACCGCCTATAACACGGTCAGCACCATACCCTGTTGCTTGGTCATAACATACATTTAATTTGGTACAGCCGATAGAATTAGTTAGCCTGTTAAAGATACCCAGGCACCCATGGACAACACCATAATTTCCGGATCCCACATCAAAGGCCAGGGCTTTGGGACCATATTTTGCTTGGACAGCCATAAACTTTTCAGCGATTTCACTAATAGCTTCATCCCAAGAAATTCTTTCCCATTTATCTTCACCCCGTTCACCGACTCGACGCATAGGGTACTTGATTCGAGTAGGACTATAGGTCCTTTGCACATGAGATAAGCCCTTCAAGCAGCTCCCGGTATAGATGCTATCTGGGTAAGGTGCAGGGGTTGTTTTGGTTAATTTACCATCTCGGACATGGGCGTTTAAAAGACAACTTTGGAAACAGTTAGAACGACATGGCGAAATCACCAACGTCTCTTCACTTGAGGCCGCAGTACTTTCTTCTCCTGTCGCTAATGCTTTCATCCCAGAACCCCAAGGATTTGCCGCTACTGCACCTGTGGCTACAGCAGTGGCTGCCGACGCCTTTAGAAAGGTACGGCGGGACAACTTAGAATTAAGTGCAACGTTCTGCTCTTCCTTTTCCATTCCATTTTCCCTCACTTTCATTAGAGCCATAAACTGTTTTTGGTTCTCCATTAAGCGAGCGACGGCCTCATTGAGTTTTCTGTCCCGCAATACCTGAACCAGAGCAGGAAACAATTGTTCATCTGCGTTTTCCTTGACCACGACAGCACTGGCTCCTGCGGTAGTTAACTCGTACTGATAACCGGTGTTGCTGGTGGACACCAGGGCTACGATGGACAGTCCTGAGTTCTTTTCCTTAATCCGCGCAAAAATGTCCCGATAGTATTGTGAGTACGAAAAAACATCAACGATAGCCAGCCTAGCCTTTTTTCTATCGATGATCTGATATAATTCCGCGATACTATCTACACAGACACAATCCACCTTAGCAGAAGCAAAAATTCTTGCTACCACCTGCCGTAGCCAGAGATGGGGAATTGCAACTACAACCGTTAAAAACTCTACCTCAGCCTTACTAATACCACTTAAATTGTCCAACCAAAACAGCTCCTTTGCGCTTAAACGCACAACTTAATTTTATTCTATATGAGGCATCCCCTTTAATCTGTCGGGAATAAGCCTAGATTACGTTGAGAATAACCCGCTAAAAAAACGACAGCAGTGTCAGTAAAAAGCACTACTGTCCCAGCAATTTATAACGGATAGCATAATCCACCAAATCAGAACGATGTTCCAATTTCAATTTGACAGTAATTCGCTCCCGGTAAGTCTCTATAGTACGAGGAGATAAATACAGTTTTTCACCAATTTCCTTGGAGGTAAAGCCGCGAGCAAGTAATTGAAGCACCTGCCGCTCTCTTTCCGACAAGATATCAGGCTTTATCTCCGAAACACTTTCTGTACTGCAATATTGGCGTGCCATCACCTGGACACCTACGGAACTTAAGAAAACCTCTCCATTCATAACAGTTTGAATGGCCTTTAGCAAATCCCGATCTGCCGCCGATTTGTGCACATACCCCATGCCGCCGGCATTCAGGAACTTTAATAGATATACATCTTCCATGTGCATGGTAACTGCGATAACCTTAGTTCCAGGCAGCACTTCCAATATTTTATGGGTAGCCTCTACACCGTCGAAATCAGGCAAAGTAATATCCATTAGCACTACATCGGGCTTCTCCTCTAAAACCCCTCGAACAGCGCCTGCGCCATTGCCTGCTTCCCCGACGACTTCTATATCCCTTTCTCCCTGCAGCAGCATACATAAAGCATTACGCAGAAGTGTATGATCATCCGCCAGAAAAACGCGAATTTTATCCATCATTTCTACTCTCCTTAGTCAAAGGTAGTGTAATCAAGATCTTAGTTCCTTGCTCCGGCTTGCTTTTTATTGTGAACTCTCCTCTAGCAAGCTTTACACGTTCCTCCATACCTAGCAAGCCTAGTCCGCTATTTACATCTCGTAGATTCATTCCTTTGCCATTATCAGCAACCTGCAGTTCCAGACAACCTTCGTTATAATTCAGCGTGACAAAAACATGACTTGCCTTGGCATGACGAGCCACATTGGTTAGGCTTTCTTGGACCGCCCGATAGATTATGATTTCTATTTCACCCGGGAGCCTTTCTTTGATTCGGGGACTGGAAAAATCCGTTGTAATTCCAGAATAGCGACGATAGTCTTCAATATACCAATCTAACGCTGGTACCAATCCTAAATTCTCTAATACAGCCGGGCGCAGATTCATGGATATCCGCCGCACATCCTCGATGGTTTGTTGAGTGATATAGCGAAGCCCACCCAATCGATCATGAATCAGCTCAAGGTCCTGTTCCTGCTGTAATAGCTTTAGTTGAAGCAAAATCGAAGTCATAGCTTGTCCCACCTCGTCATGCAATTCCCGGGACAGCTGTTTCTTATTATTTTCCAGTTCATCAATTGCCTGTTTGCAAATCCGTTCCAGAGTGTCCTCCCTCAATCTCAGACGCTGTATTTCCGTCTCCGCATACATACTATTTCCCAACAATTGGCCAATGCACTGCAATATGCCCAGATTCTTTTCAATCCAACTATCTAACGGGACAAACTGTTGCCATCCTGCCACCAAAACCCCGACGACCTTATCTCCAACTCTGATGGGCAGTAAAAAGCAACTCTGCCAGAGCGCTTCCGGAAAAATTTGATTAATTGACTCTTGATCCTCATAACCAACCAACTTAGAAGGAAGGACCTCTCCCCCCCAAACATCAGCAAAGGTGAAATCTGCATCTGCATTCATTTGTCCGACTAATACGATATGTTCAAGCTTCCGGAGATAGAGTGCACAAGCATCTGCGCCCAATGTACTTGAGAAATACTCAAATACCTTCTCTGGAATTTCTTCAGATGTCCTCTTTTCAACTGCATCAGTAATCTTTATTAATAGTTGTAATAATAATTGATTCGCCATCAATTCTAACACCTCATGAGATTCATCAAATCGCCCTGTGACATGATACATACAGGATACTTAAGAGAAGTTCTTATAACATTGTACCGTATATTCGCTACAAATACTGTCCGCAATAATTGTAATGAATAAACCTATCTGTGGTGGTTTTTACGGATATTGATGTACCGTTATCCCTCGATACAACAAGTAAAACCAGAGTGCTATAATGCAGACAGAAGTAGTTTCCTTTTATCCTCAAAAAATTATAATGATATAGACTGGATGTGAGACCATGATGAATGAAAAACTTTATAACCAAAAAATAGATCGACGCAAGTTCCTTTTAGGAGGTTTTTCCGCAAGTGCTCTAACAGCAAGCGCTCTTCTGCTTGGGCAAAAAGTTACCTTTGCCAATTCCCTTCAAACTAAAACCAATCCCCAATGGCAAATCACTGTTGACGGTAAACTGGTTCAAGCAGGGACTTTTGCAGCAGATCTCAAAAAAGATTTATTTATTCCAGTTCAAAATGGAACAGCCCATGTAAGTTTAGAGGGAAACCGAATTTTTGTCCACCAGGACAATAAGGTCTGCGAGAAAAAGATATGTTCCATGATGGGGGCTATCACCAAATCAGGCGAATCCATAACCTGCTTACCTAACAAACTGGTCATTCGTGTTCTATAATGAATGCTTATAGAAATCTGGCTAAGCTAATCCTAAGTTCCTGCCTATTGATCCTCTTGTCATTTTTCTTAGTGGCCTGCAGCCCAAATCCATCAAAGGACATATACCGAGGGGCTCAATTTCTTTTTGATACGGAAGTTTTTATCGAAGCCCATGGACCCGGTGCACAAGAGGCTGGGCTGAAAGCTATGGGGAAAATGACTACTTTAGACCAGGCGTGTAATATCTATTCTCTGGACAGTGAGCTGACCGCCCTGAATCAAGCTGCGGGCGAAAAACCAGTGCCCTTATCAGATGATACATTCTTTCTTATTCAGCGTTCTTTGGAAGCAGCAAAGCTAACGAAAGGGATCTTCGACCCTACCATAGGTCCTTTGGTTCAGCTATGGCAAAAAGCTAAATCACTAGAAACCCTCCCCACTTCTGAGGAAATACGCAAGGTCTTAATTTTAGTTGACTACAAAAAGGTCATTTTAAATCCTGACCTTAAGACTGCCTTCTTGCCCACAACTGGTATGAGCATTGACCTGGGAGGTATAGCCAAAGGATACGCTGTGGAGCAAGCGATTAATAGTCTAAACCAGGCTGGAATTTCTTCTGCTATGGTCATAGCAGGCGGAAACATTGGCACCATCAACACTAAACCTGACGGCACTCCTTGGCGGGTAGGTATAAAGGATCCTCAACAGCCCGACTGTATAATCGGCTATTTGGAACCTAGCAATCAAGTTGTCGACACATCCGGAAATTATGAACGTTATTTTACTCAGGAGGGTAAAAAATACGGACATGTATTAAATCCTCGAACAGGTCGTCCCACCAATGGATTTGCCAGCTGTACTATTTTGACTGATAGTCCTACGATGGCCGATGCGTTATCCACCACGCTTCTAATTCTTGGAACTGAAGGATTAACCTTAATAAATGATTTACCCAATACTCAGGCCCTTCTCATTGATTCAGATGGATTACAGTTTATGTCAGATGGGTTAAAGGATTTGCTAAATAAATAGACAAGCCCTCGCACAAGTCAAAAGGAACGGGTTGGAAATCGTCACCTCCAGCCTGCTCCTTTTTTCATATTTAAATTCTCTATAAAATAGCATTTCCTGTGTCCCGATCTATTTTTTTACAGTCATCGGCAGTTAGTGAAAGTTACCCTTCATCAAATAACTTCAGATATAGTTTTCAGTGTTTGAGTGTCAACGGCAAAATTCTGTATTGTTGCCGTTATTTCTTGGGTAGCTGCAGCCTGAGTATGGGAAACATCATTTAGTGCTTCTACCTTTTTCATAAGATAATTTACTTTTGTGTTTATAGTTGAGATGAGAGCCTTAGTTTCAACCACTGATTTGGCACTATTTTCAGCCATTTTGCGAATTTCTTCAGCTACAACAGCAAATCCTTTCCCTGATTCACCCGCTCTTGCCGCCTGAATAGCTGCATTTAACCCTAAGAGTCTCGAATTTTTGGCAACACTATTAACGAAATCTAGAATTTGATTGGCTTCTTCAATTAATTTTAGTATATCTAACGTTTGATCCAATACGTCTGATACATTATCGGACAGGAACGAGGCTGATGATGCCAGCTCCTCTGTTGTATCTGAAAGCTGTTCAGCAGAAGATGAAATCGTTTCAATTGTATTTTGTAAAGTAGTTTGACTTTTTAAGCTTAGAGCGAGACTAATTGTTCCAATGATATCATCCTCACGATCTAGAATAGGGATAGTTGTAGATTTAAAAGCAACTCCATAGAGTTCTTTTGGGATTATGCTTGTTTTTATGTCCCCCGTCTTTAGAGTAATTGGTATATTTCCGCTTGTGGGAATAGGTTTCCCTATCAAATTAGGCTGTTTATTGACAACCTCTGAGCCCAAAAAATAGCCTAGGATTTTCTCCGTATCAGTAAGTATAATAGTATTTTCTATTGATAGCACCCGGTGAAATAACGATGATATGTCTCCAATAATTTCAAATAGCTCATCATTAGTTAGGTTGTAAAGCTTTTTTTCTCTCATACGTTGCCTCCAACTAGATATACGATTTTTTAACCAATTGAAAAGGTGTTTCTCTCATTGAAGTCGCTCAACTTGAACATCGAAGGATTCGGTGATAATCCTCTTATTGGAGACTATCATTACCATACAGAGTCCATCTTACCACTCCCACTTATGAAGTTGGTTCTTCAGTTGAATGCTCTATTATATTCTAGCGCATATTAACTTCTAAAGCTGTCAGTTAAAAATGATAGCAATAAACCTTTTTGTGGTGATTTTTACGTATTGATCCTAAATGATACGAGGGCTCCGCTATACAGAATCTCAATACTATGGCAATATCTAGTTTACCTTTAGTACAGGTTAAAGGATTTTTCAGAAAACAAACAGACTAAGAGTACCCTTGTTTCTTTAATGTCTTAAGTGAAATATAAATAATTGGGTATTATAAGAAAGTATCGATGCTAAAGGAGGAGGAAATAGTTTATGTACCTCAAAGTGTTTAGAAAAATCCTCAATCTTCTTCACCAACTAAATAATAAGAATTCTCTTAAGGATTCTCTGGTCATTGGACTTATAAGCGGTACGGTTGGAGCGCTTGTCACAGAGTTACTTAACGTACTACTAGGAAACAAGCTATTTTTCGGAAAAGTTGCCTCATCGATGGTTGTGAATCCATTGCGCAGCTATAGACTAAAGAATATTCTCCTTGGCGAGGTCATGCACATGACTGTTGGGGCAGGTATAGGTGCCCTAATATCCGGACTTCTTAAAGTAGCTGGAAAAGATTTCGTTATCGTCAAAGGCATTTTCATAAGCTTGTTGGCCTGGATCGGTCTTCATAATGGGGGAAATAAATTAGATCTATTTGGTATTAAACCACATTCAACTAAAAGCCACTATTTTGCTTTAATTCAGCACCTGGTGTATGGATTAACTACTTCGGCCGTACTTAAATACATCTCGGATTCTAATACATTTCAACAGCCATCAATTACCAAAGTCAACAACCGGACAAGTTACTTGGAGTATGAGTAGCCATTTTGGGCAAATCCGGAAAAACAAGAACCTACTCCTCAAGTCCTTTTTTAGATCGAGAGAAGAAGGATCAACCCGGAAGAAATATAGACTTCGTCACATAAGGCTCTGGGTAAGACAAAAGAACCGTCCCCCTGACTAGCCATAGCTGGAGAGGGAGACGGTTCTCTTGTCTTGCTTTATCCTAATCAAATCTTTCGGCTTCCGGGTTTGACAGCAGGAATTCCCTGAGCACAAAGAGGGCAATCCTGAGCTTCGTAGGCTTGGATACTCAACTGAATAACTGAGCACTGAGGTAAACCAAAATCTACTTTTCCACCTGAGCGATCGACGAGTACTCCCACACCTAGGGCCGTGGCTCCGAATTCTTTGACTACAGTCAGTACTTCTCGAACTGAACCACCAGTCGTTATAACATCTTCAACTACCAATACTCTTTCTCCCGGGGATATAGTAAATCCTCTGCGCAAGCGCATGATTCCATTTTCTCTCTCTGTGAATAAAGACCTAACTCCTAAGGCTTTGGCAACTTCATGGGCTACTAAAATCCCCCCTGTTGCGGGGCCGATGACTGTTTGAACGTCCATGTCCCGAAATTGTGATGCCAGCCCCTCTGCCAAAATCCCTGCTCGATCCGGATGTTGAAGTACTTGAGCACACTGCATGTATTGAGCACTGTGTTTGCCTGAGGTTAAAAGGAAATGCCCCTCCAACAAAGCTTCACTTTTTCTAAACAGGTCCATATATTCTTCAGTTGTAAGCGGCATCTTATTGTTAAGAGTTTTATCCATTAATGTGATCTCTCCTTTTCTATAACCTCTATGTCATCTACTCTGAAAAAGCTTTCAGGTAAGTCGATTCTTCTGGTCTGGCTCTGGGGGCGGAGCGCTTTTACGCTGTTGTAATTCGTGCGAAGACGGTGTCTTCAGCCAGCACGCGTCTGCGAGTTCCGCCGCTGCCTCGCTGGACGGTTCGCGAGCGCGTCCGAACCTCTGTGCATTACTGCATGTGAACCTGCGGCGCGCTACGGGGACGCGAACCGTCAGCGCTCGCCATAACGCGGCTCCGCTGACGCATCCGCTTAGCAGGCAAGCGCTCCTTCAGCCAGTTTGCTGGGAGTGTAAGCAGATCTCTAGGGAGGCTCTGGTCGGGCTTCGTGGGATCTACGTGTGTTAGGCATTTTCATCATCTGCTAGTGCTACGACAGCGGCATGATCGGCCACTCTGAAAAAAGGAAGCCGAAAGCCCCAAAACAGTCCCAAGAACCCATGGACCCGAAAGCAGGGCAGCTTCGTCCACAGAAGCGAACCCATTGCATGGAGAGGCGGTAAAAGCCCACAAGACGGCGCGGGGAGACGGAGCCACGGGTTAACATCAGGTACTACCCGGAGGTTTGGCGAAGTCCCGCGTCGGCGAGTGGGCGAGCCTCGGAGTGCTGCGGTGAGCGGATGTTGCGAAGCCGCCCAACCCGAGCGACCCCTTTTTCATCCTATTCCCAAAGCCGTTCTAAAGCTTGGCGTGGATCTTCCGAACGGGTTATCGGCCTCCCGATGACCAGGTATGAACTGCCTGCATCTAAAGCTTCTGAAGGAGTAAGAACCCTTGCTTGATCCTGGGCTTCACTCCAGGCTGGGCGGATTCCTGGTGTCACAATTAGAAAATCCGCTTTTGTGTTTTTTCTAATATCTGTTGCCTCCTTAGCTGATGCAACGACACCGTCAAGCCCTGCCTTTTCCGCTAGCACCGCTAATTCTACAACGTGCTCTCCCAGGTTCCGTTGGACTCCCATCTCTTGTCTGAATTGAGTTTCTGACATACTTGTCAGGACTGTAACTCCAATCACCTTAGGGATACTATTTAGCTTACTTCCTTCTTCACGCACTGCATTCCCTGCTCTAGCCATCATATCATACCCGCCGCTGCAATGGACATTGATCATATCAGCTCCACACTGCACGAATCCTCGAATTGCTCGTTCCACTGTTGTAGGTATATCATGCAGCTTCAAATCAAGAAAAATGGGAAATCCTAAAGCTTTTAGTTCCCGAATCATCATGGGGCCGGTATAGGAGTAAAGTTCTAAGCCTACTTTTAGCCAACACCCACTGCCTTGAAGAGCTTTGGCTAGAACTAAAGCTTCCTCTCGACTTTGAACATCTAAGGCAACCATCACTCGCTGGTTATTTAATGTTAAATCCAACAATATCCCCCCAGTTTTCAACATTTCAAGGCAGGAAAAAGCTATTAACAGTTCATGGTTTAAGTAAACCGGTGTCATTTGTTTTATCTAACATGATGGGCTAATCCTACTAAATCCCTTACGGAGGCCAGTCCACGTTCCTCACAGTACTCTTTGATTCCTTGTAAAATCTCTAACGGTGCCTGAGGATTAACGAAATTACCAGTACCTATACTTATTGCCGTTGCTCCTGCCAGCATGAATTCTACGGCGTCTTGCCAAGTTGTGATCCCGCCCATTCCAATAATCGGCAAATCGACTGCTTGAAAAACCTGCCAAACCATGCGTACGGCAACTGGCCGAATCGCTGGGCCTGATAGTCCTCCAAATGTATTGGCTAAAACAGGCCGTTGTTGATATATATCAATATGCATCCCTAAAAGAGTATTAATCAGAGAGATTGCATCCGCTCCCCCTAGCTGAACTGCCCGCGCCATGCCCACAATATCTGTAACATTGGGAGAAAGTTTTGCGATAACTGGCAAATCAGTTTCAGCCTTTACCGCGGCAATTACTTCCTGGGCACTTTGAGGATCTGTACCAAAATGCATTCCACCATGTTTGACATTGGGACAAGAGATATTCACCTCAAGTGCAGCTAAACCGGAATCCTTTTGCAGTGCCCGGGCCAGCTGGACATAATCTTCAAGGGAAAATCCAGAAATATTGGCGATGGCTGCAGTGGGTAACTTCCTTATCTTTGGCAGATAGGATTGAATAAATTCATCTAATCCTGGGTTTTCCAGACCAACGGCATTTAGCAGTCCTGCCGGAGTTTCAGCTAACCTGGGGACAGGGTTGCCCAGTCGAGGTAAGGGAGTAACCCCTTTTAGAGTTATTCCCCCTAAGGCTTCCAGAGGACAATAGCTGGTATACTCCTCTCCAAATCCGTAGGTACCCGAACAAGTAATCAGTGGATTTCTTAAGGTTATTCCAGCGAACTGGGTAGATAAATTAACAGGATTCATCCCATACAACCTCCTCTCCTCGGAAAACCGGTCCATCCTGACATACTTTTTTATGAACTTTTGCCCCAGTTTCGTCGATCAACGTGCACACACAACCCAAGCAGGCTCCTACTGCACACCCCATTCTTTCTTCCAGGGAAACCTCTATAGGTACTTTAACGTTTATACAAATCTCCGCCACGGCCTGCATCATCTTCTTTGGGCCACAAGCCGCTGCCCAGATTTGGCTACTGCTCAAAGACATTTGTCCTAACTGATCATTTATTTGTTCAGTCACAAGGCCCTTTTGCCCTAGACTTCCATCAAGTGTACTCAGATATAGCGGGATTCCTAATTTCTCCCAGGAGGAAAGACCGGCACTCTCCAGAAAGGATTGGTTTTCTCCTCCCCAAAACAAGCGAACAGTTAACCCCTTACTCAGAGCACTAAGGGCTAAGGGATATAAGGGAAAAATTCCAATTCCTCCGGCTACCAACCATAATTCTCCCGCTTCCGGCAGAGAAAAGCCATGTCCCAAAGGGCCCATGATACTGAGCACTCCTCCCTCCTTAGCACGCGCAAGAATTTCTGTTCCTCGTCCCTGAACTCGATAGAGCAAAGTAATTTCGTCATTCTCGGAAGAGATGTCGGCTAAACTAATCGGCCGCCTTAACAAGGGATCAAATGACGAGATTGATGAGTCCTGGACTTGGATTGCAACGAATTGTCCCGCCTGGGCAGTTCTGGCAATCGGTCCTTTCAGAACTAACCTTTTAAGCTTATGCTTTTCATCCCCCAGGGATTCATGAACTACCACTTGTCCTTTGGTAAGCATGGCAACCTCCTTTTCGTGGTTCGATATTCGTAGTTCGTGGTTCGCAATTGACTAGAGCGGCAAGAGACCCGGAGATAAACTTTCTAGTACCTGAAGCAACGCTGCCGCAGTATCTAAGCTTGTGAAGCAAGGGATTCCATGTTCTACAGCTGCTCTACGGATGGCAAAGCCATCACTTTCTTGGACTCGACCATGAGTTGTTGTATTGACAACGTATTGAATCTGTTGCTTGCGAATACCATCAATAATTTCGTTAGAACCATCATGCAGCTTGGCAATTGTTTCTACCCGTAATCCCTGAGTCTTTAAATAGCGGGTAGTCCCCTCAGTCGCTAGGATACGGAAGCCAATTTCTGCGAAACGCCTGGCCAGCTCTAACCCTTCTGCTTTATCCCGATCTGCCAAGGTTATTAACACAGACCCATAAGTCGTAAAGGACAATCCCGCTCCCAGCAACGCCTTGTAGAGAGCTTTTTCATAGGTTTTGTCCATGCCCATAACTTCACCCGTAGATTTCATCTCAGGGCCTAATGACGGTTCGACTCTTTGCAGCTTAGAGAAGGAAAACACAGGTGCTTTGACAGCAACTCGATCACTGACTGGCCAGAGGCCGTGGGGGATACCTATTTCTTCCCACTTTTTGCCCAGGATAACTTGGGAAGCCCAATCAACAATGGGAACCCCGGTAACTTTACTTAGAAAGGGAACTGTACGGCTTGATCGCGGATTAACCTCCAGAACATAGAGTTCTTGGTGGTAAATGACATATTGTATATTAAGCAGACCTTTTATTTTCAAGGATCGTGCTAAGGATTTTGTCAAAGCAATAATACGTTCTTCCATGTTTAAGTCGAGAGTTTGAGGTGGATAGACTGCTATAGAATCTCCGGAATGAACTCCGGCCCGCTCCAAATGTTCCATAATCCCGGGGATAAAAACATTCTCTCCGTCTGAGATTGCATCAACCTCAACCTCCGTACCCAGCAGATATTGATCCATCCAGATTTCCTGGTCTGAGGATGCGGAAAAAGCTCGCTTAATAACCGGTTCTAATTCCTTTTCTTCATATACAATGTCCATAGCCCGGCCGCCAAGAACATAAGACGGACGTACAACTAAAGGAAATCCAATCTCATGGGCAACGCTCTGCACTTGCTCCATATTCTTGGCGCCGCCTCCGCGAGGGCGCTGGGCACCTAGCTCTTGCAGTACCCGGTCGAAATTTCCTCGCTCTTCTGCACGATCGATATCTTCTACCGTCGTACCTAAAATCTTATATCCACGTCTTGCCAGTCCGCTTGCTAAACCGATTGCCGTCTGCCCACCGAACTGAACGACTACTCCATCGGGTTGTTCTTTATCTAAAATCTCGGATACATCCTCTAAGGTTAATGGTTCAAAATAGAGACGATCAGCCGTATCAAAATCCGTCGACACTGTTTCCGGATTGTTATTGATTATAATGCTTTCATAACCCGCTTTTCTCAGGGCCAGTACAGCATGTACTGAACAATAATCAAATTCTATACCCTGTCCTATTCGAATTGAACCTGAACCTAGAACGACAACTTTAGGCCGTTTATGAACATCCCCTTCATCTTCCAGATCATAACTGGAATAAAAGTAAGGTGTTGTCGCTTCAAATTCTGCGGCGCAGGTATCCACCATTTTAAAAACAGGCCTTATACTATGCTCTTTTCTAAATTGATGTACTTTGTCCTCAGTAGTTTTCCAGAGAGATGCAATCTCCAGGTCAGAAAACCCTAGCCGTTTTACTCGACGCAACCTAGCCTCATCCCAAGGAGTCTGTTCCAATAAAATTGTCTCATCCACAAGACGTTTTAGTATATTCAAATAGTATCGATTCCAACCGGTTTCTTGAACCAACCAATCTACTGTCCAACCGCGTCTCAAACCTTCAGCAAAAACAAACAACTGGCGATCATCTGGTTTTAAACAAGCGTCTTTAAGTTCCGCGTCTGAAAGTCCCTCAAGCTCCGCCATGCGAACCCCATAAACTTTTATATCAAGAGAACGGATGGCTTTGAGCAAGGCGGATTCCAAGTTCCGACCTATCCCCATTACTTCCCCCGTTGCCTTCATCTGAGTCCCTAACTGGCGATCTGCCTCTGTAAATTTATCAAAAGGCCAGCGCGGAAACTTCACAACCACATAGTCCAAGGCAGGCTCAAAACAAGCGGAGGTCTTTCCCGTCACAGCATTCTTGAGTTCTGTTAGAGCATAACCCAAGGCTATCTTAGCGGCGATTTTAGCAATAGGATATCCCGTAGCCTTCGAGGCCAAAGCACTTGAGCGACTTAAGCGAGGATTAACCTCGATCACAACATATTCCATTTGAGAAGGATGGAGGGCAAATTGGACGTTACACCCACCTTCAATTCCCAGACCATTAACAATTCTTAGAGAGGCACTGCGCAGGGTTTGAACCTCTCTGTCAGTTAAGGTTTGACAAGGTGCTACAACAATACTGTCACCTGTATGTATTCCCACCGGATCCATATTTTCCATGTGACATATCGTTATACAGTTACCGACTCCATCCCGTAAAACCTCAAACTCGACTTCCTTCCAACCAGCTACACTTCTCTCTACAAGAATCTGACCAATCAGACTTGCCTGAAGGCCGCTTTCTGCAATCTGTTGAAGTTCAGTTTTGTTTTGAACAATTCCTCCTCCGGTTCCACCCAAGGTAAAGGCCGGCCGAACAATAAGTGGGTAACCGGTAACATCTGCAAATTTCAGGGCATCCTCAACATGGGAAACAATCATGCTTTCCGGAATCGGCTCACCCAGTTCTTTCATCAGAGCCCTAAAGCTCTCCCGATCTTCAGCTTGGTCAATGCTTTTCAGCGAGGTTCCCATTAGAGTGACCTCACAGCGCTCCAAAACCCCTCTTTTAGCAAGCTGATACGCTAAGTTTAAGCCTGTTTGTCCACCCATCGTAGGTATCAACCCGTCAGGTCTCTCCCGTTCAATGATCCGTTCCATAGATTCCACAGTTAAAGGCTCTATATAAACCCGATCTGCTGTTTCTCGATCCGTCATGATTGTGGCAGGATTGGAATTGACGAGAATGACCTCAATCCCTTCCTCGCGAAGAGCTCGGCAAGCTTGTGTGCCGGCATAGTCAAATTCAGCCGCCTGTCCAATTACGATGGGGCCTGAGCCAATTACCAGAACCTTTTTCCACTCTTTTTTGGGCATTCTTATCCTCTCCCCTTTCGCGCTGATCTGTCTAAAACAATAGACTTGAAGCGGTCAAAAATTTCATCGTTCTCCTCAGGCCCTGGAGCCCCTTCCGGATGAAATTGTACCGATAAAATTGGATAAGAAGTATGCTCCATTCCTTCTACGGTTCCATCATTGAGATTCAGCAAGGTAACCTCAAAGCCCGAACCCTTCAAAGAGTCTTCCTGCACAGCGTAGCCATGGTTTTGGGATGTCATTGTCGCTTTTCCAGAGCGGATGTCGATCACCGGATGATTCCCGCCCCGATGTCCATAATGTAACTTGTAGGTTCTTCCACCTGCAGCCAAGGCTAAAAGTTGGTGTCCTAAACATATCCCTAAGATTGGCAGCTTATCATATAACTTCTGTACTGTAGCAATTTCTTCGGGTAACTCTTCGGGATTGCCGGGGCCATTGCTCAGAACTATCCCACTGGGGCGATTCTTAAGTATTTCTTCAGCCTTAGTCTTAGCTGGGAAAACCATAATCCGAAACCCTCTTTTCTGAAGGTTACGAATGATATTTCGTTTTACGCCAAAATCCATGACTGCAATCAATGGACCTGATCCGGGAATTTCAAATGACTCTTTCACCGTCGAACGATAAACCCAATGCTCACTATTTTCCTTTACTTGGGTTTTCTTCTGCGAATTCCTCCAATAATCCTGCCCAATCTCTTTAGTGCGAACAAGTACTCCTGGCAAGGTTCCAAATTGCCGTAAATATCTGGTTAGTGCTCGTGTATCGACTCCCTTTAGACCTTGTACACCATGCTGGTAACAATAATCCTCTAGAGACCCCTCACCATGCTGACTTCCCTCCCCCCCGGAAAGTTCGCGAAGGATGAGCCCTTGCAGGCGTGTTTTATCCGCTTCATTTTCTTCATGATGCCATCCATAGTTTCCAATCAGGGGTTGAGTAAGGACAA
Source organism: Desulfosporosinus sp. HMP52 (assembly GCF_000765145.1). GTDB lineage: Bacteria > Bacillota > Desulfitobacteriia > Desulfitobacteriales > Desulfitobacteriaceae > Desulfosporosinus. The sequence goes on along the minus strand of NZ_JMGA01000018.1, from coordinate 135,197 downwards.
GTATCTGACCTGCATAGGATAAATCTGTAACCATCTCCTGATAGCCACTCATTGAGGTATTGAAAACGACTTCTTGCTCTTCTACCTGGGTGGAACTCTTTTCCCATCCCCCAAACTCTTCTCCCTCAAAGGTCGTCCCATCTTCAAAAATAAGATAAGCCACCTCGACACTTCCTCTCTCTATCTTGGTAAATCTTTATCTATTTAACAACTCTATCTCTCTGAACTAACTTACCTTCAACCCAAACCATCACAGGGAAGCCAGCCATATTCTTTCCTAGAAACGGAGTATTGCGAGCTTTCGATACCAAGTTTGTTGAATCAATCACCTCTGAGAAGTCAGGATCAAAAAGCACAATATCCGCTATAGCCCCAGGCTTGAGGGTTCCCCCTGTCAAACCAAACCGTTGTGCCGGAGCCCAACTCCAAGCCTCAATCACACGATCCAGGGACAATCGTCCAGGTAACACCAAGTAGTTCCAAACCGCACTTAAGGCAGTCTCTAGACTAGCAATTCCAAAAGGAGCTTCTGCAAAGGGTCGAGCTTTTTCTGCCTGGGTGTGTGGGGCATGATCAGTTGCTATCATATCAATAGTTCCATCACGCAGCCCTTCAATTAAGGCTTCCCGATCCTCTTCCGAACCCAGGGGAGGATTTACCTTAAGCACTGTATCTGTAATACCTATCTCTTCATCAGTAAAGATGAGATGATGCGGGTTGACCTCTGCCGTAACATTAACACCTCGTGCTTTAGCTTTTCGAATCATCTCCACGCTATCTGCCGTTGAAATATGGGCCAGATGAAGCTTGCCGCCAGTTTCCTCGGCAAGAATTAAATCTCTGGCCACTATTACACTCTCGGCACTGGCCGGGATTCCTCTTAATCCCATCCGCCCTGAAGCCACGCCTCTTCGCATTTGGCCATCTCCGGCTAAATCTTTATCCTCACAGTGACTGATAATCGGAAAGCCTGTAAGTTTGGCATATTCTAAAGCAAGCCTCATCATTTCTGCGTTCTGAATGTTTTTACCATCATCCGAAAAAGCTGCTGCTCCTCCTGCTTTCATATCCGCCATTTCTACTAATTCACTGCCCTGCATGCCTTTAGTGACTGTCCCTATGGGCAGGACATGGGCATATCCGGCACGTTCGCCTTGTCTGCGTACAAACTCTACCAAAGCTCGATTATCTATAGGAGGTTGTGTGTTAGCCATGGCCAGAATTGTCGTAAATCCACCCCGTACTGCAGCACGTGATCCACTTAATATATCTTCTTTATCCTCTTGCCCTGGTTCACGCAGATGAGTGTGTACATCAATAAGTCCCGGGAAAAGATATTTACCTTTGCCATTAACGGTTTCCACAGATTCACCTTGCGCTTTTACTAAAACATCTTCCTCTGTCAGTGATGCAGAAATTTCTAATACCATTTTATCCTTAATAAGAACATCCCGGGGAGCAGATATATTTTGACTTGGATCTATAACCATAACGTCTTTAAGCCACCACATTGCCAGACCCTCCTATCAGTAAATAAATCAATGCCATACGGATTGCTACACCATTCGTGACTTGACGCTCAATCAAGGCGTCGACCCCATTAGCAACATCATCAGAAATTTCCACCCCTCTATTCATCGGGCCGGGGTGCAACACGATGCTTTGTTTGCCTGTTTTCTTGAGCCGCTCTGTGGTTAAACCATAAAGATGGCTATATTCACGAAGACTGGGAAAGAGTCCGCTTTTCTGTCTTTCAAGTTGAAGGCGAAGGGCCATAACGATATCCGCACCGGGTAAAGCACTGTCAAGATCGTGAGTCATGTTAACCCCTAATCCCTCCATTTCAGCGGGAACAAGGGTTGGAGGACCGGCCAAAGTCACATTGACCCCCATCTTTTGCAGACACCAAGCATTACTTCGAGCAACCCTAGAATGTAAAACATCCCCCACAATGACCACGTTCTTACCTTCTAACTCTCCCAAATGTTCCTGCATCGTAAATATATCCAGTAAGGCTTGGGTTGGGTGGGCATGCTGCCCATCACCTGCATTAATGACTGCCGGGTCTAAAATATCTGCTAAAAACTTCGCAGATCCTGAACTAGGATGCCTAAGAATCACGACATCAGCTCTCATTGCCTGAATAGTCTTAGCAGTATCATATAAACTCTCACCCTTACTTACACTGCTCTGGGCAACCGCAATACTTGTTGTATCAGCTCCTAAAACTTTCGCCGCCATTTCAAAAGAGGTTCGAGTCCGTGTACTTGCTTCATAGAAAAGATTAACTACTGATTTTCCTTTTAATGTAGGCAATTTTTTTATTGGACGCATTAAAATCTCTTTCATCACTTTTGCAGTATGCAAAATATGACGGATTTCCTCCACACTCATATCCTCGATCGCTAGAATATCTTTACGCTGCCACTTCATGAATAAACCTCCCTAACTTTTTCCATTCTTATTGTTTCTAAACAGTTTGTGATTATTCTCTTTGAAAGTAAGGGGAATTCCACTAAAGTGTTCACTTAGCAATATCCCCTTAGTTTCTGGTCGACGGGGTAAAAATGTAAAAATCCTCATCCCAAAAGGGAGAGGATTTAAAAATAGGCATAGCCTACTATATCCAACTCACCCCTTGGTTATCTCTCTGGATAACATTTAAAGGGAACCGGTTGATTAACTTTTATTGATATCATCATCTCTTTCGAGCAAGAGCACGTCTTCGTCCCCATCCACTTCTTTAAGTCGAACAGCGACAATTTCTCGACGAGATGTGGGAAGGTTCTTGCCAACAAAATCTGCTCGGATAGGCAACTCTCTATGTCCCCGATCGACCAGCACAGCCAACTGAATTCGTTCAGGCCTTCCAATATCCATTGTTGCGTCTAAAGCCGCACGAGCCGTTCGGCCTGTATAAAGTACATCATCAATTAGAATAACCGCTTTACCTTCAATACTTACCGGAATGTCCGTTTCATGAACGACGGGGTGAATGTCAATGGTACTGAGATCATCTCTGTAAAGAGTAATATCCAGGATTCCCAATGGAACCTTTACTCCCTCGAACTCTTCAATATACTGCTGGATTCGTTCCGCAAGAGGCACTCCTCTTCGGCGAATCCCTACTAGGACAAGTTTATCAGTACCTTTATTCTTTTCGACAATTTCATGAGCAATACGAGTTACTGCCCGGCGAATTCCATCCGGATCTAAAATTTTACTTTTTATTGTTCCTTCCAAGGCTTCTAACTCCTTTCTTCCCAGGGAATCTTTAGTCCTTAGATATTTCTGTCCTAATTGGTGATTGGTTGCTCGAATACTTTCTGAGTAGTACAAAAAAACTGTCTCGAAAGCAGACAGTTTTCCCCGTGTATCCGTCTGCCTTCCCAAGCCTCTCGGGACTTCATTAAAGGCTATAATTCTTGTTCCCTAGTTTACTTTAGCTTTGATTAAAAGTCAATGCACTAATTAAAATACCGAAATTTATCGAATAATCTCTCAACTAGCGCATTTTTTCAAGCAGAGCGGCAAACCTATGCGGCAGAGGAGACTCGAAACTCATCCACGACCCATTGCGCGGATGCTCAAAACCTAAATGAGCTGCATGGAGCATTTGACCTTGTATGCCAAATTGATTCTTCTTAGGACCGTAAACCGGATCTCCGATAATCGGGTGCTTAATATAGGCCATATGTACGCGTATCTGATGGGTTCGCCCCGTCTCTAAGCAAACTTCTAAATATGAAGTATCTCCAAAACGTTCAACAACGGTATAATGGGTCACAGCCTGTTTCGAATTCTGCATAACCACCGCCATGCGTTTTCGATCAGAAGGATCTCGTCCAATTGGGGCATCGACGGTTCCAGATGGCTCCGTCATGACCCCGTGAACCAGGGCCAAGTATTTTCTCTCCATAGAATGTGCCTTAAGCTGTGCAGCAAGACCTTGGTGTGAAAAATCATTCTTAGCCACTACCAAAATTCCCGATGTATCCTTGTCTATGCGGTGTACAATCCCCGGTCGCAACACTCCATTGATTCCAGAAAGATTATCACAGTGGTATAGCAAAGCATTAACCATCGTTCCCGTCCAAGCCCCGGGAGCCGGGTGAACTACCATTCCTTGTGGTTTATTGACAACTAAAACATCCTCATCCTCGTAAATAATCTCCAGGGGGATATTTTCCGGTGTAGCCGAAGATTCTCTTAGAGCTGGAATAATGACTTTTACTAAATCCCCTTGGCGTATTTTGTAATTCGCTTTTCTAGCTAACCCATTGACAAGTACACATTCTTTTGTAATAAGACCCTGAACGAAAGAACGGCTTTTTTCTAAAACTTCAGTTACTCCAAGATCTAAGCGAACTCCTTCAGGAAGTTCAAACACTTGCTCGTGAGAAGATATTTGTTCATCTTCATCCAATCCGCAATCGGAGTAATCTAATCCTGAATTATTTGTTGAATCAATTAACACTCTTCATACCCCAATACCTAGTTTTTCTTGGTGAGAACTAAATGCAGTTCACTACTCATCAGTTACATCAAGTTCAGATCCCCTTGAGGCTCTTTCATCCCGATAAATAGCCAGCAACAGTAGTCCTACCCCTACAACAATCATACTATCAGCGAAGTTAAACACATACGGCCAAATCTGAAAATCAAGATAGTCTACAACCCGTCCTATAACCAGCCTATCGTACAAATTTCCCAGTGCTCCGCCTCCAATTATCCCTAATGCCAGTCGTGTAATCCTCTCTTGGCGTGGTATACGATACTGCCCATAAACCACCCCTCCAACAACCAGAACCGCTGTAAGGATAAAAATCCAGGTTCGGCCCGCCATCAGACCAAAAGCTGCGCCTGGATTCAAGACATAGGTCAAATGGAATATCCCGGGGAAAACTTTTAGTGTTTCGCCCGGAATAAAGTATGTTTGAATTAAAAACTTCAGAAAACGATCTACACCCCAAACCCCAATTATTGCAAGCCAAACTAACAACAGATTCCCTCCCACTATTCTTTCCCTCATCTTAACATAGGGTTCTAAGTGGGGCAAATAATTATGTTTGTCCGTGCTCTTTACTATAATGAATGGTGTTTATGCGACCTTCCGGTTCCCGCTGAGTTTCTATAGTTTCAATAAATTGGACAGCGCCAATGGATTCGTCCGAATCTTCGTAGAGGTTATTTGGATCCGAAATATTACGGTTAGTTCCCAAGTCCTGAAGAGTATCTGCAGTACCATAGCGAGCTACAGCTTGCCAGGAATCTTCGCCATCAAACATAACTTGATCAGTACCATCATTAAAAGTTCTGGAAAATGGACGATTTAGAATTTCGTTTTCCACTGGGTCTCGATGCAGGGAGTGTTGCTCTTCTTTTTCCTCTTCACGGCTGCATTTTGCACATACTGTCGTGTAAGGCAAAACCTCAAGACGTTCATAAGGAATCTGTTCACCGCAATGCTCACATTTGGCATAGTTTCCCTTTTCAAATCTTTCCAGGGCATTGTCAATAGCCCCAATTCTATGACTTAAGCGATCATGTTCGGCAATATCACGCGACCGCTGATACAATTCGCTTCCAACATCTGCCGGATGATTATCCACAAGGGATAATTCTCCTAATGAATCTTTCATACTTCCTTCAAACAATTCAGCAGCAGTTTCCATAACTTCATTTCGTTCTTCATGTAATGTATTGATCAATTTATCATATCCCTTTTGATCTTTCAATTATCTTCGCCTCCTACTCCAAATTTAGGGTTGGTTAACATATCTGCTTAATTCCGCAATCAAACCTCCTATTACTGGCAGGTTCAGAACCACTATCCGTTTTAAGATAAAATAGGCAAATCCAGCCAGCAAACCTGCTCCAAGGGCAGTTCCCAATCCTCGCAAAAGACCAACTCCGAAATTAATCCATAGCATTCTTCCCGGTCGATTTAAATAAGAGATATAATCAGCTAGTCTCATTTTTTCCAGAGTTTCTGCCAGCAAAGCAACTTGATGGTTTAATCCCGCCAACTCCTGAGCATTAATTGAATCCGTTTCATCTTTACTTATTGAGAGTTTCATGGTCGGTTTATTCTCTTCTTTCGAAACGGCCACGTTATCACCTCACGTTAAACATCTTTTTTATTGTTCCCACAGCTTTGTAATTTACACTGATTCATTTAAATATAATAATCTTAAAAATTCTGTAATGAAGCAAGCTACGGCTTCTAATCCAAATAAAAAAAGGGTTGTAATTAATCTTTAGAAGTTAATTACAACCCTTTTAAAAAACACACACTACTTATAGCTAAGAGCTTCCCAGACAGATCAAGGTTTATATTCTTCCACTAGGGAAGACATACTTCAAGCAATTGTCCGTTTACTAAACTAAAGGCATTTCCTTCATCAGTGTCTACATGCAAGTCAAGAGCGTACTCAGGGTTTACCCGAACTAACACCTGATCAAGAATTCCACCACGGGGACCAGGCACAATCGCTCGGATATATTGCCCATCAACAAATTTATACTTCTCTGCATCTTGCGGACTCATATGAAGATGCCGAGCAGCAATTATAACACCTTTAGTCATTTGAATTCTACCCTTTGGACCTTCAACATCAATGCCAGGCGTTTCTTCAATCTTTCCAGAATCCCGGACTGGCGGTTTTACTCCAAGTTTAAAAGTATCAGTAGCAGTAAGTTCAACTTGAGAAGCCTTCCGGGCAGGCCCCAAAACCCGAACTCCCGCAATAGTACCTTTTGGTCCAATCAGCGTTACTGTTTCTTCACTGGCAAATTGACCAGGTTGACTAAGATCTTTCATTTTTGTTAAAGAGTATCCCTCACCAAAAAGAGCCTCAATATGATCCTGTGACAGATGGATGTGGCGATTAGATATTCCGACGGGAACTTTTAAGGTTTCCATAAGTTCATCTCCCTCCTATCAAATAGTAATGCCACCGTGCGAAATAGAATATGTCAAGTTTTAAGCATCGGCAGAAGTTATAAAATACCTTACGCTTATTATACCTATTTCGAATCATAACGACAAATTACTATTTATTCAGGCGATTTCGGGAAGTAGATGAATTAGGAAATTACTTAATAATGAGATATTAGGTACAAGATTCTTATTCCCCTGTCAACCAAACTATTTCTCCCTCTTGAACCACCGGAACAATTGGCAAAATATTTGGAGTGGAGCAATACTCTATGTCTCGTTCAAAGCCCAAGGATATAAGTTTTTTACCATGTACTGAGTTTCGAATTCTATCTGTAAGATGATCTTCAGAGCTTCGATATAACATTCGTGCAGCTTCACCTAAATCATTGAGCAAAATTTTTGATCCCAAAGAATCAATTAACATTCCGGCACAAAGAGTATCCGGCAAGTCAAAACGTTCTTCAGTACCTGCACAAAACACTACTATTCCTTTTAATCTATTTCCCTTCTCAAATTCTCTGTGTATAGCTAGAACAATACTATGCATATTTATAAACGAAGCCATCCAAATCATTGGGGCAGCAATAGAATCACGTATAGCTCGAGTACCATTTGATGTAGTCAAAATTACTCTTCTGCCTCCTACTTTTTCAGGAGCATAGTCAAAAGGTGAGTTTCCTAAATCAAAGCCCTCAATGATCAGCGAATCACGCTCACCCCCTAACAATGAGCCGGGAAGAGTTAAACGTTTTTCTATGGCTTCCTCTGAGGTAAGCACCGGGATAATGGCCTGGCAGCCATTAGCTAGTGCAGTCACGATGGTACTGGTTGCTCTCAAAACATCAATCACGATGACTAATCTATCTTCTAAATAGGGAATTCGTGGAGAACCTGTACTCGGCAATACTTCGATTTGCATGCGATCACCCCATTCCTTAATTATTATGTAACTTTACGAACAATCTTATTATAATTCAACTTTTTCTGACTTAATTCCTGCCTAATATCTTTATAATCTCTAATTTCAGATTTTCTTAAAAACATTCTATTTAATTTGGCTTTTTCTCTTAACAAAGAATAGACACAGAATACATAAGTATCCTGCGTCTAGCAAGAAAAAAATTCATTAAGACTCTCTACGCCAACGTAAGTTGGGTTTTCTAACGGCACTTACTTCATCCAAACGGGTTACAAAGGTGGTATAAGGGGCATTCTTTACCAGATCCGAATCATTTTTAGCTTCTTCAGCAATCTTAATTAGAATTTCGGCAAATTTATCTAGAGTTTCAATGCTTTCAGTTTCTGTAGGCTCTATCATCATGGCCTCTTCAACAATTATGGGGAAATAAATTGTTGGAGGGTGATAGCCATAGTCTAATAAGCGTTTTGCAATATCTAAAGTGTGTACTCCTGTTGACTTAAGGTTCTTAGGTGTAATAATAAATTCATGCATGCAGACCCGTTCAAAAGGAAGATAATAATGTTCTTTAAGAATACTCATAAGATAATTAGCATTCAAAACTGCATTTTCTGAAGCTGACCTTAATCCCGCCCCGCCAAGGCTGCGAATGTAGGCATAGGCCCTTACAAGCACTGAAAAATTTGCATAAAAAGAGCGTACACGGCCTATAGACAGTGGCATATCATTTTTAAGTGAAAAGATTCCATCTTCCGACCGTACAACCAGTGGTTTAGGAAGATAGGGGATCAGAAATTCCTTAACCCCAACTGGCCCAGACCCCGGCCCTCCACCTCCATGAGGTGTAGAAAAGGTTTTGTGCAAATTTAGATGGACAACGTCAAAGCCCATATCCCCAGGACGGGCAATACCCATTACAGCATTTGTATTCGCTCCATCGTAGTACAATAAACCGCCCACATCGTGAACCAACTTGGTTATTTCTAAAATATTTTCATCAAAAAGACCCACAGTGTTAGGATTTGTTAGCATCAGAGCCGCAACCTCGTCATTAAGAACCCTTTTCAAAGCGTCAAGATCCACTCCACCCCGCTCATTAGAGGGAATTTGAATAATTTCGTACCCGGCCATTGCGGCAGTGGCGGGATTTGTTCCATGAGCCGAATCCGGAACTACGACCTTTGAACGTTTAGTGTCTTGGCGATGATCGTGATAGGCTTTGATAATTAGTATCCCCGTCATTTCTCCGTGGGCTCCGGCCGCCGGTTGAAGAGTAAACCCATCCATCCCGGTTAATTCACAAAGGTCCTCCTGTAACTCTGCCATAAGCTGTAAAGCCCCTTGAGTCAACGACTCCGGTTGATAGGGGTGTAGAGCAGTAAAACCTGGAAGGCGAGACAACATTTCATTAACCTTTGGATTATACTTCATTGTACAAGACCCTAGTGGATAAAACCCAGTATCAACACCATGGTTGAAGGTAGAAAGATGAGTAAAGTGACGGACAGCGTCTACTTCAGAGACTTCCGGAAGCAACGGCTCTTGCTTGCGCAATAAACTTTCAGGAATCAGATTTTCAATCGGAACTTCCGGTACATCGCAGGCAGGTAGACTTACTGCAGTTCGTCCATCGGCACTGAGGTCAAAAATTAGCGGTTCTAAAACTTTCACTGGATTTCCCCCAATCTGGCCACTAGCCGATCAATATCTGCTTTTGATTTCGTTTCTGTCACACAGAAGAGGAGATGGTGATCGAGTTCCGGATAGAAACGAACCAGATCAAGCCCACCAATAATTTTACTTTCCAATAGCCCTGAATTAATTTTAGCAGGTTCAATCTCAGACTTAATCACAAATTCATGGAAAAAAGGTCTTGAAAATGCCAAGCTCATCCCTGGTATCTTGGCAATCTCTTGAGCAGCATAGTGGGCATTTTGCAGATTCAGGTTGGCCATTTGTTTAAGTCCTATTTTACCCAGGGCACTCAAATGCATAGTAAAGGCAAGGGCGCAAAGTGCTTCATTGGAACATATGTTTGAAGTTGCTTTTTCCCGTCGGATATGTTGTTCACGTGCCTGAAGAGTTAAAACATATCCTCTCTTTCCAGATTTATCGGTTGTAGCCCCAACTATTCGCCCCGGCATACGACGGACAAACTTGTCTCGGCATGATAAAAATCCCAAATATGGCCCACCATAGTTAAGCGGGTTTCCGAAAGGTTGACCTTCACCTACAGCAATATCAACGCCACACTCACCAGGTGATTTCAGTAGTCCCAATGAAACAGGGTTAACTGAGACTACCACTAAGGCTCCCTTAGCATGAGCCATCTGGACAATTTGTTCCACATTTTCCAGTCCGCCAAAAAAGTTGGGAGTTTGAACAAGAACACCGGCGATATCTTCTTTTAGTAGAACTTCTAAAGCAGCCTGATCCATTACACCTTCTTTGAAAGGAACTTCAATGATTTCTACACCCCGGGGTGGCAAATATGTTTTCAATACCTCACGATATTCCGGATGTGCCGTAGTCAAAACTAACACCTTATCTCGTCGCGTAGCATCACAGGTCATAAGAGCTGCCTCTGCTAGTGCCGAAGCCCCATCGTACATAGAAGCATTGGTTACATCCATTCCCGTCAATTCGCAAACTAAGGTTTGAAACTCATAAATTGCTTGAAGGGTTCCCTGACTAATTTCTGGTTGATAAGGTGTATAGGCTGTATAGAACTCTGAGCGCAACAATAATTGGTCAATGAAGCTGGGAATGTAATGTTCATAAGCCCCAGCTCCTAAAAATGAACTATACTCTTCGACAGTTTTATTTAAACCCGCCAAACCTTTGACGTGTTTGACTAATTCCTGCTCCGACATCCCTCCAGGAATAGCCAGCGCCCGCTGCAACCGGACTTCCTGCGGAATATCTGAAAAAAGATCTTCAACTGACTTAGCCCCGATACGGGCTAAGAGCCGTTCTTTTTGGCTGTCCGTATTCGGTACGAAGTTCATTCTAATGTTCCTCCTGTGCTAGTAATGTCTCATATTCCTCAACGGACATCATACTTTCCAGCGGAGCTAAATCTTCAGCCTCTACCTTAATCAACCAGCCCTCTCCATAGGGGTCAGAATTTAATAAATCAGGTGTATCCATAACTGAAGTGTTCACTTCTACAACTTTTCCACTCACTGAAGCAGAGATGTCGGATACAGCTTTAACTGATTCAACGGTACCGTAAGATTTTCCGACCGTTACCGTTGCTCCTACATCCGGGAGCTCGACAAACACTACGTCGCCAAGGCTTTTTTGGGCGTGGTCTGTTATACCAAATGTAATAATATTTCCTTCAACCTTTGCGTATTCATGCTCTTTGTTATACTTTAAATCAACTGGATTCATTCAAATCATCCTCCTCAAATTTTAATTATTTTGTCCAAAGGGGATTAGCAACATCCACTAGTAACCCTAAATGTGTAGTATGGCTAGATGAATTTTATTTAAGCAATTAGCAGAGAGTAAAACTACTAAGATTATTTTTTAGCTATGCGATACTGGATAATACTTTATCAGCTACTACACTAGATTCCTTGGGTTTTAATTGATCCTCACGTTTGTAAAACAAGGAGGGAACAATTCTTGCTTTAACTGCCTTCCCACGAATCATTACATCAAGAATCTGACCCTGAATCGCTAAATCGGCCTTGATTAATCCTAAAGCAATGTTTTTGTTTAGAGTTGGTGAAAATGAGCCAGATGTAACAAATCCAATCTCTTGCCCATCTTTTTGTAAGGGATAGTGGGAACGGGCTATTCCACGCTCAATCATTTCTAATCCTACTAACTTTCGCGGTACCCCTTGTTCTTTTTGAGCGAGAATTACTTCCTTGCCAATGAAATTCACTTTATCCAGCTTAACAAAAATCCCAAGCCCAGCTTCAAGAGGAGAAATCTCCGCCCCTAATTCATTCCCATATAAGGGAAGACGAGCTTCAAACCGCAATGTGTCACGTGCACCCAGCCCAATGGGCTGTACACCCTCTAGAGCACCAACCTCCAATATCTTTCTCCACAGTTGCCGACTATGATCCGGAGTTACATAAATCTCAAATCCGTCTTCTCCTGTATAGCCCGTCCGGGAAATCAGACAACTAATCCCGTCAATATTCCCGTGAGTGAAACTATAGTATTTAATCTGTGAAAGATTAAGCTCTGTAATACGCTGTAAGACAGTTTCTGCTAGAGGGCCTTGTAAGGCAAGCTGAGCATATTGGTCAGAGACATTCTCTACGTTAACATTAAAGCTGTCTGTTTGTTTTAATATCCATGCGTAGTCCTTATCGGCATTGGAGGCATTTACGACAATCAGAAAACGTTGAGAATTATATCGATAAACCAACAAGTCGTCTACAATTCCACCGCTTGGATAGCACATAGGAGAGTATAGAATTCTGCCATCCTCCAGCTTACTGACATCATTGGTGATCAGCATTTGAATAAACTCTAAAGCGTCTTGACCACGAACCTCTATCTCACCCATATGAGACACATCGAAAAGGCCAGCTTTAGTTCGAACAGCATGATGTTCATCTATAACACCAACATATTGAACAGGCATTTCCCATCCGCCAAAATCAATCAGTTTTGCCTTATTAGCCAAATGCTCTTCATAAAGTGGAGTCCGTTTTAATTCATTCATAAAGAAACCTCCTTATTTAGACTAGAATAGGTTTTTCACAGAAGACATTTAGCGCCTTAGATTTCTTCAATAGTGTTCCATATACCAAGTCATTACACCCAGAAAAAACCTTCCATAATACCCTTGTAAATTTCTGTAAATTAAAGAAGGACAGAGAAAATGCGTAGTCGCGCATTTTCTCTGTCCTTTAACCTGAGAGATTCGCCGTATCTCGGCTTCCCCTTTGGTGTTCTTTTGCAAGAAACTCTCCAGAGTCCCGTCTTCTAGCAGTACTTTTGCCTGAGAGCTTCCCTCCCTGAAAAGCGAATTCAGGGAATTTCTCCTTCGGCGTCTGTATTTCAGATCTCTCCTGCCAGTTTCATCCGGTAAAAACTATTAAGTTAATTATATAATATGCTTTTTTAGTCAATAAGTCTACTGGAATTTTCTGAAATCACGTCCCTGCATCGAGGGCAAATCGTCGGAAACTCTTCATTCTTTCCAACTTCCTCATGAAACATCCAACAACGCTCGCATTTTTCCCCATTGGCCGGTTGAACATGAATTCCTAATCCCTTGTTAACCTCCGCAGCCTGAACCCCTTCAGGTCTTTCTTCATCAGGCAGATGGATAACCAGTTGAGAAACAATAAAGATTTCTGCCAAATTCGGAACTTGCTTAAGGGATTTATACTGTGCTTCTGTCGGATACAGATCGACTTGAGCAGTTAAGGGATGGCTTATAAGTTTTTCTTGCCGCGCGATTTCCAATACCTTTGAGACATCTGTGCGTAAGGCAAGAATCTGATCCCAGCGGTTAGCCAGTTCCTCATCCATCCACTCAGAATTGACCTTAGGCATTTCTGCTATTTGAACATTTGCCGCACTTTTATCTCCAGGTATATACGGCCAAATTTCTTCAGTCATGAAGGACAAGATTGGAGTTAAAAGACGTACCAGAGCATCAAGAATTTCATACAAAACTGTCTGAGCCGAGCGACGAAGAAGAGATGTTTTCCCTTCTACATAAAGCCGGTCTTTGACAATATCCAGATAAACGGCACTTAACTCTATGGTACAGAAATTATGAATGGTATGGTAAGTCCAGTGGAATTCATAGGATTCATATCCCAAGAGTACTCGTTCGACCACTTTGGAAAGCTTAAGCAGAGCCCAGCGATCAATTTCTTGCAGGTCTTTATAAGAAACTTTATCCTTAGCCGGGTCAAAATCATTCAGATTGCTGAGCAAGAAACGCAAAGTATTGCGAATTTTACGGTAGGCTTCAGACATTTGTTTCATAATTCGGGGAGAAGCGGCAACATCATTTTTATAATCTACAGAACTCACCCAAAGCCTTAAAATATCTGCACCTAATTCCTGAACAACTTTAAGAGGGTCAACCCCATTGCCCAAGGATTTTGACATCTTGCGCCCCTGCTCATCCACAACAAAACCATGAGTCAATACATTGCGGTAAGGAGCCTGACCGAAAGCAGCCACAGAAGTGGACAGCGAGGAATTAAACCAACCACGGTGTTGATCCGAACCTTCCAAGTAGAGATCCGCAGGCCAAGACAGTTCTGGTCGCTGCTTCAGGACACCGGCATGGCTGGTTCCTGAATCAAACCATACATCCATAATATCTGTCTCTTTACTGAAGTTTTTCCCTCCACACTCGCAAGCAGTTCCCTCTGGCAACAATTCCAAGGCAGAATGAGCAAACCAAGCATCAGAACCTTCCTGCCGGAAGAATTCTTGAACCCTGGCAATAGTTTGATCGTTAACTAACACTTTTCCACAATCCTCACAATAGAAGATCGGGATAGGTACTCCCCAAGTCCGCTGCCGGGAAATACACCAATCTCCCCTGTCGGCTATCATGTTAAAGATCCGGTCTTTTCCCCAAGCAGGAATCCAGCGAACCTTCTCTATTTGATCTAAAGCGGCTTGCCGGAAACCATTAATCGAAGCAAACCATTGTTCTGTTGCCCGAAAAATGATCGGGCTCTTACAGCGCCAACAGTGTGGATAACTGTGTTCGATGGTTTCTTCAAGTACAAGATCTCCGGAATTCTTTAGATCCTCCACAATAACAGGATTTGCCTTTCCGGTCTTTAGTCCCGCATATGCTCCACCTTCTGAGGTAAATTTCCCTTGGTGGTCAACGGGACATAAAACGGTTAAGTTATACTTCTTGCTAACATAGAAATCATCTTCACCATGGGCAGGGGCTGTATGAACACAACCTGTACCGGCTTCTAAGGTAACATGTTCCCCACAGATTACTAACGAGTCTCGATTCATCAGGGGGTTTTTGCATATAACCCCTTCCAGTTCCTTTCCTGAAAGTATCTTTTCTACAGGAAGTTCCAGCTTCCAGAGAGAACGTAGGGATTCTAACATCCCTTCAGCAACAACCCAATGTTCTTGATTCGCCTTTACAACAGCATACTTAAACTCCGGATGTAAACTAATTGCTTGATTTGCCGGCAGTGTCCATGGAGTTGTCGTCCAAATAACGACAAATGTGTTATCTTCAGTAAGGACACTTAGTCCATCACGTACCGCAAATTTCACATAAATTGCAGTGGCTGACTTATCAGCATATTCAATTTCAGCCTCAGCAAGTGCAGTTTCACAGGAAGGGCACCAATAAACAGGCTTTAACCCTTTATAGATATACCCTTTCTTAGTCATATCCCCAAAAACTCCTATTTGAGCAGCTTCATACTCCTTTTGCAGAGTCAGATAAGGGTGTTCCCAATCCCCCCTTACTCCAAGCCGTCTGAACTCTTCCCGTTGAATCCCTACATACTTTTCTGCATAATCCTTGCATTTCTCTCTAAATTCAAGGGCGGAAACCGAATGACGGTTTACTCCTAATTTTTTAATAACTTGTTGTTCAATCGGAAGTCCATGGGTATCCCAACCAGGAACATAAGGAGCATCAAAACCCATCATAGTCTTATATTTGACGATGATATCTTTGAGTACTTTATTAATAGCATGTCCCAGGTGAATATCACCGTTCGCGTAGGGGGGGCCGTCATGGAGAATGAATTTCGGGCACCCTTCCCGAGCCTTTTGCACTTTCTCATAAAGATTCTCTTCTTCCCATGCTTTAAGAATTTCCGGTTCTCTTTTGGGAAGATTCCCCCGCATTGGGAAATCCGTTTCTGGTAGGTTTAATGTATTACGATAATCCATTAAAAGATATCCTCCTTTGGTTCAAGCATATTATCCTTGCCCTATTTCAATGTTTTTATCACCTTACCAACTGATATTTCGTCCGAATGGAGCAACTAAAAATCCCGCCCCTAATAGGGACGAGATTACTCGCGGTACCACCCATGTTGCTCTAAAGCCACTCGGAAGTCTTTTAACGGGGACAAACCGAACAAAGCTTACTTAACCTTTCAGCCTTTCACTCCAAGGGGATCCTCTTTGCACTTTCTCACGGGCTCACACCAACCCCGCTCGCTGTTTAGCCAGTTAACAAAGACTGTCCTTTTCAACGTGTTTAAGATTTATACTATCAAATTACTATAAATGATAAACTTTTGGGGTTTCTTGCAATAAAAACACTAGTCTTTTAAAATAACTTTGCGCAGTATGGTAATGAGTTTCGCTTGTCCTTCCGAATCAATCGGATCCACCATCCAAAGACAGAGAAATGATAGCTTCCGGCTTTTCCAGTCTTGAACAAAAGGATCCATCTGCTCTTTGGATACGTATAAGTGCTTAGAGTCTGGAGGGGGAGTCAAACTTACAACGACACCACGTTGTTCCATTTCATCCATTGCCCTAAAGGCACGATCTAGCAAATCATCACTTCCGGTCATCAAAACATCTCCAGAACGAAAATGGTGATCCGCTTCAGCAAACCCAACACAAAAAATCTTTATATCTTTTTCATCTGAATTTAAGTTATCAATGGAAGCTAAAAGCTGAACCTCTTGACCGCCAACTTTGCCAACATAAATCTCATTCTCATCCTGGTGTAAGGCAAATCCTTGAATGAGAAAGTCCGGAGATATCTCACTAATTATTCTATACATTGATGAAACCCTTCTCCTTCAAAGTCATCTGTAAAACATTTTACCACGAAACCAGAGAGATTCGCAACATTTTCCAGCTGATCTCGTTAAGCGATGCCTTCATTTTTCTCCTGTAAGGTTTCTAAATCTAGATGGGCTATTAAAAAAGACTTAAGTTGAGTACGCAATAAATCGCGTTTCCTGGCAAGACCTTGGATCTCTTCTTGAATTTCTTCCCACTTCTTCTGTGCTTCAGCAATCTTTATTGTCTTAGCATGTTCTGCCTCTCGCAGAATAAGTGCCGCCTCCTGACGCGCAGACTCCTTGACTTCTTCAGCAGTTTGTTGAGCCAACACCAAAGTCTGTTGTAAGGTATTCTCTATTTGCCGATAATGTCCGATTTCCGTTTCTAACCCTTTCGTCTTTTCACGGAGTTCGAAATTCTCTGTATATGCTAATTCAAATTCTTGGCTGACATTCTCGAGGAATTTCTCCACTTCCTCACATTGATAGCCGCGAATCCCTTTGCGAAAAGCTTTATTTCGTATATCAAGTGGAGTCATTTCCATTTTGATCCCTCCTAATGCCGTTGTGACCGAAAAAGTAGAATTTGCCAAGCTATTTTGTCTTTTCGGGTATTGGAGCACTCCAATAGCTTAACGCGCCCATGCCCTCGACAAGATACTATGTCATTAGGTTGTACTTCTGTTTCTACTTTGGACACCCCAAGACCTGACTTTTTAACCTTACCTTGAGTTATCCATTCTTGAGCCATACTTCTTGATACCCCAAAGGCATTAGCAATTACCGCATCTAGGCGTGATGAATTTACAGTTATACGCCGCTCTTCACCTAGTCCTGGAAGAAGATCTGGTATTCCTTCGGATATTGAAACATTAATTTTTTCCCGCCCGGCTTCAGTCCATTGATTTAACAAAATTGGAACCATTTCCAGCGTAGTTGCAACATAGAAGCCACTCCGGCCAGCTTGAATATCTCCAAATAAATCTCTTCGTAAGCCTAATCCCATAAGCGATCCAAGTATCTGATGATGCTCTAGTTTAGCACGCAGATTAGTGGCTCGAACTGACAACAGGGAAATCTCTGCCTGCTCCGGTTTCATGACGTCTCCCTTTGCACCCATAATAATGCGAACCCGTTCAGCATCAGGAAGCCCGCCCTCTGCCAGATAGGCAAGATGTTCTTTCCGTAAAACGGATTCAATCCAATCCCGCATAGCAAAACTCAAAAATGGAGTTACCTGTTGGAACTCTTTACTAAGCACTAAATTGACTTGATCCAATAAATGAGCTGCTTCTAGACGTGCTTCTTTATCATCCCAATATTTTAAGACGCTTCGATCAATTAAATGTTTCATTCTAGAAGATTTGCCATAACAGCCATTGTGCAACGTTCAAGGCAAGAATTGCAAAGATTGGCGAGAAGTCCATTCGCATTGCAGCATTGCCAAATTGAAAACGCTGGAATGGTTTGAGGATTGGATCGGTTACATCATAGAGAACCGCAACCAATTTGTTGTTTGAGGGGTAAAACTTAGGCCCAAACCAGGATAAAATAACTCTCACAAAAATGGCGTATATTAGAATAGATATCACTTTGCTTGCTATTTGAACAACGAATAGAATACTAATCCCTCCCTAACTTAGAACTCTGCCAAAACAAACCCTTGTCTTTAAGCTCGTCTCTCATCTCCCCAGATATGTCGACGTTATTTGGAACAAACAAGAATATACCGTTTCCGACTTTCTGCATGTTTCCATTTAACGCATAAGTTGTCCCACTGATAAAATCAACGATACGTTTGGCTAAAACCTTCTCGGCGTTTTCCAGGTTAACAATTACAGGCCGACGAGTCTTAAGCTGATCGGCAATGTTTTGGGCTTCTTCGAAAGAATTTGGTTCCATCACTACAACTCGCATTTGTTTCTGAGTATGTATACTTACTACCTGAGCGTTTTTACGGCTGGTACGAACTTCTTCCTGTACACTTTTCTCACGTTCGTTCTCTTCAAGAATATCCTCTTCCGTTTCCTCGTCTGCGAACCCCATAATTCCAATAACCTTATCAAATAACTTGGCCATTATCTTTCCTCCTCTTTCAGGTCTCTATTCACGGTCGCCGAAAATCTGACGGCCTACACGTACAAGGGTTGCCCCTTCTTCTACAGCCAGCTCAAAATCTTGACTCATTCCCATTGAAAGCTCGTGCAAATGGGTTCCAGGCCACTTTCGAGATTGCAGTCTGTCCCGCAATTCTCGAAGTTGGCGAAAAAAACCCTGAGTTTCTGTCATGCTTGCTTCCAATGCCCCAATGGTCATCAACCCCTGTATTCTAACAAAAGGAAAATCACCAACTGAGCTCAGAAAGTCCGGCACTTCCTCTGGCATGAGTCCAGCCTTGGCAGGATCCCGCGCAATATTAACCTGAACCAACGTCGTCCAAACAATGCTGCGTCGTTCTCCTTGGATATTTAGTGCTTCCAACAAAGGAAGCCTGTCCAACGAATGAATCATAGCAATTTTATCATCTAAATATTTTACTTTGTTCGTCTGAAGCCTCCCCACCAGATGCCACTGGCAATCATTCGGAAGATTAGGGGCCTTTTCCAACCATTCTTGAACTCGATTCTCAGCAAAGGCTCTTTGTCCAGCCCGATAAGCCTCCTCTAAACTTGAAATCGGTTGAGTCTTAGAGACGGCCAATAATCGGATAGTACTCGGATCCCTCTTACTTCGTTCCGCCGCTTGGTTAATACGCCGACGAACCTCATTTAAGCGCTGTTCTATCCCCGCATTTGCCAACATCAGACTATCTCCTTTGAAAATAATGAATTCTACGCAGTTTCATAGGTTTCCTGCTAAATAAGTCACTCTCTAGATATTTTTTACGTTGGCGACTAATCCTTCGAGTCCATCTCGAGGGGTTATTACAACAGGAATACCACTTGGGAGATTCTCGATGCAAACCATGTTGTCATCTTCATCAAGGACTTTCACCTTTCTGAACTGTACAATCCCCTCACTCCAGAGAAAAACCCCCAGTTCCTCTCCTTTTGTCCATAAAGCAGATTTCGGAATAAGCACTCCATTAGTGGGCGGACGGAAGACCCAAGACACGTCCTGCCTTCTTTGCACCGCTGAGCCATCAATATAGTATGGAAATTGAACGATTACTCCTTTTGGCTGATCAGACTTACGCAGAACTTTAGCACTAGTAGTCTGTTTACCCATAGTAACACGCATAGTTTTGCCAACTGTGAGCTCATCTATATCCGAAATTTCCAAAAAGGCCATTGTTGGAATAAGGTTATTCACGATTTTCCCTATAACCTCACCAGTTTGAAAGGTATCTCCGGTTGTTTTAGCGACAGGAGTCTGGGTTAATAGCTTATTTAGATCCATCGTGATAAGGTTGTCGCTGGTAAGAATGGATTCCAGACCATCACTTTGTTGAAAAAACAATCCCCCCATAGCTGCAGTTATCGACTGATTTATTCCGCTTGCCTTAATACCTGGTGCAGCCCCCTCAGGTTTTATAGTTGCCACCTGTTCCCCACGTCTAATACGTCGCCCATCTCCTCCAATGTATTCAACTTTACCGGAAAGAGGAGCGAGTACAGACAATTCCTGGTTAGCAAAGGTTGCAGCCACAATCCGTTCATGGTTAATGGTTCCTGTTTCGGCAGTTGCAAACTTTATTGTTCCTGCAATGAATGATGAGCGATAACACCATCCAACTCCGCCGACTAACATAATGAATATTAGACCCCAAAACCAAAAATAGGGTTTTCTTCTTCTCCCCTCCATTTTACCCTCCTTGGAATTTCGAGATTCCATGTACGAACTAGGTGTTTCATTTCAATTTAGCTCTTGGTAAATAACAGGTAAAAACGGTTCCAACTCCCAACTTAGAATTTACGCTGATATTTCCGCCTAACCCCTCTACCATGTGCTTCACAATACTAAGTCCAAGCCCTGTTCCCCCTTGTTCACGTGAACGGGCTTTATCTACTCTATAAAACCGTTCGAAAATTCTCGGCAATGTCTCTTCTGGTATGCCACAACCCGTATCTCCAAATTCCAAGCGAAGAAATTCAGGTCCAACTTGAGCATTTAACCAAACTCTTCCCTCAGCCGTATATTTTACAGCGTTTTCTAATAAATTCAAAAGAAGTTGGCTTAATAAATTCTCTCCTATCTTTAGGGGAGGCAAATTGTCAGGCAAATCAACTTCTAATTGAATTTCTTTAGCTTGGGCGAAACTTTGAATTACGGGTTTTATTATTTCAAATGCATTCTGGACGTAACTTATTTTAATAGAGCTTATAGCATGATTTTGCTGACCTTCGAGGCGTGCCAGAGTCAATAAGTCTTCGATGAGTCTTTGTAAGCGCAAGGTCTCCCCCTGGATTATTCCTAGAAAACGATTTCGTAAAGAGGGATCCTCCGCCGCCCCATCAAGAAGGGTTTCTACGAATCCTTTGATGGATGTTAGAGGTGTTCTTAATTCATGTGAGACATTGGCAACAAACTCAGTCCGAATCTTTTCAAGTCTTCGTAGTTCAGTCACATCATGAAATACTATAACTGCGCCACGAGACTGACCTTGCCCGCTTAAAATAGGATTAATCTTACTTTGCACAATCCTTTGTGCAATGTTAATTTCTCTCGAGGCTGAAGGTTGGCCTGAAAGGACTTTACGAGTAAGTTGCTCTAGTTCAGTATCATAGGTCAGCTCTAACAGATATTCTAATTCCCGAACTGTTTTTTGCCGTTCAAAAATTCTCTCTGCCGCAGCATTCACTAAGACAACCCGCCCTACATGATCAACTGCCACCACACCCTCTTGCATCCCCGCTAGAATCGCTTCCATCTTCTGTGCCTCTTGAGTTCCATTTTGGACTATCATCTCAACGTGTCGTGAGAGGTTATTAAGTTCAATGGTAAATTGTCCAATTTCATCACTGGAATCTGACAAATGAATATGCTCAAAATCTCCCCTGGCAATGCGCTGGGTTGCAAAATGCAATTTCTCCATTCGGCGAATAAGTTGCCTGGTGTAGAAATAAACAATTCCTGCCGGAAGAAGCAACGCAAGAAGTACAACTCCTAAATCAATTTGCTGGCGACCGGAAATCAACCTCACACTTTCTCCAACCCAAAAAAGAAGCAATGAAAGACCAGTCATACCTAAAAAGAGGCCAGTTATTCGCCATTTAATACTCATAGTTTGACTATCCTTTGAACCGGTAACCGATTCCGCGTAATGTTTCGATATAATCCGGATTGGACGGATCCTTTTCAATTTTTAAACGCAGATGTCGAACATGGACATCAACGGTACGTGTGTCGCCATCATATTCGTATCCCCAAATTCTTTCCAATAAGTCATCTCGAGAGTAAACTCTACCTGGATGTGCTACCAGTACCCGTAGCAATTCAAACTCTTTGGGGGTTAATTCAGTCTCGATACCCCGCACATAGACCCTAAACCCTTTGACATCAATTCTTAGCTCTCCTCTAACAATTTGAGAATCCACCTCATCAGGCAGATTAATACGACGGAGACGGGCTTTGATTCTGGCTAATAATTCACGCGGACTAAAAGGTTTCGTCATATAATCATCCGCACCCAGCTCGAGCCCTAATACCTTATCTATTACCTCTCCCTTGGCTGTTAACATAATGATGGGTAAGTGTTGGTACTTGGGAATCAAACGTATTCTGCGGCAAACCTCTAGTCCATCCATCCCAGGCAACATAAGATCTAGTACTACAAGATCAGGATGTTCAGTTTCAACAATATCCAATGCTTCCTGCCCATCCTTAGCTACAGAAACAAGGTAACCTTCCTTCTCTAAGTTAAACCTTAAGAGTTCAAGGATCGGTTCCTCATCATCAACCACTAAGATTGTCGCCACCTAAATCCTCCTTACTCTATGTTCGCTATTCCATCTCACTTGGCGTGTCGCATTCTGATCCATCCCGCCATTCGTCCTGTCCGGGCACCATCTCGTCGATGAGAGAAAAACCATTCAGGATTGCTCGCAGTGCAGACTGCTGCGATATCAATGTTTTCTGGGGGTACTCCTTTTTCTAAGCACAACATTTTGTTCGCTTCCCATAGATTAAGCAAGTAGTGTCCATCCTCTTGAGGATAGAGAAAGGTCGTCTTATCATAATTCAGACGAAATTCCTCAGCTACCCGTTCATCGACTAGGTAACAACTGGGACCGATACTCGGGCCGATCGCCACCCAAGCACTTTCAGTTTGTCCGCCGGCTTTTTCAAAGTACTCTAAAGCCTTTAGACCAATTTTATTCACTGTACCTTTCCAACCGGCATGTACAATCCCTACGGCCTCAAGATTGGGGTAGTAGAAATAGAGCGGAACACAGTCCGCAAAAAAAGCCATTAGCCCCAAAGTACTCTGGGTCAGCAACCCGTCAACACTTGGAATAGCAGTTTCTAATTCATTTGCCCCTCGACCGCCGTCCTCTTCTGTAACCCAAATAACATTTGTACCATGAACCTGTTCTCCTACTGCAACTCTATCAGAAGGAACCCCCCAGTGGTTAAACCAGTATTTCCGATTTTCCAAAACCACCTTAGGATCATCCCCAACATGTAGCCCTAAATTGAAAGAGTTGTAGGGTACTTTACTTATCCCACCCACTCGAGTTGAAAACCCTAAGTCAATTCCCGCTGCTTGCCACTTGGGTATGGTGAGATAGTTTAAGCCTCCACTACTTTTTTGTCGCTTCCAGCTCATCCCTCTAACTCCTTTGTTTACATTAAATATACCATCTATTAACCTTTTGGACAAACCTCCAAAAGTCCTAGTCTAATAGTACTTTCAGCAAAAAAAAAGGACTTTAAACAATTTTCTGCGTTAAAAAGTATAATAACAAACAAAATAAGCATAAGCCTTTGCCTATTACTGACAAAAGGTTTATGCTTTTTCATTTTTCGAGGATTATCGACGATCATCATTTTCAATATTAAATTCAGGTAAATCGTTAACATCTACTAGAATAACGTCTACCCCTATTTTTTTGACATGATCCCAAGGAACAAAAAAATCTTCAGTTTTTCCGCTGCCAAAAAGTCCCCAACTGCGCGAAGGCCCGGGTACGATAACCCCTTTGACAACACCCCGCTCTAAATCAAGATCTAGATCTTTGATCGGCCCTAACCTTCGCCCGTCTTTAACATTCACAATATCTAACAATCTTAAGTCTGATACTCGCATTCTTCCCCCCCCTTTACGAGGTCGGGGCTTGAAGTTCAGAAATGAACTTTCATCCACTAGCCCCGAGCTTAAGTCCAACGATGGATTGATATCGTCATACTTTTATATCTCATCATATGAGGGGGTTCGAAAAAATAGCCTTACGTTACATAAATTTCAAAATTGAATATTGCTTAAACTGCATCACACGAACTTACGCATATGCTGCATGGCTGCCTTCTCAAGACGGGAAACCTGTGCTTGAGAAATCCCAATCTCATCAGCAACCTCCATTTGTGTCTTTCCCTGAAAAAATCGCAAGGACAAGATGAGTTTTTCTCGTTCGCTCAGTCGACGTAACGCCTCTCGTACTGCAAGCCCTTCAACCCATCCATTGTCTGACTGCTTGTCATCTCCTATCTGATCCATCACGAAGATCGGGTCGCCGCCATCATGGTAAATCGGCTCGAATAAAGAAATTGGTTCCTGGATAGCATCTAACGCAAAAACAACATCTTCCCGAGGCAACGAGAGTTTCTTGGCGATTTCAGCAACAGTTGGTTCACATGACCGTTCACTCACCAATTGATCCCTTACCTGCAAAGCCTTATAAGCAATATCCCGCAAGGATCTGCTAACTCTAATTGGATTATTATCCCTTAAATATCGGCGGATTTCCCCGATTATCATAGGAACTGCATAAGTAGAAAACTTTACGTTCTGACCAAGATCAAAATTGTCAATCGCTTTCATTAATCCAATACAACCAACTTGAAAGAGGTCATCCACATATTCTCCACGATTCGTAAACCGCTGTATCACACTCAGAACAAGGCGGAGATTGCCATGGATTAGTTTATCTCGGGCACTGCGATTTCCAGCTTGATAAATTACGAAAAGTTCTTTCATTTTTGCGCTAGATAATACAGGCAATTTTGAGGTATTCACTCCACAAATCTCAACTTTATTCAATGCCAATCTACGAGCACCTCCCCAGCAAATTCTGTTGGGAAGTATGCCCTAACATAGATTAGGTTATTCCAATCGACAAAATTCTTTCCGTAATCTACGAATAATTCTTTTCTCAAGCCGTGAAATATAGGACTGGGAAATCCCTAAACGATCAGCTACCTCTTTCTGAGTTTTTTCTACCCCGTCATCAAGCCCGAACCTTAATTCCATGATAACTTTCTCTCTATTCGTTAATCTTCCCATTGCCAGATGCAAGAGTTGACGATCTACTTGCTCTTCAATAGGCTTAGAGATAATGTCATTTTCCGTACCTAATACATCTGATAACAGAAGTTCGTTTCCGTCCCAGTCAATATTTAAAGGTTCATCAAATGAAACCTCAGACCGGGTTTTATTGTTACGTCTAAGATACATCAAAATTTCGTTTTCAATGCAACGAGAAGCATAGGTAGCCAGTTTTATTTTTTTCTGAGGATCAAAAGTATTAACAGCTTTAATTAAGCCAATCGTTCCTATAGAAACAAGATCTTCAATTCCAATCCCGGTATTTTCGAACTTTCTGGCAATATAGACTACTAGGCGAAGGTTTCGTTCGATCAAAATATCTCGAATAGAACCGTCACCCATTTCCAAACGCTCTAGTAGAACCCCTTCTTCGTCTGAGTTAAGTGGTGGGGGTAGGGCTTCACTGCTTCCAACATAATAGATTCCATTAACTCCAAAAATTTTTTGAAGCAGCATGGCCCAAAGGCCTCTGGCCTTACCATAAACATTACTCCACCACTTCATTCATCCATCTCCACCTTTCTGAACATGTTCTGGGTGTAGTAACGCTTGGTATTCACCCTCTGAGCTTAATACTTGTCTTACAAGCGCCACCGTAGCATGAATTTGTTGAGTTCCTCCGGCGCCGAAACACGTTACACTATCCGGTCTTATTCCTAGAAGCCAACTCTTACTATTAATTGTTTGAAAAGGGATGAAAACAAGACGTTTTACCAGATCGGGATTAACCTTCCACAATAGTGGCCACGGGTCTGAATAATCCTTCCAAGGGATATCCAGGAACGCTTTGATATTCTCCGGCATAGCACTTGCAGCAACCTCCTCTTCCAGCAGAATTACAGGATAGCCTGTCAATGGATCCCGCAAATGATTGCCGGTATCTAGTAAGGCCTTGATTTGAATAACCCCTTGCTCATCTCCACCAAAATTGATCTCCAGATCGAAAATATTCTGTCCTAGAAAGGACTTCTTTTCTTGCCATCGTTGCCAAAGGCGCTGTAAGGGCCACCACATCAGAGCACCTAAAGGAAGAATCCAAACTCTGTTTATAACCAGAATTAATCGTTCTTTATTCACTCCCCCATCAAATTGCGCCCATCCCCATGAAGCGTAGACAAATCCGCCTAGGCCTGCAGAAAGGAGCCAAAAGCCAACGATTTCTTTAAGAAACGCATTTAATCTTGTAGTTGGAAAAGCGACGAAGACCATAAGAAAAGGAATCAACCATTTAATGAATACAGTCCACGGTGGTAGTGAATAATAGGCAACCACAACGGGGATTTCGCCAAGTAAAACTGCCATAGAGATCCGGCTTAGACGAATTGGTAGTTTGAGCAGGCGACCAAGAAGGACAAGCAGGATAGTGTCCATTCCTCCATTAATGAGAATAGCCAGATCAAGATAGGTCTGTGCAATGCTAATTTGGTACACCCTTTCTATGCGCTTCTCTAAAAATTATACTTGAAATGCAAAGTAAAACCTGTCGCATTCAGTGGGGCATAAATGGATATTTAAGGTAAATTAGTACGAGTGGTGTAGTTTTTTATCTATGAACTCTATTCGTCGACAGTATCTGTATGCTTTAGCACGAGATTATTTGATAACAACAAATTTAGTCGATTAACTCAGCTTTCTTAAGGGAAGGTTTGGCTTAATAAAACTTATCAAAAAGAAGAGAATCTCCCATCAATATCCAACCACATCAGATACTTTAGTTAGCTGATGATTTGCACCTTTGCTTTGACAAACTATTACATTAAACGGAATTTTACGGTTATTTCTTCAAAAATAATCATTTATATGCAAATTTTATTGAATTATTGATAAGTCCGTGTTATTGTAAATTAAAATTTAGAATTTTTACATATCTCTATGTGCCTAATTACACATATTTCTCAATGCCGTTTGAACAATCAAAAATAAAGGCGGTAGATAATTAATGGCTAAAAATCTAAACTTTAACCTAAGTGACAAAAAAAACGGTCTGAAAACCATCGTTCAGATTGCCAAAGAGCTAGAAAGTATTTTGGAGCAATCGAAGGATTTTGAGAGTGCCCGTCGACCTCTGAGGGAAGCGATAGACCGTAACCTTAAGAACAATGAGTTCTTACTGCTTTGCGACTTAAAAGGGTTAGCATTAATCCACTCAAATCGCTTACGAGAAGGTATGGTCTTTAATAATGAAATTGAACTAAAGGCAGCTCAATGTAATCAACCGATTACTCAACTATATCATCGTAATACTGGAGAAGTTTTGCTAGACGCAGCAAGCCCTGTTTTTGTCAAAGGGACTCATACCTACGCCGTGCGTCTGGGTATACCACTTCAAAAAAATCTTCTGAGCAAACAAATGCTCTCAGGTATACTACCGGTTCTTCTACTCGGTGGGACATGGATTATTTTAAGTTCCTTTTCTCCCGCTTCGCTTATCTCTTCAACCATTGCCCTGGGCGCTCAACTAATCTATAGTTTCTGGCTAAAAAATAAAGTTTCATCTGCTCTTCAGGAAGCTTTTAAGGTAACAAAAGCCATTGCTAAAGGGAATCTAAAAGTTCTAGCCAAGGCCAATTCCAATGATGAATTGGGAAGCCTATCATTCGAAGTAAATAAAGTATCTCTTGGCATGAAGTCGATCATCACGGATCTGGCTTCCTTTTCTGAGCGAGCTCAAAATATGAGCCAAACTCAAGCATCCCATGCTCAACTATTCGCAGAAAATCAAGAAACCTTGGCAGCTACTCTGGAGGAATTTAGTGCAGGAGCGACTGATCAAATTCAAGGCATGCAAATGTCACAAAAGCAAGTTGACGAGATCCAATCTGCTTCTCAAAGCATTTTAATCAGCACACAGGAAGTTCTTTCCTTGACTAGATCCGCTAAATCAACAAGCCAAGAAGGCACCTTAGCGGTTAATGAGGCAATTCTTGAGATGGGCCTGATCTATCAATCAACGGAACAGGCTAATCAATCCATACACGGATTAGCTGAACAGGCCCAAAAAATCGGAGATATTATTTCTGTAATTAATGGCATTTCCGATCAAACTAATCTCCTGGCCTTAAATGCAGCTATTGAAGCTGCTCGAGCAGGAGAACATGGCAGGGGTTTTGCTGTTGTTGCAGAAGAAGTCAGAAAACTGGCAGACAGTTCAGCTTACTCTTCTCATCAGATTATGGAACTCATTTCGAATGTTCAAGGAATGGTTAACTCAACTGTCGACAAGATAAGCCAAGGAATGAACGAGGTAAACCGAGGTAAGGCAGTCATTGAAAAAGCCGGCGATGCCATTGCCTCCCTTGACGAAGTGATCAATGAAACCTCAGTAAAAGTGG
Organism: Desulfosporosinus sp. HMP52; assembly: GCF_000765145.1. Classification (GTDB taxonomy): domain Bacteria; phylum Bacillota; class Desulfitobacteriia; order Desulfitobacteriales; family Desulfitobacteriaceae; genus Desulfosporosinus. The sequence continues at coordinate 106,783 of NZ_JMGA01000018.1, read as the reverse complement.
AAACCAACCTGCAAAATGCTGATCACTTGTTAAATCAGAGTGAATTATTAGCTCAAACCCAGCGGCAGGCAACCACTATTGCAACTCAATTTGCCGAAGGGGCCACTCAAGCAGCAACAACTGTAGAACAACAAATGGTTTCTACTAAAGAAATCGCCTCCATATCTTCTGAACTAGCAAAAACCTCCGCTCACTTGAACCAAGTTATCCAACGATTCGAAGTGTAAACACAAAGAAAAAACCAGGTCATACCACTAGAGGTATGACCTGGTTTTTTATCTAACAAATATTATTAACCTTACCTTCTGCGCCTTAGAAACTCAGGAATGTCCACATCCCCTTCTTTAGCTACAGTCTTAATTATATTGTCTTGAACCTTACCGGGGGGTGTACCGAAACCAGCCCATTGCTGGTCGAATCCGGTAGCGATGACTGTGACTCTAAGCTCTTCCTTCAGATCCTCATCGATAACCGCTCCAAATATTATATTCGCCTCAGGATCTGCTGCTTCCGAAATAATTCCTGCCGCTTCGTTCACTTCAAAGAGGGTCAGATTTATTCCTCCAGTAATATTCAGCAGTACACCTTTTGCTCCTTCAATAGAGGTTTCCAGCAGCGGGCTGGAAATTGCCTTTCTTGCCGCATCAGCTGCCCGATTTTCCCCTGTTGCCTGACCAATACCCATTAATGCTGAGCCGGTATTTGACATAATAGTCTTAACATCCGCAAAATCTAAGTTGATTAAACCAGGAACTGCAATTAGATCTGAAATGCCTTGAACCCCTTGACGCAAAACATCATCCGCAATGCGAAAAGCCTCATGGATTGTTGTATGCTTGTCCACTACCTGTAGCAGCCGATCATTGGGAATTGTAATCAGGGTATCTACCTTGCTTTTTAATTCGGCAATGCCTTTTTCAGCTTGCATAGCCCTCTTACGCCCTTCAAAGGTGAATGGTCTTGTAACCACCCCTACTGTCAGCGCCCCCATTTCTTTGGCGACTTCTGCAACAATAGGTGCTGCTCCAGTGCCGGTTCCTCCGCCCATTCCTGCTGTAACAAAGACCATATCTGCGCCTTTTAGAACCTTAGCCAGTTCTTCACGACTTTCTTCCGCCGCTTTAGCACCAATCTCAGGATTTGCGCCTGCTCCCAGCCCTTTAGTTAATTTAATTCCTATTTGAACTTTTTCTCCCGCACGTGAGAGTTGTAATGCCTGGGAGTCAGTATTAACTGTTACGAAATCTACCCCTTGTAAACCAGCGGTAATCATACGATTAACCGCATTGTTTCCACCACCGCCAACACCAATGACCTTAATCTCTGCAAATTGGTTTAAGTCTGTATCAAATTCTAGCATTTAGGCGTTAACCCCCTCGCTCATTCTTACCTGCAATAATTTATTAACAATACAGGTTATTTCTATAATTTTGCTGTGCTTCCATATGTTCATGTGTAAACTTTCTCGCTGAATAACGGCTATATTTCTAACATTAGTCTCTAGAACTACTCCTTTAGGAGTATCTGCCATCCCATGGCTTATTGGCCAATCAATTATGTTATACACACAACATTACAAATTCTATATTCTTATCCAATAACCCTTTTTTTAATAATAATTTTTCTTTAAAAGGAACAAAGAATCTCTAAAAAACTTCCAGAATTACTTTCAAACAATTCCTCTAAAAGTGTCAAAGATATTCTTAGGTTATGATTTACTATTTTTTAAGAAGATGACGACGGATGCTCCCCAGATTCTGGAATATACGCACACCAAAAGCGACTACCGCTGCTAAATAAAGGTCAACACCAATCCGGTCACCCACATAGGCTAACAGTGCTGCAAGAAGCATATTGCTGAAAAAGCCTGTTAGAAATACAGTACTATCAAAATGGTCTTCTTGTGCAGAGCGAATCCCCCCTAAAACAGAATCTAAAGCTGCGAGGATTCCTACCGATAAGTATTTTGCATATTCGATTGGAACTGAAAAAGGACTTACATACCCAATTGCTAGTCCTAAAACTAAGCCTAATAAGGGTAACCACATATTAAAAATCCTCCTGACTTAGCGGCCAATTACCGGTTTTGCCGCTGTAAAATCAATATATCGAACCCCTTGTTGGATTGAAGTGTACCCATCGTCACTTAAGAGTTGGTAAAGTGCCATTAATTTATCTTTCCACTCATTGGCTTGTCCAAGTCGTACTTCGACCCCACTTGTCAAAAATAAAGTGATTTGCTCGATAGCATTAACATGCAACTCTCCAATCTGAGTAACTAATTCCGGCGGAGCTTGTTTAAGCAAGTTCAGACCTGCTTTAAGGAGAGAATTTTCCAGGTTCTGCCCGGGCCCAACTGTATCAGGAAGTTCAATTCCACTAATCACAGGATAATCATTTTTTGGCCAACTCTCTAGCCGGCGCAAAAAAGTCCCTTCGGAATCCACCTCTAAAACCCCTTTAGGGACTACAACTAAAGCAACAGGGGTGCGTTCAGTAACCTGAACAACCAGAGTTTGAGGGAGATTTCTTTGGAATTGAACATCTTTTATTAATGGATGTAAAGATATCTTATATTGAAGAGCCTTCCGATCAAAAAGCAATAGGTTTTGCCCTTGAATTCCGTCTGTTAACTTTAGGATTTCGCTTTCTGAAATGAGACTTAATCCTTGCACACTAACATGTTGAATAGCAAAAGCATTGGAGCGTAAAAACAGCGCCAAACCCAGGGAAAGCAGAATCGTCAATACTGCGATATAGAGAAAGGACGTATTCATTTTCTTGGGTTCCATAGTGGTATTTTCCTCCTTGTCCCAAGTATAACGAATACAGTCCTATTCTGCTATACAAAATTTAAAGTTCTTCAAAATTAATTCATAGAAATCTCACTTTTTGCCTTTTTAGAAACGCGCAAAAGCTTTGCTCCTAAACCGCAGTATTTTTCTTCAAGTTTTTCATATCCTCGATCAATGTAGTCTACCTTTTCCAGCACAGTTGCCTCCTCTGCTGCTAATGCCGCTAAGAAGAGAGCTGCTCCGGCGCGAAGATCTGTAGCTTCAACGAAAGCTCCTTCAAGAGACTTAACCCCTCGTATAATCGCTGTCCTGCCCTCAACCGTAATTTGAGCCCCCATTCTACGCAGCTCATCCACATGTTGAAAACGATTCTCGAAGATTGTCTCAGTGATTATGCTTGTTCCTTCCGCACTGGACAACATAGCCATAAACTGAGGCTGCATGTCGGTTGGAAATCCAGGATATGGCATTGTTTTAAGGTCTACCCCTCGTATCCCGCCCAACTGCTTCACCCGTACTGAATCATCCAGAAGAGTTATGGAGGCCCCGGCCTGCCGTAATTTAGCAATCACAGGTTCCAGATGTTCAGGAACGACATTTTCGATGACTACATCTCCTCTGGTCATGACAGCAGCTATCATATGGGTACCCGCTTCAATGCGATCAGGAATAACCCTATGTTCTGCAGGACGAAGGGAATCAACTCCATCAATTCTTAAAACATCCATCCCTGCTCCGCGCACTTTTCCACCCATTTTGTTGAGAAAATTTTGTAAATCTACTATTTCCGGCTCACGTGCTGCATTTCTTATGATTGTTGTCCCTTTTGCCAAAACTGCGGCCATCATAATGTTTTCTGTAGCTCCAACGCTCGGGACATCTAAATAAACATCCGCACCTTGGAGATGATCTGTCCAGGCTTCAATATAACCATGCCTTTCCTTAACCTTTACTCCTAACAGCTGCAAACCTTTTATATGCTGATCCATGGGACGGGAACCAATAGCGCATCCTCCCGGCCTAGATATTTTAACCCTACCATATCGCGCTAACAAGGGACCTAAAATTAGATTGGATGCTCGCATTTGCCGCATTAAAGCTTCATCAACCTCGCAGGACTCAAGCCCTCCAGCATCAATATGCATAGCCTCATTTTGACGTAGGACTTTACAACCAAGCCCTTCGAGCACTTCGATCATATGTTTAATATCAGCTAGCTCCGGTATCTCAAGTAAACTAGACGTCCCTTCTGCCAGTAACGATGCAGCTAATAAGGGAAGGGAAGAATTCTTTGCCCCACTAACTCGGATACTTCCTTCTAACCTTTGTTTACCTGTGATAACATAGCGATCCATCACTATAATCCACTCCCCTTTTAAACAATTCAATCCGGTTCTAACAAACTATGAGTGGCTTCCTCTAAACATCTCTTCTTCGGTTGACTTGTGCCGTTAAAATACTTTCTACTTCCGTTTGTAAGCCAATTCCATATTTCAATTGAATATCCGCCTTAATGGCTTCTATCAAGGCAAGAACATCACTGGAGGTTGCAAGGCCTGTGTTGACAATAAAATTTGCATGCTTCTCGGATACTTTCGCACCACCTATACTTCTTCCTTTCCAACCCGCGGCCTCAATCAATCGTCCGGCAGAATGTCCTGGTGGATTTCGAAAAACGCTCCCCGCATTAGGCAGCTCAAGTGGTTGATTTGCTGTCCGTTTTGTTAAGTATTCTCGCATATCCTGCAAGATTTGTTCCCGTTCACCTGCCTTGAATTTAAGGTGAGCTTCTAAAACCCAGGCATGCCCCCGCAAAGAACAGAATCTATAGGCAAACTCGAATTCATCACGCTTTAATTTCTTAATACTCCCATCCGCCCAGAGTGTTGAAACACTAAGTACACAGGAAGAAATTTCACCGCCATGGGCACCGGCATTCATCATAATGGCCCCGCCAATAGAGCCCGGAATCCCTCGTGCAAACTCCAAGCCACTCCATCCCAGTTCGCCTGCCTCTTGAGCCAAACGAGCTAATGTATATCCGGCCTCAACTCTGACCGAATGATCCCCCCAGTTAATTCCGCGTAGAGATGTTGAAACTAAGGTGATTCCAGAAAGTCCTTCATCCGGAAAGAGGACATTCGATCCACGTCCAATTAAGCGCACGGGAATTTCCGCTGCTTGGGCCCGCTGCCATACATTTAGTAAGTCCTCAATTGTTTCAGGCCAATATACAGTCTCGGCCGGCCCACCAATCCTCCACGTACTCAGTTTATGGAGCGGATAATTCTTCTCTACACGCCCCGGCATTCCATCCAAAATCATTAATATTCCACCTCAAGTTATCTGCCATTCTTTCGTTCTTCCAAATAGAGCTAAGAGCCAGCCTTATATCCAGCCAGGAAAGTCCCAGATCTATGCACATAGCTATGTTTTGAACAGCTGCTTTTTCCTCGGATAGTTTAGGCCAACGCGGCAAATGTCCCACAAACTTCTTTCTATCTTGCGAGCGGTAAAAGTCAATCTGATTTTCTCGGATCTCCCAAGCCGCTTTTGCATTTCCTCTGTCATTACCAACTCTTCTTCCCAAGGTGTTTTTTTCCATAAGACCATCTAACCAGGACTCGGATATAAGCCAATACACTCCCTCTTTCCATTCACATTGCCACTTTCCATCAGGAGTTGCCCAAAGTATGGTTGGTTCAAAGCCAGCCTGATTTAAGATGTGCGATAGCAAAGGACGTTCATTAATAAGGACTGCCGGCTCTGAAATCCAAATAATTAAGTCATCTTCTAAAAGATTATGTATAAATGATTGAACAGATTGAAATTTTATCCCCTTCGCAAAAGCCTTTTCTCTTAGAGAATCCTCCTCTTGCAGGTCAGGCCAGAAAATCAATTCTGTTACAGGGCTAAAAACTTCCGAAACTTGAACAGCATTACCATCGAAAGGCTTATCCAGCCAGTTCTCTTTAAATTCTCGGTTTAAATCCTCCTGATTCGGTTCAACCATAGAATAATCGAGCTGGATTTCTTCTAAAACTGCCCTAACCCCACTGATTCCTGGAACTGCAGAAGAAGCAGCCAGTTGTATCTTTCGCTTCGGCCACACCATGCTCACTCCTTTCATTGTTCACTGCCATATGCTATGCATCGGAGTAAAAAGGTGTGAGCGAAGTGTTAGAGGGACGGTCCTTTTAACACAGATTTATGCTATTAAAATCCAAGTCGAGAACCCTAGGCCTGCAACCTTCGCTCTAGCGAAAACTTCCAGCCGATACTCCCACAGAGGTTATCGTTACCAAAAGACTATGGAACACCGACTTTTGAAGTAGGTGTTCCAGTATTTTTAATTAACTTGTATCCTGGACTCACTCCTTTTAAAATGAGCCCAGGATACAAGTCGAGAACCACCCCTAACTTGTATTATCGCACACGGCTTTACAGTTTAGAACCTTGCTATCACCAAATATGGCAAGTTGAACCTCCCAATCTTGACTACAACGATATCACTAAACCTTTATTAAGCCAGAAAAGTAATTATCCTATGTTATTGACTTTCGAACTACGAACCACGATCAGCGCCAGGCAGTAGCTAGGCAAAGATCTACAATCTTATCTAAGGCCTTTGGCTGAGCTAAAGTTCGGGAAGCCTCTCCCATTTTTGCTAAAAGGGATGACTGAGAGATTAGCAGATTAATTTCATTCCACAGTCTTTCCCCATTACATTCTGAGTCCAAGATTACTTGAGCAGCCCCTGCTTGAACTAGAGCCTGGGCGTTATGTTCCTGATGATTCTCTGCCGCAAAAGGGTAGGGAATTAAAATTCCAGGTATCCCGGCAACCATCAGCTCAGCCAGTGATGCCGCCCCAGCCCTACCGATATACAAATCTGTACAGGCTAAAGCTTCCGGCATATCTTTCAAATATTCCACAACTCGCCATTGCGGACTTTCCCAAGGAATCTCTCTTTGTTTTAATTCTGCAATAGTTTCTGCATAGGTAACGCTTCCGGTGGCCCAAATCACTTGGATATCCCGTCGCTGGGCCAGACATTCCAAGACCTTGATCATAGCCTGATTTAAAGTGCGAGCACCTCTGCTTCCACCCGTTACAAGCAGGGTCAACCGATCCGAGCGAAGTCCAAAATGCTTTGCCCCAATTTCACGAGAATACCCACCAATTTCCTGACGAACCGGTAGTCCAACCAGTTCCATTTTATTCTTAACCCCAAAATGTGCAATGCTCTCGGGGAATGTCACCATAACTTTGTTCACTACTCTTGCCAAAATCCGATTAGTAATACCGGGCCAGGCATTTTGCTCATGAAGTAAGGTCGGAATCTTAAAAAGGGCAGCTGTCAATACCACCGGACCGGATACATATCCCCCTGTCCCGATGACTAAGTCCGGATGGAACTCACGTAAGACGTTCTTGGTTTCCCATAGGGCTTTAAAACTTTTACCAATAACCTTTATTGTATCCAGACTTAACTTACGAGGAAGTCCCTTTCCGGAAATACCTTTAAAGGCTATCCCTGCTTCCGGTACTAAACGCGCTTCCATCCCATCCTGGATTCCTACATAGAGAATTTGCGTATTAGCATCACGTGCCAACAAACCTTTGGCAATAGCTAATGCCGGATAAATATGCCCACCTGTTCCACCACCGGTCAAAATAACGCGCACCATCCATACCCCTTTCTCCACTGGAGACTATTGTGAGCCCCGAACATCCTGCCTCAAGTTCACTATCTTACTTCCCTGGAAATATTCAACAACACTCCAACACCTAACATAGTGAAAACCAAAGAAGTTCCTCCATAGCTTATAAACGGTAAGGTGATTCCCGTAACAGGCAATACCCCGCTTACAACACCCATATTGATCATTGCTTGAATAGATACCATAGCAGTTAATCCAACCGCCAGGAAACCCATGAATGGATCAGGAGCCCTCATTGCCACCCGAAAGCCTCGCCAGGCAAAAAGGAAGAAAATCAAAACCACTAAAGAAGCCCCTACAAAACCGAGTTCTTCACCAATCATAGCGAAGATAAAGTCCGTATGATTTTCCGGCAGATAAAGAAACTTTTGCCTGCTCTGCCCTAATCCTAAACCAAACAGTCCTCCGGGTCCCAAGGCTAACAGCGCCTGAATGGTCTGATATCCATTTCCCAAAGGATCTGCCCACGGATCCAAAAATGCAAAAATACGTCTCATACGGTAGGGTGCTGCTGCAATGGCAGCAACCACCAATCCTAAACCTGTTCCGGCCAAAGCCATAATGTGACTTGTCTTGGCTCCCGCAGCAATTAACATAAAAAAGGTGGTAGCAGCTATTACTAATGTCGTCCCCAAATCAGGCTGAAGCATAATCAATCCGGCAATGACTCCCATTAGACCAAGGATGGGCAAAACTCCTTTGCGGAAGGACTCAATCTTATGAGGATTAAGCGCCAAAACATGAGACATCATCAAGACCATGGAAAGCTTGATTACTTCCGAAGGCTGAATAGACAATGGCCCTAGTCCAATCCATCGATCCGCTCCATTAACCCTTCGCCCAATTCCCGGGATCTTAACAGCAATCAGCAGGACAATAGCCATAATAAGTGCAGGCTTAGCATATTTTCGCACCCAGCGCAAATCTATAACCATGCTGACAAACATTGCTACTAGCCCCATCGTAACCCAGAGTATTTCCATCTTAAGATAGTGATAAGGATCGTCATACTGAATATAGCCTCTAACAGCACTCGAACTATAAACCATAACGAAACCTATCGCTAACAGAGCTAAAATTGCCCCTAACAAGACTAAATCCGGTCGATGGTACTTTCGCATTAATAGATCCCCCTTTTATTTTTGAATGGGTTCCCTATAATGCCTACGCACTAACTCCTTAAACAATTCCCCTCTTTGCTCATAATTCTTAAACATATCCCAACTTGTACAAGCAGGAGATAATAATACGACATCTCCAGGCTTTGCTTCAGAGATGGCTTTCTCTACCCCTTCCTCGAAAGTAGAAACCCTTATAATCCTCTCAACCCCCTCATCCTTAGCCGCCTGTTCCATCTCCTCAGCCGCTTGTCCCAGCAAAATTAAACTTTTGACCTTTTTTCGGACAACCTTCATAAATTCGTGGAAATCAAGTCCCTTATTTTTTCCTCCGGCAATTAACACCAAAGGCTCGTCGAAAGCCTGCAAAGCTTTAGTTGCCGCATCTGTATTCGTACCTTTAGAATCATTTACAAAAAGCACCCCTGCAAAGGACCCTACAACTTCTTGGCGATGTTCAACTCCCTTGAACCGAGCAAGTCCTTCTGAAATCTCAGTCCAGGAAAGCCCGAATGCTCTTGCGGCAGCGGCAGATGCCATAACATTTTCCAAATTGTGAGCTCCGCGTAATTGGAGATTCTTTCGCGAAATAATAGGAATCATCGTCTTCTTTTCCTTAACCGCAAAGACAATATCATCATGCCATAGACTGATTCCATCTTGCAAAAAAGTAGTGGGACTGAAATAAATCACTTGACTTTTTAATTTTGTCCCTAATTCTCTGACTCTTGGGTCATCCCAATTTAAGATTGCTAAATCCATAGGAGTTTGGTTTTTAAAAATTTGAGCCTTAGCCTCTAGGTAGTTTTCCAATGTTCCATGCCTGTCCAAATGATCAGGGGTAAGATTTAACAAAACTCCTATATGTACATGAAGTTTATCCACAAATTCCAATTGAAAACTAGATAGTTCAGCCACAACAATACTGTTATCCCCTAAGCCGTTTACTTGCCCGCTTAAAGCAACTCCAATATTCCCCGCAACAACTGTAGGCTTACCTGTTAGCTTAGCCAATTCTCCTATAAGAGTTGTGGTCGTCGTTTTACCATTTGTCCCGGTTACGCCAACACAAAGGGCGGGACAGTCATGCATAGCCAGTTCTACTTCACTCCACAAAGTCACATTGCGAGAAAGTCCCTCTTGAACTAAAGGGAGCTTAGGGGAAACCCCCGGTGACAAAACAATTAGCTCAGGATTAATCTCAGCAAATTCCGGCATTTCTCCTAAAAGCAAATGTTTTGTATCGAGTCTGATATCCTCTATACCAGCAAGCTGTTCTGCCGACTTACTATCTGTCAAGAAAACCTCAGCTCCCAGCTTCTGAAGTTTTCGAACCGCCGCCTGTCCACTTAAACCTGCCCCTATTACCAAAGCGCGTTTGTTCAACCAATCCACAATATATACCCTCCGTTTCAAGTTCTAGACGCTATTTGTGCATATTCATCTCGAACCTCTCAAAATATCCGATCATATCCCCTTTCTCATCTCTTACAGGTACAATATTAACCCTCTCATTCCTGTAATTAACGTGCAAGAAGACCTCATTTGCGTGGTTCTTAAGTTTTTCGACAGTGGATTTTATCATTTCCACTGATTTAGGGTTTTGATGGCACTCAAAAAGAGACTTCCCAATCAAATCTCGATAGCCACGTTCTTGATAGTAATGATATTCTGCTCTTTTATTAAGGTATCTGATAACATGCTCACAATCGACAAAAACAATCGGATACGGGTATGAATCCAAGATAAAAGACAACATTTTTTCTCTATCCACAAAAGTTCCTCCTAAGTGAGTTTAGATCTATTGAGTCTCTCTCCCTACCCCAGGGTCGGCATATAGCCAATAATTCCAAGAACGGCACAAATCAAAGCGACAGACCAAAAAACAATAACTACCTTCCATTCACTCCAACCAACAAGTTCGAAATGGTGATGCAGGGGACTCATACGAAAAATCCGTTTCCCTGTTGTTTGAAAAGAAGCAACTTGTAGAATTACAGAGAGCGCCTCAACTGCAAACAAACCACCTATCACTATCAAGACTAACTCACTCTTAGTTAGCACCGCCAAGCTGGCTAAAGCACCTCCTAGGGCTAAGGATCCGGTATCTCCCATAAAGATCCGCGCCGGGTAGGTATTAAAGCGCAAAAAGCCCAGTGTTCCACCCACCAATGCCGCAGCAAATACTGCCATATCCGTCTCATGGGCCAAGACAGCCACCCCGTGAATAGCAGCCAGTAAAGCAATCACCACATAGGCGGCACCTGCAAACATTGTACTTCCGGCAGCTAATCCATCCAATCCATCGGTAAGATTTACCGCATTAGTCATTAGCACAATGAGCAGAGAAATCAATACATAGTAAAACCAGTTTAATTCTAGGTGTACTGATGTGAAGGGAATAGCAACGTCTGTTCCTCGCCCTAGCCACTTGACAGAAACCCACATTAGAATAAATGCTAAGCCAAACTGTCCAATGAGTTTTTGGTAGGCTCTAAGCCCTAAAGAACGATGCATTACAACTTTAATGAAATCATCAATGAAGCCAATTAATCCAAAACCGAGGGTGATTCCGACCAAAGTCACCATTTCCAAAGAAGTGGGTTGTTCTGCCGAAACTAGAGCACTGACAATAATACCTACTAGAAAAATAATCCCACCCATTGTAGGGGTTCCTGCCTTTTTTAGGTGTCTTTTAGGGCCATCATCGCGTACATTTTGACCGAACTTAAGAACCCTCAAGACCGGTATCAAAAAAGGGCTCAGGACCAACGTGATAATTAGGGCTAATCCTGCTGCCAAGACCAAACGCTCAGACATGTGCTATTCCATCCTTTACTCTCATCTTTCCAGTTTTGCCGTAATCTCTTCCATTCGCATACCTCGCGAACCTTTAATCAGAACCCAAGTCCCCTGTCCCAAAGCCAGCAGCCTTAAGGCCTCTTTAACAGCCTCTTCACGAGAATAGGTCACTGTTATATGATTTTCCGGAAAACCGGCCAATCGCGCCCCTTGAGCAATCTCTTCAGCCAATTTTCCCACTGTAATTAATTCATTGATTCCTAAATCTGAGAGTGCTCGCCCAACCTCTCGATGGCCTGATTCCGCGGAGATTCCCAATTCGTACATTTCACCTAATATTGCCAGAGTTCTATTACCGACACCTCGCTCCTTGAGAACTTGCAAAGAGGCCTGCATGGAAACCGGATTGGCATTATAGACATCATTAATTATGACACTTTCCGAAACCCCTCTTCGAATTTCCAACCTCATCCTTGATAATTCCAGTTTACTAAGCCCTGTGCATCCTTTGTCCAAAGAAACTCCTAACATCGTCCCAACATTTAAGGCAGCCAAGGCATCCAATACATTATGAGTGCCTGGCAAAGGGAGATTGGCTGTTACTCTCTGATCTTTATAAAGCACATCGAAGGCCGTTCCCAGTTCTCCCCATGGCCTAAGCTGTACCCCTCTAATAATTGGGTCGGCAAAGGATCCCTCAATACCATAATAAGAAATCTGATGCTTCAGATCCTTTCGGGCCTTTTCTACCGAAAACTGATCCTCGGCATTGATAATTGCAACTCCACCCTCTGGCAAGGCGTCAATTAACTCCCATTTTGCCTGGGCAATTCGCTCCTGAGTAAGCAGCAATTCCAAATGAGTAGTCCCAATATTCGTTATTACCCCAATATCCGGCTTTCCGATATCGCATAGAGCTTTAATCTCACCCAAACCACGCATACCCATTTCAAGAATTAATACCTCTGTCCCTAGGGGCGCGTTTAAGATGGTCATCGGAAGTCCTAATTCGTTGTTATGATTTTCTTTATTCCGGTAAACTTGGAACTCTTGAGACAAGACCGCATAAATCATGTCCTTAGTCGTCGTCTTGCCGTTACTTCCTGTAACACCCACAACTTTAGCTTTAAGCTCCCTACGCCAGTACTGAGCAAGATCTTGAAGCGTCTTATAAACAGACTCTACTAACAAAAGAGCTTTGCCCTCCGGCACCCTAGGCTCCCCCGTTCCCCGAAAACGGGCTTCATCTGCAATAACCAGCAGGGCTCCATTATTCCAGGCAGCGTCTATATAATCATGCCCATCTACTCGCTCTCCCGGTAATGCAAAAAACATTTCTCCACCTTGGGCTTGGCGACTATCAAGGATACATCCATGAACCTTCAGATCAGGATCTCCAAACAAATTTCCTTTGACCAATTTGGCGACTGCTTTAGTAGTCCAATTACTCATAGCCAAGCCCCCTTAAAGCTTCACGGGCTACCTCTCGGTCATCAAAGGGATGAACCTCTTTGCCAAAGATCTGATAGGTTTCATGCCCTTTACCGGCAATCAAAATTGTATCACCCGGTTTTGCTTGACGACAGGCACTCCAAATTGCTTCCCGACGGTCTGCTAGAGCAACATGCTCCACTCCTGAAACACCGGTTAGAATTTCTTGGATAATTTGATCCGGATCTTCCGTTCGGGGATTATCTGAAGTTACAATCAAAAAGTCACTTCCCCTGGAAGCAACCTCCCCCATCAAAGGCCGTTTTGTCCTATCACGATCCCCTCCACAACCGAAGACAGTGAAAAGTCTTCCTTTGGTAAAGCTCTTAGCGGTTCTTACTACATTCTCCAAGCCATCGGGGGTATGGGCATAATCTACGATAACCTGAAACGGCTGACCTTGACGAACGCTTTCAAAGCGGCCGGGGACTCCGGCTATTTCGGAAAGAGCCTCAGCAACAGTTGCCGGGGGATAGCCCCGCTCCACTCCCCAGACAAAGGCTGCTAAAGCATTATATACACTAAAATACCCCGGGGTCGCATACCAAACTTCTTGTTCGGATCCCTTAAATTGAACCTGGAAACGCACCCCCTCCGGGGTTACTTCTACATTCACTGCCCGATAATCAACCATATTATTTATTCCATAGCTCACAACTGAAGCAATTGAAGCTTGGCTTAATTCCTTAAATACCGGATCATCCCCGTTTAAAATACTAATTTTCTTTACTTGCTTAGTCCCTTTCAAATTAGAAAACAAGAGGGATTTTGCCGCTAGATAGTCCTCCATTGTTTTATGATAATCCAGATGATCTTGTGTCAAATTCGTAAAAATACCTGCATCAAATTCGCAACCGGCCACCCGTCCTAATACCAAAGCGTGAGATGACACCTCCATTACAGCCAAATTCACACCTTCAGCAACCATTTCCGCTAAAAGCTTCTGAACCTCTATAGCCTCAGGAGTTGTCCTCTCCCCCGGAATGGCCCGCCCATTAATTCGAGCACCTAAAGTTCCTATTAAGCCAACTTTCTTGCCGAGCTTTATCCCGATTTTCTCAATAAGATAAGTAATGGTAGTTTTGCCGTTTGTACCGGTTACACCGACTAGCTCAAGCTGCTCACTCGGATGATCATAGATTATCGCTGCCAGCGTTCCCATAACTTGACGCACACTTGAAACTCTAATCTGAGGAACATCTAGTGGTAAAAACCGTTCCACAACTAAAGCCACAGCCCCGGAGGCAACCGCACTGGCCGCAAAATCATGACCATCTACCTGAAGACCAGGTACACAAGCATATAAATCCCCTGACTCTACGTGCCTCGAATCCATTGACATTCCACGGACGATGACTTCACAATTCCCTAACGATTCCAGAATCTCAATACCGTCAATTATGTCTAATAATGATTTATTCGCTCTAGGCATTCATCATCTTTCCTTTCGAATGCTTTGTAAAACCAGATTGTAACTTCCCATAATTATTATAGACAAATAAGCCTTGCGACAGACCTAAATATTCTCAGTTACTGCCCTAATGGGCTGACGGAAATAGGAAAACGACCTGTCAGACTGCGAATAGCTTCAATGTCTTCATCTTCATCTTCCCACCAGGGATTAAGCGTAGGCGTCGATGCCTCTGCCCCCAGATAGAGGAGAATATTAGATTCCGCTTCCACCTGTGAGTCACCGTGAGGAATCTGGTCTAACACCACCGCTCCATCACCCTCTGTCATTGTCTTAAATCCAGCCTTAGTCAGAATATCTTGCGCTTCTCCTATAGGAAGACCTAAAACAGAAGGAACCGTTGCAGCTTTTTTAATAGGTGAGAACTCTAGCCCGGGCATAGGTTTGCCGGGAGTTAAAGGTGCCTTAGGATCAGGTTTAACACCCAGATATCTCAACGAATCGAGCATGACCGTCTGTACAACAGGAGATGCTACAACCCCACCATAAAAGGGCACGCCATCAATAACACATAAAATTGCCAGACGGGGTGCATCTGCAGGGGCAAATGCTATAAAAGACGCAACATATTCCCCTTGGATATAGCCACCGTTCTGCACTTTTTGTGCTGTCCCTGTTTTTCCCGCCACACGATATCCCGGCAGGAAGGAACGTCGCCCAGTTCCATTTGTTACGACAGATTCTAAGACCTCACGTTCGATTTTAGAAGTATCCTCACTTATAATACGCCTGATTTCTTCTTTTTTGAAGGGTGTTACAACCCTACCGCTTGGACCGACAATCTCTTTTACCAATTGTGGCTTCATCAAGGTCCCACCATTAGCAACCGCAGAAACCGCCGTTAGTAATTGGATAGGGGTAACGTTATTTGTCTGACCAATTGACATGGTCGCTAAATCTAAGGCTGTGGCCTTTTTCTTATTTGCTAAAATCCCCAAGGCTTCTCCGGACATCTCAATACCGGTCTTCTTTCCAAAGCCAAAATCTCGCAAATACTTGTAAAAAGTATCCATTCCCAATCGTTGTCCCATTTCGATAAAACCCGGATTACAGGAATTTTCAGCCACTTCCGTAAAAGTTTGATCACCATGTCCGCCTGCTTTCCAGCAACGAACATTTTTACCCAAAACCGTATAGGCACCCTTGTCAAAAAAATGCTCGCTAAGCTTAATTTTCTTTTCTTCCAAAGCAGCAGCGAGAGTAATGATTTTAAAGGTAGATCCTGGCTCATAACCATTCTGAATAGCAATATTACGTCTCGTGCTGGGATCTGCCTCCTGATATCGATTAGGGTCAAAGGTCGGTGCAGAAGCAAGGGCCAGCATCTCTCCTGTATTAGGTTCCATTACCAGGATTGATGCGTTCTTAGGCACTTGCCCATTCATATTAACCCCCTGACCGGTCATTAACTTTTGTAGTTCCCGTTCCGCAAAGGCCTGAATGTTTTTATCAATGGTTAATCTTACAGTGTTTCCCTGTTTGGGAGCCAGGTACTGATGTTCCGCTTGAGGCAAAGGAATGCCATTAGCCCCAAATTCTTGGAGAATACTTCCCGGTATTCCCTTCAGCTCCGATTCCCTTGTCAACTCTATTCCTTCAAGACCCTGATTGTCAATTCCAGCATACCCGATTATATGGGCTGCAAGACTTCCATTGGGATAATATCGCTGACTATCCTCCGTAGTTCCTATGCCAGGAAGTTCTAACGCCCTTACTTGTGCTGCAACCTCAGGGCTTACACGCTTTTGTACGTATTCCAGCGCTGAACGTTTTGTAATCCGCCCTTCAATTTCTTGAGCCGATTTTCCAAGCAGCGGAGCTAAGGTTGCGGCCATCTCTTTAGCACGGCCGGATTGGCGAACCTCCGCCGGAACTGCATACACTGTTTCTGTACTGACACTCATTGCTAGAACATTTCCTTGGCGATCCTCAATATTTCCACGTTTGGGAGCTACTGGAACACCACGAAAATGAGAATCATCTGCCTTTTTTCGCAAATCGGCTCCCTGACTTAGTTGAACGAAGCCTAACCGAACAATTAACACTACTAAAAAGGCACAAACACACAAAAAAAGAAAAGCGATTCGTTTACGCATGACGACATAAGGACTCATAAGCCCTCACCCCACCTTTCTGGGGTCTCCGCGTACCCAAAGCGCCTTTCTCTTAACGTTGTGTAGAAGCAAAAAAGCTTGTAAATTTTCGAGAGAATTGTTGAAGTGCAGTGGGTTTAGACTCTGCTTGAGTTACCGCTTGGGTCGGCGGAGCCCCCTGTTCATTTTTAGCCGCAGGCACTACACCTGCCATATACACTTTCCCCGTAGGTTTTTCCATACCCATCGATAAGGCAACACTCTCAATCCGTCCTACTGAACGAAGTTTGTCGGCTTCCATCTGAAGCAGATCATTCTTCGTTTTGATTGCGGAAATTTCATTTTCTAGGGTTCGTATCTCAGCTCCTTGGACTACTGTCAGATGAATAGTTTCCGCTCCAATGGCACCCGTCACTCCGACAACAAATGCCAAAACTACAATACTTTTAATCTTAGAGTATCCTTTCCCTTTTCTCACAAGTCGAGGATTATTCTCGGCATGTGTTTGTGTCAAAACCTCCTGCCACTCAACCTTTTCTTGCGCCACTACCATGGGTATTCCTCCTCCTATTGCTTTAGACATTATATTTTTTCGGCAACCCGTAATTTTGCACTTCTTGACCTAGGATTTTGCTCCACTTCTTCTTGGCTGGGTAGAAGTGGCTTTTTGGTTATTACCTTAGCTTTGGTTTTTGCATTGCACCGGCAGATCGGTAACTCCGGCGGACACGTGCACCTTCCCAGCCAGGATTTCATTCTCTCTTTGACGATGCGGTCTTCAAGGGAATGAAAGGTTATTACCCCTACTCTGCCACCCTGGCCCAGACAGTTCAGGGCCTGATCTAACCCACGATCTAAGACTCCCAGTTCATCATTGACTACAATTCGTATGGCCTGAAAAGTACGTTTTGCGGGATGAGGTCCACTTCGACGAACTGCGGCCGGAACCGCAGCTTTAATTGCCTGCACTAAATCTCCTGTGGTTTCAAGAGGCTTTTCTCTGCGCGCTTGAGTTATAAACTGGGCTATCCGTTTTGCCCATTTTTCCTCTCCATAGTCCCAAATGAGTTGAGCTAAATCCTCTTCAGTCCATAAATTCACAATTTCCCGAGCACTTAATTGACCTGAAGAATCCATACGCATATCTAAGGGGGCATCTTGCATATAACTAAACCCCCGTTCAGCTTCATCAAGTTGAGGTGACGAAACTCCTAAATCAAAGATGATTCCATCGACGGGAAGCAAGTTCAATTCTCCTAAAGTTTCCTCTAACGACTCAAAGTTCCGATTGATTAAGGTAACCCGTTCATCCTTACCAAGAATATCTTTGGCATTACGAATAGCCTGTATATCCTGATCAAAACAGATCAATTTTCCGGACGCTCCAAGCTTTGATAAAATCATTTTACTATGTCCGGCACCTCCTAAGGTGCAATCAACATATCTACCCGAGGGATTTGAAACGACTAAATTCACGGTTTCTTCTAATAACACTGTAACATGATGAAAATCCAAGTTAATCCGTTCCTTTCTATATTCCGAGCTGGACTAGAGATTCAGCAGCGCTGGCATAGGCACTTTCTGCTTGCTGACTGTATTCTGTCCAAAGTTTCTGGCTCCAAATCTCGACTCGACTTGACACACCTACCAGAACCAGATCTTTCTCTAATTGCGCATAATCGCGCAGATTAGCTGGTAATAGAATCCTCCCTTGCTTATCAAGTTCACATTCTGTTGCCCCAGAAAAAAAGAAACGGACAAAAGCTCTTACATCCGGTTGAGTAAATGGTAACTCACGCAGCTTTTTTTCTAAGGTCTCCCACTCTGAACGAGGGTAAACGAACAAACAGTGATCTAAGCCCTTGGTCACAATAAATTGTTCACCTAGGGCTTCACGAAACTTGACAGGTATAATCAACCGTCCTTTTCCGTCAATCGTATGAATGTATTCCCCCATAAACATAGTGCTCACCCCACTGCAGTGGTTTTCTACCCCACTTCACCCCACTTTATCCCACTATTCTCCATTCGTAAAGATAATCCTGCTAAAGAATTCTCTTTTTAGAATAAAAAATAAAAAAACAGGAGGAAGGTCCTAGTTTATTTCGAAATAAGTAGGCCTTAGACCTAAAGCAGTAAAAAACAAAAGTCTTTTCAATACTTTAATAAAGCATTAAAAAGACTAAGGACTAAGAGTGAAAAATTGATTGGGATAAAGCTTAAGGTTACTTCAAAAGTAGTTAATCGATGAATTCCGAGACTTCCACTTCTTCTAATTAGAGTTCCTTAATTCTACTTCGACGGAGTTAGACACATGGAAGTCTCGATGTTCGGCTTTAGCTGAACTAGTTCACTTCAGCTGTTAAGCAAGATGCAGTGGTTTTCCGAGTATTCCGTGGGCTGCTTCCATTACAGCTTCAGGCAATGTAGGGTGGGCATGAACTGTTCGTGCTAGATCCTCTGCGAGAAGCCCTTTTTCAATGGCTATTACTAATTCAGAAATTAACGTGCTCGCCTGCGGCCCCATGATGCTGGCCCCAACAACCACTCCTTCATGATTTGCCAAAATTTTGACGAGTCCAATGCTTTCACCTAAGGCTAAGGCCTTGCCATTGGCTGAAAACGGAAATTTACTGACTCGATAATCGACTCCTGATGCTTTAAGCTCCTGCTCAGAAAGCCCAACCGTGGCAATTTCAGGATGTGTGAAAATCGCACTGGGTATGGCTCGATAACTCATCTCCACGGAATGACCGGCAATCTGTTCCACAGCAATTATTCCTTCAGCAGAGGCAACATGGGCTAACATAATTCCCCCTACGACATCCCCGATTGCATAAACATTAGGAAGATTGGTTTGCATTTTAGAGTTCACCTTAATGGCTCCCTTGTCAATCTCTAAACCCAATCCATTTATATCGATTCCTCTCAGATTTGGCCTGCGGCCAGTTGACAATAGAACGCAATCAGTGGAAATTTCTTTAACTCCTTTAGCATCTTCAATCTGAACTAGAAGACTCTCACCTGCTTGACTAATCTGCTTGACTAATGTTTTTGTAAAAATATCGATTCCATTACGTTTTAGTAATGGGGTTATTCGCTTTGGAATTTCCTCATCAATAGTTGGTAACAGACTCGGAAGCATTTCCACAACACTTACTTTTACCCCAAAGGCTTGATAGATCGAAGCAAATTCTAAACCAATAACTCCTCCTCCGATAATAACAAGACTTTTAGGCATATAAGTAAGGTCGAGAATCTCATCACTGGTTACTACCCCTGGAAGATCAGCTCCCGGAATGGGTATTCGTACAGGGGTAGATCCTGTTGCCAGCACAAGGTTCTCTACCTCTAAATCTTCCTCACCATTCACTGTCGTTACGGAAATATGTCCTAATTGTTTAAATTCGCCCCATCCCTTGATAACACGAATATTTGCGGCTTTCATTAATTTCTCCACACCGCCAACTAGAGAGTTGACAACTTGTTCTTTTCGAGCAACTACAGCCTGATAATCGACTCTTTTGTCACCAACATGCAAACCAAATTCCGAAGCGCGTCCAATTTCCCGCCATAAATCAGCACTCTTAACGAGAGCCTTCGTAGGAATACACCCTCGGTTCAAACAAGTACCACCTAATTGTTCACCCTCGATGAGAACTACTGACATACCTAATTGAGCAGCTTTTAACGCACATACATATCCTCCAGGACCTCCTCCGAGGACGCCAACTTTATAAGCCACGTCTTTCCTCTCCTTCCCTATAGTTTTCAACTAATTCTATTTCGGGGGACGTTTTACCTGCAAAGATGTTCAGTCTAAAGCCGAACAGGAATCTGTAAACAATATGTCCAGCTCAATTTGATCGTATGCGCAGGGACTCTGTTCAGTTCAAGAATGTCCTAGGTTCCTCTGTCCACAGACTATATATTAGGAAAGGACCTAAACCCCGAGTTTAGCTCAGGATTTAGATCCTTTCAAGATTATTCTCTACTCTTACGGTTTAACCGAAAAACTCTCCTGAAGTAACGGGTATTATTAGGATTTGCCCAGGATAGATAAGATCGGGGTTGCGAAGATCATTAGCTAGTATAATGGCCTGCATTGTTGTGCCATAGCGTTGAGCAATTTTCCAGACAGAATCGCCTTTTTTTACCACATACACTTCATTTGAAGGGGTAGGTGTAGGCATTGGTGGGCAAGGACGCTTAGGATGATGTTGATGATATTCATGTTGTTGATGATGATGCTCCATCACAGGGGTACCACAAGGTGAGCACGGTCTTGGCCCGTCAAGGTCAAGGGAAACAAAGCCCGGATCTAAATCAACATCTAGATTTACAAATCCTCCTGGGGGATACATGCCAGGAGCTCCATGCATCATACCATACATACCTGGCATTCCCTGCATTCCTCCCATGCCTTGCATGCCTTGCATTCCTTGCATTCCTCCCATACCTTGCATTCCTCCCATACCTTGCATTCCTCCCATACCTTGCATTCCTCCCATGCCTTGCATTCCTTCCATACCTTGCATTCCTTCCATACCTTGCATGCCTTCCATACCTTGCATGCCTTCCATGCCTTGCATTCCTCCCATACCTTGCATTCCTTGCATTCCTTGCATTCCTTGCATACCTTGCATTCCTTGCATACCTTGCATTCCCGGTGTAAGAGTTGGGTTATAAGCAACGGAACGTAATTCCATATTATTTTCCTCCTTTATCGTTAACCAGCTTGCTTCTCAACAATTGATTCTTGCCTTTAACTAATAACAATATATGGTAGTAAACCCATAATGTGTTTGTACCTTGCTAAACTATTTGTTTTTTTAAAATCATATAATTTAAAACCCAAGCCATAATAGTGCCCGAATCAAATTCTAACTTTACACCCAATTTAGCTAAAAACTTGTACTTAAAATACAAGTTAATAGCAGTTTCTAAGAGAATAAAAATACCACAAAGGATATTCTTGAACTCGAAGTTTGTATTTACTGGGTAAAACACCTTTATCAAAAGTCTACTCCATCTATAAAGGGGCTGATGCTTACGAACCTTTAGTTCGTTTGCACAGCCCCTACATAACTAACAATATTAGTTTAACTTCAAATATAGATTTTCTATACCTCAGTAATCGCCTTATTAAGCTTTTCAATTAAATCATCCGGATTTTTCCCATGAGTTAACGCCGCACCTTCAATGCTCTCCATTGTTGAAGAAGGACATCCTAAACAGTGCATCCCAAGTTCTAAAAAAACTTGAACAGTTTGCGGATATTGGCGAAGAACTTGGCCTACTGTCATCTCTTTAGTTAACAATAAAATTCCTCCTTTGCATTTCTTATAAAAACACTCGGTTTTATTATATAGTATTTTTGTCGGTTTATACAATAAGTAAAGATGCGAAGCACCGAACTCATTTTTATACATTTCTACACTATAAATCCGAGTCGTGATTACAAAGTTATTTACACCGTTCCCCTCATAGCACTTCCAACTTCCGACAAAAGCTGATAAATGTGTTCTGAAAGATCTTTCTGAAGAGTACCGGTCCCACAACTTGGCGTTAACATACTTTGCTGGCGCAAGAGGTTTTCATCAACGCCACGTTCTACAAGCGCAGCAATATTGTTTTCCAAACGATGTATTAGACCATGAGCAGTTTCTTCCCAAGCATCTTGATTTGTAGGGACAATTCCCCAGGAGAGGATGCCACCACGTAATAAAAACTTGTTAAGAGGCTCAGCTAAAACCATCATACTCTGTAAATAAGCATAGGCATCAAAATTCACAATCTGGGCTTTAGAGTCAAAAAGAAGCGTCCAATCCATTCCTGCACAAACATGGACGCCGGGGATCCCTTTTTGACGAATAATTCCCTCAAAAATCGAGTTTAACTCTGTTATTAGTTCCTCTCTGTTTAGGGTTATATAGGAGGAGGCACCTACACCATAGAGTCCGGGGTCATCGACCATCATAATTACTGGCAATTCGAACTTGCTCAGTCGCTTGGTCTGCCACTCGGCATGTAATGTAAGAGTCTTAACCAAGATATCACGAAGAGTTTCATCATAATAGCTGGATCTTCTATTTTTATCCGTGATTTGCATACCTAACGTAAGGGGTCCACTTAGTTGTCCTTTTAAAAACTTAGCGTCCCTTGTTCCATGATTTTCGAGATTAAGGCAGAAAGCTTCAAACCCTTCTCCACCTTGCAAACTAAAGCCAAAGCGACCTAAAGCATTATCGGATCCCTCAATTCCCTCTAAATACAGAGAGAAAAACCCGGTCATTCGCTCTACCCAGTCCGTTTCTTCAATTAAAAACTTTGGATTTTTAATATCACCAATAATTCCTGTTTCTATTAAAACATTGAGGTATTGCCCAATAAATGAGCTTTCTGCTCCGGAATTAGGGAGTTGAGGCCAATGAGGCGCCAGAGGGACATTCTTCCATATCAAATCTAAGGCCTCTTCACTATTTGTTTGAGGAACACTTCCAACTCCTGTGGTTAAAAAATGAGGTTTGAAATTATTTCTATTCATATCCTAACCTCCCCATCTAGCTTAATTTAATACAGCCTCGAATTTTAGAGTGTTATATCGGGTATTTAAGAATATGGATCATTTTATCAGCTCATATAATTGTTCAACTATAGTATGAGTAAGCGGTTGGATCATGTTCCAAATAAAAACCCAATCTGATATGTAAAACGATCCCCACACAAAAACTGCTCCAGCAATAATCCCGGGAACCCATAAAAAGGGTAAATACCTCCCCCCAATCCGGTGAATATCATGAGCCCGAATAGGAGCAAACAGGAATCCCAACAGGATATAGCCAACCACAGGTGCATAAAATGGAACTCCCCAAGGGACCAGAGCCCAGGCAATGGCAATAAATACCGCCCAACGATAACGTCTTTCCAACCAAAAAATAAGACCAGCTTCGTTAGGCTTCTCCGGTAAATGCGGAACAACCACTCCAATTTGGAGCAATCGAATAAGAATAAATAGACCAACTAATACAGCCCATATTAACCAAGGGGATTGAGACTGTAATAACTGCATACCAGGCCATAAGTGAGAAAGCCATGGGCTAACGTTCAGAGGAATACGAAATAATCCAGAGGTGAATAGCCCTGCTACCATAGAAATGCGAGCTAAAAAGAATAGTCCATTCCAGAACCAAGCATTGCGCAGACGACGCTTGGGCTTATTATTCCCGATCTCTTTATAACGCCAAGTTGCTGATCGAATATTCATCCATCCCAGAAAAACCATAAGCAGAGCCCAGAATCCAGCAAAGATTTGTTCTTTATCCCATTTGACACTTGGGGTCAAAGGAGTTTCCACCGCTACAGTTCCCCAGGTTCCCTTAATCGAAGCTCCTTCAATTAAAGTCGATTGCTCTTCTGAAAGCCCTGTGTGAAAATCTGATAAAGTCAGCGCAAAAGCCAAACTAGGCTCTACTTCTTGCTCTGCGTGTTGCAAGTACATATTCGCAGAATCACTAGAGTCTAAACCTTTTCCCACTGTCCATGCCCAAAGAGAAGGGTGAAGCCGCTTTTCTGCGATTAGGCTTCGAAAATCATCTGCTTGAGGAAGTCTCTTAGACGGAACTAACTCCACAGGTAGCTCAGCCCATATCCCGATACCTACTCTGTCTGCAGTTTGCAGCCAAAGTTCATCCGGAACTTGTCCAATGAAATAAACAAGGTTTTTTCCTTCTTGACGTTTAGATATTAACCATGACTCTACCTCCCCGGAATTACGAAGACGGCTTTCCTTCTGAGGAGTTAATGCTTCTCCCGAAATCAATAGTTCCTGACCATTTAATTTCCAATTCCCAGATTCAAAGGAAACCGCGCTTAAACCTAAAGGCAAGGATAAATCGTCAACATCACCCTTACTGTTCGTAACCTTTAGATGTAGTTGATAGAGGTAAGGGTCTTCCAGCGTCCAGCGACGGGCATCAGGCAATAGGAATGTTAAGGTAACCGGTTGACGATCCGGACTTTCTTGGGTTTCCACAACAAGTGTTTGCTCTGCTAACCCAGCAGATCCATCAGAGATAACCCCATATACTGTCCATGGCCCTTCCGGAGAAAAACCACGGTGCAGCAAATCTGTTGCCACTGTTATTTGAGCAGTAGACTCGAGCCATTCAATCTTTACTTGCGGCAACATTATGGTCGTTTCCACAACGGCGTCCAAACGAATATCACCTTTAATATACCCGGATTTTGGCCAAGGGGAGCCTAACAAACCGGAACGCTGCCCGGCACTTCCAGTAAGCTCAACTAAGAGAATGTTGTCTTCTCCATAACGAAAGGCTTTAGGTAAAATTTCCAACTCGTCACTTCCACCACTGCCTTCAAATTCACCTATTTTTTCACTGCTTGAGATTCCATTTAAGTATACATTGGCATGACCTTGTACCCCATTAAAGGTAAGTACCATTGTCCGGGAGCTCCACTCACCTGGGATTTTTAACCGTTTAGTAACTACGGAGAATCTTGCGCTAGACGGAAGAACCAACGGACGTCCTTTAGTTAGAAAAAATTTACTGTATTTACCCTCGGAAGGTTCTGATTCTGTAGTCCAAGCCTGACGTAAAGACGAGAACTGATTCCAACTTCCATTTAAGTTTTGAGTATAACGTGAGGCACTAATTGCACTCTGGCCGGCATAAAGAGAATCTCCTTCTGAACTCTGCCAATTCCACCAAAGAACGCCTAACGTTACTACCCATAAAATCACAAAAACTATGAAGCGACGATTAAACATATAACAAGCCCCTTCTTGTAGCACTTTTCAATCCGATGATACTTTGACATATTCGTGAAAAATCAACAAAACCCTTGCTAACAATAAAAAAAACTCATTTAGTAAACTAGTCCAACCAGAGGACCAATTTCCAAAAATGAGTTTCCCTAGAAATTAAACTTGCTTTTTAATTCAGCTGCTCATTACTCCGGCATTCCGGACAGACACCATAAAACTCCATGCGGTGTCCTAATATTAGAAATCCGGATTTCTCCATTACTTCTTGTTCCATATTAATCAGAGGTCCATGGAAATCAGCTACCTTACCACACTTTGAACACACAATATGATAGTGATTATTGGGGTTGCCATCGAAACGACTGGCCATATCCCCATATGACAACTCCAACAGGTGTCCATGCTCTTTTAACATGTTTAAAGTATTATAAATCGTACCTAAGCTTACCCCAGGAAATTTTGCCTTGACATGATGGTAAATTTCATCGGCCGTGGGATGGGACCGTGTTTCAAGCAAGAACTCCAAAATTGCCTGTCTCTGTGGTGTAAAACGGACACCTTTATCTTTCAATTGCTTAAGAATTCCAATTGCATTCATGTCCCTATCCTCTTTCCTCAGTATTTGTAATCATTTTTAATTAGATTTTAAGTCAATATAATAAATTTGTCAACTATCAAGTTTCATGATCAGGCACATGCTTAAAAAACACTTCGCTCAAGTATTCACACATCTCTGTTTACAAGAATAACATCTAAAAAATGGCATAAAAAAAGAGAGTTCTAACTCTCTTTTTTTATGCCATTCAAACTAAATTTTTAAGCAGGATTTGGTGCTTCTACTGGACAGACAGTGGCGCAAGAACCGCAATCAATGCAAAGCTCTGCATTGATAACGTATTGACCGTCACCTTCGCTAATAGCAGATACTGTACATTCTCCTTCACAAGCACCGCAACTTATGCATTCCGAGCTAATAACGTATGCCATACCCAACATCCCCTCTTCTCCGAACTTCAGAATCAATATACCAAAGCCATAGAGAAAAGGCAAGCTAAAAACTATTAGGTTATCACATAATAAGTTAAATTATTCATTCGTTACATTCGGTAGTTATAGATCACGCCCCGGTCTGTAAGGTACTTGATAAAGTCTCCTTAGACAATGGGAACAATAGGGGAGCACCCTATTACTTACATGATTTCTTCGAAAAAGAATATGTCCTAGATCTTCATGTTCAAATCCACAAGCACGACACTTTTCCAACATAAAATTTTACCCCCTCACACGTTTGTGCGTTTCTGTACAAGTAATTTAGTTATAGTATGCTCCGTTTTATAAAAAAATAAACAAGCAAATTAAAATTGCTTGTTTAAGATCTGAGTCAAATGCCCTAGAGTGTAACACTCGTACATTTGGCAGAAAGGAAGAAAGGCTTTAACATAAGGAGTTTCTGACCAACGCCGCTCCGGAAGAGTATTTAACCATAGAACTTTACGAACCTTTCTATTGGCCCAACTCAATAACTCTGCTGCCTTTTCCCCTTCAAGTGTCTGAGCATCACTAACAATCAGCAGCAGGGTTTGCTTTGAAAACACATCTGAATTATGCCTGTGCAGAGCTTCTAAGGCATTAGCAAGATTAGTCCCTCCTCCCCATTCTTTCCCGGACATGGAGAGAGCATCTTTCACCATTGTTTCAAATGTCTGACCTTTTTTAAACTTCTGGTTTAAGGGTACTAACATTTCCCCAAAGGCAAATGTTTTAATTCCGCTAACAACATTCGAAAGTCCATAAACAAATTGCCAGATAAACTCACTATATTTCAACATAGACCCGGAGATGTCACAGAGTAACACAATCCTGAGGCGTCCCTTACGGCGGTTCCGATAACTACGGTCAATCAATACCCCGCCATATCTTAAATTCTTGCGCAGAGTCAAGCGCATATCCAGGCCTCCCCGGCGACGGGCGGCTCGATAGCGACGAGTCACTTGATTGGCAAGTCGTTGGCTAAGACGCCTAATTAAGCGAACAACCTCCGGCCATTCTTCAGGAGAGATCTTCTTTAAGTCCCGACTTATGACCTCAACCTCGCGGTCACGTAGTGCTCTTTCCACCTCAGAGAGAATTCCATTCGTTGACCCCGGGGAAAGTATTGGTTCATCTTCATTTAATTTCCTGCGCCAATACTCTAAAGATCCGCGGAGAACCCGTTCCACCATAGGTTGATAGGAATGATCCAGAGGCATTCCGCCACGAGTTCCATTCGAAGATTTTTCCAAGAAATCTCGCAAGCGTTGTTTATCCTTTTCAGGCATACTTGCATACACTGCTCGCTGCTCTTCAGTAATATCCAATTCATTGTCTTGAAAACGCAGATCTTGATAAGTACTTTCAATCTGCTCGTTCCATTGGTCAGCTTTTTGAGCAGCCTCCTTATTCCAAGCCTCTTTTTGTTCTTGAGTAGCAAAATAAGCCCGAAAGGTTTCTCTGAAAGCGGAGATATTCCTAACATCCTTAACCATGGTCGCTTGTAAAATGCTCTCAACTCTA
This sequence comes from Desulfosporosinus sp. HMP52, assembly GCF_000765145.1. Taxonomy (GTDB): domain Bacteria; phylum Bacillota; class Desulfitobacteriia; order Desulfitobacteriales; family Desulfitobacteriaceae; genus Desulfosporosinus. Next base: position 78,948 of record NZ_JMGA01000018.1, on the reverse strand, counting down.
TCTCGATCCACTAAACCGATAAGGGACAAACCTTCTGCCGCATCAAAGATTTCAGAAGGGCTTATTTTAAGCCCTACCGTTCTCAATAACTGTGCAAATTCCACTAAGTACTTATCTAATTCACTGACCTTCCTATCGATGTTGGTGTCCATGCACATTCCGTTCTCCTTGTGCTATTTTCCCAGACTCAAAAAGAAGGCGTTCTGCTCCCATCTCTTGATAAAATAGCTCTACATCATCCTGACTCTTAAGCAGCAAGGTTAATGTAGCTTCGACCCAGGCCGGATCCAGTCCCGTCTTACCCATTACGAGCAGAGCCTTTGCCCAGTCCATTGTTTCTGATACAGAAGGGGTTTTATTGAGAGAGAGTCGTTCCCGCAGCACATTAACAGCTCGTGCTACTTCCAGGGCTAATCGTTCCGGCAAATCCGGGACTTTTGCCCTCAGAATTCGAACTTCCTTGTTAACTGAGGGCGGCTCTACGTGGAGGAAAATACATCGTCGCTTCAAGCCATCAGAAAGCTCTCTTTCTCCATTTGAAGTTAATACCACCATAGGACGTTCCTTGGCTTTAATAGTTCCCATTTCTGGTATTGTCACTTGGAACTCTCCAAGGAGCTCGAAGAGAAAGGCCTCAAATTCTGAATCTGTCTTATCAATTTCATCAATAAGGAGTACACATCGCTTTTCACTTAAAAGTGCCTGCAGTAACGGGCGAGGAAGCAGATATTCTGTTGAGAAGAGGTCAGCTTCTTGAAGATGTTCCCGACCCATCTGTATCTTCAAAAGCTGCCGTTGATAATTCCATTCGTAAAGTGCTTTTGTCTCATCTAGACCTTCATAACATTGAAGACGAATTAGAGGAGCATCTAATACTTGGCTTAACACTTTCGCAATTTCCGTTTTCCCTACCCCAGCAGGTCCGGAAATCAAAAGTGGTTTTCCCAGCTCAGTCGCTAAAAAGGCAGTAAGCGCAATTCTATCATCCCGTTCGGTAATATAGCCGATAGTATCTAACTCTTTCTCAAATAGATCTAAGGTCCTTCCCTCCGGCATTTACCCCACCCCCGTATCGTAGTCCGATATTCGTTGTTCGTAGTTCGAAACTCTAGCTGGAATTAATACAAATGAACTCGTTCTTGAATAACACTTTCATAAACTGCCTCATACCTTCTCACTGCTCGGTCAATGGGAAAGGCTTCTCTTGCCCAATTTGCTGCTTGCTCGGAAAAGCTTTTATATCTTGAGCAATCAGTTAATAGTTTAAGCACAGCCTCACTCATTCCATAAATATCTCCTACATCAGCGAGATAACCCGTTTCACCATCTTTTATGACTTCCGGCAACCCTCCTACCCTGCTAGCAACCACCGGAACTCCACAGGCCATCGCCTCTAAGGCTACCAGTCCAAAACTCTCTTGTTCTGAGGGGAGAATGAATACATCGGTCATCTGCAAAATATCCTGTACAGTTTCTTGTTTGCCTAGAAACTGTACTTTTTTCTCAAGTCCACGTTTAGTGACTTCCCGTTCTACCTTAACCATTTCAGGACCATCTCCCACAAGTAAGAGGCGGCTAGGAATAGCCTTTTCAACCAGATCAAATATTTTAACCACATCTACAACCCTTTTGACTTCTCTAAAATTTGAGATATGAGTTAAAATCTTCTCACCAAAGGGAGCAAAGTGCTCTTTGCATTTAGACATTAATCCCCCTTTGGGCAGGTACATCGATGGATCGATAAAATTGGGAATAAACTCTATTTCCTGATCCAGCGACTCAAAGGCAGCTGCGGTTTCTCTTGCCAGGGAATTTGAAACAGCTGTAATACGGTCACTAACCTTAAGCGCTAAGCAGGTTAAAAGCTTAAACTCTTCATAGGCACCTACTAAAGTAACATCTGTTCCATGCAGTGTTGTAACTAACGGAATAGGCTTAGTCATCATTTGTTTTGCCAAATATGCGCTAATACTATGGGGAATAGCATAATGGGCATGGATTAAATCCAGCCCTACATAATTAGCTACTTCTACGATTTTATTAGCAAGCAACAAAGTGTAGGGCGGATATTTGAACACTGGATAACTTACATCTGTCACCTCATGATAAAAGAGTTTCTCATGAAAGCGACGCAAACGAAAGGGGCGAGCCGAAGAAATAAAATGAACTTCATGCCCTCGTTCGCCCAGTGCATACCCGAGTTCAGTTGCAACAACACCGCTTCCCCCATAACTCGGGTAACATACCATTCCGATTTTCACTAATTGCACCTCTTTTAATTAACCTGAAATAAGAAGACCTGTAATGCCGAAGAGTGCTGTATAATTCCCTAAATTCAGGAATTCATTTCTTCAAAACCTATCGGCATTGCATCTTGAATGGCCTCCCCAATAATTTTCTGAATATCATTTACCATACAAGACACTTCAAATTCAGCTTCTAAATACTCTCGTGCAGTTGGGTTTATGCTTACCAAACTGTATAAGCGTTCCAGTTCTTGCTGTTTTTCCTCGCTGATTTCTTGCTCTAACATTTGGGCTTCACGGATCTCCCATTGTTTCAATTGAAATTCTCGAACCATCTTATGGTTATTAGCATCACTCATAACCTTTTCCTTTGATTTAAGAAAGTGCTTGAATTGATCCGATTCTTTTAGAGTACGAGCTAATTCGTGTGCCAAATCAGTAGTAGCCATATCCCTTCCCACTCCTCTGTAACTAGCTTCTATGTAGTAATATAATTAGTTTGTTAAAACCCCTTAGCCCAAACTTTAATATCTCATTATATATAATTTTACCACAAGAGACAAATATAGACTTGCCCGACACTGACTAGAGTCCCGTCCAGGATGGACAATTTCTCGAACTATTAGATTGTTGCATAAGTTGTTCTTATTGATTCTTATTCACAATCTCCGCTAATATTTCAAAAGCCTTCAAGCGACTGAATGACAATAAGTCTGTCCATTGTACTTTGGAAATAATCCATGGACAATGGGCAGCCATTCGGCTGGTAAATCCAATCGGACTCCCTCCATACATTTTTTCCAACCTGCGTTGGGCAAGACTTACTATGCCGGGGGAATGAGCATTACAGGCTATCGGTTCCAAGCAAAGCATTGGTTCATCTTTATAGGTGACTAACAAGCCGAATTTAAAAAGTTGTTTAACACCTACTTTTTCACCACAAATTGATCCCTCTAAAGGGACAGGATCCGGTCGGATAACCCCACCAAGTTTACGCCAAAAACTCTTATCGGAGAAATCCGAACTGGAGACACAAACCCCTAACGCTCCCATTTGTAAAGCAAACCGAACAACAAACCGTGCAAAGTCAGATTCTACATTTCTATTCAAGGACAGTCCCTTTAAAATAACAAGCCGCTCAGTACTGCTAAGAGTCAGATCTCCAATTCCCGTCTCTCCTAGCTGAACGACATTATACCCCGGCAACATACGAATTTGTGGATCTAGCTCAGTCCCTTTCTCATTAAGGAAGGCCCCAAGGGCTAATGCCCAATCCTTAAGGCCGTCTTCATTCCATTCCGAGCGGGGAGAAAGGGCAATTTCTATCCAAGGCATTTTTCTCGACTCCTTCACAAACCGGCTTAACCATATACTTAGTGTTGCACCGGAATGTGAAGTCTATCCAATTATCAGCGCAATTGTTTTAGCAAAGTCCATTGCCTCTCGACAAAGTCATAGAAAAGCAGCCAAATGTACTGAAAATCAGAAGGAGGCACAATAATTCCGGACCGATATACCTTGAAATTACACATGTGAAAAAGTGGCGAAACCACCCTAATTAAGAGGGCTAAAGGATAATCATGATTGTATCCTTTAGCCTTCTCGCTCTTTTGTTGTAACAAAGCATTTAGCCTTCGTACATACCCTTCAAGGTATTCGGGAGCCGGAGGATTATGACGTTCGTTAGATCGTCCGAAAACATAACGAGCTTCATCTGAATCATAGAACAAGTGAGTAACCTCTACTCCAAGACGTGTCCCATCTGTTTGATTTTCGATGACAATATCCGGCCGATCCCTATGATCAAAGATTATATAGTTTTTTCCATACTTACTATTCAATATCTCCACTAAAGCCTGGGCAGCCGTTTCCTCAATGAACCATTTCTCATCAAGTATATTTTCCAAAGTGTTCCCCCCTAATCCAGGGAATAACTTATTTTATCTAGTCTGGAAAACCCAACAAGGGATTTCACGCCGACCTCATGTAGTAGCTGACTTGCTTCAGATAGATCTCGTCCTACATTTCCAGCACAATGCGCATCTGAACCTAAAGTAAACTCAATCCCGCGCCGGTGAATATCCTCTATGAGACGTCTTTCCGGGTAAAACTCCTGGACTGGTTTATACCTTCCATTTGTATTAACTTCCAATACTAACCCCTGCTCAGCGACCACTGTTAAGGCTTCATCAGCCAGTGCCAAAATATCCTTGGAAGGCCTTGCTCCAAATATTTTTATGAGATCAAAGTGTCCAATCGTTGTAAACAATCCACTCTTAGCGGCAAGTGTCACAACTTCAAAATATCTGCTATAAAACTGATCAACATCTTTCTTCCAATGCATGTGTTCTTCTTCAGGAATATCAAAAACCCAGCCATCAAATTCATGCACTGATCCAATAATAAAATCAAAAGGAAACTGCTCTATTAAGTTCTTAATCCTTCCTTCTTCATGGGGACGATATTCAGCTTCCAATCCAATTCTGACAGCCAAATGAGGGTAGTCCTCAGCAACCTGACGGATCATGGGGAAGTTCATTTGATCCCAATAATAATCATGATCCGCAAACCCAATCTCTTTTAATCCTCGCCGAGTGGCTTCATCTAAAAAAGCCGCAATAGTTTCCCGGCTAGCCTCTCGATCATTATGCCCGAGAAGATGCACATGCAAATCTAACATTACTAACTCCCCTCTATCTCTTATAGATTCTGTACTCCGGTTCTGATCATTAAATACGGATAATTATCAAGTTCTGACAATGCCGTCTTTGTTGTTGCAGCAGCTAAATCAGCCAAAAAGTTACCCGATAGTTTAACATCTGTTTTTCCTACGATTCGACCCTTTAAAATTCTTAAGCTATGGGGTGCACTTAAGGAATATGAACCAGAAACTGAATCCTGGGTATGTAACCCAAGAACTGATAGAATGAGAACTCCATCCTCAATCCCTTGTAACAATTCCAGCCAAGGAGCCTCGCTCTTATGCTTAATATAGAGGCCGGCCGTCCCCTGTGGAAGGCCAGTCGGCTTCGCACCCCAGCGAACAGCATCTTTCACTCTCAGGTAAGGAGTCTTTAATTGCCCATCCTGAACCAAGACTGTTCGAGATGCCGGAATCCCTTCAGGAGTAACTAAATAAGATCCCAATTCTAAAGGACGGAATGGATCAATCATTAAGGAAAGCTGTTCGTTAAAAACTGGCTTGTTATTTAGAAAACTTTCCTTCGAAAAGGCCCCCTGCCCTTCAATCACTCGATCTCCCGAAAAATTAGGAAGTATAAATTGCCTCACCATGTCTTCGGTCATGCCGGGTGCAAGGATTACTTGAGTATTAGCACCAACAGGAGAGGCATCCTTTTGCATCCATTCATACTGATTTACTGTTTGGAGCCATAATTTCTCCTGTTCCTCAGGCCGAATTAGTCTACGCTTAGCAAATCCTGCCCCAATTAAGCTGTCAAAAGAAAACCCTGAGGCAAATTGAGATTGTTGATAAGTCACTGCAAGCCCTGTTGAGGTTCGAACATGCCTATAACCCCAAGCAGCTTGAATACTCCCCTGCATCTTTACATTTTTAGGTATGTCCTTTAACCAACGATCTGCCTGATCAAATAGAATTTTGTCATCACCGGTAATAATTGATTTAATCGACCGATCTTCAACCGCTACAAGGGGTAAAGATTCCGGAGCAGGTATATGTATGGCATCCGGGTCTGCATAGGATGCTTGCTTCCATTGTTCTAATGCTCTTGGCCAATAATCCGGGTCGCTGGAAAACGGGAGCTGAACCATAGTCTGACTGCATGTCCCATCCGACCAGACTAAAAAAACATCTCCACTTTCCCCTTGACGATAACTTGGCGGAGTATAGACACTACCTGGGGAATTATCTTTTATTCCCAAGGCAACTACTTCCGATTCATGAACCACAATCCTCCAAGCTGAGAGTTTAAGCTCCTCACTCTTCGGAGCCCGCTGAGCCTTGTAGAGCAGATCCTCTAATTGAGCTACAAGTTTCATGCCTGTTCTCCTCCTAAGCTTACTTGTTGATCCACATCCATCAGCAAATAGCGATGACTACCACCGCTTGAGGCCACGGATTGACCACCTTTTCCACATGTACCAATTGCATCATAACAGCCTTCACCAAGCCCGCCGCGAATAGCCTCTAAGGCGGAAAGGATTTTTCCACTAAAGATGGAAGGCTGATAAATCGGGAGATCAGGATCAGCAACATCTATGATACCATCACATTGAAAAACAAAATCCCCTGTTTTAGGATTAACTTGGCCGCCTCTATACCCTAACAAAAGCAGATTCTTCTCCCCTTCAAGCAGCTCGCCGTGTTGCAATAGTGTCTCTCGTACAGCTTTTACCTCATCCATTAAATGCTCTTCCGGGGTTAAAGGCAGCATACGCTCGACCAACAACCGAATATTACTCATTCGGGGCAGCGGAACATGTCCGTAACTCTCTGCACGACCTGCCCCGGTGACAGGCATCCCCGCTTCCTCCGCCGAAAAAACGTCCCCTAATCCTGCTTCCAAGACCCCATCTCTCACAATAGTTACAGTCTGCCTTGGTAGACCATTCGCTGAAAATGGCTGATTCGCCCAGTCCCCAATCAAGGGGCCATCGATAATACTTACACCAGGCCTGGCAACCCGAAGACCTTTGCGCAATTTCCCATTTTCACCAAGTACCGATTCATTCATATGATCAGATTCTACTGCATGCCCAAAGGCCTCATGGGCCAGTCCTTTGGCTAAACCGTAATCAATAATCAAGGGATAATGACCACTGGGCAATTGGGGCGCAGCACACACTGCTAAGGCAAATTCAGCTCGGTCGATTGCCTTCTTTTCCAGAATACTGTCTGCCAGTTCGTCTATTAGCAGGGTTGCATCCATTCCGCTGCGATGAATCAATGTACTTTGAGCCTTGCCGTTATTACGTACCGTCCCTTGATGCATCAGTACCGCTCGTGGAATCACAAAAGACACTAGTGTCCCATCACTTCGTCCAATACACCATACTTCTTCGATTTGACGATAGCTGGATTGCCAAACCCCTTTAGGGAAAGAACTACTCAGACGAGAATGAAGGGTCATCACCATCTTTTCCAGCTCCGCTAAAGGAATCTCTTCAAACTCTTTTTGGGCAGTATTAGCTACTTCTTCCTGAACAGGAGGTGCCGCCCAGATTTGCCGATTCCCCTTCGAGCCGATACCTTCGTTTCTCTGTGCCAATTGAATAGCCTTTTCGACAAGTTTGCGCCCAGTCTCTTTATCTAAGACATCAGAATTAGCAAAGCCTGAGGCCCCCTTCTCGGTGAAGGCTTGAACTCCGATTCCACTGTCTTCGCCGGTGGATACTCTTTCAAAACGTCCGTTACTTAATCGCATACTCCATTCTCTACGAGACTGAGCTCGAACTACAAAATACCCGGCTATACCTTTAGTTTCGTCCAAAACGGATTGAACTAATGCTTTAATTTCTAGTTGCTCCAAAAAGTAACCCCCCTATATAACCATCTGGTACAATTATGCTTAAAAACCAGTCTAGCTACTCATTATGGTTATTATACCACTTCGAGCCACGAACCTCGAACTTCCCATTGCCCCTATGGATTTCTCGGAAAAAAATATCCTGAGGCAAGTATAAATACTAATGCCACAGGACATGATTTTAACAGTCTCACTTTTTATTTTTTATCCCCACTCCTCTCTTTACTTCACTTGCGACAGTTAATCCGTCGCAAGCTTTTTTTGTTTTAATCTAATTGCTTAACCAATAACTTTCGTTCCTCCGCAAAACCATAACTCTCGTATAGCTTGAGAGCTTTAATATTATGACTGCTAACCGCAAGACCCAGATAGGAAATTCCTTGTTCCCTACAATGATTTTCTGCTGCCTTGAGTAATACTTTCCCTGCACCCTTGCCTCTCCACTCCGGAAGAACCACAATGTCCATAATCCACCCTTGATTAAGTCCCGTCAGCTCTTCTTTTGCTGAGTCATGTAGAACCAAATATCCTAGCGGATGTACACTTTGACCCTCCTCCCCTTCCTGTTTTACCTCTTCCACAATAAAAACTTTAGCTTCAGATTGCTGAATCCAGGTCCAAAATCCTCTAAGAAATTCCTCTCGGTATTTAAGCGTCACCTCCATTGGCTGCTTGCGCCATGGAGAAATACTCTCAGGAATACCAATTTTCCCAAGAGCATACATGAAAGGCCAATCACGAACATTTCCTTGACGAACCTGCATATAATCACCCCTTAAGTAATTTTATGCAATCATCGCTGCTGTCGCTTTTAACCTCAAAAATATAATTAATGATGACAAAATCATTGATAAGGCTCCATTTATTAAGTTCGTTGTCAAAAGAAACTTTATGTTTGGGAAAAAAAGTTCTTGATACTTTTATTAGTCAATATATTTAAATTAGCATAAGAATTAATTGCTGAGACTTTCAACCGTCAAAGTCGAAAAACCAAGCTTGAACTAAAGAGGTGAGCTATCTGTACTTTGCAATCCTGGTGCTGGGCCTTTGTCTTTTACTCTGGGGGATGAAAATCCTTCGGCAAGGACTTCAATCATTTGCCGGTCATCGTTTACACCAAACTCTTCTTTGGATGACAGCGACTCCCTGGCGCGGATTCTGGAGCGGCTCAATTTCTACGGCAATCCTCCAATCAAGCACCGCCTTAACCGTTATGGCTGTATCCTTCGTTGATGCAGGTCTTCTCCCTTTTGCCAACGCTTTTGCTCTGATCCTCGGTAGTAACATAGGAACTACTTTAACCCCCCAACTCCTTGCTTTTCCTCTCGATCAGATAACCCCTTACGTTATGGTTTTTGGTTCCCTAGGTTTTCTTTTCATCCCATCTCACTGGCGTTATCTATCCCAGTCAGTTTTCGGTTTAGGTGTACTTTTCTTCGCTTTAGGATTGCTTGAAGTCGGGATGGCCCCACTTGTTAATTTGCCTCAGATTCAGGATTTCCTTCGCCAACTCGGCGACAATCATATTCAAGGAGTCATCGCAGGTACGGTAATATCCGCTTTACTTCATTCCTCTAATGCAACTACCGGTATCATTATGCTCCTCACGGCAGACGGATGGATTACCCTCCCTACAGCCCTTGCCTTTATCTTCGGAGCAAATATCGGCACCTGCTTCACCGCCGTAATTGCTGCCCTTGCTTCATCGCGAGGAGCACAACGTGTTGCACTATTCCATGTTTTACTCAATGTATTTGGAGTACTGGTCTTTTTCCCCTTTGTCGAGCCCTTAGCTTATGGCCTAACCCTCATAGGAGGCAGCCTCTCAAGACAAGTTGCTAATGCTCACACAATTTTTAATTTACTGTCGTCACTATTTGCCTATCCTTTGCTGCCTCTGGCAACTAAATTTCTGAAGAAACTATTGCCCTAACTTTCTCTTATTCAGTCAACGATATTAAGTCGATGTTCTATCTCCTAAAAAAGCCCAATGAAAGTTTGTTACACCCGCTGTTTAACATCAAATTTTTCTGCTATTAAATCACATATTCCCTGAGCATCATCTAAGTCAAAACAGGGTATCCCGTTATCAAATTTCACATCACTAACAATAGCAATAAGATCTTGAAGTTTAGAGTAAAGCTCTTGATGCACACCAGATCGAAACACTTCAATCTTTGGTTTATCGGCGGACTTATACCCTTCGGTAAAGATCAGATCCACTCCTCGAATTCGATCTAATACCTCATCCAGGGGCTGATCCTCAGAAACACGTTCTAAGATCCCAATTCTCTGGGGAGAACTGATTGCCACGATATCCGCACCTGCACGGTCATGACGCCAAGTATCTTTGCCGGGTTGATCCATCTCAAACCCATGGACATCATGTTTTAAGGTTGCCACCCGCCATCCCCGGCGTTTAGCCTCACCTATGAGTTTTTCTAGAAGCGTTGTTTTTCCCGAGTTAGACTTTCCACCAACTATCGAGATAACAGGAATTCCAGAAGGCTTTAAGCTAATATTTATAGTCATTTTCTTACTCCTCAGTCAACAATCCAGCGTGCCGCTAAGAGTTCTCCGACTTTTACAGAACCATGATTTGCCGGTACATCCACCAATAAATGACTGCCTATCATCGAGCGAAGTATTCCTGACCCCTGTGCCGAAGCCAGATCCGCCCAGATTACTCCGTCTTTAAAAACCGCCTGAGCCCGTAAGAAGCGCCGTTGTTTACCACTCTTTTCAAAGCTGTTGGCCATTCTTACCTGGAATTCCTTCGCTTTATAGTTGGCATGTCCTGCCAATTTAAGAAGTATTGGACGAACCAAGAGTTCAAAGGTTACCATTGCAGCGGCCGGATTTCCCGAAAGAGAGAAAAAGAATTGCTTTCCTTTTTGCCCCACTGAAGCCGGCGTTCCCGGTTTTAAGTTCAATTTCCAAAATAACATCTCACACCCAAACTGGGTAAGAGCCTGCCGCATTATATCGTATTCCCCTACAGAGGCTCCACCGGTTGTTATGACCACATCTGCTTCTGCAACCTTCTCTAAAGCCGCGAGGGTATCCTCTATTTGATCTGAAACAGTGGGGATAACTTCAACCTCACACCCTGCCTGTCGGAGCATTCCGCGCAAGGTATAACTGTTACTGTTATAAATTTTTCCCGGGTTCAAAGACTCGCCCACATCCATCAGTTCAGAGCCTGTGGACAGTAAGCCAACCCGAGGACGGCGAAACACTTCAACTTGATTTACACCAACAGCAGCAATCAAGCCAATTGCCGGAGGAGTCAGACAAAAACCTCGTTTTAGCAGAATATCCCCTTCCTTTATTTCTTCCCCTTTTGGGACAATATTTGAGCCTGGGAGAACAGGACGAAAAATCTTCACTTGATTACCTTCCTGCTCAGTGTCTTCCATACGCACCACACAATTAGCTCCCGGCGGAATCGGGGCACCGGTAAATATCTTGGAGGCCTCATCCAAGCCGATGATCTGTTCCGAGGGAAACCCTGCCGGAATTTCATTGACTACTTTGAGTTTAAGTTCTTCGGCGATAGCCTCTGTTGCCCGATAAGCATACCCATCTAGGGGCGAACGTGCAAAGGGGGGCATATCAATTTTTGAGCGCACATCCTGGGCCAAAACACGGCCATAGGCATCAGCAATAGAGACGGACTCAGTTTCGACCAACTGAATATTAGCGAGAACCATCTCTAGAGCCTCTTCTAATTCGATCATTATTTTCATACTATTGATTCCTTCCGTTAGAAGTTGTTAACGGTTATATAATTTCTTTATAACTATTTTTTAATGAACTTGAACTCATTACTAGAATAAGTGTATCGGTAATTCCCAAGGTTGTCAAAAAGAACCTGCCAAAGTGACAGGTTCTTCTTCTCTGAAGTTAAGCTTAAGGATTAGCACGTATTTTCTCGATTTGTACTCTACCCGCTTCGCGATAAATATCTAAACTTCGATAGGCTTCTTCTATTTGAAGGATTTCTTTACCCACAGCAATTACCACATTTGCGTGGCAGTATTCTACATGTAGACGGCTGGTGGGACTTATCTGAACAAAGGTAGAACTTACTTCCGAACCCCCTAGTTCCCGAATCTGAACCTTGCCCCCGGCTAGTATTTTCCCGCCCCGACATACACCTTGTATGGTAACGTCTCCTTCTACTCGGATGTGGGAATTGTAGGTTCCCTTAAGACATTCAAAGGATCCTCCACACTCAACGCTAGCCCCCTGTAAATAATTAACACTGAAGCTTAGCTTGTCCGGGAGTTCGACAGTTAAGTTTTCGATGAATTGGCTAAGGGCCTGATTTACACGCTGCAAGAATGGTGTGGACTGGAGTTCTAATGGGCCTAGCCCTGTTAGGAAGTGTTTTGCTGTTCGGATAGATACGATAAGTCCTTCAGTAATAATTTCGTCATGCTTATTTTCTAAAACAAATTTTTCCACCTTTTGTGCTAGTTTGGGCAGTTCGAAGAATTGTCTTTCTATAATCATCTTTAAACATTGCCCGGGTTTAAGATTAATTGCGTCAGGAGAATTACCGAAATCTGCAGAACGTTGTAAGCAAAGGGAAAGTTGAGCCTCTAATTCAGAAACCAGACGGAGAAGCTCTGAACGAATAACATATTTTTCTCCGATAATAACCTTCCCGCCAATAAGATTTTGATAAATCTTAGCCCCTTTTTCCGCTCTTATCTCAGCATGGGACACTGATCCTTTAATTTCCAGTTTCCCTCCAACGAAAACTCGAAGCCCATCTTGAACATTGCCATTTATAAACACATCCCCCGGAAATTCAATACTTCCGGAAGCTAGATCTACATCACTATTTTGAACTAAGATATTCTCTACCATATAGGTTCGTTCATCGATCCGAATAGGTTGTCCGGAACAGGCAGCTATTACTTCAAGTTGATCCGGGGAAAGACAAACATTCTTTTTTAGCCGAAACTGAAAATCCTTTACCCCCGCTGCCGGGAGGTCCCTCCCTAAGACGTCCTTACCTGGGATACCGGGCCTGCCGGGGATTTTACGAGCTAGAACAGCCCCTTCCTTAACCACTTGTAACTTAGAGGCAAAAAAGTCAATTTTTTTATTTTCTGCAGTATTTTGTTCTTGAGGACTTCCTACAAAATCTTCTAACCGAGCATGTTCGGGGGGAACAGGCAGGGTTCCTTGAGCGATTACAAGCTCTTTATACCCTTTGACTCTCAATATTTCCTCCCAAATCCCCTGCTTTATGCCATAAACGATCTTTAGCCTTTCTAAGTCTGAGATTAACTTTGCCTCATTCCACATCTCATCCTGTTCCAGTGAATTTTTCCATAAGGCATGGGTAGCTAAATTAATTTCTTCTGACCCCGGAAGACTCTCAGGTAATATATAATGCCCCCCAGGCTCATGCTTTACTTTCGCCATAACAGATAAACCCTGAAAACGTATATCCAACTCCCAGGTCAAATGGCCCTTCTGAACAACCGGCTGGAACTCAACTTGATCGCCAGCTTTAACTATGAAAGGTCTAACTTGGAGAACCCCGTTAAACCATACTTCGCCAACCTGTCCGGATGGTATGAAGAGTCTGGATCCTTCACCAAGAACTATAATATACTTTGACCCATCTTTTTTTACTAGACTAGGTTCTGAAACCCGAGTTTGACTCACCTCAGCCCAAATAACCTTCACCTTCCACATACGGGATAATATACTGGGTTTATCGATCACTTCAAGGTTGATCTGTTCCGGCAAAATATTAAGTTTGAGCGCCCATTCTTTTTTTAGCTCTTCAAGGTTTGGAGACTGAACAACTATTTCAGGCATAATACCACCTGCTTTCAACGAGTTGCTATTCTTTTTATAATATCATAATTTTCCTTTAGCCCTATAGGTCTTTAGTCCTAAATGATCTGAAATCTCGGGACGAAGGACACTTAAGGGGATGATTCTTTCAACATAATTCATTGTGTTAAAAGAATCATCCCCTTAATATGAACCTATATACTCTATTCCATCTGATAGCCAGGTGATTTTCTTCCATTAGGATCTTGGCTGTTCCCAGGAACCTGAGGAAGTGGTTTTGTAGGCGTAGGAATTACTGGCTTTAGCAAATCTACAGGTTCCTGACCAATGATTTTTTCCGTTGTCTTCCCTTGAAATAAATTCTTAACGACTTGCTTCACTTCAAGAGGATCAACTTTCCAATAGCTTATCCCCTCTAAATCCAGAAAAGAGCCGGGCAGAGTTTGAGCCACCACATTTGAACTATCGAATCCAACCGCTACTTTAGCTAAGGTAAACATATCTTTAGAGGATAAATTAGTGTTCACTGCATCCATAATCTGGGGAACAAGAAATGGAAGTTTGGGGATAGTGCTTAACTGGAACATTTCTTTAGCTACAGCTTTTAGTACGACTTGTTGTCTTGCGGTTCGTGAAATATCTGCTAGAGCATCATGCCGGAAACGAGCATATTGTAACGCTTTAGAACCATTTAAGACCTGTTCCCCTTTGCGAAGATTTATATAGCCATCCTCATCATCACCAGTCTCGTAATACATATCTTTCTCGACATTGACTGTGATCCCGCCTAAAGTATCGATAATCTTTTTAAACCCTTGAAAGTTAGTTTGAACATATCCCGCTATCTTTTCCCCTGTTAACTCTTCCACGGTTTTCTCAAGAGTAGCTAAATCTGTCAATGAAACAATCTCATTAATTTTCTTGTAGCCGTGCCCTTTAAGTAGGACTCTCGTATCCCGGGGAATAGAGAGTAAGCTTGTCCGCTTAGTTTTTGGATCCACGCTGGCTAGGATTATAGTATCTGTGCTAAATTTCTTTTGTTCCGGACGTTGATCTGCTCCGATGAGCAATACACTAACCCGGTCTTTAATTCCTTCATCTATAGAATCTGATAAATTCTTACTATCCCCGCTTGTTTCCTTTCCCGAATCAAAAAACACCATGTAGCCGACAGCACCGGCTGCTACAACTACAGTAAAGGTCACAGCCATCAGGATTATCTTCATCGCACGAAGCACAGTACCAACTCCATTAAGTAACATCCTCTATACTATTATACCCAACTTTATCGTTTAAGAAAGAATGCTCACAAAATCTTCAAGAAATGATGTCACAAATAAATGACTTCTATCGGTTAAAAAAATAATTGAAGTAAACTTGTTCTTTACACTGATCATTGAGACTTCAAGTGAGAATCCTGTCAGGCCTGTAGTTACAAGAGTATCGGATATTCGCCAAAATCACCCAGAGGAATTTCCGAAACCCTATCCACAAAGCTATGTCCATACCGCATGACAAAAGTTAAGGGATTCAAAACCCGTTCTTGCCTGGAATTGTTAGGAGTAATCCCATCTTCAAGCTGTTGCAAGCGGCTTAACTGATCCTTACAACGTTTTCGCTGGGCCTGCCAAATTTTTCTTTCTAAATACTCTAACTGATATTTTACTTTTGCTTGATTTCGCTCCAGCCATTCACTTACATTGACATCAATATCCTCCAGCGGCTTAAGCTCAGCATAGCTCATCCTTATCTGATTACGTAAATGCTGAAAACGTTCCTCAATATTTAAGGTATCTTGCTCACGGACACAACGATTTCGATGTTCCTGCAAACCGCTGTAAACGTCTTCAAGAGTTAGTCCTTGCTTTTTTAAATATTTTTGCCAAGAAACCGTTAAAACAACCGCGGAAAGCCGCGGATAAAGGATCGGCATCACGAATCCTAACTTCGTAAAAACTTCTCCCAGTTGCGCCCAGTAATTCAACTCTCCCGGTCCGGGAACATAAGCCAAGGTTGGAAACAGATATTCCTGAACGATAGGACGGGTCACCACATTCGGAGAAAAATTTTCAGGATTTCTAGTCAGGAGTTCGTTAAGGGCATCCAAACTCCATGCTTCCTTTTGTCCACGCAAATAAAATGCTTCCTCTCTGAAGAGAATTGCTCGGCGTTCCGGTACAGAAAGAAATAAATTCACCTCTCCACCGGTTGGCTGTATTTGTGGCTTGAATCCCAGACTGACCCATTTTTTTGTCCCTTCGGCCAAGGCATCCCGTACATCCCCGTGCATTTTTAAGATCTGCTCGTACATCGGCGAAGCCAGTTGCTTAAATTGCGGAATCATTGGATCGAAGAAAATTAGCCCCCATTTCTGTACAAGCCACTGCAATGTTAAAGCAAACCAGTGAGTCAAGTTCTCAGCTTGTTCGGTGATCTGCCGACATTTCTTTATAACGGAAGACCTAAATTCGCTCTCCGGCATGTCTAATAGTTGGACTTCAATCGTTTCCCAAGCGGGTACCTTTTGGTGACCAATAGATTTTCCGCCCCCGTCACCCGGTATTAGACAAGGAACTATATTTCCCCGAGAATTTAACAAGTAGGTCTCGCGAATCTCTTGCCAGTCATGATCTTCCCCGGCAATCCAAAAAACCGGAACAACCGGACGTCCGAGTTTTTCACGCTGTTCTTTAGCCAGTAGTATAGTGGTCATGGCTTTATATAGGGTATATAAAGGTCCTGTCAAAATTCCCGCTTGTTGCCCTGTGATCACCGCAAGAGTCTCTTTATTTCTTAGTTCTTCAATCATCTTAAGGGTTTCTGAATTAGACCCTAAATTGAGGTGATACTCTTGCAAGGTATCTGCCAGAAGCTCTCTGGAATAAGTTCTGGAGTCCAAATAGACTGCTCTTCTTTCAAAGCTTGCTTGGGCTTTTGGATCTCCACCGGGAAAAAATAAAGCTACTTGTTCAAAACAAGTAGCTATGGTTTGCACTAGATCTCTCATCTCTATCCCTCCGCTACCTTACCAGTACAGCGGTATTTTATCATGCACGACTGGAAACCGCAATTCTACCATGCTCGCCTTGATTAACTCGTCCGATTACGGCAGCAGCAGGAGTGTTATTGGCCTGTAGTTCCTTAATCAGTAACTCAACACGATCTTCAGGAACAGAGATTAGCAACCCGCCGGAGGTAATGGCATCAAAGAAGACAATTCTCAGTTCTTCTGAAACCTTCTCCTCAAAATCCACTTTATTCTCAAGATGACGTCGGTTAGCCTGAGTCCCACCCGGAATGGCTTTTTGTTGGATACAATCCCAAACACTATCTAAAACCGGTACAGCCTCTGCATAGATATCTGCACTACAGCCACTTGCCTCCAGCATTTCGTGCAGATGGCCTAACAGTCCGAAGCCTGTGACATCCGTCACAGCATGAACCCCGACAGAGATTGCCGCTTCAGCAGCCCCCTTATTTAGAGTTGCCATAACTTTAATGACTTCAGCTTCCGCCTCAGGTGAGACAATGCCACGTTTTATCCCGGTAGTAATAATTCCAACCCCCAGAGGCTTAGTAAATACCAAAACATCCCCTGGCTTAGCTTTAGCATTAGACAAAACATGGTCTGGGTGCACAATCCCCGTAACTGACAAACCGTATTTGGGTTCAGGATCATCAATAGAGTGTCCGCCTACAAGTATCGCTCCGGATTCTCGAATCTTATCACTGCCACCTTGCAAAATCTTCGCTAAAACTTCCATGTCAAGTTTCTTCACCGGGAAAGAAACTAAGTTCATAGCAGTAAGTGGCTTAGCCCCCATTGCATAAATGTCACTCAGCGCATTTGCGGCAGCTATCTGACCGAAAGCATAAGGATCATCTACAACTGGAGTGAAGAAATCAACACTTTGTACAATGGCTTGTTCTGCATTAATCCGGTAAACCCCGGCATCGTCAGAAGTTTCCATGCCTACTAAAAGGTTAGCATCCTCTTGATTAGGCGGTAAATAGCGCAATACTTGCGCTAGGTCCGAAGGACCTATCTTGCATCCTCAGCCAGCTTTGGTAGACAACTGGGTCAACCTAACCTTATCTGTCGTTACATTCTGGGAGATATTCAGATCCATCTTCAACACCACCTTGTTATATTAATTATCACAAAATATCACCCTTTAATTATAACTTGTAATTATGCTACGTCAACAACTCTCCAAACCAACTTACATTTTTATTACTCCCACTCTTCTAACCGCCTAACAACTTCCTCTCTATCATCCTTTAGAAAAGTTCTAACATCCATTACTATCCAATCCTTATGAATTCTTGACAGAATAGCAACCGAACCTAGGCGCAAAAACTTCTCCAATTCAATAACGCTTCCTTTTCTCGGTCGAATAGTACATACCCAGGTAGGAAGCTCAACCGTTGGCCATGCTCCTCCACCTACCTGGGAGACATCTTCTTGCAACTTAACTTCAATCTTTTGGTTCCGCTGAAGTGCCGTAAAAAGTTCAAACCCAGTTTCATATAGTCTATCCAAAGGAGCAGAGAGCATCCTCCAAACAGGAATCTCATTAAATTCACCGTTGTCATATAGGCGAAGAGTTCCTTCTAATGCGGCTAAGGTTAATTTATCAACTCTTAAGGCTCGAGTTAATTGATTTGCCCTTAATTGTTGAACAAAACTTTTTTTGCCAACAATAATGCCAGCCTGTGGTCCGCCAAGCAATTTATCTCCACTGAAGGTAACAAGGGAGAGACCCGCTTTAACAGTTTGTTTAATAGTTGGCTCTGGTGGAAAACCTAAATTAGCCCCATCGAAGAAACTCCCGCTTCCTAAGTCTTCCATCACAGGCAGACCCTTGTCTTCTCCGAGTTTTACAAGTTCCGCTCCTGAAACAGTATGAGTAAATCCTTCCACCCTGTAATTACTTGTATGAACTTTCAAAAGCATTGCTGTTTCCGAACTAATAGCAGCTTCATAGTCCTTTAGCCAAGTCTTATTGGTAGCTCCGACTTCTACTAACTTTGCTCCCCCAGCTTTTAGAACCTCAGGAATTCTAAATGAGCCCCCAACTTCTACTAATTCACCCCGGGAAACGATAACCTCTTTCCCTTGGGCAAAGGTATTCATCATCAATAAAACCGCCGCAGCATTATTATTAACTACCATCGCTGCTTCTGCACCCGTCAACTTACAAAGCAGCTCTTCCACATGAACGTAGCGTGAACCCCGCTCTCCAGTCTGAATATTTAACTCAAGGTTACTGTATCGTTCTGCCTGTTCTGAAATAAATCGGGCCACTTCCGGAGCCAAGAGGGCTCTGCCGCAATTTGTATGTAAAACAACTCCAGTGGCATTAATTACCCGCCGCAAACTAGTTTCACCCTTAATCATCTTGTTAAAAAGCTCTTTTTTTATGTTGGGCCACAGAGCAACTTCAAATTCTTCAAAAGGATTAGCGTAATTTCGGTTAATATCTTCCCTAATACTTTGTAGAACCTGTCGAACATACAGAGTCATGCGAGGCGTCCAACCCTCATTCGCCATAAATGGACTGAATTCTATTTCATCTTCTAATCGAGAGAGCACTTCATGAACAGCCGGAAGAGCCCTTAAGCGCCTAAGTATCTCTTGTTCCACTGATTATCAACTCCTTAGAGGGAAACTATTTTATCGACCAAATTCCCTGAATCCAGCCCGCAAGCTTTTTAGGATTTCGACAGCAGAATTAGCATATGATAAAGGAAACCTAACACACTTGCTGAAGCAATAGTCATCAGGCCTCCTTGCCTTTGACCTTTGACTTCTGATTTCGAGGAGGTATTCCATGTCTAATATTAGCCCGGACTTAACTTGCGCCATCATACAGCCCTCTCATCAAGCTGTAATCCTTCCCTTCAAAGCACGCCCACAATCAAGAGAGCAATACTCCCCTTGTATCTTTTGCGGTAAGACTATGAGAATACATAAATTCAAAGGCAAAACCGTATGTATCAATTGTTTACGTCAAATACCTGCTATTTTCTCTTGTGGCTAATGGTCAAAGGGCTATAATATTTCTATTTATGTTTTTTGTAACCCTGATCAAAAGACCTAACATTGTTTCATAAAAAAGGTGGCTAAGGTAAATTCCTCAGGTTCAGGCTGATGAGTGAGGATTTAAGCCTAGTATAAGAAAGGGAAGCATATTGCTTCCCTTTTTGAGTCTAGTTTTCTGTCGGCTTATTGAAAGCTGCATTCAATGTCTGCACGGCTTTTTCTCGAATTATTTCTTTTCCGTGTTCAGTGAGGAAAGACTTTGTTAAACCTACGATTTCACCGTATTCATCAAGGATTGCTTCTGCCAAATACCTTTTCTTGCCTGTACCCATTCTATTGAGTACAAGATAGTATTCGCTTTCGAACTCATACAAACCCGAACGAAGCTGGGCGAATTCCGGTAACCTTCCTATAGCCGAGATTACATCTTCAAAATCGTTAAAAACATAGACCAATTCCGTAATTCGGCCTCTGGATACTTTTCGGCCAGCTTTCTCTTTAACAGAACCCTCAATTTGGTCTTCTTGCTTCATAATTGTTATCACAAACTCATCATTAGTCGCCACAGTAGCCTGGATCCAGAAAGGTTGATCTAGGTTAAATTCAACCTCTTCCCTTGCTTGCGCGATGAGTTCCCAGAACAATTGCTCCGTCTTAGCTGACCGCTGAAAAAGATCAGCCATCGTAATATCCCTGTCAGTTAATTCTGTTAAAGAGATAAAGATGCGGATGGTATGCTCATTAACTTTCTGGACACGCATATTCCCACTCTCCTTTCCGCATCGCTTCTTACTTTAGAATATACATATTCTATCATATTCACATTATAGCATATTACGCCAAGACTTTTCCTGTGAAATCCAATAAGATTGCACTTTGTTCATACACCTAGAGGATTAAAACATCATGTCCGATCTATCCCACCTTGTTATAGAAAGTTTAGATTTAGGGCACAGAGGTATAGTCTTTCCCATTTTAGACTTTGGCAACCGTCAGTATCCCCCCTGATCGCAGATTATCCAACCAGGTTCAGCCAACTTACTTTAGAGCAAACTGCTAACTATTTCACATCGTATAACCTCACGCCTCATAGGCAAATACATTAGCTTAACTTGATCATCAATATTTAATCGTTGATAAACAAAAAAATCTATATACAATTTCGTTTGATCAGTCCCACTACGTATATCCACACTATATATGTTTGAAGCTGAGTCAAAGCTCTTTCCTTGAACGGAACCTTCAATCAGGCCTGGCTTAGCAAACCAATCCGGCTGGGAAAACAATAATAATTGAGTATATACGCCTAATACCCCTACCCAAATTACCATTTTCAGCGACAAGAGCAAGAAACCCCAGACATGGCGAGCATTACGCCATGTAATGACAAATTTCCAAACTAATCTGGAAAGTATAACTCCGAATATCAAAAAGAGTACGCCTAAATTGGGCCAAGTCGTACTCCATAGATAGCCATAATAGTCTGCCATTTCCTACCCCTTTACAGAATCGACTAAAATACTGTGATTTATCTAAACACCCAATAATTCTTACCCTTTCAACTATAAAATTCGCTAAAGAGTCATAATCTCCTTCTCTTCTACAGAAATTTTATGGTAGTTGAAATATGAAATGAGGAGCGGTATTCCACGCTCCCCACAATTGGTAATAGTGCTAATTAAAACCTCTTAATTATGAACAATAAAATCAAACGGCTCTAATACTATTCTGCCTTAACAAATTGTTCTTTGCTCCCACTGCAAGAAGGTTTGAGTATAGTATATGCCATGTTCACCTTACAACCCAACTTTAAGCAGAAAAATCTTACTAAACACAGTTATAGTTTATTGGCATTTGAAAATCAATCAATTACGTCAATGATTGATTCAAATACCCCCTCAGCGGCTAGACCAGCTGAATTCAACGTGAAAACCGCAATATGTGTTACACCGTTTAAATTGGTATTTTCCGCAATTGCATAGGTATTCGTTCCAACAGTTACTTTTGCTAATTTTGTTCCTTTTGTGGTTCCATTAGTTGATGTGTAGATTTCATAGTGAGTTACATCAGAAACATCGTCTGGAGCTGTCCAAGAAATTTCGCCACCAATTTGATCTATGTCAGTATCAGTATCTGTAAATGATAGATCACTTACCATCGCAGTCGGTACATCTATGTCACTTTCAGAATCATAGGCTTGTTCGACTTTGTTAGACTCTTGTTTCCCCCTGCTTGTGACAGATACCCAAACTGAACCTGCACCATTACCTAATTGTCGAATGGTAACCACAGTTTCAGTTTTACCGGTTGCAACAGTAGCCTTACCTAATAATTTTCCTAATTCACTGTAAACTTTAACAATATCGCCAGCATTTAGTTCAGAAACAATAATCTTATCATTACTACCTAAGTTGTTCTGAACTGTAATTTCAGAGAGCTCCTCTGATTTAGCTTCATCAGGAAAATCTTTCAGACATATCTCTGATTCTCTTTTCCCTTTACTAGTTACAGATACCTGGACTTCTCCTGCATCTGTACCTAATTGTCGAATGTTCACTACGGCAACCACAGATTCATTTTTCCCTTTGATTGCTGTAGATTTTCCTAACAATTTCGTTCCTGTTTGATTATAGACTTTGACAATATCTCCAACTTCGAGAATGCTACTCTCTTCATCATCAGTGACTGTTACAGTATCTACTATACCTGCATTATTTACTATAGTAATATTATGCTCTGCCAGTTCATATGTATAGGACTCTTCGTCAAAGGCCTTCGTACACTTGTCGGATTCTTTGTTACCAACTCTTGTTACGCTAACCGTTATTTCACCTTCATCGCTTCCTAATTGTGGTATGCTAACAGTTGTTTCGGTCTTGCCTTTCGAGACAGTGGCTTTTCCTAATAATTTGGCCCCAGCCTCGTCATATACTTTAATAATATCGCCGGCCTCTAAATCTGAAACAGTTACTATATCCGCAGCACCGGCATTGTTATCAACGGTGATGCACTCGGGTTCTAGTTCTTCCGTTGCTTTCATTGTTACTACTGACCTGGCACTTTCCAAAGTAACCGATACATATACATCTGTGCTAATATTTGACAAACTGATAATTACACTAGCTTGCCCTGTTTTAACTGCTGCACTACCTAATAACTTCCCGTCAGAAGCTTGATCATAAATCTTTACTGTTGCACCCACTGGCAGATTAGTGACTTCAATAGAAGGCTTTCCGTTAACAGATGTAATGTCACCAATACTTATAGCACTTAAAACATCGGGATCGACGATAATACCCGCTGCTTGTACAATACTTGCCGGTAACAGCGCAAAAACAAAACCCAGTAGTGCTATGCCCATTATTCTCTTTATGCCTTTTATCAAATTGATCTCTCCTCTTCTTTGAACCTAACCATGGACTAGGCCCTCTTTCTTAACTTAAGCTTCCCAACTTTTCTTGTGCAACCCCCCCATAATCTTTTGTACATAGGCCTGAGTTTCCTTATATGGTGGAATTCCATTATATTTTTCCACCGCGCCTGGGCCAGCATTATATGCTGCAAGGCTTAGCGGGATATTCCCTTGAAAGCGATTGAGCAAATCTTTCAGGAAATGTGTTCCCCCATCTAAGTTTTGTGTAGGGTCGTAGGCATTATTTACTCCATAAGAAGCTGCCGTCCCCGGCATTAGCTGCATTAAGCCCATAGCCCCAGCTGGTGAGGTTGCCTTTGGATTAAACCCCGACTCTGCTTTGACAACTTCCTGAATCAGATTAGGATCTACTCCATATTTTTGAGCCATAGAATTAATCAGCTGATCTAGATTACCTGAGTTACTGCCTTTAACCTCTGGGGTTCGAGGATTGTTGTAACTTTCCTGGACAACTCTTGATGAAGATTGAAATAGATTGTTAAACCCTTGAGATGCATTCCCCTCTCCTCCTAGAGCTGCCTTTAGTAAAGTCGCAAATAAAAAGGAATCTGTACTATTGCTGTCACTTGAACCGGACAGATTCATCCTATCAGTTTGAGGAGACTGCCAAGAAGAATTCATTTCTTTAAGTTGATATAAAAGGAGCATTTGGGCAATGTTCACGGAGTAACCTCCAATCTAGAAGTAATAGGGGAATTATACTCTTAGGTAACTAGGCGGTTTAAGCCTTGTACCTCATTGTTTTCCAGAATTGGTTCAGGAATTAGTTAATAATTATTAATATATCTTTCCGACCTCATTAACTGCTTTTCCTAACAATTCATCTTGAGTTTGAATTACTTTTTGATTGGCTTCATATGCTTTCATAACTGACATCATATTTACCAATTGTCCGGAAAGATCTACGTTAGATCTTTCAATTGCACCCTGTTGAACCTGAGCCCCAACCAATGCTTGAACACCTTCAGTTGCATTATATATGGATTGGCCTTCCCTTTGTAAAGCTTCTTCAGGAATCTCAACAATACGCAAACGATTAACATCCTGACCCTGATCAGAAATCACACCCTCAGAACTAACTCTAAAATCGGAACTCAATGGGCCTATTGGGCCTTCTTCCCCTTGAACTGTAAAGCCCTCTGCTGTTCGAAGCATTCCTTCGCTATCTAACTGGAAATGCCCATTACGAGTATATCGATCTCCGTCCGGAGTCTGGACTACGAAGTATCCTAATGTCTTAAGAGCTAAGTCCGTCTTGACATCTGTAACATCAAGGGCTCCTTGAACATTCGATCTGGTTACTTGGTCAACTCCTAAACCTGTTCCCATTTTACCAAGAGCTAGAGCTTCAGAAGTACTATTTCCCCCAGTACGATAAATCTGTTTGGAGGGAAAAGAAATATTACTGGCAAGCTGTTCTTTGAAGCCGGCAGTCTTTATATTGACAACATTATCCCCGATGACTTCGCTTTGCGTTTGTGCGGCTATCATTCCTGTAGCTGAAGTATATAATCCGCGTATCATTTCTATCCCCCTTTATCCCTTAAGAACCATTCTCATCAAGCCTAATTGTGATGAGATAGCTCGAGTAAGGGAGTTATAATACAAGCCATTTTCAGCGACATTAGCCATCTCTCGATCGATGTCCACATTATTTCCATCATTACGCAACGAAGTGGTTCGATCCGTGACAATCCCTAATGCATCGATCTCAGCAGAAATACTGCTTAAGTGTTTAGGTGAGGTCTGCTTCATTTGTAAGACCGGACTTTCTTCACCTAAGGCAGCACCGAGAGCCAATTGAAAATTAACATCTGATCGTTTAAAGTTGGGAGTATCAATATTTGCAACGTTATTAGACAGAACCTGTTGCCTCAATGACGAGGCATCAAGTCCTGTCTGCAAAACGTTTAGTACAGGTCTGTCTAACCAACCTGCCATGACCTTACCTCCTCATGGAATTAGCAATCCCCCACATTTTATCTCCATCCTGGACTAGCCTGGCATTTGCTTGATAAGCCCTTTGAGCCTGGATGAGATCGGTCATAGAGGCTGCAATGTCTACGTTTGATTGTTCCAGAGAATGACTGCGAACAACCCCTAAAACCTGATTACCTACCAAAGGGCTTCCCGGTTGTCCAGTCAGCGGCTGTCCAGAGTTTTCTGTAGCAAGAAAAAGGTTGTTTTCTGCTCTCTGTAAACCCCCGGGATTCTGGAAGCCAACGAGGGTAATTTGACCAAATGTCATAGGCTCCCCGTCTATTACTCCGGTTATCTCCCCGTTCTCAGCTACCACTATATCGGATGCACCTTCAGGGATCATAATTGCCGGTTGAACCACATTTCCTTGCATATCAGCAAGCTGTCTGTTTGCATCTATCTGAAATGCTCCTACTCGAGTATAGCTCGTTTCTCCATTGGAAGTCTGAACCTGAAAAAAACCAGATCCTTCTATTCCTAGATCCCAGACACGCTCAGTGTTACTTAAATTTCCTTGTTGAAGGTTTATACTGCTGGAGCCATAAAGCACTCCTGCACCTACATCGAAGGTATCTACTACATTTCCATCTTGCTCGGTTACAGTATTTCCTGATCGCACCTCGGTGGATAATGCCTCAACAAAAGCCATTTGACTTGCCTTATACCCCTGAGTATTAGCATTTGCCAAGTTGTTTCCGATGGTATCTATCGCAGTTTGCTGGGCTAGAAGTCCAGACATTGCAGTCCCTACTAGGCGCATTAGGAAAACCTCCGTCTCATCAATATCGGTTTAGATCTTAACGTTTAAGATTTATAAGTTCTTCTAAGAGAGTGTCTGAAACAGTTATTACTCGTGAATTAGCTTGGAAGCCACGCTGGGTTACAATCATATCCGTAAATTCAGTCGAAAGGTCGACATTAGACATTTCAACTGTATTAGAAACTATACTTGCCCGACCATCTTCACCGGCAGCACCAATGCTAGGTGCACCAGAGTTATTTGATGTGGAGAAGAAATTTCCACCGATACTTGCCAGACCAGCCTCGTTAGCAAAGGAGGCTACAGCGATTTGAGCAATCTTATGGGTGACTGAGTCTACTCCATTGCTATAGACACCGGTTATTACTCCACTTTGATCAATACTATAGTCTGTAAGGGTGTGAGCTTTGTTGGTAAAATCGTAACTAATTAAGGTAGCTGCTGTAGCATCTGTCGCAGTAGTACCGTCCTCTTGATTAGCTCCTAACGTAATTTGATATTTTCCGTTGACGGATTTTACGACATACTCCCCATCACCAGGCGTATCAGAAGTTGATAAAGTATATTTGAGATCATCCAAATAAATATTTGTTCCTGGCTCAGGCGGATAGTCCACAGTTATTTGATTAGCACTGTCAGCCGTTACATCAGTATCGTTGTTTCCGTTACCGGCAGGGGAAATATAATGAACATTTGCAGCAGAAGTAGTTACATCATAATTCGAGGCGAATGTTACATAACCAGTCGCTGGGTCATAGGAGAATTGGCCTGATGCAGGGGTTGTCCCTGTTGGAACCCTCGTTAAACCATCAATCGTCAGGTTTTCAGCATTTGTGACACCTGTATCGTATTCAGGCGCCGTTGTTTCAGTAAGATCAACAGATACACTAAGAACTGTTTCTTCAAGTATCGGAAAAAAGGTATCCGTTGCCAATTTATCTCCAATCTTGAACCTTATCTCTGATGCTGCCCCCCATACCACTGGGGTTGTATCATCCGCGCCCCAGCTATACCCTTGAACCTTAGCTCCAGTAGCCGGATCAATCAGCGTACCGTCACTATCCTGCCCGAATCCGCCGGCTCGGGTATAAACTTGCTGTCCGTTATTATTCAAAACAAAGAAACCACTTCCCTGCAACATCATATCTGTGGCATTTCCAGTTGATTGCGAACTTCCTTGAGTCGTAATTTGGTCGATAGAACCCAGCATTACTCCTAACCCAACTTGAACAGTGTTAGTTCCTCCTTGGTTAGCGGTAGGGGCAGAGGCTCCTTTCAAATTTTGGCTTAGCATCGTTGAAAAGGACACTCTACTCCGCTTATAGCCGGTTGTATTTACGTTAGAAATATTGTTTCCGATAACATCCATTTTGACCTGGTGGTTTTTTAACCCCGATATGGCTGAATATAATGAACGCATCATAAGATGTTTTTCCTCCTCATTGGTGGTTTTTCTGCATCATGCAGGTTTCTTATAGACTTAAATTATTTCATTATCGGTGTTATCATCTGTATTAATAACATTTTCATTATCAATACTTGTATCTGTTTCTGTGTCTGTGCCCGGATCAGTATTTGTATCCGATACCGTATCCAGCTCTAGGTCTGTTTCATCCTCTGTATTCGGCTCCTCAACATTTGGAGTAACTACAGGAGGAGGCTCCTTAATAAGTGTCAGCAGACCTAATTCGATATCTTTCAAAGATCCATCTGCTTTGCGAACCTGAAGTTTTGGATCTCCATCAAGCCACTTGACCCCTTCGACTGTACCTTCAATTTGGGTGACTCCATCAACATCTACTCCGCTTACCCATTTACCAATCATCGCCGCTCCTTGGGTAAGGGCTGACTGTTGGGAAAAAAAGGTCATGCTCTTTGACAAGGTTTCCATGGATGTTGCAATATTGTTCATCTGCTCTAAGGAGCTGAAGGAGGCCAATTGGGCTATAGACTCTTTGTTATCTACAGGATTCAAAGGATCCTGATTTTGCAGCTGAGCAACCAATAACTTGAGAAAATCGTCTTTTCCCAGTGAATCATTTGTTATGATTCCTTGGCTTCCACTTGTACTGCTGGTTGAAGTGGTTTTAGAAGTAGTCCCATTAATCGTGTTACTCATAGCAGCCTCCTATGCCGTGACATTTATCCGATTATCTCCAACGCTATTATTGAAGACAGCATCTTGTTTCTCATCTTCTGAGAGGGGTTCATTCTCTTGAAATGTCCTGCGAGCCTCGTCGCCCTGCTGTTGTTGTTGACGTTCACCGTTTTGACCCATTTCCAGAGAGCCACAGTTCACACCTTGGTTTACTAAGTTATGGCGCAGATCAGAAAGCTGATTCTGAAGAAGCTGCCCTGTAGCCCCTTCACTTGCGTGTACCTGTAAATGTACTTGCCCGCCTTCCCAGCGCAAAAGTATGCGAACCTTTCCTAATTCCTCCGGATGGAGTTGAATATCTAATTCTTTCAGAGTGTGTTGGTTACTCATGACTTGCTCACGCACTGCGCCTGAGATCTGCTCCCAAACCGGTAATCCGGCTGTTTTAACGTCAGAAGAAGTAAAAGAAACAATATTCGTAGGTGACCCGACTCCTAAGCCGGAAGGCTGAGTTTGATCATCTTTTATACCGGATACGTCGGATTTAGAGCGATTTGCTTTATTAATCTCTTCACTTAGAGAATTAATAAATTCTTGCAAAAATCCCCGTTCCACCAAACCTTTTCCTTCTGATTTTTGTTGAGTATTCATTGAGAAAGTCCCATCTTTGCGTGTAAGTAGAGTACCCTCATGATTTTCTGCCAAGCCCACCAGATTACTTAGTTGTCCTTCGTTGGATTTCTGAAGGGCGTTTTCTCCTCGCACCCTGGCCATTAAGGATGGGAAAAGAGTTGCCAGTAGAGTAGCGGTCTTTGCATTTAGTTCGGGGCCATTGCTATCACCACTGCTGTTGGCAAAAATTTCAAACAATTGGTTTATTTGATTTGATCCCATGCTTTTTGGGGAGTTCGAGGTATTAATATTTGTATCTGACTCTTGATTAGTCTCATAAGACATAATCAATCCTTGAAGAAGCTTAGCTATTTCCAGGTTCAGGTTTTCTGCTTTACCTGATTTAGGCACTGTCAAATTTACTAGACTATTAGTTAATGCTTCATTCTTCTCTTGTGCTGTCGTCCAACCTTGAATGAGCTTAGCCAATTCTTGAATTTCGTTGTTTCTAGTGGTTACTACCTCTGAGGCACTCTCCTGGGGAGTAACGTCAGTTATCGTGCCAGATAGTGCTACTAAGAGATCGTTTATTACCTGTCTATATTTATCCAATTCCGCATTCCCGAGGTTATCCCCCTGAGGATATAGTGCCGACATCCGTTTCAACACAATACTCTCATCCGAGTTAAGTGATATTAAATTCATCAAATCAGCCTCAGCTATCGATGAATTGACAATTCCCTGACTCGTAATTTCTCCGGAATTGGCTTCCTTGCCTGCCGGAAGATCACTCTGAAGCATGGGCAGTGATTGAAATAACCAGGCGCAGTTCCCATATCCAAGCATCCCCGTCCCATTTGATTCTTCTAAGCTCTGAATAGGATCTCCTTCACTCTGTGCATTTACGCTATCCTGTCCCTCTTTAGAGTTCTGCCCTTTCGGATCTGAATTTGGTTGGATTAAATCGCCAAGCAACGATGCAAAGAGTGCTGCAGCATTTGCGGAGCCCTCAGAACTACCTTTTCCTTCAGAGGGGTTTTCAACTTTAGTTCTGCTCCTGAAGGAATCCGAAAGGACATTTATATTCGACACCAGCCATCACCTCCCAATAAGACTCTAAGTCTTATATCGTCAAAATCTTGTTAAAACATTAGGATGATCCCTTATTTAAAACAAATTCTTCTTTTGTCGACTAAGTCTTCCTCTGAGCCTTAAGATCGCCTGAGAATGAAGCTGAGATATTCTGGACTCAGAAAGTTTCATAATTGCAGCAATTTCTTTCAGAGTTAATTCTTCCTGATAGTATAAGGCGATGACTAACTTTTCCTTTTCTGGCAATTTATCAATAGCAACAGCAAGAATCTGCTTTTGTTCGTCTTTCTCAACTGCTTGATAAGCATCTTGGGCATCTGTATCTACAAGCAGATTCAGAGGTGTGCCACTGCTATCTCCATCATTATCCAGGGTTGTTTCATCAAAGGAGGTCAAAGTTAAAATTTGGGCTTGAGCCAAGATATTTTCAACTTCGACGACCTCTACTTGGAGCAAATCTGCGACTTCTTCCGCTGTAACCGCCCTGCCCAACCGATATTCTAACTCCGCAAAAGCGTCTTGGACTTTTTTTACCCTCTGTCTTGCCGAATGGGGAACCCAATCCATAGTTCGGAGTCCATCAATCATCGCACCCCGTATACGAATTGAGGCATAAGTTTCAAATTTAAACCCTCGGGCTGCTTCAAATCGTTCTAAGGCATCGAGTAAACCAAAGACACCATAACCGATGATATCATCCTCGTCGACATGAGGGGGCAGGGAAATTGCTAAACGCCCTGCAATTCGTTTAACTAAAGGCAAATATCTTTCAATATGCTCTTGTTTCCAAGGTACTCGTGAAGCGGTTTCATAGGCATTCGGTATCAAATCTTACTCACCTCCAAATCGTGGTTCGAGGTTCGAACCTTAATCCCAACCCATCCGTTTTACAATTTCAGCTTGACGCTCGCTATCCGGAAGCCCAGAACTTAGTTTACGGTCAACCTGCCCAGGAAATGCCGCCTCTTGTCCCGATGGAGCTTGAAGCTCGTCATCTCCAACTGAGAAATCAATATTTGCCCCGCGTGCATTATCAGCATCAATTTCGCCTTCTTCAGGTTTCTGCGAAGCAGTTCTTTCAAACAAAGTAAGTGTTCCTGTCATCAATAAGTACATAACCCCAAAGGAAATTGCTGCCCGAATCATTAAATCAAAAAGCTTAATCTCATTAAGCCTGCTTAGGACTAAGACAATAATCATAATACCTATAGAGAGGCGCATAGACCAAACTTGGTACCGTTCTCGGTTTTGGCGATCCATCAAACCACCTTTTCTCCATGATTGATTGTTCTGATATGCAAATCTCCAGTCCCTACATTAAAATGAATCGTACGACCAAAACTTCCGCCAACATCCGCCACCAAAAGAGGAATCCCATGTTTCTTAAGTTCTTGCTCAACTGCCTCAGAATTGCGATCCCCAATCTTAAGAACCGGTGGCTTTCCTGGGAACGAAAACATCTGGGCACCGCCAGCCATTTTAGCCCGCAGACGAGACTTACTGGCTCCCATGCTCATAATATCCCTAACTAATAACTCCAGTGCTGTATCCGCATATTTTGCAGGGTTGCCCCCCAGGCTTCCATTAGCCGTTGGCAGCATAATATGAGCCATCCCACCAACTTTTAGTATCGGATCATGAACGCATATACCGATACAAGACCCTAATCCAGCGGTTAATAATAGAATCGGAGCAACAGCCGTTTTAAAATCAGCCATCCCAACAGTAATTACATCATTCATACTCCCATGGCCCCCAACAATTTCTTCAATGACCCTTCTTCAGGTAAAAAGATAAATTGTCCTTCGATTTTAGGAATTCCCGTAAGCTGTGTATCAATAAATAGGACCGTGTCATCAAGTACCCCTTCTTCGAGGAAAATCGCATCTAAACTAGCTCCAATCATGTCCACTGCCAAAGCAGGTACCGAAGGTTGAAGAGGTATTCCTGAAAATTGGGTTAAGGCCATAATAAAGGAACTCACTAAGATATTTCCCACTTCTTTTAAAGCCGATTGAGCCATTTCTCCCATATAAAGATCCATTGGTTCATTACTTCCAAATAATAACTGAACCACGATTTCTGCGCTTTCTACCGGAAAGAAAAATACTGCTTTTCCGGGAGCATCTCCTTCAACTTTCACGTAGATCACTGCCTGAGGATCATCCAACTGTCCAACGATCGCTGAAAGTTCCTCAAAACGAACCGCCCAAACTTCAGGTACGGACATGTCAATACGGCGTTGCAAAAGGGTTGATAATGCTGTCGCTGCATGGGCAGATCCTATGTTTCCGATTTCACGTAAAGCGTCCAATTGGAATTGTGTAATCTTCATTTACACCAAACCTTTCTTACGCATTGCCCTTTGAATATCAAAGACGCAGCGAATAATCTTATCTCGTTCACGTTCTGAGATTTCATGAAATTCAACTGAAACACTATATTTTCTAGTATCCTCAATCCTGACCACTCTACAGACACGAACCGGGGTCTGGATCTCTCCATTGGGTATAGAAAACTGAGCATAGAGCAAGGCTTTGTTCTCTACGAGTTCTTTTGTAGAAAACCGCATTCCTCCACCACTTAAATCAAGCATTATTGCTTTATAAAGATCACTTAACCCCTCTCGTGTCACCATTCTAAAGGAAACAGGGAAAGAGGCCGGGACTCTGACAAAATGTCGTCGTTGAACTTTTTCTACAGTGTCCGGCAATACCAAAACCAGTATAGGCACCGGCACTGCAATCCTTTGCATAATATTGCCTTCAAAGGAGTAGACAGCAGTTTCATCACAAAAGGTTATCTTTACTTTAGTACCCTCGCGTACAGGAACCAACTCGCCATGTTCAAAGGGAACTCCTACAGAAAGGAGTCTTTCTCCTACTTCTTCAATTTTTGTGCGGTAATTCCCTTGATACTCCCCTTCTAATACAGCTAGTTCTACCGCAAGTCCGTGTAAAAGTTTCTTTTTATATGACAAGTCGTCACCCCCTTTTCGTAGTTCGAGGTTCGAGGTTCGTAGTTCGAATATGACCTGATTAAGGGTTCACATCTTTGTCTGAAGGGAGGAATAATTCAAAATGATCTTAACAGCTTACTCAAAAACCCTTTTATCCCTCCGGCTTGACGAGGTGGATGGACATATATCCCGGCGACTTTACCGGCAATCCACTGAATGCACTTATAGGCTGGGCTGTCTGGATAACTAATACCAAGAGGATCCTGCTGCATCACTGAACGACCTACAAAAGAATCTTCGTAGACATATCC
Organism: Desulfosporosinus sp. HMP52; assembly: GCF_000765145.1. GTDB lineage: Bacteria > Bacillota > Desulfitobacteriia > Desulfitobacteriales > Desulfitobacteriaceae > Desulfosporosinus. Next base: position 46,081 of record NZ_JMGA01000018.1, on the reverse strand, counting down.
TAAATAGTTTAGAGAGCCATTTAAAAATTTCTGAACAGCAGTTTCCAGACGTTTGTACGTTGCCAAAGCATCTGCTTCTGAGCGTACTTTGTTAACAACTAAGTGAATAGGAACATCGCCTGCTTCCACTCGTAGAGATTTTAACAAACCATAAGCATCTGTTAAGGACGTCGGTTCTGGAGTTGTTATTAAAATCACATCATCAGCGGCTTGTAAAAAGTTAATTACGATGTGACCCAGCCCCGCTCCTGTATCTATAATCAGCAGATCTGTCATCTTTTCTAAACGCCCTAAATTAGCAATGACATTTTTGAGATTATCCCTTTCTAAATCAGCTAACTTTTGTACCCCGGATCCCCCGGGTATTATCCCAATCCCACGATGACCAATTAGCAATATCTCTTCAATAGTCTTTTCCCCAGATAGCAAATGCTCGATTGTATAACGGGCTGATAGACCAAAGGCTATGTCCACATTGGCAAGACCTAAATCTCCATCCAGGATAACAATACGTTGCCCATATTCGGCTAAGGCGAGGGCTAAATTGACAGTAAAACTAGTTTTACCGACCCCACCCTTGCCACTGGTTACGGCAATCACTCTCATTTTGCTTTTTGGGGTATTTTCGCGAGATGCCAGATCTCGCAATGCACTAGCCTGATCATGCATGAGGCATTTCCTCCCCTATGATATAGCGCGCCAGACGCTGAGGGGTCGCTGCCTCTATGTCATCAGGGACATTCTGCCCATTGGTCAGATAGGCAGTTGGAAGTGTCGTCTGCCCTATCAAGTTGAGGATTGAGCCCGCACTGCCAGTCTCATCCAATTTCGTGAAGATTAAATGCGTAGTCAAATCTTCAAATCGCTTATAGATCCGATACTGGTCCGCCGATTGAGTGCTGGCACTCATAACAAGCATAGTAAAGTCAGGTTGGGCTTCATTTAAGAAAGAACGCAGTTCTGACATATGCAATTCATGGTGAGGACTCCGCCCTGCAGTATCAATAAATATTAGTTCTTTGTCTGAGTGAAGTTGCAAGGCCTCACTTAAGCCTGTAGGAGTCATGACAACTTCGACCGGTACACCAATAATTTCTCCAAAAGTTTTCAGTTGTTCCACAGCAGCAACCCGATAAGTATCCGCAGTAATCAAGGCCACCTTACGTTTATCCACAATACTGAAACCGGCAGCAAGTTTACCGATGGTCGTTGTTTTCCCCACCCCGGTAGGCCCAATTAAGGCTACTATCCGTGGCTTCTCGATCCCAGGTTGAATAAGCCCAATCTGTCCGCATAGTTGACAGATATTAGTTTCCAGACGGGCATAAACTTTGGCATCATCAGTCCACTCTTCTGAGGACAAAGTATGTTGGACATGACTAACCAAACGCTTCACAAGGCTCTCACTTATTCCACGCCCCAGCAAATGATCTACCCATTTCTGAAGAACAGAAGGCCAATCACTTTTTTCCTCTTTGAAGTCCGTTCGTTCTTTCATTTGTTTATTCATTTGCTCCAGCAAAAGACGCATAGACTTAATTTCAGCTTGTAGATCTTGCGATTGTTCTTTGGTATCAAGAACCTGTCTGGGCAAAGGTGGTTTTACTGCTTCGGCTTCATGCCCATAATTGGAGGTTGGGGTTTTCTGGGCAATAACCGGTGCTTCTTCGATAGCAGCAGTAATCTCCACTTTCTTTTTGCCAAACAGGCCAAAGAACCCTCCATCGTTAAATTCACGGGTCTGAAGGATAACTGCATCAGATCCCAATTCCCTTTTTACTTTTCCCATTGTTTCTGACACATTATCTCCCACAAATCGTCTAACTCGCACGATCCATCCCCACCATTCCTACAGCTTGTACTTGTACTCCTTGAACCAATTCATTATATGAAAGCACCATGAGTTGCGGAAGCTGTCGCTCAGTGACCCTCTTTAAATTTATCCTTACCAGCGGAGCGCAGACAATCACCGGAGTTAAGCCTTTAAGAACGACCTTCTCCACCTCGCGAGTAAGATTTTTCATGAGCACATGCAAAATCTTCGGGTCAAGGGCTAAATAAGTCCCATAATCTGAAGGTTGAATACTATCTAAAATTTGCTGCTCAATCTGCGGATCCAAGGTCATTACGGGTAAGCTTTTATCTTTCCCCAGTAACGGTTGCAAAATCTGCCGAGCTAAACCTTGCCGGACATGTTCTGTTAAGCGGTCTATATCCTTAGTACCTTGGGCATAGTCTGAGAGGGTTTCAAGAATAGATACCATGTCTCGGATAGAGACTCTTTCCCGAAGCAAATTGGCAAGAACCTTTTGAACCTGGCCCAGACTAAGCAAATCAGGTATTAATTCATCAACTACCGCCGGAGCTAATTCCTTAGCATGATCGATGAGAGTTTTAACATCCTGACGGCTCAGGATTTCCCAGGCTTGAGTTTTAATCACTTCCGTAATATGGGTTGCTAAGACAGTAGGTGCATCAACAACCATCCAGCCATTAAGCTCTGCTTGTTCACGGTACATGGAATTAATCCATTTAGCATCAAGTCCAAAGGCTGGTTCTTTCGTCGGGGTACCCGGGATCCCTTCGTCATCTAAGCCTCCACTCATTGCCATGTAATGATCTGCCAAAATCTCTCCCGAGGCGATTTCTGCCCCCCGAATTTTAATGACATATTGATTGGGCTGTAGATTCATATTATCTCGAACCCTGATTACGGGAACTATAAAACCCAATTCACTGGCAATCTGGCGGCGAATCAGAACAATTCGATCCAGCAGGTCACCGCCTTGTTGGACATCAACCAAAGCGATGAGGGCATAGCCTAATTCCAGTTCCATATGATCAACCTGCAAAAGGTTTAAGACATTCTCTGGTTTCTTGCTCTCTTCGATTTCCGTCTCCCGGGCTGCTGCCGATTCCTCAACCACAGATACCTTTGAGTTTCTCTGCAGCATCACCCCCACACCAATCAAGGCGGCAGACACCATAAACAATGGAGGTCTGGGCAAACCCAGTAACGCCAGCATACTTAACACTCCGGCGGTAATGAATAAAGCCTTCGGTTTTGTAAACAACTGTTTGAATAAATCGCTTCCTAGGTTGCTTTCTGAGGCGGCTCTGGTAACTACTAAACCGGTAGCTGTAGAAATCAGGAGGGCTGGAATCTGAGAAACAAGACCCTCACCAATCGTCAACAAAGTGTATTTATGAAGTGCTTCCAACATAGGTAAATCTTGCACCAGAACTCCAGTAACGAAACCCCCGATAATGTTAATAAATAAAATAATGATTGCAGCAATAGCGTCCCCTTTAACAAACTTGGTGGAACCATCCATTGCACCATAAAAGTCCGCTTCCTGTTGAATCGCTTTACGCCGGTCACGAGCCTGCAGTTCATTGATCATCCCAGCATTCAGGTCTGCATCAATAGACATTTGTTTTCCCGGCATGGCATCTAAGGTAAAGCGGGCTGCCACCTCCGAGACACGTTCGGCACCTTTGGTTATAACAATAAATTGGACAAGAACCAAAATAATAAAGATGATAAATCCAACAACAGCATCCCCCCGGATAACAAATTCACCAAATTGCTGAATAATTTCACCGGCGTGGCCATCCAGAAGAATGAGACGAGTCGCCGAGATATTCAAAGATAATCGAAACAAAGTCAACGTCAGCAATAGGGATGGTAGTGAAGAAAACTCCAAGGGATCCTGAGCGAATATCGCTAGCATTAGGGTCAAAACTGAGGCAGTAATATTTAAGGTAATCAGTAAGTCTAACAACACCGACGGCAAAGGAACAACCATCATGACCACGATACTTACCAGACCCAAGGCCGCAATAACATCAGTATTATCTAAAATCCGCTTCTTAACACTCGTAGCCATGATCCTTCCTCCTTTCTCCCAAATGAACCCTCATGCCCATCCTACATACCCACTTCTGGAAGCTTTAATGAAGGTACAATTTCATTCCATTCATGTCCTCAAATTGATTCAGGCTCCGGACACCCTCTTTTTCTTCTTCAACCGATACACAAATGCCAAAACCTCAGCAACGGCCTTATAAAGATCCGCCGGTATGCCCTGTCCGATCTCAACCTGAGCATACAGAGCACGAGCCAGCGGCTTGTTTTCCATAATCACAATCCCATATTCCTTGGCCAATTCCCTCATTTTCAGGGCAACCTGGTCTTGACCTTTGGCCACAACGAAGGGGGCACTCTGTACTTTAGCATCGTAACGAAGGGCAACTGCAAAGTGAGTTGGATTAGTAACTACTACATCTGCTTGTTTCATATCCTGCATCATCCGGCTCATAGATATTGCCCGTTGTCGTTTCTTTAACTCACTTTTTAATTCTGGGTTTCCCTCAGTCTGTTTATACTCCTGCTTCAAGTCTTCGTGAGACATGCGCAGGTTCTTTTCGTATTCCCAGCGTTGATAGATATAATCAAAGGCTGCAATCCCTAAAAAAGATAGGGATATTTTCCAGGCAAGTTCCATTAAGGCTTCACCCAAAAAAACAGTTCCTTGTCCCACGCTGAGTTGTTGCAGAGCAGGATAGATATGAAGACGATCACGAACACTGGCATATAGGAAATAACCTATTAGCAGCACCTTCATCAGCGATTTCACGAGTTCAACCCAAGCCTTGACACCGAACATCCTTTTTGCGCCACTAATCAGACTTAGACGAGAGATTTGTGGCTTCATAGACTCAAAGGTAAAGAGCACCCCAACTTGAATATAGTTTGAGAACAAAGCAATTACGAGTGCTGTGCCAAAAATCGGCCCCATTATCTGAATACCTAACCAAAGGATGTTCAGCATTAGGCTTGCCACAGAACGTTCGGTCCATTCTGAGGAAAGACCCAGCACATAGGGAAATAAATGCTCCATGCGAAGAAGCATGGATGGAATCCAAAACTTAAGAAGAGCTACAAGACCGACGAGCATTAAGGCAGAAATAACTTCCTGGCTCTTAAAAACCTGTCCCTTTTTCCTCGCTTCCTCTTTGCGCCTTGGCGTGGCGGGATGTTTCTTTTCACTCACTGCTTCCACCCCTGGTAAAGTTTTAGAACCCAAGACATATTTATATTAAACAAATTGGCAACTGCTTCCCCAAAAAAGGGAAGGGAAAGGAATAAAATTAAAAGCCCGAATACAATTTTAACCGGAAAAATAACCGAAAAAATATTTAATTGGGGTACAGTCCTGGATAAAAGTCCCACACCAACATCAGAGACCAGGAGTGCTCCAAAAATCGGCATTCCTAGTTGAACAGCTAATGAAAAAACTTCACCGACAATCTGGGCATAAAAAAGGTAATTACTTGGCAGATTTGTAGGGTTAATCGGAATATAGGCATAGCTCTTGACCATGGCTGCAATTAAATAGTGATGGGAATTAGTTGAGAGTAAAAGCATGGTCGCCAAAATCATTTGGAAGTTACCCATCATCGGGCTTTGCACCCCATAGACTGGGTCAATCGCAGACCCCATGGTAAAACCCATTTGAAAATCAATTAACTGTCCTGCACCTTGTAAAATTGCAGTTAGTAAATAAATCAAAAACCCAATGACTAATCCTACCAAAACTTCCTTAATCACTACCGCAACATAAGGAAATAACTCATTGGGAATTGTTGGATTAGCAGCGTGTATAAGGGGATAAAGAATAAGCGTGATGCTTGCAGCCAACCCCAATCTCACTAATCCGGGGACACCTCTGGCACCAAAGACGGGGGCTAACATGATCATACCAGCCCAACGAGATAGGATCAGTATGAATAAGGACAAATTCCATTGAAGCAACTGGGCCAGACTCAAATTTTTCACCCCCCCCTAACTCGGTGTTCGTGGTTCGATGTTCGTGGTTCGAAGTCAGAGGTAAGTTAGAGATAGGTGATTGGAAATCAGCGGTTCGAAGGTTCTTAGTATCGTTCGTTAACGAACTACGAACTACTAACCACAAACCACGAGTTTACATACCTCCGAAGGTCGCTAGTTGAGTGAGTAAATTCGTAGTGTAGACAGTCAAAACAGAAAGCATCCAGGGGCCTAATACAAGCATTACTGCTGCCACTGCGATCACTTTAGGTATAAAGGAAAGTGTTTGCTCCTGGATTTGGGTCATAGATTGAAAGATACTGACCAGAAGACCCACTAATAAGGCAACTCCCAGAATTGGGCCTCCCACAAGAAGTACCGCTCCTACCGCTTCTCTTGCCATATACAGCACCTGGTTTTGGCTCACTGTTTTGCCCCCTTTCCACTATTTAAAGCTGTTTACTAAAGACTCAACCACCAAATGCCAGCCATCTACTAAGACAAAGAGGAGTAGTTTAAACGGCAGAGAAATCATCATAGGAGGAAGCATCATCATACCGATTGACATTAAGGTACTAGACACAATCATGTCGATAACAATAAAGGGAATAAATATGGCAAAACCCATTTGAAAAGCTGTTTTCAGTTCGCTGATCACAAAGGCCGGTATGAGAACATAAGTTGGAACTTCCCTATAGGTTTTTGGTCGCTCCATCTTAGATAGTCCTACAAAAAGTTCCAAATCCTTTTCCCGCGTCTGCTTAAACATAAACATCCGCAGTGGCTCTTCCGCCCTATCTATAGCTTCACTCTGAGTGATCTGATTCTGCATATAGGGCTGTATAGCATTGGTATTAATCTGGTTCCAAGTAGGGGCCATGATAAAGAAGGAGAGAAAAAGGGACAGACCCACCAGCACTTGGTTTGGAGGCAATTGCTGAGTTCCTAAGGCATTTCTCACAAATGACAACACAATAATTATCCGGGTAAAAGAGGTCATCATCATAAGAATGGCCGGAGCTAAGGAAAGCACGGTTAGAAGCATCAGAATTTGTAAAGAGCTACCTGTTTGTTCCGATGCTGAATTCCCCAAATCTAAGGATAAGCCAGCAGCCCAGGCTACTTTTGGATTAGACAAAACTCCTTGACCTGCCAGTCCCAGCGATAGAGCCAATGTGAAAAGCTTAATTTTCCAGCCTGAAGAAGACACTATTTTTCGACCTCCTCAAGCAAGCGTTCCAATTCATCCGAGAATGGTTCTTTTGATCGTGACCTTCTTTTCCAAAGGCTGTGAACCGTTTGAAACCACCCTTCCACTCGTTCGGTAGGGCGTGTGGCGATCTCTTCCAGAATCTCGGCTGCAACCTGGGGATCATTGATTTCACTGATTTTCACCAAGTGGTGATCTGAACCTCCGAGAACTTGGAGCTGACCGGCAATTTCTACGAGATACAAGCTTTGTTGTCCACTTAACATCTGTCGATCCAGAACCCTGGCCCAGGGTGCACTCATAGTCCGCAGGTTAGCCTTATTAAGGCGTCGTAGAATCCAAAGAGATACAAACAAAATAATTAGAAAAACCATTAACGTGCCCAGAAGCCCCCACCAGGAAAAAACTGACTGTGTAACCACCGGAGCGGTTTCATTTGAAGGAAACGGCAGGCCTTCGTTAAACATATTATTTCAGGGCCTTCGTAACAGCCTCGACAACGCGTTCCGCTTGAAAAGGCTTAACCACGAAGTCTTTAGCTCCGGATTGAATCGCTTCAATAACCATGGATTGCTGCCCCATTGCACTGCACATTATAATTCGTGCCTTGGCATCAAATTTACGAATTTCTTTAACTGCTTGAAGTCCATCCATTTCCGGCATGGTGATATCCATAATCGTGAGGTTCGGTTGCAGTTCCTTATACTTCTCTACTGCAATAGCCCCATTTTCAGCCTCACCAACTACATTAAACCCATTTTTTTGCAAAATATCCTTAACCATCATTCTCATAAATGCAGCATCGTCAACGATCATAATTGTGGCACTCATTAGCATTTCCTCCTTTTATCTTTTCCAATGCTCACTTTTATAAGTGGCACTATCTTAGAGAATTCATCCGTTCCAACGGATGTACAATGTCCGTAATTCTTATCCCAAAGGTCTCATTAATTACAACTACCTCGCATTTGGCTATTAACTTACCATTTACAATCATATCCACAGGCTCACCTGCTAAGCGATCCAGTTCTATGACTGATCCAGGTCCCATATCAAGGATTTCCTTAATGGTTTTTTTCGCTTTCCCCAATTCAACACTTATCTGCAAGGGCACATCTAATATTAAACTTAGATTATCAGGGTGGGGCATGGGCGCACCCGGCTGAAGCGGTGCAAATTGAGCGGGTTGAACAGGCGTCTGAACTCTCGGCTGGTTACTATACTGACCACTAGGCTGACCACCCATTCCATAGGCGGGATACTCATTAGGTGAAGGATATGGTGGAGTATCATAGGCCGGAGTTTGATAGACTGGCGGCGGAGATGCCTGAAGATTATCATAAGCAGTCGGTGCAGGCGTTGGTGCAGGCTGAGAAGTGGCAGCAGACTCTGCGTTTGAAGCTGTGGAGCTGCCCCCCCCCATTGCCCCCATCAGCTTATCGACCATCCCTTTAGCTACACTGACAGGAATCACTTGAACAAGAGTACTGTCAATAACATCTTCTACTACCATTCGGAAAGAAATCCGAACTAGAGGTTCTTCAGGTGACAGGAAGTCATGAATAACATCTTGTCCATCCTTCATATCATTAAGGACTAAATTTGGCGGAGTAATATCTACCATGGCATTAAACATAGTTGACATTGAAGTCGCCGCAGAACCCATCATTTGGTTCATTGCCTCGGAAATACCGCTTATTTGAAGTTCGGAAAGCTCGGGGGAAGGATTTTTCCCGTCCCCTCCCATCATCAGGTCAACAATTACTGCCCCATCCCGTTGAGAAAGAATCAAGAGATTCGAGCCCTCAATTCCAACTTTATATTTGACATCACATATTACGGAAGGGATCGGATAATCCTGACGAATCTGTTCAGAGGTAGTCAAATCGACTTTCGGAGTCGTAATATCAACTTTTTTGCCTAAGAGCTGGGATAATGTAGTAGCTGCAGTACCCATGGAAATATTGGCGATTTCGCCCAGAGTATCTTGTTCCATCTCATTAAGAAAGTCAAATGCAGCCGAAGCAGGTACTGCTGCCGTTATAGGTATTACCGGTTCTGATTCAGACAGTGTATCTAGGTCCGGTTCTAATGTTCCCCGTAACAACGCGTCAATCTCTTCTTGGGTGAGAGATCCACTACCCATCTTGTTCCCCTCCTTCCTCAATAATTTCTGTAATCTGAACAGCCAGATGTTCTCCGTGTAACCCGGGAAGAGACTTAAATTTCATGAAATCTCCCACATAGATTGGCAACGGATCCTTTACGGATTGATTCAATGGTATGACATCCCCCTTAGCCAGTTCCAACAGGTCTCTGACTAGAATCTCCGAATGACCCAGGAAAGCGACCATATCCACCTTAGCCCATTCAATTTTTTTGCGGATCGCTTGTACTTGTTCAGGAGACGTGACTTTAGCCTCTGTAGAAAAGAGGAAAAAAGTACTTAATTTATCTAAGATAGGTTCCAGTACGAGATAGGGCATACAGATATTAATCATTCCAATTGCCTCACCAATCTTAACCTCTAGAGTAATTAGTACAACCATTTCATTGGGAGCAACAATTTGAGTGAACTGCGGATTTGACTCCATGGACAAAAACTGTGGTTTTAGCTCGTATACTTCTGCCCATGCCTCTTCAGTGATATTAATCATCTGAACTATACGATTTTCAATAATTGTCTTTTCTATCTCCGTTAGGTCTCGATTCTTCTCAGTTCCTTCCCCTTGTCCCCCTAAAAGACGATCCACCACCGCAAAGGTGAGAGATGGGCTAAGCTCTAATAACAGCGTACCTTCTAAAGGACTTAAAGAATACAAAGCTAAACAAGTGGGATTAGGCAAGGATCGAATAAACTCATCATAAGTGATTTGCTCAATTGATATAACTGAACTCTCAACAACCGAATGCAAGTTCCCAGAAAAGAAAGTTGTAAGCCCTCTGCAAAAATTCTCATGAATATTGTGCAGGGAGTGAATCTGATCTTTGGAAAACTTATTCGGACGCTTAAAATCATACACTCGAATCCTTTTTTGGGTCTTAGTTGTCTTCATTTCCTCAACGTCGACTTGTCCATCGGACAGCGCATTGAGCAAAGCATCAATTTCAGCTTGGGACAAGACGTCTCCCATCAAATCCCCCCCTTCAATTCGATTTTCAATATTCGCTAGTCGTGGTTTGAATTATATTCTCAGAAATGTGGTAAAACCACATACTCTTTTGATAATTAGGCACAATGATTCCGGTATTCGCGTTTTTTTCGACGGCGAACTTCGAACCACGTTATTGGTAGACCAAAGATAAAAAAAGCACATCCGTTACATGATTTTCAGCGACCTCATTCAGCTTTTCCACTAAATCTTCACGTAACTTTTCTCGACCTGTGGAATTTTGTACATCTGCAAGAGTTTTATTCGCTAAAACTGTATTGACCCGGTCCTTTAAGAACGCGTCTTCCTCTTTCAACGTCTCCGCTACCTTATCATCAGTCACTTGGACAGTTATTGAAGCCTTTAGAAAGCCCCCGCCTTGCAAGTTCACTGTAAACTCCCCAATGGGAAGCAACGGTCCGGTCTTTTTTGTTTCCTTAACATGGGCCTTAGAACTTTCCTCCGAAGTCCCCAAGAAAAACTTTTGAACTCCGAGAGTTCCTCCGGTTCCAAGACCCACTCCTATGAACAAGGCAAGGATTACAAAAATTAAGGATTTACGATTCATAATTTTATTGCTCCTCCACTTTATAAGTCTGATAACAACGTCTGCGGAATTCGGCAATACGTTCGATGAGAACTTCGATTGCCTCTGATACCACGTATTTATTTCCTCCCGTTAAGGTAATAACCGTATCCGGGGTTTCTTCCATTAGTTCAATTAGGTCGGGATTCAAAGCAAATTGTTTTCCATTTAAACGAGTAACATAAATCATAACTTCATCCCTTCCGATCATCATACATTACAAACTACTTTAACTAGACAAGTTCACTGATAGCTTTTCTGCCAAGCCAATGAAGGACTTGTCCAGTCTCATCAAGTATCTTTTGTTCCTTCTGCAACTCAGCTTCTCGAAAGGCGGTTGCTTGTTTCTCTTTGAGACGCTCGTACTTTTCTACTTCACGATGTGCCTCTAATAAATAGTTGCGAGACTTCTCCAGGACAATTTTTTGCTCTCGCTGTCTTGCTTCACACTGACGAAGTCTTTGTTTTTGTTCCATTGCATATACTTGGCAAATTCCAAGTTCCTCCGGTCGGTGCCGTCCCGCCTCCCGCTGGCCTTCTTGGGCTTCGTTATAACAAGTTTGTTGAACCTTAAAGGCCTGAACATAGTTCTGCCAACGCTGGAGTTCCATAGCGTACTCTTGTTGGGCTGATTCGAAGACCTGTTGAGCTATCTGAAGGCTTGCATCTAAGCGAAACCGAAATCGCGCCATTCCTTTCACTCCTTATCCAGTACCCACCCTAACTAAAAATCCCTTGCAATTGTTTAAGCATCTCTTGATAGGTAACATATTCGTCGACCATTTGCCGAGAAAACCCTTGAATACGATCCATATGAGCAATGGCAGCATCAATCTTAGGATTACTTCCCGGAGTATATGCCCCAATATCAATTAAATCCTTAGCATCACGATAGATAGCGATATATTCACGTACCTGACCCGCTAATGTTTTTTGGTCAGGGCTGACAACGTCATTCATAACCCGACTAACGGATTGCAATATGTCTATTGCCGGAAACATGTTCTGCATAGCTAATTCTCTGGTTAAAACAATATGCCCATCCAGAATACCTCGCACCGAGTCGGCGATAGGCTCATTATGGTCATCTCCATCCACTAAAACCGTGTAAATCCCGGTAATACTTCCTACCTCCGCCATCCCCGCTCTTTCCAGCAACTTTGGCAAAAGTGCAAAGACAGAAGGTGGGTATCCGCGAGTCGCCGGGGGTTCTCCCACCGTCAGGCCAACTTCTCTTTGAGCCATTGCAAATCGAGTAACCGAGTCCATCATTAGGAGAACGTTTTTTCCTTGATCCCTGAAATACTCTGCAACAGCTGTAGCAGTGAGGGCTGCCTTTAAGCGCACTAAGGCTGGCTGATCTGATGTAGCTACAATAATTACAGATCGGGCTAAGCCTTCCGGACCTAAATCCTTCTCAATAAAATCCCGTAATTCTCGACCACGCTCACCGATCAGGGCGATAACATTGATATCTGCAACAGTATTTCTTGCCATCATTCCCAGCAGGGTACTTTTCCCTACACCTGACCCGGCGAAAATACCCATCCTCTGCCCCCGGCCAATGGTAAGGATTCCGTCAATCGTTCTAACCCCAACACTTAGTGTATCTCGAATTCGAGGACGGAGTATAGCACTGGGCGGTTTATTCTGCAGAGGGTAAGCTGCTATTGTCTGAAGTGGGCGCCCATCCAAAGGATGGCCCAAGCCATCCAGAATCCGACCGAGTAGTCCCGGACCTACAGACACTGTCAACTTTTGCCGTTGAGAAAGAACACGGTCTCCGGGAGCAATTCCTTCGAGCTCTCCCAGAGGCATCAACAGGGTTGTAGAATCTCGAAAACCTACAACTTCAGCCGGAAGTTCAAGGCCGTCTCGGGTAATGATATGGCAATACTCTCCCACACTAGCCCGAGGACCCGCTGATTCTACCATTAAACCGACAATCTTGGAGACCCTGCCTTGAGCCGAGAATGGCTCTAAGCGATCCACAGTCTCAGCTAACAGATTCCACGCCCCCATGTTCGATCTCCTCTCGTAAGGAATGTTCTAATTTCTCTAATTGAGCCTCCAGCCGTCCATCAAAGATCCCCTCTTGACATTCCAGGAAACAATCACCGGAGTTTAACGACTCATCGACAACCCAAGGGCATGGGAGGTTTCCCTCCAACCAACGGGCATCATCTGGGGATACATGAAGTCGCCAACCTTCTCGTTCTAAAGGCAACAAGGTTAAAGATTGGATAATCCCAACCAATCTCTGCGGTTCAACAGCTAAGGTGGAACGTACAATCCGCTCAGCAATTTTAACGGCTAAATGAAGCAGTTCTCTATCCACCTTGGCATATTCTTCCTGAACCGCCCTCTGAGCTAGTTTAAGCAATTGATTGGCGTTTTCAGTGAGCCTCTTTCCCTCAGCTTCTCCCGCTTTTATGCCCTCTTGATATCCCTCTTCCTGCGCAATTGGATAGATCTCCGCTCTGGTACTCTCTCTAACCTCCTGCTGCAAGTGCTCGAGACCTGCTTGGGCTTGATCCAGAAGTTCCTGTACATGGGCCTCAGCTTGGGTGAGCATTTTCTGAGCTTCAGCTTCAGCGTTACTTATGATTTGGGCTGCCTTCTCTTTAGCGTCTTCGAGAATTTGATTAACTTGTTCATTCATCTCTGATGATTCTCTCCAATTAGGCAGATCAGGCTTTTCAGTAGATTCAATCTCCTCGCCAACCGTAAGAACCGCTAAACAACTGCCTAATTGTTGGAACCCTTCATGATTTTCCACCATTCTCGGTGTTGATACCTCTACATCCCAGCTTTTGACGACACGACCATTAATAGATAATCTCATCACTGCCTCCTCTAGAGATAACGATGGCACCACTTTCTTCAAGCTTACGAATAACTTTTACGATACGCTGCTGTGCCTCTTCGACATCACGCAGTCGTACAGGTCCCATAAACTCCATATCGTCCTTGAGCATTTGACTGGCTCGTGAAGACATGTTGGCCATAATTTTCTGAGCCACCTCGGGATTAGATCCTTTCAACGCCAAGCCAAGATCTTTTGTTTCAACATCACGCAGGACAAGTTGAATACCCCGGTCATCCAGCATAACGATATCTTCGAAGACAAACATCTGCCGCTTAATCTGTTCGGCCAAATCAGGATCTTCAACTTCCAGGGAATCCATGACCACCTTAACAGTTCCCTGATCAGTCCTATTAAGCACATCAACAATACTTTGAATTCCGCCGGAGGCTGTGTAATCCGTGGGAGCCAAGCTGGAAATTTTACGTTCTAAGACTTTTTCAATTTCTTTTAGTACTTCCGGACTAGTTCTACCCATTGTGGCTATACGCTTAGCCACATCTGCTTGTCGGTCTGCGCTCAAGCTGGCCAGTAAGGTTGCTGCTTTTTCAACGGGGAGGTGAGTCATGATCAAGGCAATGGTCTGAGGATGTTCCCCTTGAATAAAGGAAAAAAGCTGTTTGGGATCAGTCCGACGCACAAGATCGAAGGGCCTCATTTTCAGTGAAGTCGATAAGCGACTAATGATTTCAAAGGCCCGAGTTTCTCCAAGGGCTCGTTCTAACACGTCCCGAGCATAATCGATTCCTCCCTGGGAAATGTAATCATTAGCCATACACATTTGGTAAAATTCATCAACCACATGATCGCGTTGTTCGGGAGATATCTTACCAACATTGGCCATTTCCAGGGTTAATTGTTCTATTTCCTGATCTCCCAAGTGCTTAACCACATTTGCTGAGTTTTCGGAACCTAAAGCAATCATGAGGATCGCTGCTTTTTGGATTCCGTTCAAAGCTTGTGCCATCTACTTCTCCTCCGATAGCCATGTTTTAACAAGACGGGCGGCCTCATCCGGGTTATTGCGGGAATATAGTTCAACAGCCTCTTTAATTTTCTGTCTCTGAATCTCTTCCGCCGACTTAGCCTTCTGAGATAATTGCAACTCTACTTCTTCCTCTGCCTTCTGTTGAGCCATCAATAGTTCGGCGGTAGCAAGTGACACAGGCTCTGAGCTATTCAGCTCCAACATTTTCTCAGCACGTTTTTTGCGAGCGCGCTTACGCAGAAAGACGAACAACATAATTAAGCCAAGCAAAGCTGCCGCACCAATTTCTGCATAGGTAATAAGCTGCTGGCGCTTTTTAGCCTCTTCCATTGCTGTCAGCTCATTTTGTAAATCAGACTTATTAAAGGGTATAGCAGCAACTTGGATATCATCCCCACGGTTGGCGTCTACCCCCGCTGCCGAAGCTAAAATTGTCTTAATTTGCTCCAGTTGTTCCTGGGTAACAGTGTCTTCATCAGCCATTACCGAGACGGAAAGGCGTTTTACACTCCCCGGGCTTACCACTTGTTCCTCTTGGGTAGTATCAACTTGATAGTTTTTGGTACTGGTGACTTTGGTAGATGTGGAATTCTGGTCTTGGGTAGCAGGATAAGTTGGAGCACCGTTAGCATCTAATCCCGGCGTTCCTCCGGCTGCTCCCACAGCCCCATTTGTCGAACTCTCATTAGAGTTCTGCTCACTTACCACAGCACCCGGACCGTTAATCTGCTTAACAATCTTTTTCTGGTCAAAGTCTAATACAGCATTGATTCGGACAACTGTTTTACCAGACCCCAAGACACGATCCAACATACTCTGTAATGATTTTCGAGTATCTTCTTCAACGGTTTGTTTAAGCTGATATTGAGTTCCCGTTAATTTCTGAGGATCAGTACTATCTTTCAAAACATCGGATAAAACATTTCCGCCGGTGTCCACAATCGTCACATTCTCGGGTTGCAGTCCTTCGATCGAGCCGGCTAATAAATTAGCGATAGCACGCACCTGATCTTCGCCAAGTTTGGTGCTCGGGACAAGTTTCAAGGTCACTGCTGCAGTGGCTGCTTTTTGACTATCAACAAATAATGAAGGTTCAGGCATTACAATGTGTACCCGGGCATCCTCCACACCGTTTAACGTCTTGAGGGTATTCTCCAATTCGTTCTGTAATCCGAGAACATAACGTAACTTCCTATCAGCATCTGTTTCGCCAAGTCGCATGGTATCCAAACTGTCAAAACTAAATTTACTCTGTTGAGGAAGTCCGGCACTGGCTAGTTGTAATCGTAAATCTGCCGCTGTCTGCTGGGGAACCATAATCGTTGATCCGTTATCCTCCAGCTTATAATCGGCTTTGAGATCTTTTAACTTAGTAGTAATGGCACCAGCTTCTGTATCACTCAGCTTAGTGAAAAGAGCTACATATTGTGGTCGCCCGGCCCATGTGATCAGATATATTAATGCTCCGGCAACTATAAGAGGAGCAAGCACAGTGATTATTTTCTGTGGGCTTGAAAGTCTATTCCAAAATGTTAATACCGATTCTTTTATTCTTGCCCAAGAAAAATTCACCCTTGGCTCCTCCTTTCTTTTGATAGGTTATGTTCGAAAAGCGAGGTTTGAATTGAGACCTTCGCTTTTGAAGGATTGGCAGCTCGAATACGCCTTGATCGATACCCCAAGCTTATTATGAAAGCCTTCATGATGCTCCTCGCTCTGTTCTATTAATTATAGTTCATCGAAATTATTGAATTAAATAACCCCGAGAAAATCATTTGTAAAAACGTATATATATAAGAACACAACCGAAATTCTTTTCTGTAAGTCTTTAAAAAATTAATCTCATGAAAAATGCACATAAATAGAATGCTTTGTTTAACACTTAATCAAATTTGCATACGCATTACTTGATTATAAGCATCTAATACCTTATCACGAGTTGCTACGGTCAAAGACAAAGACAAACTGGCTTTTTCTAAAGCTACCATTACCTCAGACAAATCCTGAACCTGCCCCGTCGCTAAGGCCACTGTGGCCTTATCCCCCTCAGTTTGTAGGGCATCTACTTGATTGAGGGCATCACTTAAGAATTTCGAGAAGTCTGCCCCAGCTTTTTGGGCACCGTCACCGGAACCTACCTTAGGTGTTGTCTCAAGGCCGGATGGGTTAACGGCAGTTAATGGCCCCAGCGGCATAATAGGTGCTATCGGAAGAACACTCATCTAAATTAACCCCTTCCAATTTCAAGTGCTTTGGTAGCCATTGACTTACTGACATTAAGAGCCGTTACGTTGGCTTCATAGGCCCTTGCCGCAGTCATCATATCAACCATTTCCGTCACAATGTTCACATTGGGCTGACGTACATAGCCTACCGGCAATCCAGCCTCAGCCACTTGCGCCGCATCCGGTGAGTCAGGGTTATATTCTAAACGATAGGGTTCAGTTGCATCGTTTTGAATTCGGGATACTTGAACTCCATTGCCAACGTTTTTAACACCGTTGCCCATTGCTTCGCCCAGAACTTTTGAAAAATTAGTTTCCGGAGGACGAGGAACAAACACAGCAACTTGACGGGTATAGGGGATCTGATTGCCCGCGGCGGTCAGTTCTCCGGTACGGGTAGTATTTATATTGGCAATATTATTGGCGGTAAGATCCATCCTTAAGCGCTGGGCAGTCAGCCCGGAAGCACTAATCTCCATTGCTCCAAAGAGCCCCATAGACTTATCCCCTCCTCATAACACATTCCACAATGACTTTTCCAATCTCGCCAAGGGGCACAACCCGGTCAGCAAGCCCGGCTTCCACTATAGACCTAGGCATCCCATAGACTACACAGGTTTCTTCAGCCTCAGCGATGGCAAACCCCTCGAGTTTCTTAAGCTCTTTCATCCCCTTAGTACCATCACTTCCCATGCCGGTCATAACCACTCCCAGAGTCCCTTTCCCTACTTCCTTGCCCAGGGAAAGGAACATCACATCAACGGAAGGATGATAAAGTGTAGGGATTGGGGAATCATCCCCAATATTAAGGGTCAACTGACCGGATCGACGCTGAACTTGAAGTTGTTTCCCTGCCGGAGCCACATACACCGTACCCGCTTTTAATACCTCTCCATTGACCCCTTCTCGAACGTTGAGTTCACATAACCCATTTAAGCGTTGAGCCAGAGGGCCGGTAAAACCGGGCGGCATATGTTGGGCTACTAATACAGGAACCGGAAAATTTTTCGGAAGCACGGGCAAGACAGCTTGTAGAGCTGAGGGTCCGCCTGTTGAAGTGCCAATGGCCACAATTTCCACAGGATGTTTAGGCAGCACCCCACTCTTAACTCCCGAAAATGTCCGAGCAACATTTCCTGAGCTTACACTCGAAGCCGATGAGGGTGACTTGGGGGATGTAATCTTCGTAATACCAGGCTGAACAGTTGCTGCAGTGCTTGAAGAGACTGCTGCTGTAGAAGGGTTCTGTTGAGAAGAAGCTAAACCCTTATTAGGTCTAAGGCGCGCAAGATTGACCAAAGCCGCAGCTTTAACCTTTTCTACTAAATCACGAGATAGAACCTGCAAATCCGCGCCCGGTTTTCCCGATGGCTTAGCTACAACATCTACTGCACCTAGATCAAAAGCCTTCAAGGTAGACTCTGCCCCTTCCGTTGTCACAGCACTCAAAATGATTACTGAAGTCGGTTGCCAGCGCATAATTTCGTCTAGGGCCTGAAGCCCATTCATGACAGGCATCTCCACATCCATAGTTATTACGTCTGGGCGAAGAGATTGAAGCTTAAGTATTCCCTCACGCCCATCTTTCGCAGTATCCAAAACCTTAATGGAGGGATCTTGACTAAGAATTTTTTGTAGAGTTAATCTCATAAAAGGTGAATCATCGACGATCAGAACCCCAATTTGCCTAGGCGCTGACATCATGGCTTAACTCTCCACCCATGATATGATCAAGATCCAGGAGGATTAATAAACGTTCCCCGATTTTACCAACTCCGCGAATAAACTGAGAATCCATGCCTAAGGCAATCGGCGGAGGCGGTTCTATGGCTTCACTATCTAAGCGCAGCACTTCAGTTACTGCATCCACCCGAACCCCAAACACCTTTGATTGCACCTGCAGAACAACAATCCTGCTCAAGTCAGTCTCTTCTACCCGACCCATTCCAAAACGAGTACGCAAACTGATCACCGGAATTACATTTCCTCTGAGATTAATAACACCTTCAATATAGTCCTCTGCCTTTGGCACTCGAGTAATGGGTGGAATGCGAATAATCTCTTGAACACGCATAATGTCAACGCCAAACTCTTCCGACCCTAAGCTAAACGTTACTAACTGTTCTTCAGCCATTGATAAACACTCCCTTTTTTCGATATTCGTGGTTCGATATTCGTGGTTCGAACCGCCCGCTCCTAGTTTCTTCTTGTAACCAAGACATCTTGAATTAAGGAACCGATATCCAGGATCAGGGTTACTTTTCCGTCTCCTAGAATCGTAGCCCCGGCAATTCCGGGGAGATTCGCTAAGAAATCACCTAAAGATTTTATAACAACTTCTTGCTGACCACGAAGTTCATCCACTATAAGCCCTAAGGCTTTATCTCCAAAGCCTACCACTACAACAAAGACTTCACTGCTTTCCTCTTCCGGAGTGGGTAGATCAAACTTTTCTTGTAAAGAAATCAGCGGCAAGGTGTTTCCCCGGAGTTGAACCATTGGCAGACCGCCTACAGTCTTAATCTCCTCTCGACTAACCAGAAGAGTCTCTAGAACTGAGGAAAGGGGCACAGCATAGATTTCTTGTCCAACTTCGACAAGGAGAGCTTGAATAATTGCCAGGGTCAAGGGCAATCGGATCGTAAAGGTACTTCCTTTCCCTTTGCGGGTAGTAATATCTACCATGCCCCCCAGATTATTTAAGGCCTTCTTAACGACGTCCATTCCAACCCCTCGGCCGGAAATGTCTGTAACCACGTCTGCAGTACTAAATCCCGGCAAGAAGATTAGATTAGCGATATCCCGTTCGGATAGTTCTTCCCGCTCTCCAATCAGTCCCTTGGTAACAGCTTTGTTGCGGATTTTTTCCAGATCCAAGCCTGCCCCATCATCCGAAATAAGAATCGCTATGTGATTCCCTTCATGATAAGCATTGAGGGTAATTGTACCAACTTCCGATTTACCGGCAGCCTTACGATCTTCTGGAGACTCGATACCATGATCCACTGAATTTCGAATGAGATGCATCAACGGATCCCCAATGACTTCAACAACGGTCTTATCCAGTTCCGTATCTTCCCCTTTTAAGACCAGATCAATTTCCTTGCCAGTTTTTTTGGCCAAATCACGAACTAAACGAGGGAAACGATTAAAGACTGTGCCAATGGCCACCATTCTCAAGCGCATAACACTTTCTTGCAGATCATTCATTAAACGACCCAGGTAAACATTTGCCTCGTTCAAATTATTGACCATAACATCTGTATTATATTGAGCCTTTAAATCCAAGCCAATTTGCACTAGCCGAGTCCTGGTAATAACCATTTCACCGACAAGATTAATCAAATTGTCCATACGAACCGTGTCAACACGAATCGTATGCACTTGAGTGTTGCCTTCTCCGTGAATAGCTTCACTTGCTCCAGAAGTTTTCGTCACTATTTTTGACTCTACTTTAGGTTTCTGAGCAACTGCGGGTTTGACGACGTTTTCTTCAGTTATTGTATTGGAGACTGTATCAGCCTCTGTTTTTAAATCCAAATCAGAAGTCTTTTGACCCCGTTTCTGCTCCTCAGGGTTAGCTTCTTCAGTTGAAATAACACTTGGATAATGGTGTACAATCACATCTGCCAGTTCGGAAATTTCTAGCAGTTCTCTTCGAATCTCCTCCTGAGGCTCATCGGAGTTCACAAGTATGAAGAAGTCATCTGCATTGCCAACTTCCAAATCCTCAATACTCGGCACAAATTTGATTACTGAGCCCATTCCTTCAAGGCGCTGAGTCGCCATGACAGCTCGAACGGCCTTCATAAGAGTATTCGGAACAAGTTTCACATCTATTTGATAAACGCCACGTCCAAGACTTTGTGCATCGCTAACTTTTTCACGTTCGTCTGTTGTTAAATCAAAGTTCTGGGGAACAAACTTCACGACTTCTTCAGCTTCACCCTGCGGGATCTGAGGATCTTTAGCTTCAACTGCATTCTCCCCATCTAATAATTCCCGCATAGTAGAGGCTAAATCTTGGAACTCAATGCTGATTTCCTCTCGCTGCTCAACCTGAGCTAACATTGCTTTCACTCGATCAGTCACCGCTAATAATACATCGATCATTTCCAGTGAAACATCCATTTTTCCTTGTCGCAAATGATCCAATAAATCTTCGGCAGCATGGGTTAGGGCAACAATTGGCGTGAACCCCATTGTTCCGGAAGCTCCCTTTAGGCTGTGAGCTGAGCGGAACAAATCATTGATGAGTCCAATATTCCCCCCCTCTTTCTCAAGCTGTAAGAGACCAGCACCGAGCTTTTCAATCTGTTCTTGAGAATCTAATAGATAAAACTCTACAAACTCTCCCAAATCGACCCCTTGATTCTTGTTGTCGTTTTGACTCACGCCTCGCCACCCCTATCTTTTTTGATACAATAATACTAATTACTTCGTAAGTCATCATATAATGATATGAATCCTAATAATCGCGCCTATCTTACCTATGTATTAGATCGATTGAAGGGATAAATTTCCTCAATTACTTTTTATTCGCCATTTTTTTTAGAATTCCTCCAAAAAAACATATAAAGATATTTCCCTTACACTATTCTTATAGTAGCATCAAGTCATAAAAACGTATATACTTTTTTCGACAAATTACTCATGTATTTTTTGTAAAATTCTTGGAAAAAACAAATTTACGGAAAAAAATGTATACTCGCTAACAATAGCACTCTAGGTAAAACCACAATATAGTAAATTTGTCACAACCTTATAGGACTTTTGGGCAAAAAGAAACCAGGAAGAGCAAATCGCTTCCTGGTTTCTTTTAAAGATTATGTATTCTTTCAATTGCCCTAATAAAGTATCATATATTAATTCCCCTTTAGACTAACCTGTCAAAAAGCAGTCCGGCCATCTCATTAAAGGATTCTAAGAGCTCTAACATCCTTTTCGAAGGGACTTCATCAATTATTTCCCCACTATCTTGATCAACAATCCTAACAGTAAGACGTTGGGAACTTTCATGAATACTAAATTCATAGCGCTTATTAATGATTCCCATCAGTCGATTAAGCTTTTCTGTCGCTTTTTCTACTTCCTCGCGGGGAATCTCCTCTCTAGCAGAAGAGGTTTCCTTCTTGCGATCAACGACATTACGAGGAGTATCTTGAGATCTTTCAAGCTTTTGTCCAGAAAAGGCATCCATGGGAATCATCGTAGTCTGAGTATTGGGTTGAATGGGATTGATCAAAATAAATCCCTCCTGGTTTTAATTAACGTTTCCAGTTCATTTGACTGACAGCGGTTGTGCTTGCCGCATTGTAAGCCTGGGACACTTGATGTTGTTGTTTAGACTTGCCACGCAATACTTGCAAGTTTTCAATAATTTTTAGGTTATCCTCATTAATTTCTGTAAGAAGAGCCCGCCCTTCTAATGAAACCTTGAAACCATCATCAACTTGATCAATTACGATTTGCAACCGTTCACGTTGATTCATCAGTTCATTAAAAAGTTCCATGTCTTTTCTGCTCAGAAACTTAATCATTTCCTTCGTCAAAAAATGATAGTTCTGCCACAAGGATTTGCCCGATAAACTGCCTTCCATCACTTACCGACTGCCCTTGCCACATGGGTTTGTTTCATGGCCTCCGTCCAAGCTTCCCGCATTTCATGCAAAATACTTTTTGCATTCTGAAGCTGTTCAATATCCTTTTTAATGTTACCTTGAATAAGGCAGTACTCAGTGTATTCGTAAAGTTGAGCCCATCTTTTGGAAAGCTCATAGCTCATATCCAAGGTATTAATGAACTCTCTGACGATATCCTGTACACGTATATTCGCGTTATGGGATTTTTGTAAATCCCCTTTCTCCATTGCCGCTATGCTCTCAGTTAAAAATCTCAATGCTCCATTATAGAGCAACAATGTCAATTGTTCCGGCGATGCTGTCATAATCTGCTGATTTTTATAAGCGTTCGCCATCTGTGTGTTCATCATAATTAACCCTCCTATTTTGCTTAGGTACTAAATTGTTCGGAAAGCCAGCTGCTCTGTTGATTCAATTTACTTAAGGCAACTTCCATGGCATCAAATTGTTTATAGTAGCGGGTTTCAATGTCTTCAAGGCGATCATCCAGGTTTGTGAGATCAGTATTATAACGAGAAATTAACTTCGCTAGACTGCTTTCAGTATCATCATCCGTAGTACTGCTGTAACCTCCAACGGTGGCAATCTTATCCATAGACGTCTTCAACGTTTCATAGAAGCGGACGGCTACCCCTTGTTTAGCTGTACTATCTCCACTCGTACTAAAAAGCTTACTTACAACATCTGGATCCTCTTCAAGTGCTGTCTTCAGTTTGGTTTCATCAAGATAAAGCTTGCCGCCTTCCGTGTAATCCCCTGTGGTTATACCTATTGATGCCATGTTTGTATATTTACCAGAAAGACCATTAACGGAGGATGCAATATCATTGCGCAATGTATAGAGAGTATCCTGCAAGATTGAGTCATGACGTAGCATGCCACTTTTTGACCTTTTTTCCCATTCCGTAATTTCGGAATCCTTCATATCTGCTTTTTGTTCACTTGTAAGAGGCATGTAGTCTGAATATTTTTGTTCGTTCAATTCACTAGAAACTTTTTCTAGTGTTGTATTGTAAGCATCTATAAAGGCTTTGACATTGGCGATTGCTTTGTCATTATCGGCAGATACGACAACATTTGATGAACCTTGCGCCTTAAGTTGATAAGTTACTCCAGAAATTGTAAAACTATTGCTGGATTGGGTTAAATTCACACCGTCTAAATTAAATTGAGCATCTTTTCCTACAGGTTTCGGTGTTGTCTGAGATATATTGAGCTTTAATTTATCGTTCAGAAAATTAAATGCAGCTTGGTCGCTTCCGGCGAGGCTAAGGGTTCCGCTGGTTGCTTTAAGAGTGAATTTAATATTATCAGTATCAGAATTGTCATATATTGCCTGGGCATTAACACCTGCAGAGTTAATATTATTGATCAACATATCTAAGGAATCGGTGCTTTTGACAGTTATGTCTTGAGTAGTTGTCCCGTTAGTTAATTTTAAAACAATATTACTTGTAACACCCAGTGAGGAAAGCAGATCAGTCCCGTTTGTAACTCCAATGGTTTCGCTACTAGTCTGCCCTGATGTTGAAAGAGTGGTGACATCAGCAAGCTTCAAAGTCTTATTTATAAAATCAAGACCGTCTGTATCAACGGTACCAGAGAAATCAATTCCAACACTCGCCCCTGCTCCTGTAGTATTCATGAAAAAACGATCGAGTGTAGCGTCATAACTAGCCTTAATGCCAATGCCAGAATTATTAATACTACTAACAAACTCGTAAATGCTCTTACTAGTATCAACTTTGATAGTTTTAGTAGAAGCGCCATTTTTAAGGACGATATCATATGTATCAGTTGCCAGCCCAAACTGAGTGCTTAGATTTTCTTTGCTAGCTGAGGGAACAGATATACTTCCCTCACTTGTCAACTTAGCGCCTTCAGCGAGTTGGGTAACGTTAATGCTATGACTGACATTTGCTGCATCTGCGTTAGCTGTTGCCGAGACTACACTTTCAACAGTCGATGAAACCACTTTTGGCATTAATGTGCTTTGCAATTTATAATTAAACGCAGTCGTGTTTCGGAAGTCACGCAGAGTGTTATACATTGTATTATAGTCTGCTTTTTTCCACTCTAACTGTGTTTTCTTCTGCCACATTTTATCATATGAAGCCCGTCGGGCCTTCATTAAATCTTTAACCATTTGGTCTACGTCCATCCCTGATCCACTTAGTCCATAGGTGCGCATTACCACAGTAATCCCCCTCTACAAAGAAAGCTTTGCTTTCTACAATCCTTCTATAAACAATATCGAAAAGTCAACTAACATACTTTAGCCTTTTCTTCAAAAAGAGGATAATTCATTCCTTTTCGAAGCATTCTTGCAATTATTCCTTAAAATAGAAAAGTCGCTTAGTTTGCGACATTTTCAGCTTGGAATCGGCGATAAACAGACATAGCATGAGTCTTTCTGCTTCCGCCTCGATCCAGGCACAGCCATTTTCTTTAGTTAATTAAAGGAGCCAGGAACAAACGTTCCTGGCTCAGGTATGGCTGTAATTGTTTTACGTTTGAAATTAACGGAGTAGTTGTAAAACACCTTGAGGAGCTTGGTTTGCTTGAGCCAGCATAGCTTGAGCCGCTTGGGAAAGGATATTGTTCTTTTGGAAGTTCATCATTTCTTTAGCCATGTCAACATCGCGGATGCGAGACTCAGCAGCGGTCAGGTTCTCACTGGAGGTTCCAAGGTTGGTAATTGTGTGCTCAAGACGGTTTTGGTAAGCACCTAGCTTGGAACGCTCTGCAGATACATTTTGAATAGCATCGTCTAGAACGCTGATGGCAGCGGTTGCCTTAGTATGATCTGACACATCAAGAGCATATTCAACATTGGCATTATCTGTACCGTTTGTTACTTCTTTAGTGGCCTTTAGGCTCGCTACATTACCGTTGGCCGCTGTAATTGAGCCGCCAGCCGTAGTTCCTGAAACCTTAAGAGCTTGCGAACGCATATCAGCAACTTCAATAGTCATGCTTTGAGCGGTGTTTGCTCCAATTTGGAATTTAGCTTCAAAAACATCGTTATCGGATGTGTTAGTGGATACTTCAGGAGCCTCTAGTGACTCCTTACCTGATTTTTGCGTCAATGTAAGCTTATCACCTGTTACAGTAGCAGTATATTTGGAATTCAATTCTGCATTACTGTTGATTGCGTTTGCTAAACTTGTCGCTTGTTGAGTTAGAGTATCACCAGCTAACATTGCAGTACCATTAGCCAGTCCAGCATTCTCACTATCAGTGGTTACCGCGATGTCTACCCCATCAATTGTAATTCTGCCACCATTTTGTACTGGTGATATGAACTCTACATTATACTTTCCTGCAGAGGCCGTAGGAGCACTGTCTACAAAACTAGCAGCAGTCAAATCTACACCTGTTGCTTTAGTAGCCTTTTCCGTCAAGGTAATCGTAGCATCCTTAACCGTCGCCTCAAATCTTGCGCCTAGGGTTGAATTGCCATTAATTGCAGCAGCAATATCTTTAGCTTGTTGTTCTTTGTCAGAGTTAATGTTAAATTGACCTGCGGAAGGATCTGCATTAGCAGCCACAGCTGTAAGAGCCTGTCCAGCAATGGTAATTGTTTGACCAGCGACTTCGAATGCCTTATTTATATCGATGGTGTATTTACCCTGTACTTCTTTAACACTAGCAGTTGTCTGAGCTGCAACCGCAGTACCAGTGCCAACAACAGAAGCGGTAAGTGCAACACCCGTTGCTTGGCCTGTTCTTTCAGTTAATGTAATAACATTTGTTGCTACGGCAACATTGTCAAACCGATCGTGGAGATTTTGGTTAGCATTAATAGCAGCTCCTAGGCTGGCAGCCTGCGCGTCGGCATCGGTGTCTATGCTGAACTGACCTAACGATGCATCAGCTGCACCAGCGACACCTGTGAAGGTTTCTCCTCCAATAATGACTGTACTACCAGCCGTCAGAGGTGTTGCGCCTACGGTTAGAGTATATACCCCCTGTACCTCAGCTGTACTTCCTGTTACTTCAGCGAAGCCAGCGGTGTCACCAACAATACCTCCACGAGTGATCGTAGAAATATCTGCATTAACTTTTTCTCCACCACCGTTTAATAATTTTTGCGTGTTAAACTCAGTGGTATTGCCAATTCGATTAATCTCGGAAGTCAACTGGTTAATTTCCTTCTGAATTTCGTTTCTATCAGCTCCAACGTTAGTATCATTGGCAGCCTGAGTAGCGAGCTCTTTCATACGCTGAAGAATAGCATGAGTTTCGCTCAATCCACCTTCAGCAGTCTGAATCATGGAAATACCATCTTGGGAGTTACGGGCTGCTTGGTCTAAACCACGGATTTGACCGCGCATTTTTTCGCTGATTGCCAAACCAGCAGCATCGTCACCTGCTTTGTTGATCCGGAGACCTGACGAGAGTTTTTCTAGCGACTTTGCGCTGTTAGAATTGTTGGTGCTCAATTGGCGATAAGTGTTGAGGGAAGCCATGTTGTGGTTGATAATCATAAAAAAACTCCTCCTTGATTTTAAACCAGGCGTCCATGCCCGGCGTTTTTTCTATAGCAGGTATTTAATTACTTCGCTCATCGGCCGATTGAACAGAAGTAGTTTCAAATTAACCTGCTATATCTTTTATCGATAGGCTTTTCCGCTCACATTAAGTCTAAAAAAGACCGTTTTTGGCCAAATACCGAATAATTTCAAATTCTTTCTCTAAATTACTCTCGTTTAGAACTATTCGAGAAATAGAGAAATGCTGTGCTTTAGTAAGTCAAATAACAAAATTATAGCTTTTCAAATGAAGCTAGCCCCATCTCATATTGGAGAAGGGGCTGGTATATAACTATTTTATAGATACTAGGCTTTTTTATCTAATAACAATCCTACATAATCACTGATTGCAGCTAAAGTATCTAATAATTCATGCGGTGGAAACTCTTTAATAACAGTGTTATCCTTGGAGTTTACGACTTGTACCATTACTCTATTAGTCTTTTCATGAATTTCAAAACGAAGGTCTGTATTGATATTTTCCATGAATTTATTTAGCCGATCCGTAATCTGATTTATTTCTTCGCTGCTGTATTCTTTTTCATAGTCAACTGTTTGGGCTTGATCTTTGCCTGCTTCTAAATTACCGAAATCAATAGACTTTCTGCTGGCTTGTTCTGCCGAATCGGCTAGAGACGATACCGATACAGCGTCGTTTAGCAAGATGGGTACTCTCACTGAATTGATGTCCATTGCCACACCTCTCAGATGCTTAATTAAAGAATAACTCTCTATTGATTTATCGGAAAGAATAATTCGTTTCTTTAATTAATTAGCCTAAAATTAAGAGCGAAGAGCTTTGCTAGACCGATAAATTATAAACCTTTAACCATGAAGTTTAAAGAGCTAGAGGTTCCCGATATCCTTCTCCTACATTTCTTTCAACCCTTACATTGCCTACGTCCAGCGCATACCTCGCTGGGCTTGTTTTATGCGCAAGCGTGCCAGTTTCTACTTCCCTTGAACTTCTGGAAGATATGGAGTTCCCTGAACGTCTTCTCCAGAAATTACACTAAGGTATTTGGCAAACTAGACTTTAGATTTAGTTTTTCAATGTCACACAACATTTTGATGATCAGATTGTTCACACATACATCCAAAAGTTTCTGAGGATCCACTTACGCAGAGCTGCTGCTAATACTCCACCAAAGACTGTCATCGCTGCTACGCTATCCCCATTGAATAAGCCAACGATTCCCCCAAGGATTGCCCCACCTACTGCCCATTTGATCATCAAAATTCATTTCCTCCTCTTCTAATGAGAGCTATTATGGTCTGTTTCTGTTTTATTTCTAATGACCTGGACTAACGGGTGTTACCGTAGTCCTCATGGTTCAAACTATATAATTGAGCTTAGCCTCAAACGATTAGAGTAGATCGACTGCTGCCTGTTTGTACTTTCGGCTTATGTAGATGTAGTAGCTCGCTGTAATGCTTGCATGACCTGTTAGTTAGCAATAGTGGTGAAGGGTACCTTTTTTTGGACGAGTTTTGAACAAAAGGTATGACGAAATTTATGGGGATCGATGTCAATATTTAGTTCTTTCCCGATTCTCTCCAGCATTGTAGCTACAGCATCCCTGCACATACTAGGTGAACGCTGACCAACGAGTTGGAAAGGACTATTTACTCTTTGCTCGATCACCTTCCAGGCAGTCTTTCTTTAGTTGAGCTACATCCGAACGAATGTGGACTTCTATGATCTTGCCGCCTCTACCATGAAGTATTATAGCGTTAATAACAAAATCAACATCCGAGGTTTAGACGTTGACCAGTTCACTGACTCTGCAACCTGTATATAATTAGATGGATTACAACTAAGGGGTTTGGTTATGGCAGGGTCTGAGATGTACGCCAGAATACGCTCTAGTTCCTCTTCGGTGAACACATAGACTTCACCTTCGCTGCCAGAGGCTACTTTGACTCTGTCACGCACTGGATCGACAAGCTTTTGACCATCTTGATGGATTCCTCTTGTCTGGAGCCATTGGCAAAAACAACTCAGAATTTGCGGCTTCATTTACGGTATTTTGCTTGCGTATTATTTCACTAATAGGTGGTTTCGGAACGTAGTCATATCCTGTCTTGTTAGTTCTTGAAAGTGTTTTTAGGTTAGTTTCTCTCACATAAAAAAGGGGGCGATCGACCTCGAACTCCTTCCAGAGGCTTGCCTCATCCTTACGTTCGTACTTTTCAATACGCTCAAGCTCAGAAATAACTGATCTGTCAACAATATCTGGACGACTTACTACTGTGTTGATGCCATTGAGAACAACGCAACGTAGAAATGTCAGGATTACTTCCCCTTCGTTCGTGTACAGTTCCCGTTTACTGATACCGCCCCCAGTCGCCGCCATGCAGAGAATATCGCTGATCTCATGGGTCAGGTGATCAATATTGTCGTAGCTCGGCATATAGTTTTTAGAAAGCTGCAAGGTAAGTTCATCAATGCTCTTTGGTAATACCATCGTTTCCTTAATGGCTGGGTCGATGAGCTTACGGATCTTCTTCATGGTGGTAGTTTTGCTGGCCCCTTTTTCACCTGACAGTACGGATATTACGTGAGGAATATCGGGGATTAGGCAAGCCACCAAGTAGACCATCAGAAGCATTTGATCATCCCTACTCTTAAGCCGTATGTGCTTAGAAATTAGCGTGAGATCACCTTTCTTGGCTGGAGTAACCTGCGCTATCATATTCCTAGTGCGTTCAAAGAGGACGGTTGAGCGGTCGACTATCGCCCAGCCGTTCATAGTAACTTCCACCACCTGACCAGTTTCTGAGCATAGATCATAGTATATCTTGTCGCCATCCCTACCGGCTCTAAGGTACACGTCCCGTTTAGCGCCTTCGTAAACGGCTTGAGAGTCTTGAATTTCGAATATCTGGCTTACTGCCTCCGCGCCGTAGTCCTGAGAAAGTATGAGCGCCCACTTGTCTGATTCCTCACAGCAATTGGTAACTGTGAGTGATTGATACCATTCATTTTCTGGCAACGACTCACTATCATCTTTACAATGTCGCATCCAAGTGCATCCTTCTGGCTTGAGAATTGACTCCATGTAACTCGGAGGATATTTTCGATCATCCTTACTAGCATTTAGTGTAACCTTGGCATGGGATTTCGTTGATACCTCGCTGATATCCTCAATGAAGAATTGCTCAAGGTCAGCTAAATTGTATCTAATAGTATCGTCAATTTGAAGAATGCTTACAGGCTTCAGCTCCTCTAGCTTGTGGTTAAGTGTACTTGGCACGCGGAGGACTCTAGCAAGATCTGTCAATCTTAAAGCATTACGCTTGAAGATGCCCTGCAGTGTCCTTTGAAAGTCTGCAGAATATTGCTGCCTGCTTCCCGCTCTTTTGAGGATTCCAGCATCCACAATTCCTTAAAGAGCCAGTATACATGCAGACCATAACCGCTAAAGATTGTAACGGTAGGAGCTAGCGGAAACTCTTTGAGGATTTCCATTGCCTCATCTACACTGGTTGGATAATGGCTGGCCTTATGGGCATCGTGTGTAATGTCAATATCCAACCATACGCCTGGCAATGCGATGACATCCTCTACCTTACCTCGACCCGCTTTTAGACCTCGCTGCAATAAGCAGACGCTGTAATAGACATCATGCGTCCCCAACTTACTCGCGATGTAAGATAGATATGCTTTCTTTTGCTTGGCTGCGAAGAATTTAGTTTGCTTGTCCTGCTTGGTCCAGATTGCGATCACACCGTCGCCGTCGTGACCGAGTACTGATCCTAAGAGTTCACATACCTGCTCAATGTTGTTTACCTTACTAATTTCTGACATCTAAATCACCCCTAAATTGATATCATCGCTGTAGGTAAATACTAAGCTATTTCTTCTCCACCAGTGCCTGGTATTACTGAAACCAAAATACCCCCCTTGACAAATCTAAAGACCAAGAGTTCGTTACACTCTTGGTCTATCAAGATAATTTACTAACTCTTAGTTAACTCATCAAGTAGTTTTTCAACCCGTTTTAACTCTTCTTCCGACGGTGAGCACTTATCCTGCTTGTTCTCAGGTTTATGAATTATTAATGCCCTGGCTATAACTTCGCTTATGTCAGTGAATGGGAAATCACTTTCATCATGGTGGACCTCGCCGCTAAGTTCCTGCTCGCTCAGGTCCATTATTTCCCGGTCTCGCAAATCTCCAACAATTTCCACAAGGTCATGCCATTTTTGCTAATTTTCTTCTATCATTTGCGCATATAAATGCAAAAGGTGCGCCCTATCAGACTCGTTTATGTACATGCTGATTTCGTTGTCTTCGTCGAGTCCTATTAAACTGCTTCTGGTTGATTTCGTCTGTTGTTTCACCCACACCATTTCACGTCCGTTCCAACCGTTAGTTATTGAAAGGGCCAAGAGCGAATGCCCTTGGCCCTTTGGAAACTGTATTCACTTGCCTTAGCGAACCAATTATCTGAGTAATTGGAGAACGCCTTGAGGAGCTTGATTTGCTTGAGCCAGCATAGCTTGAGCAGCTTGGGAAAGGATGTTGTTCTTTTGGAAGTTCATCATTTCTTTCGCCATGTCTACGTCACGAATACGGGACTCAGCAGCGGTCAGGTTCTCGCTGGAAGTTCCGAGGTTGGTTATAGTGTGCTCTAAGCGGTTGGTGTAAGCACCAAGCTTGGAGCGTTCCGCTGATACAGCTTGAATGGCATCATCAAGTACGCTGATAGCAGCGGTTGCCTTGTCGTGAGTTGAAACGTCAAGAGCAAACTCAACACTAGTATTATTTGTCCCATCGGTAACTTCTTTGGTTGCTTTCAAAGTTGCCTGAGAACCGTTTGTAGCCGTAATAGTTTGGCTAGCAGTAGTACCTGAAATTTTCAATGCTTGAGAACGCATATCATTGATTTGAATGGTCATACTTTGGGCAGTATTAGCACCAATTTGGAATTTTGCTTCAAAGCCATCTCCAGCTTTAGTGGAGGTTTTAATAGTAGGAGCAGTTTCTGACTCCATATTTGCACGCTGGGTAACAGTAATAACCCCTGCACCATTATCTACCGCACTATATTTAGCCTTTAAAGTGGAATTCAATGTACCGATAGCTGTAGCAAGAAGATCTGCCTGACCATTTGCAGTTGTCGATCCAAGTGAGAGACTTTCACTATAATAAATTGCCTTACCTTGAGTAACCATTGATGCATCATCTTCACCTGTTCCATCTACAACAAGAATGTCTTCACCATCAATAGTGAATTTGCCGCCTGCCTCAACTACTTTGCTTGATGTATGGGTATAAGTGGATACACCTTGAGTTGCAGCAGAACTAACTGTTCCTTTATCTAGCTGCATTCCTTGAGTTTGTCCAGCCTTTTCTGAAAATACTAGTTTATTTTTCACTACAGTTACGTCATAAATTGCATTAACTGTTGCATTAGCGTTAAGAGCGTCTCTCATGCTTGCAGCTTGTTCTTCCTCAGTTAGCAATGCATTAGCGGCACCAACGTTAAATTGGTTTACAGCAGCTCCGCTCGTTACAGATGTTAATGTCACAGTTGAAACGGAAGTCGGCGAACCTACAGTAGGGATAGTAAAGTCGATAGTTTCGCCAGCGTTTTTGAAGTTCTGAGTTATGTCAATTGAGAAACTACCTCTGACTTCGGCATCAAGACCTTTATCAAAGACATCATTTTTGCCAGCAATAGCATGAGTTGCCGTATTCATAGCCACATCAGCTACAGCACCAGCTGCTGTAGTTCTAGTAACTGAAACAGGTGAAGTGACTAAACCTGAATTATTGATCGCTGTTTGCATAGCAGCAGCATTGATACCTGCGCCTGCAAAGTCAGCACTTAAAGTTACCGTTGCACCTGCTTTGGCAACAGTTGTAGCACCACCGTTATTTGCAAATGCAAAAGTTAAGCCATTCAAATCAGTACCAACGTTTTGTGCTTCGATAGTTAACTTAGAACCATCAGCTAAATCAAATGAAACCATCGATTTACCAGTTTCACTGGCAGTTATTGTAGATACACTAGAAATAGCACCCTTACTGCCACCCATAGTAGTGGTAGTTATGCTCATATCTTTTACTTGAGCACCGCCGCCATTAAGCAATTTTTGAGTATTAAACTCAGTAGTATTTCCAATTCTGTTGATTTCAGAAGTCAATTGATTAATCTCTTTTTGGATCTCACTGCGGTCAGAACTTACGTTGCTATCATTGGCAGACTGAGTAGCTAGTTCTTTCATACGCTGAAGAATGTTGTGAGTCTCGCTCAAGTTTCCTTCAGCAGTACCAATCATCGAGATAGCATCCTGCGAGTTACGAACCGCTTGATCCAAGCCACGAATCTGACCCCGCATCTTTTCACTGATTGCAAGACCTGCAGCATCGTCACCAGCTTTGTTAATACGAAGACCTGAAGAGAGTTTTTCCAGAGACTTAGCGCTGTTAGCATTGTTGGTACTCAACTGGCGATAAGTGTTTAGGGATGCCATATTGTGGTTAATAATCATAATTAAAACCTCCGTGTATTTTTATTCATGTAAACTTCCGTGTCCACACGTTTTATAACAAGCCTCATGGCCACTCGGCTTATTACCAAGTTGAAAATTTATAAAAAAAGAACGATAGATCCCTTGCTTATAAACCTAGCGTCCTGCTAGAAATAAGCAATAATCCTTCGTCCTTGTGTACCATAATAAGTATTAGATTATTTCCTTAGAATCTTAGAGAGTGTAATAAACTAACTTTTCTTCGGAAACTTATTTTTATCTTCCAATATCTCTCCACGTATTATAGGTGTGTCTTTAGGGGCATCAATTGCTAATCTTAAGTCACCAAAGTCACTTTTAATAACTTTGACCATTATGTCATCGCCAATCATTACATATTCACCAGGTTTTCTTCCTAACACCAACATTATTACTCCTCCTTGATTATCAAAAAATAAAAAACGAGCAAATACTCCAAATCTCCCCCTACGTCCTGTAAGGCAGATTTAGCTTATTTGCTCGTCCTTGCATCGTTTTAATTAATGGTACTGTTTACCCTTGTACCTAGTGTACTAGTTTATAGGTGTATTAACCACGCGAGAATTCACTTGGCTTTTATATAATTCTCCACGGGTAACTATCAAGTTTTTAGGGGCTGTAATTGCAAGCCTTAAATCTCCTAAGGTGCTTTTAACAATCTTGACCATTATGCTATCACCAATCATCACATATTCACCTGGTTTTCTACCTAACACTAACACTTATCGTTCCCCCTACTTTAATATCGTCTTAATTCCTTAATAACTTTAGTGTTTTTTTTAAAAATTCACCTTTCTTTTCATAAATTTTGTGATATTATGCACTTTTAATATTTTAATATTACTTAAAGAAGTATATTCCTTTTTGAGAGTGAAACTTGCCGAAATATATTTCCTTTCAGTTAGATTTCTTCTGATATTTCGTCGAAAAAAGAAAAACTGATCGGATTCTTATTCCAATCAGTTTTCTGAACTAAATTCATTATAAACGAGACTGTCTTTTCAAATAATAATTATTATACTAATGCACTATTACATCTCTTTTGGTAACACCTTAAGCATATCTAACACCATTATATCATTGGGCACAGCAGCCTTTCTGTTCTCTTCAGCAATGGCATCAAAAATCTCGCCTCGATAAATTTTTATCTCTTTGGGAGCTTCAACAGTAATTCGAATATTATCTCCTTTAATACTAACCACTGTCACAACAATATTGTCAGCTATAACGATTCGTTCACCAACTCTACGAGTAAGGGCCAACATATTATTCCCCCCCTTTGACCGCTTCTTGGGGTAAGCCATCAGGAAACAGTTTATGACTAATAGAATACTCAGTCCGGTCTAGTATAACCTGTCTGCCCATATGATTAACCTCATTTAAAACTATCGGTGCTAGTAAGTTTACCGTCATATCAGCCAACTTTCCTTTAATACTAGCAACCGAAAAGACTTTGGGGAGATTTTCCTGCGACAGGCCTAATTCATTAGCAAGTTCATCATCGAGAACAAATTCATAATCCTTAATGAAATAAAAAGGATCCACTAATATAAACGTCAAATTTGCTTCGATTGTCGATTGGAGAAATGAAAAAGGGCTTGCAGAATTATGAGGGATATAGGCAAAACTCTTCTCCTCTGGGAAACCTGGGATTCCATTAGGGAAGTTAAACAACTGCTCTTCCTTTACTTCGAGTTCACCAAATCTAGTTGATTGGATTATCATTAAGGATTTCCCTCCTAATGGTTAAACTTTGACATCTACCGTTGAGAACTCAATACTTGGGTACTGAATGACTTTAATATCTACTTTTCCAGGCCGATAGTCGCCTTGTACCTCGCCCTTAAGATGGGTAAAGTCTACCTTCCCTGCATAGGCATTGATTTGAGCAGGTTTAGCTTGATATTGAATATCAGGTGCAGCAATCGGTGCCCAAGTTATTTCAGGAACATTCGATATGCTGGCATTAAAGGCAATGTTGGCAACTGCATTTGAGCCATTCTCAATACTAGCCATTTGGTTGCCTTCTTCGACGATCCTTGCTACAGTCTCCATTGCAGTCTGCTTACCTAGTGCCGCATTATCTTGAGAAAAATCAGCAATATTTTTCAACCCAATTGAGTAACGATAAGCAGTATGGTCGATCGTTAGCTCCCCCCTGGGTTGAGCAATTTCCAAAGTAGCTGGCGTTGTCTCCATTAGCATCTTAGGTGGCGTTGTCTGCAAATTCAGTTTAGCATTTTGAATGTTATAATCTGTCCGAATCGGCTGAGTATTAATGTTAATCTGAATCATTAAAGCGCCTCCCTTATCTCATAAAATCGACAAGGGAAGGCTGAATAATTTGAGCCCCGATGGAAAGAGCTGCTTTATATACATTTTCAGAATTCTTAAATTCAATGACTGTCTGGGCTATGTCTGCATCTTGTATATCCGAAAGATTCTGTGTCAGGTTATACCAAGTTGTATCCAGCTGTCCTTGTAGAGCTGTCAAGCGATTAGTCCGAGCTCCAAGATTGGCTCGATGTGCTAAAACATTATCAACATTCCCATCGATATCCTCTATAGAATTCCCAATAGCGGTCGCATCATTAGTCTTAAAGGCTGCCTTTAGTGCATCTAAGGTCTCGAATACCCCTGGAGCACCTGTTAAAGGAGTCTTAAACAAAGTCTGACCATTAATGGATATGGGTAAAGATAAGTTATTTCCAACGTCAAATTTAACATCTTCACTATTTCCTTGCCAAGTTCCATCTGAGGTGATTAGTTCCTTATTAGTTGCTGTTCCGGAAAAGATATACTTTGACCCATTTTTAGTGTTTGCTAACATACGCAGTTGTTCCGATATCTGTTCTATCTCAATAGAGCTGTTTTCTCTATCGGTTTCGGATAAGGTTCCGTTGGATCCTTGTACTGCAAGTTCTCTAACCCGCTGCAACATTAAGTTTATATCATTAAGAACCCCGTCAGTAGTATCCATATACCCCAGAGCCTCATCAACATTGCTCTTCCACTGTTCAACCGCAGAAATATTACTTTTCATGCGCAAGGCATTTTGAATTCCCGCGGGATCATCTGAGGGGCGTGTAATCCGATAACCGGAAGACATTTGATTTTGAATTTGGCTCATTTTACCCTGAGTTGTTTCCAAATTGCGTAACAAGTCTTGAGTCATCATTTTGTTTGTTACTCGCACATAAATCACCTGCTCTCTACATCGTTAAAACTATTATCGTGTCACTCCCATACGATTGACAATCGTATCTAACATATCATCCATCATGGTTACCATCCGCGCCGCTGCCGAATAGCTTTTCTGAAACCTAACCAGATTTGTCATTTCCTCGTCCAAGGATACGCCTGAATAGGATTCTTTTTGGTTTGTCAGGTGTATAACCAAAACGTCTTGTCCAGCCGTCATTCGCTCTGCCTGCTGGACATCTACACCGATCTGAGCTACGTTTGCACCATAATAATCGCTAAAAGAAGCCGCGGAAATAGGATTCTGATTAACCCCATCTATTGTTCCAAATCTCCCCGAGACAATTAGACTCTTTAAGGAGCTCCAGCCACTAGACAAGGCGGAGAGGGCGCTAGCAATACTTCCATCCCCCACGATAACCAGCGGATTACCATCAGTATCTAAAGCATGGGTGGGGGGGTTAGTGGAATCATCCAAGGGTATAGTTCCGGTGGCAATTCTGTTTAAATCATCTTCTATATCAAAGTTAAGAGTAATTGTTGCGGCATTAATTACAGGAAGATCCGGTGGATTGGATGTGGCAGGATCCGAGCCATCTGTAAAGAAGTTTATTCCTACTGGACCGACTACAGGATCCGTTTGAGTCTCAGCAATTAACCCCTGCCCCGTCTGGTGAAGAGCATTCACAGCATTGGCAATTCCTTGGGCCAGCTTGTCAAATTGCGCCCCGAATTTAGGCAGGTCCATGTCTCGCACTTCAATATTTGCTGATAACCCCCCATTCTTAATACCCAGATCGACGTCTGTGTTCGGTTTGTCACTCCAAACAACGCGGGCAAATCCTTCCGCGTTTTCGAGCGGAGGATCCTTTAAAAGGCGAGCCATACTGTCATCGACTAAAACATTATTAGGAGAATTCTCATCCCCAATGATAACCTTAAAATCAGTGACAGTCCTATCCGTAAACTTAGGATCTTTGGTTTCAACAACCCTGACACTGACAATCTTAGATAGCTGGTCAACTAAAAGATCTCGTTGATCTCTTAAATCATTAGGGTTATCTCCCGTAACTTCTGCCCGTTTAATTTGGTCATTGAGATCCTTAATTTGTTGACCAAAGGTATTTATCTGACGGATCTGAACCGTAATACTTGAATCTAAGTTTTCCCTCATATCTGTAACCTGCTGAGCAATATGATGGAAGCTTTCAGTTAAGGTCAAGGCACGCTCACGAACTACCGAGCGCGCACCCATGTTCTCCGGATTCTTGGACAAGTCACTCCAAGCACTCCAGAAATTATCCATATCAGAGTGCAAACTGTTTTCTGACGGCTCGTTCAGCATTTCTTCAATCTTCTGAAGTCCGTCCTGTCTTCCTGCCCAATATTGTTGCTTGGACGTCTCTCCACGCAATTGTCGATCCACATAAGCGTCTCTAGCTCTGGTTACCGTTTCTAGGGTAACCCCTGTACCCAGGCTCAAATTCCTGCCAGCAATGGGTATAGTATACGGTGTCGTTGCAGTTAAGTTTCCAACCTGCCTTGTATATCCTTCTGTATTAGCGTTGGATATATTATGCCCGGTAATATTTAAAGCCGCTTGCTGTGATGCCAGTGCTCTGCGCGACATTTCTAAGCCAAAAAAGGTCGAACTCATATATTAAACCCTCCGATCTAAAAGGTGGAGTTTTGGTTTCACTTCATCTTCTTTATGATTTGTTGGATGATTGTAGGTTCTTTTGTCCTGATGGGTTAACATGCTCACGGTAAACTCTACGACTTTCATAGCCTGTTTAAGAAGTTCGGCGTTGATTTCGTGAATTGCTTGTAAAGCATTAACCGTTCTATCTAACTCAAAGCGTACTCCTTGAAGCATAGGATAATGCTTGGCCAGTTCTGCTAGGGTAAGTTCTTCCGGGGCTTGCCCCAGATCTCGTCCGATTTGTTCAGCCCATAACAAGCGTTCCTTTTCCAGGTGACTAGCCTCTAACAAGAGTTGTTCTTCCCTAAGGGTTATCGCCTCCAGCTCCTGAAGCTTGCTGTTAATAATGGATTTCTGCTTATGACTTTCTAACGTATTGAGCTCATCATAGAGAGCGACCTGCCGTCTTAAGTTATCCTCTAAGTGTTGGAGTATTTCAGACACTGAATTTTCCCCCTCTATGAAATCTGACTAAAAATCTTGTGAAAAAAGCTTATCAGCTATTATTCGGCTATCTACTTGGAACTCTCCACGTTCAATCTGCTCAGTAAGAGCTTTGACCCGTTCCTCACGAACAGAGGGTGTCTCTTTAGCCTTTTGTA
The DNA here is from genome assembly GCF_000765145.1 of Desulfosporosinus sp. HMP52. Lineage (GTDB taxonomy): Bacteria > Bacillota > Desulfitobacteriia > Desulfitobacteriales > Desulfitobacteriaceae > Desulfosporosinus. The sequence goes on along the minus strand of NZ_JMGA01000018.1, from coordinate 7,017 downwards.
ATAAGGATTGAAAAACTTGTGCTTTATCCGAAACGGCAATCTTATCCGCCTCAGAAGCAGTCGTTTTGTTTTGAACTTGTTTCAATCGATTAGCAGCTTGAATGCCACTTACTGGAGACATAGATGTCCGGTCTATTTTCATTTTGCTCACTCCAAATACATACTCTTATTCTTATATCGTCGATCCCCTTCAAAAACTAAAGAGAAACTTTTGTTTTTCTATGTAATATTTTTTGATGGAACTAGTAAAATTAGGGACTAAAGTTTACCCCCTAAATTGTCGATATTATTAGAGTAGGTTTTCTAAATTCTCAATTAACCTTCCCAAAATCCAATTTTGCCAAACACCTACTTAAATAATCAGCAAGGGAGGTCAGCCACAATCCTTATCGATCCAACTAAACTCTCTGTTTAAGGCTTTTGTGGCAACAGCAACATGGATTTATCAACTATTATAGGTATTATCGTAGGTTTCGGTTGTCTTATCATCGGCTATATACTGGAAGGTGGAAGCGTAAGTTCCCTAGGGGGCTTTTCCGCTGCCATGATCGTCTTTGGAGGAACAGCCGGGGCTGTTATCATTAGCTTTCCTCTCGCCAATCTTAAAAACCTCCCTAAGTGGATAAAGCTTGCTTTTACCTCTCAAACCTTTGGAACCGAAGAAGCCTATGAGACTTTGTTAAGGTTTTCGGAAAAGGCTCGTCGGGAAGGCTTACTCAGTCTGGAGCACGAACTTGAAATGGTTACGGATCGCTTTACTCGTCAAGGCATGCAGCTGGTCATAGACGGGACAGACCCGGAAATAACTCGGGAGATCTTAGAATCTAATATCTATATATTAGAGAAAAGACATAAGGTGGGAATCTCTGTCTTCGAAGCTGCCGGTGGGTATAGTCCTACCATGGGAATTATTGGCACAGTTATGGGCCTCGTCATGGTATTAGGAAACCTGTCAGACCCGGAAGCACTCTCCCATTCTATCGCTGCAGCTTTTATCGCTACTCTTTATGGGGTTGCCTCAGCAAACCTTTTATGGCTTCCTATAGCAACAAAGCTTAAAATGAAGGACAAAGCAGAGGTAGCATCAATGGAGATGGTTCTGGACGGTATCCTCTCCATTCAAGCAGGACAAAACCCTGCTATTTTGAAAGAAAAACTAAGAAACCATATGGGGTCTGCTCTGGACTCTGTGGAGAAAGTTAAAGAAGGTTCAGCCAAGGGCAGACGTGCAGCTGTAGGCGAAAGCCGATGAGGAGAAACCGCGAACCCGAAGCAGAGAAGGAGAATAGCGAACGGTGGTTGCTTACTTATTCTGACTTAATCACTCTTTTAATGATTTTCTTTGTGGTGCTTTATTCAATGAGCAAAGTAGACGCCGATCGATTCCAAGCTATCGCAGAATCACTTAACAAAGCCCTAGGGGGAGGGATTCCGGCAAAAATGGAAATGGCGGACAGTCCCGCCGGCCCAACAATCTTTACTACCGGAAATCCTTCTTCAAACTCCACTGTTCCGGGAAAAGATACAGATCCGGACAACACCACGAATGCAGATGCTGACAACACTAACGGTGAAAATATCAATAGTGGTCAAGGAAATAGCGAAGCTGAAACCATGAGCATAGAAGGCATTAAAGCAAAGCTGGACAAATTTGCCGCAGACAATGGAATTCAAACGAAGCTTGTTTCTTCCATGGAAGAACGTGGTCTTGTGGTAAGTATCCAGGAAACCTTACTTTTTGAAAGTGGCTCAGCGGATATTAATGCCAAGGCCCGTGATATTTTGAGGAATATTTCTACGGTTCTGGCCTCGGCTCCTAACCAAATTCGAGTTGAAGGGCATACAGACAATGTTCCCATCCACACCCCTCAATTCCCCAGTAATTGGGAACTTTCCGTAATTCGGGCGACCAACGTTGTCCAGATTTTGCAGAATGAAGGAATCCGCCCCGGCAGACTCTCAGCGGCAGGTTATGGGGAATACCGACCTATTGCCCTTAATGATAATGACGAAGGTCATGGCAAAAACCGCCGTATTGACTTGATTATTCTACGCTCTAAGTATGACATTACCGAGCCAACCAAAACTGCAGCTTCTAGACCATAACTTCATTATGGCTTTAGGCTCTTCGCTCTGCTCTTCCACCCCTTTGGCAGGTTGTTTTATAAAAGTTTGTTTAGCTAAAGCTAAATCCAAACTAAATCTCGGGGGTACGGGAAGGAATTTCCACCTCCCCTAAATGGAAATCAGAACACCCACTTACAAGAAGTGGGTGTCTAAAATTTGACAAATACATTCAACTGCTTACCTTCCTAGAAGGCCAGCAAATGAACTGCCCTATACATCAACTCTGAAGCTAAATTTATTTGCTCATGCTTTAACAAAGCTATGGTGTCTTCAGGGGTATGATTTTTATACAGCCAGTCCTTGGCCATTAGAGTTACCGCGGGAATATTCACAGAAGCAAAGCTTACAGAATCACTATTATGACCTGCAGGCGGAGTTAATATTGCGCTAGCCCCACACTCGGAGGCGGCTTGGCGAACAGCTTTAACAGCTGTATTCTCGCCATTCCCCCAAAGAGCGAAATTTCCAACCATTCCATTTCCAACAGAGTCCGCGTTTAAGACAGCTTGGATCTGAGCCAGAGGAAACGTCGGAGATTGAACAAAGGCCTGAGATCCTATAAACCCCATTTCCTCCGCGCTCCAAAAGGCGATGACAATCGTACGTTTCGGGATAATCTCTTCACGTAGGATTCGCCTCATAACATCCAGTACGCACCCGACGCCGGAAGCGTTATCATTGGCTCCGGGATAAAGTTTTCCTTCAAAAACTCCCAGATGATCATAATGAGCAGAAATCAGGATTATCTCCTCAGCTTTTTCGCCCATTAACCCTCCTATTAGGTTGACACTTGGGCTTCTAAGTGTTTTATTATCTCCAGGTCTAAAGGTTAATCTACCATTAACTCGAGTTTCCAACACCGGAGGAATTGTGTAGGTATGAACAAAGCCTGTATTCGAGTCTCCCATGGGGCGCAGACCCAGCATACTTAGCTGAGAAGCTAAATACTCTGCAGCTTTTGCCTCGCCCACGGAGCCAGCCTTACGACCTTCCATATCCGGTGCTGTTAAAACATGGATATCATCCATGGCCGTTCGATTCAGGCTTTCTAAATCAACCTTGCTTTCCGGTTCGCTCGCGGCAGGACGCCATAATTCAACAGGCGGACGCCCAAGTCTTTTCTTAATAGTTCCTCCGATTGAAGTCGGTAAAAAACTCCACGGCAACATTACTGCACCAAGACCAAATAATACTTTTAAAAAAGCTCTACGCGTCTGCATATTAATCCTTTCATTAAAAGAGGAGAATGACCATGTCTTTACGCATCAATTCCCCACATCAAACTCAGACTACCAATCTTGACTCTGCAAGCTCCTCAGAGCGCAGTAACGACTTTAGCAACGTTTTATCTCAAACTCAAAAAATTAACCGCCTTGAACTCCAATCCTTTCTTGGTCGACTTGAAACCCAAGGAAAAAAACTAGCGCATTCCCTCTCTATCCGAGATCTTAAAGATTTTCAGGATATGGTTAAATCCTTTCTTCGCTCGACCTTTGGACAGAGCCGAAAAATGCAGGAAGAGACTTCTTGGGATTATCAGGGGCGGCCTAAGGTTATGGCAAGAATCGGTAAAATTGATCAAGTATTGGATGAACTGGGAAAACAGCTTCTTGATGAACAATCAGAACCCCTGGAGATCCTCACTAAAATTGATGAAATTCGTGGTATGATCATTGACCTTTTTGCCTGACAAGCCTCTATATTAATTCGCTGTAAAACCCAAAAATCATTTTTTTTAGATCTTCAATAATATGGAAAGAGGTGTAACCCCTATGTCTCAATCATCAATAGCCAATACCTACGAAGATTTTATTAAAGGGTTTCACCCTAAGAGTGGCTTAGATCTTAAATTTTATAAGCAAAATCAGATGCAACGTCGTATTCTAAGCTTTATGAATTCTCATGGCCACCCTACCTATCCCGAATTTTTAAAAGCTCTCAATGCTGATCCGGTTTTATATGACGCCTTTTTTAAGCACTTAACAATTAACGTCTCTCAATTTTTCAGAGATGCGACTCAATGGAAAACCTTACGAGAAACCATAATCCCTTTGTTAGTCAAAAACAGACCTTCCTTAAAACTCTGGAGCGCAGGATGTTCAAGCGGTCAAGAGCCCTACTCTTTAGCCATGACCATGATGGAATACTTCTCGGCAAGTAAGTTTAGCATACTGGGTACAGATATTGATGTCAATGTACTGAAACAGGCTAAAGATGGAATCTATAAACAAAACGATTTTGCAAGCACCCCGCCGGAATTCTTGCAGAAATACTTTACTCCATCGGACAAAGGGCAGCAAATTAAAGAATCTGTAAAACGACAAGTCACTTTCCAACATCAAAACTTACTAACAGATCGTTTCCAAACCGACTTCGACTTCATCGCTTGCCGCAATGTGGTTATCTACTTTACGGAAGAAGCCAAAGAAATGCTTTATAAAAAGTTTACCGACTCCTTGCGCCCCGGAGGAATCCTCTTTACCGGCAGTACCGAACATCTCTTCGGACTAAATCATCTTGGCCTCAAACCGGTCTCCTCATTCTTCTATCAAAAACAATAGCGGTTGACGCAAGTAAACATAATGGAGAGAGTGCTATCAAGTAAGCGCTCTCTCCATTTGCTATTTGAAATATTCAACAAAATAATTCTGTTCTGTTTTACATCATACTTGAAATCTCTCGCCAAGTTCTTTAAGTCTCTCGGCCATTCCATGAAGACCACTAATTGATCCGGCAACTTCTTGAACCGATGCCGACTGTTGTTGAGTAGCGGCTGCAATAGTCTGAGCACTATAAGATACCTGCTCCACATTCTTTTCAGATATTGCGATTGTCTCGACAACCTCTTCACTTTCTGTGGCCAATTGCTTCGTTTCAGTCGTAATATTCTTAGCTTTATCTGTCACTAACAAGGCCGCTTGTTGAATCTCCACAAAGGATCGTCCAGCATTTTTTACCAGTTTAGCACCTTCTGCAATTGCATCGGCTTCGGTTAAGATGGACTTCGTAACATTTTCCGTCCCATTCTGGATCTCACTGACGATTGTTTTAATTTCCTTCGCAGCCACAGTAGCTCCTTCAGCAAGTTTCCGTACTTCCTCTGCCACTACAGAAAACCCTCGCCCATTCTCACCGGCTCTCGCCGCCTCTATAGCAGCATTTAAGGCAAGAAGATTCGTCTGTGCAGCTATTCCGGCAATTACTTCAGTGATTTGACCAACTTTCTGAGAATTGTTTTCGAGGAGAACAACTTCATTCTCCATTGCTTTGGATTGGCTTAAAATTGTGTTCATTTGACTAACTGCAGATTCTATCTCTTGAACACCGGAATCAGCTTTTTGAGCCGTCTGATTGGACAATTCATAAACCCCTTGTGAATTACCGGAGATCCCACGGATTCCTTGGGTCATCCTCTTCACCGAATCTGCCATAAGTTTGGTGTTAGTTCGAACATGTTGAACCATAGAAGCTACTTCTTGAACACCATTGGTAATTTCTTCGCTTGCCTTAGCCAAATAGTCGATGTTTGTCGAAAACTGTCCCGTCGACAGAGCTAACTCTTCCGAACTCGCATTTGTACCCTGAATATGGGCCCTTAATCCAACAATCATCTCATTGTAGGCCTTTAACATTTCTCCAATTTCGCCTTTTGCATTCTCTTTATGTTCATGTCGGAAATCTCCAGCGGCTACTTCTTTCAAAAGTTGAGATGTTATAACAATGGGTTTAATCATTGACCCTGCTGCAAAATGCCCGATTATGGCCGCCAAGAGGGTACTGGCAATTAAGACACCGATTGATGTTCTCAACAAATCATTCCGTGCTGCCATGCTTTCATTGGCTTTAATTGTGATTGCATACTGCCCGATTTCCTCATCATTAATATCCTTCAATGGGGCATAACTTGTCAGATAGGACTCGCCATTCTGGCTGTTATGCGAGACCGAGCCGTTAGTCCCCCCTTCGGAAAATGCTTCATTGGTAGATAATTTCCCTCCATTATTTACGATCACGGATATCTCTGCACCAGTCAATTGCTTAACTGTTTCTATTTGATCCTTTGTAAGGTAATGACCGAATACGATATAGCCCGCTTTTTCTCCAGTCCCCTTGTTTTTAAGTACCTGAGCTACACCAACGAAAGCTAATCCCTCCTGAGCCTGATAGATTCCGGATAATATCTTTTCACCAGATTCTGCTCTTCTGATTAAGGGATGTTTACTTATATCACCGGAATAACTTTCCTCCCCAAAGGAATTAAGGACTGTACCGCTTGCATCAGCGGTAAATCCAAAATCAACCTCAAAATCATCTTTTGCAATGTTTACATTTTCGACAATCCAATAGACATCTTTTGTTTGAAAGGCCGCAAAGGATTCATCCCAAAAACCATAAGTCTTTACAGCTTGCTCCATGTTTTGGCCGATAACCGACATAGTTTTGGCTGAGGCCTGGGCAGCAAAGGTGGCTTGTTCATGCTCAGTTTTAGATAAATCATTATTAACTGCCCAGTACGTAATTCCGCCCCCGATTATAACAGGAATTAAGGCAAAGGCTATTAAAACAAGGAATATTCTAACTCTAATTGACATAATTAACCTCACTTTGGTCGATATTTTATTTAACATTTCAGGGTTAAATCACCAATTCCGTACCCATATCTGAAACCTTAAATATTGGTAACTAACCTTTATAAAAGCAAAAGCATTAAGGTTCTAATTGTAATATCTGTTTAGTAGGGAAAACAACTAAATTATACTCCTTTCGACTAATATCGATTATAATCACATGTTTCTTCGCGAAGCGTCGTTATTCCTTCTTAAGCCTACAAATTATTAAAGAAAATCGCGTATCTTGCCTAAAACCAATAAGGGCTCTGACTCATAATTA
>NZ_JMGA01000017.1 GCF_000765145.1 Desulfosporosinus sp. HMP52 | reverse complement strand
AATTTTGGGATTTACCACGCCTAACTAAATCTAAATAGAAATTTTAAGTCTGTAGGTTCGCTCACTGTACCAGAAAAGACACCCTGGTGGGTGTCTTTTCTGGTACAGTGAGCGAACTTAAATTACTAAAGTACTTAAGAATTTATAATTAGGACTTTTAAATAATTTCCGAAACTTTACGCATATGTTGAGTCGTAGCGGCGAAGCTTTGAATTGTTGCAGTCATTTCTTGATTAGCTGCGGCTTGGGTGAGTGCAACGCTTGTTAATTCCTCCACCTTATTCATAAGATGATTAACCTTGTGATTGATAGTCGAGATTAATGTTTTAGAATCATTAACCGACTTTGCACTATTTTCTGCCATTTTACGAATCTCATCAGCCACAACAGCGAAACCTCTTCCAAAATCGCCTGCTCTTGCAGCTTCTATAGCTGCATTTAAACCTAATAATCTAGAATTTGTAGCCACACTTTTAACAAAATCTAAAATATTATTAGTTTGCTCAATTAATTTTAAAATGTCTTGAGTTTGGGATAATACCTCAGCAATATTTTCCGATAAGACTAGAGCTGAGGATGCTAAATCTTCTGTTGTTGCTGAGAGTTGTTCAGCGGAAGATGAAATATTCTCAGTTATCTCTTGCAGTGCAGTTTGGCCTTTCAAGCTAAGGGCAAGAGTTAAAGTTCCAATAATACTATTTGACCAATCTTTAATTGGCATAGTTGAAGATTTAAAAGCTACTCCATACTGCTCTTTTGGCACAATGCCAACTTTATGAGCACCTGTTGATAGTGAGACGGGTATATGTCCGCTTGTAGGAATAGGACTACCGACTAAATCAGATTTGCTAATAACGGCTTCGGTGCCCATAAAATAATGTCTGAATTTTTCTCGGTCAGTGACGATAATGGTATTTTCAATCGGTATGACCTGGTGAAATAACGATGCGATTTTTCCGATAATCTCAAAAAGATCATTTTCATTGATGGTATTCATTGATATAGAGTCTTCCATTAAGATACGCCTCTTTCTGAATGATTTCATAAAAAGTGTGAAACGTCTCATTTTGAATTACATACATCGTTATTCCTTGAAATATATAGGCTATAACTATAGAATGAGCGCCCACTTAAAGATATTCCTTGTGAGCGCTCTGCAAAATTTCGGAATGGGGAGACTCAGAACTGATTAAAAATCTTATCCTTGCACATTATTCTTAGCAGCTGCGGCCATGGCAAGTTTGGTTACCAGCTTATTGATGCCATAAATAGCAGCAATGAAGATACCTCCACCGATCAGTTCAATTCCAATCCATTCAAACACATTTACATGTGGAACGGAGGCAGCAATAGCTTTATCAGTCGCAGCCTTCATGGCGGCAATGGCTTCAGGGTTACCTCCCTTTGCAACAACAGCGTTTGCGTATCCGGCAACAGTGTGTGCAGCTATGGTTGCTACTGTGTATCCGGCAGATACGGCACCGGCAACGGTAAAGCACATAAATGCATAGTTATTGAAGACCCATGGAACAATGTCCTTGAAAAATACAATGGCAGCGACAAATATTGCGATATAGATTAATTTTCCTATGAATATAATTTCTGCATTATGAGGATCGGTGGCTTTGGCCATGTCTCCGCCCATCATTGGTACAATTACTCCCAAAAAATATGTTATCAGGACTAGATTAAGTAAACCGAAGGCACTTCCGATTAAGATAGCGGGTGCTTCTTTGATGTTCATGTGTGACATGAAGTAAAAAATCATAATTAAAAATGCCGGCCAGGTAGCTAAATGTCTCGGCTCTAGAATTAACTCACCCGCCATAATAACAACTAGTAATAAGGCTAAAAAGATAAAGGTTAATTTGTTAAAAACTTCGCTTAGAGAAGCCATTCACTCATCCTCCTAATTAAAATTTTCTTAAATAAATCGAAAACTTAACTCTAAGCCCCCTCTCTTTTTTGCCGGTATCCTGTTTATCCAGCTTACTGAAGAATTGGTTACGCTCCACAAATATGCAACTTCAATGCCATAATTGTTGTAATATTCAAAAATTGTGAGTGTCTATTCATAACACAAAGTTTTATCTAATAAATAGACAGTTTAACAGTGGCACAAGTTATTTGGGTGAGGATTAGTGGAGATTGTGAGGTTGGTTTTTCCATAAATTAGAAACGGGAACGGATACAGAGGCCTTAGAAAGTGGCGTTTTTTGCGCTAAATTGTTTTGTTTGTATACACTGCGTATACAATATATACATTTTGTTATCATAAATAGTTTTATAGCTTAGATTGATTAATAATTCCCAAATTGATGGCATGTTAATTGCAAAATATTCAGATTGCCATTAACTTTTGAAGTTTTAAGGGAGGAGTATTATAGATGCAATAATGATCGGTTGCTTTGAATATGTAAATGTTGCAAAGTAAATTGGGGCTAGCTCATCGAGTTCATGGACTTTAGCTAAGGAAAAGTCATGTTCGTCCTGTGATGTACTAAAAGCTAAACAAGTTGATTAGAATTCGTATAACCAGAAAGGAGTGACTGGACTGTGAAAATGTTTGAATATATGGGGAAAGAAATATTTTCGAAATTCGGACTCAAAGTGCCGAAGGGGAGAATGGTGAACACCCCGGAAGATGCTGCTCTTATTGCGAAGGATATCGGCGGAGCTGTGGTGATAAAATCTCAGGTGTTATCTGGAAAACGTGGCAAGGCAGGTGGAATTAAGTTTGCGGATAATCCTGAACAGGCCAAAGCTGCAGCGCAAGAGATATTTGAAATGACTGTCCAAGGACATACAGTTGAAATTTTACTTGTAGAGGAAAAGCTAAAAATTGACAAGGAATTTTACTTGGCGATCACTATAGATTTAGCAGCCAAGAGACCTGTCATCATTGCCTCGATCAAGGGTGGCATGGATATTGAAGAAGTCGCAGAAGATTACATTATTAAAGAACAAATCGATGTGGAATTAGGTATGCAGAGTTTTATTGCCAGTGATATTGTTAGACGAATGGGTGTAACCCTTAATAGCCCTCTAGGTAAAGAACTTGTAAGAACAATAGGAGCTTTGTATAGGATTTTTGTGGAGATAGATGCTGAGTTGGTAGAGATTAATCCATTAGTTATTAGTGGTGATAAAGTCATCGCAGCGGATTCAAAAATAACTATCGATGACGCTGCACTTTATAGACAGAGAGAACTACCACGGGTAGAAGAGCGTACGGTTGTGGAGAAAACTGCTCATGATTTAGGACTATCTTTTGTTGAGCTCGATGGTGATATTGGCGTTATGGCCAATGGTGCCGGGATTACGATGGGTACACTTGATACTATTACTTATTATGGAGGAAAACCAGCTAACTTCCTTGATGCTGGTGGAGGAACAGGTGAGGAAGGTACTGTAAAAGCATTAGAATTAATTTTGTCTAGGAATCCTAAGGCAATAGTTATTAACATATTTGGTGGAATTACTCGTTGTGATGATGTCGCAAGGGCTCTTGCCTCTGTGAAAAGAAATATTGGTATTCCAGTTCCTGTGGTCGTACGATTAGTAGGTACCAACCAAGAAGCCGGTCGAGCAATACTTAGAGAAGTTGGTATTGAAGCCTATGATTTTATGCAGGATGCAATTAAGAAAGTGGTAGAGCTTTCTAAGTAATTAGAAGGGGAGGGCTTAGAATTGGCCATTATTATTGATGAAACGACGAATGTGCTGGTTCAAGGAATATCTGGTAAACAAGGTCTTTTCCATACAAAACAAATGTTAAGCTATGGAAGCAAGGTTATAGCAGGAACTTCGCCTGGCAAAGGTGGAACCACTATCGAAGGAATACCAGTATATGACAGCGTTCGAGCTGTAATTGAGAAGCATCGGATTGATGCGTCGGTAGTTTTTGTTCCTGCGTCCATGGCTAAAGATGCGGCTTTAGAAGCTTTGGAGGCGGGAGTAAAAGTAGTTGTAATAGTTACTGAACATATCCCTGTTCATGACGAAATGGCAATCGTTGCTTATGCCAAGCGGGTTAATTCGATTGTTATAGGCCCAAACACATTTGGAATTGTATCTTCGGGTAAATGTAAGATCGGTATCCCGCCTAATCAATTCTTTATTCCTGGCCCAGTGGGTGTTGTAGCTCGCTCAGGTACTCTTACTTACGAAATCGTTGGGAATCTCACAGCGCAAAACATTGGACAATCAACAGTTGTTGGGATGGGCGGTGATCGAGTAGTTGGACTTACATTTGTCGATGTCCTTAAGAAATTTGAGCAAGATATGGAAACTAAAGTAGTTGTATTAATTGGAGAAATTGGAGGCTTTGCTGAGGAAGAAGCTTCTCAATATATTAAAGAAATGACCAAACCAGTAGTGGCTTACATTGCTGGAAAGAGTGCTCCCCAAGGTAAACAAATGGGTCATGCAGGAGCTATCATCGAGCGAGGTAAGGGAACTTACGAAGGTAAGGTAAAGGCATTGACAGAGGCTGGAGTAAAGATTGTTGAACTTCCTTTTGAGGTGCCGAGAATAATCAAGGAACTACTCCTTAAGCTATAAAAAATTTCTAGGTTTAAGACACCCACTTCATCGTAAGTGGGTTTTTTTATCTGCATTAATTAAGCTGTATGGTTTATATACTGGAAAATATAAAATGCCTAATCCGATTGTCTCAATTCCATACAAGTCTAACTATTATTCTAATGAAACAAATCCACCAAGAGGGTTTTCCACAAATAAATTTGTAAATATAGTTTTAAATTAATTGCTGAGCCCTAGGCGAATAAAGAATGATAAAAATTATCTGAGTATTTCAAAGTATTTTTTCTTCTATATGTGACAGTTGGCATGCTTTTTGTAATGAAGAATGGTAGACCTTTACAAAATATCTGTGTAAAAGGTAAATTTGAGAAACTTGCGCTTGAGTGAGGTGAGAAAATACCTAATAGTAATTTGTACTTAAAATAATAAAAGAAGGACGTGTTTTTTTGGCTAGCAAATATATTTACAAAAACCGTGATAACAAGTTTATTATTAAAGAGTGGTTAGATGGAAGGAAAATCCTTGGTCTAAAACGTTTCGAAGATTATCTAAGCTTTGAGGATGTTGATTCAATTCTCGATGAAGCCTTAAAGATGAGTAGAGAAGTAGTAGCTCCAACCAATGACGACGGAGATACTATTGGTGCAAAATTTATTGACGGGAAAGTTATCGTTCCACCATCATTTCATAAAGCTTTTAAGTTTGTCGAAGAGAATGGCTGGGGTGGAAGTAATAAGGATATAGATGGGGAAGGTACTTTGCCGGAGATCCTTAGTGAATCCGTGCGTGAATTTATGATTGCTGCTAATCCATCAATGACCCCTTATTTTGGTTTAGCAGGCGGTATCGCATCTGTAATCAAAGAATTTGCCACTAAAGAACAGACGGATCTTTATACTCCTAAAATGTTTGCCGGTATTTGGAACGGCACAATGTGTTTGACAGAGCCTGGTGGCGGATCTGATGTAGGAGATATGACCTCTAAAGCCTATCCAACGGATAAGCCGAATTTCTATAAAATTAAGGGAACTAAATGCTTTATTACGGGTGGAGACCACGACCTCAACGAAAATATTATCCACCTTGTTTTGGCGAGGATTGACGGCGCAGCCCCGGGAACTAAAGGTTTGTCACTATTCATCGTTCCTAAAATATGGGTCAATGAAGATGGAAGCCTCGGCGAGCCTAACGATGTTACAACTGTTGGTATCGAACACAAAATGGGTCTAAAAGGTTCTTCAACAGCAGTACTCAGCTTCGGTGATGACGATAAGTGCATCGGATGGCTCTTAGGTAGTGCACCGGACGAAAAAGGAATTGGACAAGGAATGGCCCAAATGTTCAAGATGATTAATGGATCCAGAATGGATACTGGGCATAGTGCTTTAGGGGTAGCAACTGTAGCTTATAATAATGCGGTTGAGTATGCTAAAGAACGTATTCAAGGCCGTCCAATTACCGACCCCAGAGGTAAACGGGTTCCTATTATCCAACACGAAGATGTCCGTCGTATGTTGCTCACGCAAAAGGCTACTTTAGATGCTATGCGTGCAATGATTTTCCAAGGGTACTACTATCTAGATCTAATAGATTTCGGTGGAGAACCTGAAGATGTTGCTCAAGCAAAACGCTTTATAGAAGTCATAACCCCATTAGTTAAAGCGTATTGCTCAGATCAAGGCTGGTTAATGGTTACAGAAGCAATTCAAGTCTTTGCAGGTTATGGCTTTACCGAGGAATACCCAGTCGCTAAATGTGCCAGAGATATCAAAATTTATTCCATTTGGGAAGGTACTAACTTTATTCAGTCTATGGATCTTGTTGGTCGTAAGTGGAATCTGGAAAAAGGCAATATATTCAAGGAGTTTTTGACAGCAATCGGCGCTTTTGTACAAAGCAACCAAGGAAATACTGAATTTGCACGTGAATTTGCGTTACTTGGTGAAGCATTGCAATCCTACGTAGACATGATGAAGACTGTGCTGGGCTACTTTAAAGACGATATCAGAATGGTGCCGTTGTACAGTACAAGAATTCTACGGATTACGGCTGAGCTTTATGCTGCTTACTTGTTAATGCAACAAGCTTTGGTCTGTAGTGCAAAAATTAAAGAAGGAACTACAGACATTTTCTATCCCGGAAAAGTTCAAACTGTTAAATTCTATGTGCATAATATATTACCTGATGTTATGGCTACTGTTCGAGTCATTAAAGATGCTGATACATCCGCCATTGATATGCCAGAAGAAGCCTTTTAAAGATTCTAGGTGCTGAAGAGCTAGACTGTTTCTAGCTTGGCATTGCTAAGTTTGCAATAAAACAGTCTAGCATCCAGAGAACTGTGAGAATAGAAAAATGAGTAAAGATATGCTTATAGAGCTTATGCCAAAATTCTTTTTTATCCCCGGGGAATGTAAGGGGCGATTTCCTTACAGCAACGGTTTGTTGATCGATTCCAGTTTAAGAGTGCTTGTCGATGCTGGTTTTGGACTTAGCCGCAGAGAGGAAATACTTAGAAACGGCGATGTGGATGTAATTATAAATACACACTTTCATCTGGATCATGCTTTTGGCAACAAGTATTTCCCCAAAGCAGAAATATGGGCTCACGTCCTTGATGCACCTGCCCTGAGGAGTACAAAAGAATTTTTGGCCTATTCAGGACTGGATCATACACCGGATTTCCCAGAGGGATATCCCTTTCCCCATGGTATGTCAAGTCGAGCAGTAGGAAGAGAGCTGACAGAAGGGGAAATCTTGGACTTTGGAGATGTAGTCTTACAAGTGCTTCATACCCCGGGCCATACACCCGGGCACATCTCTCTCTATGAACCAAAGGAAGGCATATTGTTTTCCGGGGATATTGATTTGTCCCCCTTTGGGCCGTTTTATGGAAATAGAAGTTCGAGTTTGGAGGAGTTTTCTAAATCGATTAGACGACTAATTGATTTGAACCCCAAAGTATTGGTGACAAGTCATTCCCCGATCATTTCAGACAATATCCCTGAAAGACTAAAAGAATACTCTGAGATAATTGACCTTCGAGCAACGAAAATATTACAAGCCTTGCGTGTTCCCAGATCAAAACAAGAATTGATGGAAATGAAAATTATTTATGATCACTATCCTGAACCTAAAAGCCTGTATAGATATTTTGAAGAGGTCATGATCGGAAAACACCTTCGGCATTTTATGGGGCTTGGAGAAGTCGAATTAATGCCGAATCAAAAGTATAAGGCTTATGCCTGAGAGGTGGTTAGTGGTTTGGATGTAAAAACAGCGCTGTTAGAGCGGAGAAGTATCCGTAAATACAAATCAGATCCTGTTCCAGACGATTTGCTGCAAGAATTGCTTGAAGCAGCTCGCCTGGCTCCTTCGGGTACCAATCATCAACCATGGCGTTTTATTGTGGTTAAGAATCAGGCCATTAAAGAACAAATCCGAGATGCAGCCTTTAACCAAAAGTTTCTAAGTGAAGCTCCAATTTTGCTTGTTTGTTGTGCAGATCTTTCTTCCTATGCTAATAACACCAGAAAAAGGGTACAAGAGTTAGTTGATGCAGGAGTATTTGGGCCAGAAGCTTTTGACAACTACCCGGGCATTGATCAGGAACTGGATGCTAACGCACTAAAGGGGTTTATTCCGCATGCAATGCTTAATGTTGCTCTAGCAATAGAGCATGTTGCCCTACGAGCTGTATCCCTAGGTCTGGGTACCTGCTGGGTGCAATTAATGAAAGCAAAGAAAATTGCTCAGATTCTGGAATTGCCCGATAATCTGGTGATCACTGCCTTGATGCCAGTGGGGTTTCCTGATCAAAGCCCCCCTTTACGTCCAAGGATAAATATAGAAGAGATTGTTTATAAAGTACTAGAATAATAATTTGGAGGTGCTTACTAATGAAGGTTGAAGATATTAAGAAAATATGTGTTATTGGGGCCGGCAACATGGGTCATCAAATATCAGTGTGTTGTGCTTTGGCGGGGTATAAAGTATCCTGTACAGATATTAGTCAAGAAATGTTAGATAAAGCGGAGGCTTTTGCCAAGAAGTGGTTGCCTGAGCGTGTTTCGAAAGGAAAACTGAAGCAGGAAAAAGCTGATATGGCAATGGCTAATCTTAGCTTCACTACAAGTCTTGAGGAAGCTGCAGGAGATGCGGACTATGTTATCGAAGCTGCTGTTGAAAAAATGGACATTAAACGAAAGCTTTTTGCTGACTTAGATAGAATTACCCCTCCCCATGCAATTTTAGCAACTAATAGTTCGTTTATCGTTAGTTCTGAGGTTGCATATTCAACTAAAAGACCTGATAAAGTCTGTAACATGCACTTCTTTAATCCTGCCTTAGTTATGAAATTAGTAGAAGTAGTACAGGGAGCTCATACTTCCCCGGAAACTGCTCAAATCACCATGGATTTGACAGCTAAACTAGGGAAAACCGGGGTGTTGCTCAAGAAGGAAATTTACGGATTCCTTGTTAATAGAATCTTAGCAGCTCTCAATTCTGAGGCTATGTTTCTTGCCGACATGGGAATTGCTACCCCTGAAGAGATTGACATTGCAGTAACAAATGCTTTAGGGCATCCAATGGGACCCTTCAAATTAGTGGACTTTACAGGTATTGATTTAGCTTATTATATCGGAATGGAACGTTATCAAAATACAAGAGATCCAAAGGATAAGCCATCTCCATTGATTGTCGAAAAGTACAGCAAAGGGGAATATGGTGTTAAGTCTAAAAAAGGGTTTTACACTTACGAGTGAGGAACTAAAACCCTCTTATTCCGCAAAAAATAGAATGTAAGGAGGTTATAGAAATGTTCAAAGAAGCCGTTATTGTATCCGCTGTCCGAACTGCAATCGGGCGAGCCGGAGGCACACTGGGAAGAATCCCTCCCCACTTATATGGAGCGGAAGTTTTAAAGGAAGCCGTCAGTCGTATTGGCATAGATCCCAATGAGATTGAAGATGTAATCATGGGAAATTGTTTAAATGCGGGTGGCAACATCGCTCACTTGTGCTCTCTTCAGGCAGGTTTGCCCCTTGGTCTGGCAGGTATCACTATAGATAGGCAGTGTGGCTCAGGCTTGAATGCAGTGAATATGGCAGCCCAAGCAATTATGGCCGGTATGGGAGAGGTATATCTTGCCGGTGGAACAGAAAGCTGTTCTCTGACACCTTATGTTATGGAACATACTGATTTCTTTAGCAGAACACCGCCAAAATTCCGAAGCTTTCAGTTATCAACTGATGAAATTGGAAATCCACCAATGGGGATTACTGCTGAAAATTTAGCGGATAAATATCAGATCAGCCGTCAAGAACAGGATCAATTTGCCCTAAGCAGCCAACAAAAAATGGGGAAAGCCATGGAGGCCGGCTATTTCAAAGATCAAATAGTTCCACTTACTATACCTGTTGGTAAAGGTAAAACTATTGTATTTGACAGCGATGAACACCCCCGTCCGCAAACGACGATAGAAGGATTGGCTAAGCTTGGCCCGGCCTTTAAAGCCGGAGGGACAGTCACGGCTGGGAATAGTTCAGGTGTTAATGACGCGGCCGCCGCAGTCGTCGTTATGGCTGCTGACCGGGCAAAGGCTCTTGGTTTAAAACCATTAGCGAAAATCCGCACATTTGCTGTCGCTGGTGTTGATCCCAACATTATGGGGATCGGCCCAGTTCCGGCAACAAGGAAAGCATTAGCTCGAGCAGGACTCTCTTTGGAAGATATGGATATCATCGAATTGAACGAGGCTTTTGCAGCTCAAGTATTAGCTGTGGACAGGGAGCTGCATTTTGATATGAGTAAAGTTAATGTCAATGGTGGGGCCATCGCCCATGGTCACCCAATTGCAGCTACCGGCGCAATACTAACAACCAAAATGGTATATGAGATGAATCGTAGGGACGTTCAATTTGGACTAATTACAGCTTGTATTGGTGGTGGGCAAGGAATTGCCACTATCTTGGAAAGAGTATAAGGGTTAAGTAAGTATTCTATAAAAATCCCCTGATCTTATCAAGTGATTCTTAGCTTCAGATGGAGTTTGCCTAAGAGGAATACTTACTCCATCTGAAGCTTAGAAGAACTTATCCAGGGACGTAGCAGCCGTTATCTCCCACTTACAAGAAGATGGGAGTTTTATGGCTGGTAGTCATCGGATAAAGGTCAGGGGGTCTTACCTTGCTTGTTTAGTAAATACTAAGTTAGATAGAAGTTACAATCGAAAATGAATTCTGATTTAACTGTTCAGAATATGGAATATATATGCTGAAAATCATTACACCAGATAGAGTGGTAAAATTAATTAGAAAGAGGGGAGATAATGGAAAAAGCACCCGTATCTATCGTGAAAGTAAATGATGTCTATCAATCTCTTCAAAAGAGCTTAAAGCTCTGCGATGGGCTTTCAGGGTTAAATATTAATGATCGAATTCTGATTAAGCCCAATATCGTTAGTTGGGACTTTGAGATGCCGTTTCCTCCCTATGGTGTGGTAACCACTAGTCTTGTAGTGAGTGCTTTAGTTCGTATTTTGGCAGAGCATGGCTTTAAAGATCTGACGATTGGAGAAGGACCCCTGCCAAATGTTAAAGCCAAGGGTGAAGTTATTTATGAGGCTTTAGGGTATAAAAGGTTACAGGAACGTTACGGGGTCAAACTAGTAGACTTTAACGTGGAGAAATTTGAGACAGTTGAATATGAAGACGGATTTAAATTAGATATTGCTAAAGCTGCTCTTGAAGCCGAAAAAATTATCAATGTACCTGTTTTGAAAACCCATAGTCAAGCTAAAGTGTCCCTAGGAATTAAAAATCTCAAAGGATGCCTCAATAAAAAATCAAAGCAAGCTTGCCATGGTATAGGGGAGAATGATCTGTTGAGGACTTTTCCTCGAATTATTGAAAAACTGCCTGTAGCTTTAACAATTATTGATGGCCTTTATACCTTAGAAAAAGGACCTGGACCAACAGGGAAAGCCTTTAGAAAAGATCTTCTTATTGCTTCGCGCGATTCCTTTGCCTGTGACCTTGTAGGAGCGGCTATTTTAGGTTATCCGGGCAATGAGGTTGAACATCTTACTAATTATGCTAAACGGCATGGGTATAGTATGGCATTGGCAGATTATGAAGTTAAAGGGGAAAGAGTCTCTGAGCATCAAAAGCTTACGATATACGATTGGGGTTGGACAGCAGATGATACCGGGCCAACCGGGTTTAAAAAGAGGGGAATTACTGGGCTTGCTATCCGCAAGTATGATAATAGTCTATGTACGGGATGTTCGGTGCAATTTAATCCTATGTTAATCCTGTTCGGATCAGCTTATAAAGGCCAGCCATTTCCTAATGTAGAGGTTGTCAGCGGTAAACAACAACTTGCTTCGGCTGGTTTTAACAAGTCCGTACTCTTTGGCAAGTGTGCCTGTCATAATAATAAAGATAACCTCAATATTAAGAAACCAATTTATCTCTGGGGTTGTCCTCCCGATTTAGGAATGATTGCTGAAGAGCTGGCTAAAGAGGGGATGGAGTGCGATTATCAAGAATATGTCCGCTTTCGTAACTACTTGTTCGATAGATATAAAATTGATGAAAACTTTCGACTAAATGATTGGACAATAGAATAAAAGAACAACTCCGAAGTGTGCATATTAAAATGCACACTTTCTTTGTTTCTTAGTTCTTGTTAAGTATAAACACAGTATTGCAGAAAAATTTTTCATAGGGGGACACAAAAAATAATTACAAATTTGCAGAAAATTTAAACTCCTGGACTTTGCTTGCGAGTTATATTTATATATAATGTATAAAATGAGCCTACAATATAAAGTGAGGGGATAAAAGATGAGCGTAGGAGCACATGCTGTTACAAGCAACGTTATTCCAAGATGGGATCGTGAATTATTATTCGAAATTCTGGATAATATTCATGACGTGGTACTCGTTATTGATTCCGAAACGACTATTGTTTATGCAAATGAAGCCTATGCTAGAATTCTGGGAGTCCCTGTAGAAAAAGTATTAGGTCGGAGATTAGATTCTATTGAACCTGAATCTAAGACAATAACGGCTTTACGCACTGGTAAGGTTAGTAATAATGGCAGGTACTACTTGGATTCCCTCAAAATCGATGTGGTTGGTAGTTCATTCCCATTGTATCATGGTAAAAAGATCATCGGCGCTGTATCAATCTTTAAAAATATTACTGAGGTGGTACAGCTAAACCGAGAGTTGGAGTTAACAAAAGGCGTTGCAGATTATCTGAAAGAACGTTTGGAACAGTGGGAACAGATCCCCCTTTCTTTTAAAGAGTACGTGGGACAAAACAGTCGTTTGAAAGAAACTTTGATTTTAGCAGCTAAAGTGGCACTTACTGATAGCACAGTATTAATCCTTGGTGAAAGTGGTGTTGGCAAGGAAGTTCTAGCAAGAGCAGTTCATAGCTCCAGTCGACGTAAGGATATGCCTTTAATTAAAGTTAACTGCGCAGCAATTCCAGAGAATTTAATCGAAAGCGAACTCTTCGGGTATGAAGAAGGTGCTTTTACAGGAGCTAAAAAGGGAGGGAAACTAGGAAAGTTTGAGCTCGCTCATGGTGGTACAATTTTCTTGGACGAAATAGGGGACATGAGCTTGACTATGCAAGCCAAATTATTACGAGTATTACAAGAGAAGGAATTCGAACGAGTTGGTGGTACAAAGACCATAAAGGTTGATGTGAGAGTTATCGCTGCAACAAATCGTGATTTAAAGAACATGATCGAAAAAGAGACATTTCGACGAGACTTATACTATCGGTTGTATATTGTACCCCTTTATCTTACTCCTTTGCGGGAGCGCAAAGATGACCTGCTAGTTTTGGCTAAAACATTTTTAGACCAGTTTGCGGTTGTCGTTGGGCATAAACTAACTCTGTCTCCTCAAGTCGTGAGGTTGCTCCAAGACTATGATTGGCCTGGGAATATTCGAGAGTTACAAAATGTCTTGGAACATGCCAGTATAGTATGCAGTAATGGGCACATAGAAGTTCATCATATGCCGGCACATATGCTCCCGGTTCATGAGGATAGTGAAAGCTGCATAGACAAACCCCATGATGTAAAGGAGATCTTAGCAAGAGTAGAAAAGGAGTTAATATTATCAGCCCTTGCGACTTATGATAATCGTACTCAGGCGATGAAAGCATTAGGAATATCCAGAGGAGCATTTTACGACAAATTGCGCCGCTATGGAATCGAAGAATAAGGCCATTAATTAAATGAAGATAGTGTATAATAACTGGACGCAATGACGGTTAGTTTCTGTGATTTTGTACATAAAATATACATTTTTATTCTCTTAAAACCCTCCTTTAACCTGTTTATACAGATATAGGGAGGGTTTTAATCATTAACATATTTGGCACTATTCTTGCAAATATGAAATTATTGAATATTTGGATAACCGAAAGGAGTGCTTATAATATAAATTCTGGGCTGATTGTATTCTTCTCTAGTTAAGTCTAATGTGCAAGTTCCAAATAAGGAGGAAAAGTAATGTTCAATTGGGTAAAAGAATACCAAAGTAAACTTGTTTCCCCTGAAAAAGCTGTGAGCGTTGTAAGGAATGGAGATTGGATCGAGTATACATTTGCAGCGAATACATTGCCGGTTCTTGACAAAGCCTTCGCAAAACGTATACCGGAACTTAAAGATCTAGTCATTGTTAATGGGATTTCTACTCGTCCACATGCCATTCATGCTGCTGATCCTACAGGGATCCATAGCACATGGAACTCCACTCACATGACCGGTCTGGATAGAATGTATGCAAAAACACGGAAGGTTTTTTATACTCCATTGAAGTACTCTGAAGCTCCACGTTATTGCCGAGATAATAAAAATTGCAGAGTAATGATGGTTCAAGCACGTCCAATGGATAAGCATGGTTTTTTTAACTTGGGACCTACTATTTCCCACTTGCGCGCAGCGGCTGAGGTTGCAGAAGTTGTTATTGTAGAGGTTAACGAGGATTTGCCGTACTCTCAAGGGGGCTATGGAAACAATCTTCATATTTCAGAAGTTACCTATATTGTTGAAGGCGGACATACTGGGGTTCCTCAAATCGCTCATGAAGAACCGGAGGAAGTGGATCGCAGGATCGCAGAATTTGTTCTTAAGGAGTTAAGAGATGGAGATTGTCTACAAATAGGAATAGGTGCAATGCCCAACGCCTTAGGGCAAATGATTGCGCAATCTGATCTGAAAGATTTAGGAATTCATTCAGAAATGTTATGTGACAGCATGGTTGAAATGGTGGAAGCTGGAGTAGTCACAGGAAATAGAAAACAGATTGATCAGGGGCGAATGACTTACACTTTCGCTGTAGGATCTCAAAAACTCTATGATTTTTTAGATAATAACCCTATGTGTGCAGGCTATCCAGTTGATTATGTCAATGACCGTGTAATTGCTTGTAAAAATGACAACATGGTATCGATTAATAATGCTATAGAAATCGATCTGACTGGGCAAGTATGCTCGGAGTCTAAGGGGACTCGTCAGATAAGTGGAGCAGGCGGGCAACTAGACTTTGTAGATATTGCTTACCATTCTAAAGGTGGGAGAAGCTTTATTTGTTTGTCTTCTACTTATAAAGACTCCAAAGGAAAAATTCATTCCCGTATAAATCCGGTTCTGTCTCTGGGCGCAGTTGTAACGGATACACGCTCAACTGTTCATTATGTGGCTACCGAGTATGGTATTGCACATCTCAAAGGGACACCGATTTTTCAGCGGGCAGAGAGATTAATCAGTATAGCACATCCGGATTTCCGTGATGAATTGATTCGAGAAGCACATAAATTAAATCTTTTGAGGTAAGGAATTTTATTATATTTTCAACACCCACTCTCTATGTGGGTGTTCCATATTTCCCTTTACAGCTAAATCTGTAGAGATATTTATATACAATTTATCTTGCTCTAAGTGACATAGTTCTTAGTTGGACTCCACACACTTGGAGATAAGTACGTGATGCATATAGTTTCGAAATTCCGGGAGAAGGTTAGTTCAATTTTTATACACAATTACTACGAACTTCGGAATGATCTCAACTGATCCTTTGCATAAACTCCATTAAAAAGGGCTATCAAACAAAAAATGTCAATAGGTAATCATATTCTTGTTAATTGCTTAAAAGTATAAAGATTTTCAATTAGAGGCCGTTTTGGCATAGATTTTGAAGTGGTAACAACCAAATTGTGTGAATAGTGAAAAGGGGGGAGTCTTGAGATTGGAGATTGAGCTAGTTTCAATAACAATATTGGGAGGTAATTAAATTGAAGTTTGAAACAATTATAGTGGAAATTGAAGAATGTATTGCTACTATCACCCTCAATCGTCCTGAGGTGCTTAATGCTCTTAATAGTCAGGTGTTTAATGAAATATCAGATGCTGCTAAGAATCTAGGAGAGGATGAATCCGTCCGAGGAGTAATTATTACTGGCGGCGAAAAAGTATTCGCTGCAGGTGCAGATATCAAGCAAATGGCCTCCTTAAATGCAGTAGACATAGTGAAAGGGGTTAGACATCAAAGATTACGATGAACTTACTAGAGAACATGTCGAAGCCTGTCATCGCAGCTATTGCAGGATATGCCCTAGGTGGAGGCTGCGAACTGACCCTAGCTGCTGATGTGCGAATTGCAGCTGATAATGCACAATTTGGCTTGCCGGAAATAAAACTGGGTATCCTGCCTGGAGGAGGAGGAACTCAACGTTTGCCTCGTCTGATTGGTGCTGGCAAGGCCAAAGAATTAATCTTCAGCGGAGATATTATCAGCGCTGATGAAGCCTTGAGGATTGGTCTTGTAAATAAAGTGGTACCTGCAGATCAATTAATTCCAGAAGCCAGAAAAATGGCCAAGAAGTTCATTTCTAAGGGTGCTGTAGCCTTACAATTAGCCAAATCGTGCATTAATGAAGGTTTGCAGGTAGATTTGGAAACGGGCTTACAGTATGAACACAAGTGCTTTTCCTTGCTGTTTGCCACTATAGATCAAAAAGAAGGTATGAAAGCCTTTCTTGAAAAACGCAAACCAAATTTTCAGGGAAGATAATTCCTTCTGGTTCACTAAGGCTATAGCTAAAGAATTAAACTAAGAGAAGGAAGTGTGTGTGTTGGCTAGTAACTTTAGATACAGTACTCGAGATCATAAGTTCATAATTAAAGAATGGCTGGATGGAGAAAAGATTGTTGGATTAAAGCGCTATCGAGATATGTTTAGCGTAGAGGATGTTGATGGGATCCTGGATCAATCCTTAAAAGTTTGCAAAGATGTCGTTGCTCCTACAAATGATGATGGAGACACCATTAGAGCAGTCTTCAAGAACGGTAAAGTGACGGTTCCGCCCTCTTTCCATCATGCCTTCAAATATGTTGCCGAGAATGGCTGGGGTGCTACCAACAAGGATAAAAATAATGAGAGTGCGATGCCTGGGCTATTGTACGGAGCAGTCCATGAATATATGATTGCCGCCAACCCCGCATTTGTTGCATATTTAGGTTTACCAGGCGGTGTTGGAACCATAATTAATAACTTTGGAACTCAAGAGCAAATCGATTTTTTTACTCCTAAATTGTTTGAGACAGTGTGGGGAGGCACCATGTGTATCACTGAACCTGGAGGTGGTTCCGACGTAGGGGACATGATGAGCAAAGCGTACCCAACGGATGATCCCAAAATATATAAGATTAAAGGGACAAAATGCTTTATAACCTGCGGGGACCATGACCTTACGGAAAACATCATTCATTTGGTTTTGGCCAGGATCGATGGGGCAGTCTCCGGAACTAAAGGGTTATCACTCTTTTTAGTGCCGAAAATTTGGGTTAATGAAGATGGAACTTTAGGGGAACCAAACGATGTCTCAACTGTAGGAATCGAGCATAAAATGGGGCTCCAAGGATCTGCTACAGCTGTACTCAACTTTGGAGAAGAGGAAAATTGCCGTGGTTTCTTGTTAGGTTCACCTCTCAATGAAAAAGGGCAAGGTGAGGGTATGGCCCAAATGTTCAAAATGATCAATGGGTCTAGGGTGGATACCGGACACTGTGCTCTATCTGTAGCGACAGTGGCCTATAATAATGCAGTAGTCTATGCCAAAGAGCGCATTCAAGGTCGTCCTATTGATAATCCTAGAGGGAATAGAGTTCCACTCATCCAACACGAAGATATTCGTCGGATGCTGCTCACTCAAAAGGCTACCCTTGAAGCCATGAGAGCTATGATTTTCAAAGGGTATTATTATTTGGACTTAATCGCCTTTGGAGATGATCCAGAGGATGTTCGTCAAGCTAAACGTTACATTGAGCTGATTACTCCGTTAATTAAGGCATATAGTTCAGACCAAGCGTGGCTTATGATTACGGAAGCCATCCAGGTTCATGGCGGATACGGATATACAGAGGAATATCCCATCGCTCGTCAGGCGAGAGATGTGAAAATCTATTCAATTTGGGAAGGTACTAATTTCATCCAGTCTTTAGATTTAATTTTCCGCAAATGGGCCTTAGATAAGGGCAGCGTCTTCAAGGAGTGGCTACAGGATATTGGTGTATTTGTTAGTGAGAATGCAGAGAATGCCGAATTCCAGCGTGAATTTGCTATGTTGGGGAAGGCATTAAAGACATACGTGGAACTTACGAAAACAGTGTTTAGCTATATGAAGGAAAATATCCGATTAGTTCCACTGTATAGTACCAGAATTTTACGGGTTACAGCTGAACTATACTGCGCTTATTTGTTAATGCAGCAAGCGTTAGTAGCCCAAGAAAAGTTGACAATTGGTATAGGGGATACCGACTTCTATAAAGGTAAAATCAGTTCAGCGCAATTTTATTTGAGAAATATTGTACCTGATGTGGTGGCTACCACTGAAATCATCAAAGACTACGACACATCAGCTATGGAAATACCGGAAGGGGCCTTTGATTATTAAATCTAGGAACTAGAGTCAAATAGGTTATTACCCCTAAGAGCGAATAGAATTTGGAGGGAAGAAAATGAACTTTGAAGATATCAAGACGATTTGCGTAGTAGGTGCTGGCAATATGGGTCACCAAATTGCTGTATGTTGTGCATTGGCGGGATATCAAGTGACATGTACTGATATAAGCCAGGATATGTTGAATAAAGCAGAAGCTTTTGCAAAGTCCTATTTGCCCGAACGTGTTTCTAAGGGAAAATTGACACAAGATCAAGTGGATAAAGCCTTAGCCAATCTTCGTTTCACGCCTAGCTTAGAGGAAGCTGCGGGAGTGGCTGACTATGTTATTGAGGCTGCTGTAGAGAAGATTGCGATCAAGCGAAAGCTGTTTGCAGATTTAGACAGGATTGCTCCTTCCCATGCTATTTTAGCAACAAATAGTTCCTACATCGTAAGTTCGCAAGTTGCAGACGCTACAAAGCGGCCAGATAAGATTTGTAACATGCACTTCTTTAATCCAGCCTTGGTTATGAAATTAGTTGAGGTTGTTCAGGGTCCTCATACTTCTCTGGAAACCGCCCAATTAACGATGGATTTATGTGCCAAGCTGGGTAAGATTGCCGTTCTTCTCAAAAAAGAGATTTATGGTTTCTTGGTTAATAGGATTTTATCAGCACTTGCTCAAGAGGCCTTGTATCTTGTAGACATGGGAATTGCCACTCCCCAAGAGATTGATATAGCAGTAACTAATGCTTTAGGACATCCTATGGGACCATTCCGTTTAATGGATTTAACAGGTATCGATCTTTCCTACTATTCTGCCATGGAACGTTATCAAGCAAGTGGTAACCCGAAGGATAAACCCTCACCGTTGGTTGTAGAGAAATTTAGTAAGGGTGAGTGGGGCAAGAAAACTAAAAAAGGCTACTACACCTATGATTGATTTTTAAAAAGTTATAAATAATTGGCATTACATTTGCATTACAGGCAACAAAGGCTTCTTAGAGAGTGCTAATGGTTTGACCTTGTGGGAGGAGGAATGCTATGAATATCACTGACGAAGAGCTGAATATTATTAAGCAAACAGTTCGGAATTTTATCAAGAAGGAGGTAGAGCCTTTAGGTGAGCAGATGGAGGAAGAGGATCATGTTCCACGCAGTTTGTTAGATAAAGCAGCTGAGATTGGTTTGTTCGGCTTGAGCACGCCTGAAAAGTATGGTGGCTTAGGGGCTGGAATGGTCGGAAAAGTCATGGTTTACGAAGAGTTAGGTAAAGGCCCTAATTGCTTCTGTTCCATTATAGGCTGTCATAATGGGATTGGCAGTGTCGGTATTGTGGAGTGTGGCAATGAAGAACAAAAAGAGCGTTATTTGCCTAAAATGGCAAGCGGTGAACTGATCGGTGCATTTGCACTAACGGAAGCATCTGCCGGCTCAGACCCTGGCAGTTTAAAGACGACGGCAGTGCTTAAAGGTGATCGTTATATTCTCAACGGTACTAAGCAGTTCATCACCAACAGTGACGTTGCGGGTGTTTTTACGGTAATGGCAGTAACTGACAAGAGCAAAGGGAGTAAAGGGATTACATCTTTTATCGTAGAGCGGAACTTTAAAGGTTTTAATGTGGGGAAATTCGAGAAAAAAATGGGCTTGCATGGTTCTCAAACGGCAGAGCTAATTTTTGAGGATTGTGAAGTGCCGGTTGAAAATGTATTAGGTGAATTGGGGCAAGGTTATGTTAATGCCTTGAAGATTCTAGCAAACGGGCGAGCAGGACTGGCAGCCAGGAACTTGGGTTCCTGCGAAAAGTTATTGGAATTGAGTATGCAATACGCATTACAACGTGTGCAATTCGGTAAGCCAATTTTCGAGAACCAAATTATCCAGCATTATTTGGCTAACATGGCTATAGAAATAGAGGCCCTGAGAAGTTTGACTTATGACGTTGCACGAAGAATAGATCAAGGTGAAAAGATCATAAAAGAGGCTGCTATTGTAAAAGCCTTTGGTTCGGAAGTCTTCGGTCGGGTAGCTGATTTAGCTGTACAAGTTCATGGTGGTATGGGGTATATGCGGGAATGTCAAGTGGAAAGATTCTATCGTGATGCAAGGATTGCCCGCATTTATGAAGGTACCTCGGAAATTCAACGCAATATTATTGCAGCCCAGCTGAAAAAGGAATATGCGTTATAGTTGAGGAGGTTACGAGATGCAGGAGGCAGTCATAGTAGCGGGGGTGCGTACAGCGATCGGAAGAGTAGGTGGTACTCTTAAGAATGTAGATGTTGACTTTCTTGCAGCCCATGTGATCAGGGAAGTACTCAAGCGCAGCGGAATTCCAGATCCAGCGGTCGATGAGGTTATTTTTGGACATACCAAACAAAGTGGGGACAATCCCAATCTTGCTCGTTTAGCACTTTTAAGGGCAGAGATGCCGGAAGAAATTCCTGCTTACACCGTACACCGTCAGTGTGGCTCAGCTCTGACAGCTTTAAATAATGCTGTGCAGTCTATCTGGGCAGGCACCTCTGAAACGGTTATGGCTGGTGGAGCGGAAAGCATGAGTACAGCTCCTTACTATCTAAGGAACGCTCGGTACGGATATCGTATGGGAAATGCGGAAATTATCGATTCTAATACAGAGAGTCAGCCGCGCTGTCAGCCACAGGAACTTTACGGATATTTGACAATGGGATTAACAGCCGAGAATTTAGCTGAGAAATATGAGATCAGCCGCCAGGAGCAGGATGAATTTGCCCTCTCAAGTCAAGAACGAGCCTTAAACGCTATTGAGAAGGGATTGTTTAAAGAAGAGATAGTTCCCTATGAAATCAAAGATAAAAGGAATACCGTGATCTTTGATAAGGATGAACATCCAAGGGAAACCAGCATGACTCAGTTGAGTAAATTAAAGCCAGTGTTTAAAGAGAATGGATCAGTAACCGCAGGGAATTCAAGTGGTCGAAATGATGGGGCAGCGGTATTGATGGTGACCACCCCAGACAAGGCCATAGAATTTGGATTAAAACCCTTGGCCAGAGTTGTTGGGATAGGGGCCAAGGGAGTTCCTCCCCAAATTATGGGTATCGGGCCAGTGCCAGCAACTCAAGCGGCTCTTAAGATGGCCGGGTTGTCCTTGAATCAGATCGACCTAATAGAATTAAATGAAGCTTTTGCCGCTCAGTCATTGGCAGTGATCAAAGAGCTTGGGCTGGATCCCAACAAAACAAATGTTAATGGAGGAGCCATTGCTCTTGGGCATCCTTTAGGCGCAACGGGTGGAATTATTATGATAAAATTACTCAATCAATTAAGGCGTACAGGCAAGAGATATGGCCTAGCAACTATGTGTATAGGAGGAGGTCAGGGTATCTCTACAATCGTTGAAAACCTTTCAGTTTAAACCTTAACTAAATCTGAATCAGACATCTTCAGCAGATACTTATAAGTGGGTATCTATTATTCAACTGAGTTTTTACTTGCACCTTAGCTTATTAGACCACAGAATAATTTGTGTTAAGTGTAAAGCTTAGGGAGTGTGCTTATCAAAGAAAGCACACTCTTTTTTTGATGCAGGATTACACTGTGGATATTTGATAGTACAAATTAAAATCCCCTAAGATTATTTGTGCATACTAGATTAAAAAGTAAATTCATGCTTAAAAGGGCTTTGGTTAAATAAATATAATTGCAAAAGATGATTGAAAATTTACAAACATCAAAAAATGAGCTTTTCTATCCTAAGAAAGTCTTATATAATGTTTACTTAGGATACAATGTAAATGGGGGATGGAAATGAGTGTAAGGGCCCATGCCATAACAAGCAGCATAATTCCGCACTGGGATCGGGAACTCTTATTTGAAATCCTGAATAATATTCATGATGTAGTGCTGGTAATAGATTCTGAAACAACCATTGTCTATGCGAACGAGGCCTATGCCAGGATTTTAGGAGTCCCTGTTGCTAAGGTGCTAGGTAGAAGGCTGGACACGATTGAAACGACTTCGGCGAAAATAATCAAAGTTTTACACACTGGACAACCTAGTACGGGGCAGGATTATGTTAAGTCTTTGAACATCCATGTCATTGGGAATTCTTTTCCTCTATTCAATGACAAGGAAGTAATTGGAGCGGTATCAATTTTTAAAAATATTACCGAAGTCGTTGAATTAAATAGTGAGTTGCAAAGGACGAAAGGGGTAGCAGATTATTTAAAGGAGCAACTAGAACAATGGGAGCATTTGCCCCTTTCTTTTAAGGAATATGTGGGACAAAACAGTCGTCTAAAGGAAACCTTAGTGTTAGCTGCAAAGGTAGCACGTACGGACAGTACAGTCCTAATCCTTGGTGAAAGTGGGGTTGGCAAAGAAGTACTGGCTAGGGCGGTGCATAATAGTAGTCGGCGGAAAGATAAACCACTAATTAAAGTGAACTGTGCAGCCATACCCGAGGAATTAATAGAGAGTGAACTATTTGGCTATGAAGATGGTGCTTTCACGGGAGCGAAAAAAGGCGGAAAACTAGGGAAATTTGAGTTAGCTCATTGCGGTACTATTTTTCTTGATGAGATTGGCGATATGAGTATAACCATGCAAGCTAAACTATTACGTGTGTTACAAGAAAAAGAGTTTGAACGCGTAGGGGGTACTAAAACTATCAAAGTCAACATTCGAGTGATCGCCGCAACTAATCGAGATTTACTGAGTATGATCGAAAAGGGTACTTTTCGGCGGGACTTATATTATCGTCTGAATATTGTTCCCCTTAAGCTAACACCTTTACGTGAACGAAAAGATGACCTCATAGCATTATCAAATACTTTTCTTGATCAATTTTCCCGAGAACTAGGTCACCAGTTGACCCTATCACCTCAAGTAATAAGGTTTTTTCAAGAGTATGATTGGCCTGGGAATATACGGGAATTACAGAATGTCCTTGAACATGCCAGCATTGTCGCAAGTGGAATGTCGATTGAACTTCACCACTTGCCCGCCCACTTAATTCCGGCATCTGATGAGCGAGCAAATAGTAGGGAAAAGCCCTTTGATGTAAAGGAAGTCGTAAGCAGAGTGGAAAAAGAACTGATTGTTTCTGCATTAGCCGCTTATAATAATAATCGTAGTAAAGCTATGACGGCCTTAGGAATTTCCAGGCGTGCATTTTATGATAAATTGCGAAGATATGGGATTGATGAAGATTAAAAGATTGTGTACTTTATATACTCAATGCTCTTAAGAAAAAGTTGTGTTGTTTCAATTATATACAGGAAAAACCCCCCTTAAGGCCTGTTTTAGGCCTTAAGGGGGGTTTTTCGTCAATGGCATAGTTATTGCTAATATAAATAATGGAATAATCCTGAAGATTTAAAAAAGGGAGTGTATTCAGTTAATAACTGACTCTCAAACAAGGAGGTAGAACAAGTGGCTTACGAAACAATCATAGTGGAAGTCGAAGAAGGAATCGCAACGATAACTTTAAACCGCCCGGCAGTCTTAAACGCTTTGAATGACAAAGTGTTTAATGAGTTAGGAGAAGCGGCCTTGAGTTTAAGTGCTGATAATTCTGTTCGCGTTGTTATCATCACTGGTGGAGATAAAGTATTTGCAGCAGGTGCGGACATTAGTCAAATGGCTAATTCTACAGCTGTCGACGTGGCAACTAGGGAGAAGGTCTCCCACAGGGCTTTTCAACTTCTTGAAAATCTTCCCAAACCAGTCATAGCTGCTATTTCCGGTTATGCTCTTGGCGGTGGATGTGAACTTACGTTAGTAGCGGATGTGCGCATTGCTGCGGACAATGCTCAGTTTGGTTTGCCTGAAATAAAACTGGGTATCTTGCCGGGAGCAGGTGGAACTCAACGGTTGCCGCGCTTAATCGGTGCCGGGCGAGCTAAAGAATTAATTTTCAGCGGGGATTTTATTAAAGCAGACGAGGCCTTGAGGGTAGGTCTTGTGAATAAAGTGGTTCCGGCGGATCAGTTAGCTGCTGAAACAAGAAAATTGGCAAAACGGTTTGCCTCCCGTGGGGCAGTAGCATTACGTTTAGCTAAGGCATCAGTCAATGAGGGGCTACGAATGGATTTGGAAGCCGGGCTTGAATATGAGCATAAATGTTTTAGCCTGCTCTTTGCAACGGAAGATCAAAAAGAAGGTATGAAAGCGTTCTTAGAAAAACGACCGGCACAATTTCAAGGAAAGTAAAACATAACTAAGGAGGAATTAATTTGAGAACAGCGGAAGAATATGTTGCTAAATTGAAGACAATGCGCCCAAACATTTATTTGAACGGTGAAGTTGTCTCAAGAGATGACCCGCGCCTAAGATATGGGGTCAATACAATTTCGGAAACCTTTAACTGGGCTATGGATCCTGCCAATGAGGAATTGCTTACAGCAAAGTCCCATCTCACCGGGGAGAAAATTAACCGTTACTGCCACATTCATCAATCTTCAGAGGATTTACTTAAAAAGCAGGAGATGACCCGATTTTATTGTCAGAGAGTCGGAGGGTGTATCCAACGCTGCATGGGTATTGACGCCCTTAACGCTTTATCAGTAGTTACCAAGAATATTGATCTGGAGATGGGGACTCAATATAATGAGCGGTTTCTGGCTTATTTGAAAAAGTACCAAGAAGAAGACTTGGTAGCAAACTGTGCTCAAACCGATGTTAAAGGTGATCGTTCCCTTCGTCCCCATCAACAATCAGATCCAGACCTTTACCTTCGAGTTGTGAAGAAAACAGATGAAGGAATTATCGTTCGTGGTTGTAAGGCTCATAACACGATTGCTCCTTATGCTGATGAGATCATTGTCGTACCAACACGGATGATGACTGAAAAAGATGCTGACTGGGCAGTGGCATTTGCTATTCAAGCTGATGCACCGGGAGTCTCCCAGGTTGTCCGAGTTTCAAATCCCAGACCTCGAGAAGAATTGCTGGCACCGTTTAATAATTATGGATCAGCAGATTCCTTGACGGTGTTTGATGATGTCTTTGTGCCTTGGGAAAGAGTCTTTATGTGTGGAGAGTATAAATTTGCCGGACAACTCGCTTCCTTATTTGCAACCTATCATCGCCATAGTTATACCGGATGTAAGCCTGCTACTACGGATGTGCTTATGGGAGCGACGGCATTAGTTGCAGAGTACAATGGTGTGGAAAAATCCAGCCAGGTAAGGGAAGAGTTGGCGGATTTAGTAACAATGGCTGAGTTGGTATTTGCCGCAGGAATAGCAGCATCTGTTAAATCCACTAAAGCCCCTTCAGGAACCCAAATTCCAGATATCGTTTATACAAATGTTGGTCGCTATCATGCCGGAATTAATGTCTACCGCGAACATGAAATTCTTGCTGAAATTGCCGGAGGATTACCTGCTACTCTTCCTTCGGAAAAGGAATTTTCGAATCCCGAAATCTCTCAATTAATGGATAAGTATATCATGCGTAAGGATGGAATTTCTGCAGAAGCTCAACAACGTTGTTTCCGGATGATTAGTGATTTGTTGTGTTCCTCACATGCAGGTGTGGTTCAAGTTGCTGGTGTGCATGGAGGCGGCTCACCTATCATGGAACGGATTGCAATTACTGGCCAATATGACATGAAGGCCAAGAAAAATCTAGCCAAATATCTTGCTGGGATCAAAGAGTAGGACTACTTAATATGAGCGTTGGAGGCGTTTCTAACTTTGAAAGTTGAAGACATTAAAAAAATTTGTGTCATTGGGGCAGGCAGTATGGGGCATCAGATTGCTTATAGCGCTGCCTTGGCCGGTTACGAGGTCAGCTGTACTGACATTAGTTTAGAGATGCTGAATAAAGCTCAAGACTTTGCGCGTACCTATTTTCCCCAACAAATTTTAAAGGGAAAATTGACTCAAGAGCAAGTCGATCAAGCCTTGAAAAATACTGCTTTTACCACAGACCTTGAGGAAGCTGCAAAAGATGCTGATTTCATCATCGAATCTGCGGTGGAGAAAATTAGCGTTAAGAGGAAGCTTTTTAATGAGTTGGATAGAATTGCACCCCCCCATGCAATTTTAACAACAAACAGTTCATTTATCGTCAGTTCCAAGATTGCTGATGCAACGAAACGGCCAGATAAAGTATGCAATATGCATTTCTTTAATCCTGCTCTAATGATGAAAATAGTGGAAGTAGTGCAGGGGCCGCATACTTCCACAGAAACTGCGCAAGTAACCATGGATTTGTGCAACAAAATGGGGAAGAATGGAATTTGGCTCAGAAAGGAAATTTATGGCTTTGTAGTAAATCGATTCTTATCAGCAATTTATCGAGAGGCGTTGTATCTTGTCGATATGGGAGTAGCACTCCCGGAAGAAATCGATCTAGCCTTAACCAATGCTCTGGGGCATCCTATTGGACCTTTTCGATTAATGGATTTCACAGGTAATGATCTTACCTACATTATCGATATGGAACGATATCAAGAAACCGGCAATCCTAAGGACAAGCCATCTCCTTTGATCGTTGAAAAATTTGCCAAGGGAGAATGGGGCAGGAAATCAAAGAAGGGTTTTTATTCCTATGAATGAAAAAATGCAAGCAGTACAATACGTAAGTAAATTTGAGCGAATTTTAAATGCAGCTACAGAAGCTTTTGCAGAATCCGGTTATCATCAAACCCCTGTATCAAAAGTTGCTCATCTCGCGGGAGTTGCTGACGGAACGATCTATCTATATTTCAAGAATAAAGAAGAACTACTTGTTAGGCTTCTTCAAGAACGACTAGGGGATTTTATTGCCTGTATGCGACGAGAACTCTCTAACTGTAAGACGACAGAGGCAAGCTTGCGGACTATTGTCAAGACACATTTTTCTTATATGGAGCAAAACAGATCTTTGGCTATCGTAGTTAGATTGGAGCTTAGAAAGCCCAACCAACATGTGCGCTCTGCTATGAGTGGTCCCTTGTTAGAGTACTTTAGCCTTATCGAGGAGGTGGTTCAGCAAGGGATAGAGCGCAAAGAAATACCAAGAATTAATTTGCGGACGGCCCGTCAACTGATTTTTGGATCGTTAGATGAGGCCACAACAGATTGGGTGATGGCTCGTAACCCGCAGGCACTGATGACTTGCGTCGAGCCGATGTTGACGTTGTTTAAAGGGGCACTTCGTTTACGAAAACCTAAAGGAAGAAAACAAATTGTCACCCTACAGAAACGAGAGGAGGATGGAAATGCAGATTCATAAAGTAGCGGTACTGGGATCAGGCGTAATGGGAAGTACCATTGCAGCACACTTAGCTAACGCTGGTATTCCAAGCATATTGTTGGATATTGTTCCTTCCAAATTATCTGCTAAAGATGAAGCGGCAGGCTTGACACTAGAGGATCGTAAAGTTAGAAATAGTATCGCCGAACAAAATAATGCAGCAATGAAAAAGATGAATCCAGCCCCATTTTTAGTCCCGGAGTTTGCGGACAGGATCGAGGTTGGTAATTTAAGTGATGATTTAGGACGTTTAAAAGAAGTGGATTGGGTTATAGAGGTTGTTGTAGAACGACTAGACATAAAAATCGACCTATTTAAAAGAGTTGCTGAGCACGTTCGTCCTGGAACGATTGTAACATCCAATACATCAGGTATCTCTCTTAAGGCGATGACTGAAGGATTACCAGAAAACTTTACAAGATATTTCCTTGGAACCCACTTCTTCAATCCACCTCGTTATATGAAGCTTTTAGAGATTATTCCAGGACCTAATACTGACCCAGAAGTGCTTTCCTTTATGGTAGAGTATGGCGAGAGAGTTTTGGGCAAAGGTGTAGTTATGTGTAAGGACACCCCAAATTTTATCGCTAATCGTATTGGTTCCTTTGGTTCACCGGTAATGATTAAAGAAATGTTGCGTATGGGCCTAACGGTTGACGAAGTAGACGCCTTAACTGGACCTGTCATGGGACGTCCTAAGAGCGCTTTGTTCCGTACAATTGACATGGTTGGTTTGGACACATTTATTCATACAGCTAATAACGTTGCACTAGGCGTACCTGATGAGAAAGAAGACTTCGTATTACCTGAGTTTATTCACAAGATGTTGGCTAATGGCTGGCTGGGTGATAAAACCAAACAAGGCTTCTACAAAAAGTCTAAAGGACCAAAAGGTAAAGTAGTTGAGGTGCTTGATCCACATACTATGACCTATGTGCCGCAAAAGAAAGTACAATTTGATTCCCTGGATAAAGCAAAAGCTGCTAAAGGGTTACCCAATAAATTACGCACCTTAGTTAGTGGCAATGACGCCGGCTCAGAGTTTGCTTGGAACATATTGAAACCTTCGCTTATTTATGCTGCAAAACTTGCTAAAGAGATCGCAGAAGACATCACTTGTATTGATGAAGCAATGCGTTGGGGTTATAACTGGGAAATGGGTCCTTTTGAATTATGGGATGCACTAGGTGTCAAAGCCACTGCTGATCGAATTGTTTCAGAAGGTGGCACTTTACCAGCTATTGTGGAAGAGTTGCTTGCAAAAGGATTGGATAGTTTCTATCAAGAAACTGAAACAGGGGAAAAAGCTTTCTTTGATGCAGGAGAGTATCACAAAAAAACCATTAGCCCATACTCCTTCTCCTTGAAGCAAGCTCATAAAGCTGGTAAGAAGATTCTTGGTAATGCTGGAGCTAGCTTAGTAGACCTCGGTGATGGGGTTGCCTGCCTGGAATTCCACTCACCCAATAACGCAATTAACGAAGACGTTGTCAACATGATCAATGAATCCTTGGCAGAAGTAGAAAAGAATTATCAGGGGATGGTTATCAGCAACCAAGGAAAGAACTTCTGCGTTGGTGCAAACCTTGTACTTTTAGGACAAGAGGCTGAAAAAGGAAACTGGGCGGTTCTCGATCAAGGAGTTCGCGACTTGCAGAATGCTACTATGGCCTTAAAATATTCTAAAAAACCGGTGGTAGCTGCTCCCTTTGGTATGACACTAGGTGGTGGTGCTGAAATTTGTTTGCATACCACGGCCATTCAAGCCTCTTCAGAGCTGTACATGGGTCTTGTCGAAGTTGGAGTCGGCTTAATCCCTGCAGGCGGAGGAACTAAGGAAATGGCGGTTCGAGCAATGGAAGGAATCCTTCCCGGGGTTCAAGTAGCTCCTGACTTCTTGTTTGCTAAGCGCTTCGAAATGATTGCTACTGCAGCAGTATCCACGAGTGCTGAAAAAGCTCGACAACTCGGCTTCTTACGAGCTAGCGATCGCTATAGCATGAATCCTGAGCATATCATTTTGGATGCAAAAGCCCGAGTAATTGACCTAGCTAGAAATTTCCGGCCATACCTGCCAACAAAGTATAAAACAGCTGGTTCGGGGGTTCGCGCTACATTAGAAATGGCCATGTATGGAATGCGTCAAGGAAACTTCATATCTGATTATGATCAATATCTATCAAATAAATTGGCGTATGCCATAACTGGTGGAAATCTCCCTGTAGGAACACTTGTTGAAGAACAATATCTTTTAGATCTTGAACGCGAAGTCTTTATGAGCTTGCTTGGCGAACCTAAGACCCAGGATCGTATTCGTCACATGCTTACTAAAGGCAAACCATTACGGAATTAGGGGGGACAAGAATGCAACAAGCCTATATAATTCAGGCCAAACGGACGGCTATTGGAAAGTCCGGCAAAGGTTCCTTGGCACAAGTCAGACCCGATGATTTAGGTGCTTATGTTATTCAGGACATCCTTAAAAATGTGCCTGCTCTTGATGCTCAAGATATTGAAGACTGTGTAATCGGTTGTTCCTTCCCTGAAGGGGAACAAGGAATGAACGTAGCTAAAATCATGGCTTTGCGCGCAGGGCTACCAATTGATGTCTGCGGTGTAACTGTCAATCGTTTCTGCTCATCGGGACTGCAGGCTATTTCTATGGCGGCGGATCGAATTCGTTTGGGTGAAGCAGATGTTATGATCGGTGGCGGAATTGAAAGCATGTCCATGGTTCCGATGGGTGGAGCAAAACCAGCACCCAATCCATATGTGATTATAAACACACCGGAAGCCTATATTTCAATGGGTATAACAGCTGAGAATGTAGCCGCAAAATATGAGATAACCAGGGAACAGCAAGATGAATTTGCTGCGTCAAGCCATAAAAAAGCTTGGGTCGCTCAAACTAGTGGACGCTTTAATGATGAGATCGTATCGGTTCCTCTGCCAACCTGGGGAGGACCTGGAGAAAAATGGTTCAATAAAGATGAAGGAATCCGTCCTGAGACTACTGTTGAGTCATTGAGTAAATTGAGACCGGTCTTTAAGGCAGGCGGTTCGGTAACGGCTGGAAACTCGTCCCAGACTAGTGATGGAGCTGCTATGACTCTTATGATGTCAGAACGAAAAACATTGTCCTTAGGTATTAAACCTATCGCAATTTGGCGCGGATTCGCTGTAGCTGGCGTAGAGCCGGAGCTTATGGGAATTGGACCGATTAAAGCAATACCTAAAGTTCTGAAGCAAGTCGGTTTAACGCTAGATCAAATTGACTTATTTGAATTAAACGAAGCTTTTGCCTCACAGTCGCTGGCGATCTTAAAGACGCTGGAGATTGACCCGGCAAAAGTGAATGTTAATGGTGGAGCAATTGCCTTTGGGCATCCCCTCGGTTGTACCGGTGCTAAACTCACAGCAACCTTATTATCTGAAATGAGGAAAAGGAAGCTGAAATATGGTATGGTAACCATGTGTATCGGTGGAGGTATGGGAGCCGCAGGAGTTTACGAGTTACTTTAGGGTCTTGTGAAAGTGGGTCTTGTGAAAGTAAGGGTCAAATTGCCCCGTTCACACACGTTACGTTCACTGGCTCGTTGGATGCAGAAGGAATTGCGCCAACCACTGGGTCGCTCGAGGGAGTGAACCTGGGCGCAATTGGCCTTCAGCATCGGCACTCGCTTTAGCGTGAACTTCACTAAAGTGTTCACTTGGCAATTGTCCCCTTAGTTTCTGGCGACTGGGCTGGGAACGTAGGGAGTAAAAGTAAGGGTCAAATTGCCCCGTTCACACACGTTACGTTCGCTGGCTCGTTAGATGCAGAAGGAATTGCGCCAACCTCTGGGGCACTCGAGGGAGTGAACCTGGGCGCAATTGGCCTTCAGCATCGGCACTCGCTGTATCGCGAACTCCACTAAAGTGTTCACTTGGCA
Source organism: Desulfosporosinus sp. HMP52 (assembly GCF_000765145.1). Taxonomy (GTDB): domain Bacteria; phylum Bacillota; class Desulfitobacteriia; order Desulfitobacteriales; family Desulfitobacteriaceae; genus Desulfosporosinus. The sequence continues at coordinate 58,857 of NZ_JMGA01000017.1, read as the reverse complement.
ATTGTCCCCTTAGTTTCTGGCGACTGGGCTGGGAACGAGGGAGTGAAAGTAAGGGTTCAAAATTGGGTCTTGTGAAAGTAAGGGTCAAATTGCCCCGTTCACACACGTTACGTTCACTGGCTCGTTGGATGCAGAAGGAATTGCGCCAACCTCTGGGTCGCTCGAGGGAGTGAACCTGGGCGCAATTGGCCTTCAGCATCGGCACTCGCTGTATCGCGAACTCCACTAAAGTGTTCACTTGGCAATTGGTCCCTTAGTTTCCGGCGACGGGGTCTGGGAACGGTTGGAACGTTGGGGTGTTAATATAGAAATAGACTGGCTCATTAAGTTTTTGTCGATGGGGCGGGGACAGAGGGTCGGTGCCTGTTGTTAGTTAATTGTAGGGTATACCACGGGAGTAGGCTCAAAAGATGGAGGAGGAAGATAGCAATGTCTAAATGGTTAAAGGAATACCAAAGTAAGCTTGTTTCCCCTGAGAAAGCCGTTAGTGTAGTAAAAAGTGGTGATTGGATTGGTTCTTCGTATGCTGCAAATGTTTTACCGGTTTTGGACAAGGCCCTGGCAGCACGTACTCCTGAACTTTTTGACATTAAACTTATCGGCGGAGTATCTTCAAGGATCTACGATTGGTTTAAAGCTGACCCACATGGTGAGCACTTTACCTGGAACTGTTCTCATTTCTCTGCTGCAGACCGTTATATGGCTCAAACAGGGAGTGTCTTTTATATGCCCCTCAAATATTCAGAAATTTTGCGCTACATTCGTGAGAATTTGACCGTAGACATTTTGATGCTTCAAGTAGCTCCTATGGATAAGCATGGTAACTTTAATCTCGGACCGACTATTTCCCATTACAGAGCTTCAATGGATGTTGCTAAAATCATTATTGTTGAGGTCAATGAAGATATGCCTATTGGACATGGGGGATATGGGCATTTTATTCATATTTCTGAAGTTGATTATATTGTTGAAGCAGGTCACTGCGGTATGCCTCAGGTCGCTTCAGAAGATCCATGCGAAGTGGATGCGAAAATTGCAGATTATGTTATCAAAGAAATCAAAGATGGAGACTGTTTGCAACTGGGAATTGGAGCTATGCCTAGTGCCTTAGGTCAGTTAATAGCAAAATCTGATTTAAAAAACCTCGGTGCTCATACGGAAATGTTGTGCGATGCTTTCGTGGATATGGTCGATGCTGGTGTACTCAACGGGAGGAAAAAGCAGCTTGATCCAGGACGGATCGTCTATACCTTTGCCTTAGGAACTCAAAAACTCTATGACTTTATTGATAATAACCCTGCTGTTGCAGGTTATACAGCAGATTATACTAATGACCGCAAGATTGCGAGTTTAAATGACAATGTTGTATCAATTAATAATTCCCTAGAGATTGATCTTACTGGTCAAGTTTGTTCAGAATCCGTTGGTCCTCGCATGATTAGTGGATCTGGTGGACAATTAGACTTTGTTGAAACTGCTTACCATTCTAAAGGCGGACGTAGTTTCATCTGTATGGCTTCAACCTTTACAGATAAGCAAGGACAAGTTCATTCTCGCATTAAGCCTTTGTTAGCACATGGAGCTGTTGTTACTGATACTCGTCCAGCTGTCCATTATGTGGTTACTGAACATGGGATAGTTAACCTGAAGGGCTTATTCACCTGGCAGCGGGCAGAGGCATTGATCAGTGTAGCTCACCCTGATTTCCGTGAAGATCTTATAAAAGAAGCAGACAAACTAAAATTATGGCGTAATAGCAATAAACGAGGATAAATAATATGCCATAGGAGGACTGGGCTGATGGAACAAAAGACTATGAAAGCACTAGTATATGAAGGGCCCGATAAATATAGCCTCAAAGATGTTCCAATGCCCGTGATTTCTGATCCACATGATGTAATCGGCAGAGTAACTTTGGGAGCAATCTGCACTAGTGATATTCATACAGTCAAAGGCGAACTTCAAAATGTTCACTATCCTAAGACTATGGGGCACGAGTGTTGTTTGGAAGTTGTTGAGGTTGGATCGAAAATAACCCATGTTAAGCCTGGAGATTTGTGCATTGTTAATCCCGGCGTAGCCTGTGGAAAGTGTTTAGCATGTAAGCTGGGGATTATTGTGGCGTGCAAAAATGGCGGAGTATTTGGCAGTCGTGGACCACTTGAAGGCTGTCATGCTGAGTATATCAAGATTCCTTATGCCCATCATAAGAACGGTCTGATTAAGATCCCGGAGGGCTTGACTGAGGAAGATGTTATTCTACTACCCGATATGCTGGCAACTGCGTGGTATGGACTGAAAAATGCTGATTTTAAAGAGGGCCAAACTCTTGCAGTGATTGGTGTTGGGCCAGTTGGACTAAGTGCCTGTGTATTAGCCAAAAAGGTATTTGGTGCAAAACAGGTAATAGCAGTAGATATACTGCAAAACAGAGTGGATATGGCCTTAAACCAAGGTATCGCTGATTTAGGCTTTAATCCAAACACGGATGAAGTTGTAAAGAAAATTCAGGAAGCAACAGGTGGGTTAGGGGTTGATGTTGTTCTTGAAACTCCGGGACTTGAAGAAACCATGGCAATGTCTGTTGCGGCAACAAGGCCGAGCGGAATAGTATCTACGATTGCAGTATTTAGTGAACCCTTAGTACCTATGCCCTTATTAGATATGATTCTCAGAAATATTCAATTGAAAATGGGGATTCAGAAGAGCGAAGGTTTAGAGGAAATGTTGGAGTGGATTAAAGAAGGGAAAATTGACACCAAATTCATGCTAACTCATCGTGCCCCGTTAAATGATCTGGAAAAGGGATATGAAATATTTGGAGATCATGAAGATGGCTGTGTCAAATGGTTGATTACTCCCTATGAGCGTCCCAACATATAATTGTATATATAATATACAGATAATTCGAAATTCCGTGCCTGCCCTTAAAATGCTCATGTACTTGCCCAGAACGTTATAAGAACTCCTAATAATCATACTAGCATAAGCATGTAAAAACTGTAGTTTATGTCAATAAAAGAATAAAAAGGGAACTAAAAACCATGCGTTGATTATGTTATCTAATCAATGCATGGTTTTGTATATTTTACATACAAATCGGAGCGAATTAATCACATGAAGTGTATAGTATACATACATATGTAATACATAATTATGGTAAAGAGTAGCACAAATCGGCATTTTTAAAACTCTTTATATGATGGCATAAATATTGCTATATCCATAGAATAAGTTATCAGAATATTATGAAGAGAGGAGATATTCTAAAAGTTTGAAATAGTGCGTGTTTACGAGAGGGATCATTGAAAATTGAGGAGGTTCGTCAGAATGCAAGTTAAAGAGATGCCATGGTTACAAAGCTATCCTACCTATGTCAACCCAAACTTAGACTATCCAGCAAAAACTCTTGGGCAAATGTTTGATGAAACTGTTGAGAAAATGCCTGATACTCTAGCCATAATCTTTGAAGGAAGAGAGATTACCTATAAAGAATTTGGCGATCAAGTTAATCGATTTGCAACAGCTTTGGCGGACATGGGCATTGTAAAAGGTGAGCGAGTTGGGCTGATGGGACCGAATTGTCCCCAATGGGAAACTGCTTTCTTCGCTTTACTCAAATTGGGGGCCATCGTGGTACAAACGAATCCTATGTATGTGGAGCGTGAGATAGCGTATCAAATGAATGACGCCGGCGCAACGTCTATCATTGTCTTTGAACCGTTGTATCCTAGAGTAAAGAATATTATCCAAAACACCTCCTTGAAGAATGTTATTGGCTTTAACTTTCTTGCTCCAGTTAAATCAACCCCGGATTTGCAATCCTTTGATGAGTTAATTGCCAAGTATGAACCAAATCCTCCCCAAGTATTGATTGATCATGAAGAAGACATAGCTGTTCTACAGTACACAGGTGGAACAACAGGAGTATCCAAAGGGGTTATGCTTACTCATAAAAATCTAGTCTGCAATACAATTCAAAGTATATCATGGTCTCTTGATTTAAAGTATGGAGAAGAACGTATTTTAACAATTCTTCCTGTGTTTCACGTCTATGGAATGACAAACTGTGTAAACTACGCCGTGGCCACGGCTGCTACTCAAATTCTTTTGCCCCGCTTTGAATTGAATCATTTTATGGAAACAATTAATAAATATAGACCCACCCTTTTTCCAGGTGCACCAACTGTCTATATGGCTATTAATAGTCACCCTCGTATCTCAGAATATAAAGAAAGCTTAGCGGCAATTAAAGTGTGTAATAGCGGTTCTGCTCCACTGCCTTTGGAAGTTGCTCAAAAGTTTGCAAAACTGACGGATGGAGAGGGGAATTTAGTTGAAGGATATGGACTTTCTGAGGCTTCCCCTGTAACCCATAGTAATCCTCTTGATCGACCAAACAGAGCCGGTTCGATAGGTATACCATTCCCAGACACGGATTCTAAAATTGTAGATTTAGAGACAGGGGAAAAAGAACTCCCTGCAGGGGAAATAGGGGAATTATGCATCCGAGGGCCACAAGTTATGAAAGGATATTGGGGAAAACCGGAGGCGACTGCTGAAACATTGCGGGACGGTTGGCTTCATACAGGGGATATCGCGAAAAAAGATGAGGATGGATATTTTTATATTATTGATCGTAAAAAAGATATGATTATCGCCGGGGGCTATAACGTTTATCCGCGTGACATTGAAGAGGTTCTTTACGAACATCCAAAGGTCAAGGAAGTAGTGGTAGCAGGTGTTCCAGATAAATATCGTGGAGAGACTCCCAAAGCTTATATAGTCTTAAAACCTGATGTAGAAGCGACAGCAGAGGAGTTTGTAGATTTCTGTAGATCAAGGATGGCTGCCTATAAAGTTCCACGCTTAGTGGAGTTCAGAAGTGAATTGCCAAGAACTATTGTTGGGAAGGTGCTTCGTCGCCAATTAGTAGAAGAAGAAAAGGCCAAAATGCAGGCCGCAGCTGCAAGTCAAGACTAATATTTGACGTTAGTAAAGGAGTTTCCCTAAGGCAGGAATTATTTATCTATGAAGTAGACTTGGTCAGGATATTTTAAGATTACCTCCATAGATATTACAATAGAGTAGAAAGAACTCTTTGTGTACTTTATATACTGAATTTTCGGTTAATGGCTTGTGCTTGTATGAAATATATACAGTGTTGCAATCTTTAAAGAACTAAGAACAATAGAGTTCTTGAAGATTGCAATTTTTTTTGATTTAGATGGACTCTTTCTAGTTGGCGTTATAGGTTAACTAAGTGCTAGATCATAGAAATTAATCAAGTTTTGGCACAGTAATTGCAATTATTAATCTACTGCAACCACACAGGGGCCTACTCTGGCGTGACTACCATTCCCTGGAGTTCGACCGGAGAAGGCTTTAAACAATATTAACAAAGAGGTGACAAGGATGACTTTAAAAACGCCACAAGAATATATTGATGACATCCGTAATATGAAAATTGATCTATACATGTTTGGAGAGAAGATAGAAAATTACGTTGATCATCCCATGGTTCGGCCCTCATTGAACGCCATGGCCATGACCTATAAGTTGGCTATGGAACCTGAATACGAAGATGTTATGACTGCAATCTCTAATCTTACAGGTCAAAAGGTCAATCGTTTCACACACCTTCATCAAAGTACTGATGATTTGGTGAAGAAAGTAAAAATGCAACGTCTTTTAGGTCAAAAGACCGGCTGTTGTTTCCAACGTTGTGTCGGGATGGATGCTTTTAATGCTGTCTTTAACACCACGTTTGAGATTGACGCCAAACATGGAACAAAGTACCATCAAAGATTTAATGACTTTTTAAAATATGTGCAAGAAAATGACCTTGCTGTAGATGGATGTATGACAGATTCCCGGGGAGATCGATCAAAAGGTCCCGGCGAACAAACTGATCCAGACGCCTACGTTCATGTTGTAGGACGGAATGAAGAAGGTATTATTGTCAGAGGCTGTAAAATGCATCAGACGGGATTGATTAACTCTCATGAAATTCTAGTAATGCCTAATAACTCACTAAAAGATAATGAGAAAGAGTGGGCCGTCAGCTTTGCAGTGCCTCTCGAAGCCCCAGGAATTATTTACGTCTATGGACGACAATCCTGTGACACTCGTAAACTAGAAGGCGGCAGCATTGATGTTGGTAACCAATATTTCGGTGGTCAAGAAGTTATGGCGATTTTCAATGATGTCTTTGTACCTTGGAATAGGGTCTTTATGGATGGGGAAACGGATTTTTCGACTATGCTGGTTGAGCGATTCGCTTCATATCACCGCCAGAGTTATGGGGGGTGTAAAGTTGGAGTAGGAGATGCCTTAATTGGAGCTACTCAAGCAATGGCTGAGTACAATGGTGTTTCTAAAGCATCCCATATTAAGGACAAGATTGTGGAGATGTGCCATCTTAACGAGTCCTTGTATTCTTGCGGAATTGCTTGCTCGGCAGAGGGTCATAAAACAGCCTCAGGCAATTATCTTGTTGACATTTTGTTAGCTAATATTTGCAAACAGAATGTTACACGTTTTCCCTATGAAATTGCCCGCTTAGCTCAAGATGTTGCCGGTGGAGCATTTGTTACAATGCCCTCCGAAAAAGATTTTGATCATTCCGAAGTAGGAGCTTTAATTAAGAAATACTTTATAGGCAAGGCAGATGTTTCAGCGGAAAACCGTCACCGTATGCTGAGATTAGTAGAGAACTTAACTATGGGTACAGCAGCTGTAGGCTATTTAACTGAATCAATGCACGGAGCGGGTTCTCCTCAGGCCCAACGTATTATGATCAGTCGAATGGTTAACTTAGCCCAGCGCAAGAACCTGGCAGAGAGACTTGCGGGGGTTCAGAAAAATACCGATGTTGATTGGCAATAAAGTTGTTAAGATACAAGACAACTAAGTTGAAAAAAAGTTTTTGGCAGAGTATATGTTGAAAGGAGCTTAAATTGTGAAAGAAGTTGTTATTGTCAGCGCTGCCAGGACTGCGGTTGGTGATTTCCAAGGTTCTTTGGAAAGCTTAAAGGCGCACGATCTAGGTGTAATAGCGCTTAAAGGAGCCATTGAGAAGGCCGGCATTTCCCCTAACCTTGTTGAAGAGGTTATGGTGGGCCAATGTAATCAGGCAGGTTCTCCAGGAAACTCCGCTCGTTGGGTAACGCTTAAATCCGGATGTCCTGTTGAAACTATATCTACCACCATTCATCAACAGTGCCCATCATCTATGCGTGCAGCGGATATTTTATCCCAAGAAATAATGTTAGGCAGGGTAGATGTTGCTGCAGCCGTAGGTCAAGAAAGCATGACTAACGCCCCTTATTTGCTTATGCAAGCACGTAAAGGATATCGACTAAATGATGCTGAAAAAATCCAGGATAGTTTAATGATTGGCGGATTGGTCTGTGCTTTTGAGGGCTACCATATGGGTATTACGGCTGAGAATATTGCGGAAATGTACAAGATTACCCGTGAAGAGCAAGACGAGTATTCTTTGCTCAGTCATCGAAGAGCATGTAATGCTATTGAACAAGGTTTATTTAAGGATGAAATTGTACCTGTTGAGATTAAGACAAGAAAAGGGCTTAAGATTTTCGATACTGATGAGCATGCCAATCCCAATGCAACAATGGAGATAGCTGCTAAGGCTAAACCTGTATTTAAAAAGGACGGTACGGTTACAGCCTTTAACGCTTCAGGCTTAAATGACGGTGCTGCAGCAATAATTATGATGTCCTATGAAAAGGCCAAGGAATTAGGATTAAAACCATTGGCTCGTGTGGTGGCATCTGCTTCTGGGGCTGTGGAGCCTAGAATTATGGGCATGGGTGTAGTCCCCGCTGTAGAGAGAGCGCTGAGATTTGCAGGGCTCAAGAAAAATGATATCGATTATTGGGAAATCAATGAAGCATTTGCAGCTCAATTCCTAGGTTGTCAGAAGGAACTTGATATCCCGCTAGAACGGGTTAATGCAGTTGGATCAGGTATATCTTTAGGACATGCGGTAGGAATGACAGGTGTGCGGATTATAATGGCAGCAATCAATGAGTTGAAACGTCGGGGTGGACGTTATGCTTGTGCAACAATGTGTGCGAGCGGAGGCCCTGGATGTGCATTTATAGTTGAACGAATGCCTGAATATAATTAAATGTTAACTAATGTTTAGAACTCTATTTGGTTATAAATATGACTCTTAAGAAAACAGAAACGGTTTGCCTATGAGGAAACTGTTTCTGTTTTGCGTTTTAAAGAAGACCTTTTTCATAAGGTGGAGGGTTTGCACTTCAAATGATAGTACAAAAAAGGAAACATTAAGTTAATGTGATTGTACGTAATTAAAACATATTTTGTTTAAGGTGTGGCTGATAAGACCTTAACAGTTTAACAACTATTCTGATATATCGTAATATTCTACTAGAAAAAATTAAGAAGCAAGGATTAGGGGCTTTGAGAAGTGAGATTCCGAGAATATGTTTAATGTAAACAACTGAGAACTTTGATGTTGGCACAAAACTTGCTTATTGAGATATAAAGCCTTTGTGGATTAATAAGGGAAGATGTGAAGGAATCTAGCATGGAGTTTGATTTGCATACACATACCAATCAGGGTTCGGCCTGCAGTCGTATGAACATTTGGGACTTGATTGAAGCAGCGTGTAAAAAAGGTCTAGATGGCATTTGCATTACAGATCATGATTACTGTTGGGATCAAACAGAGCTTGCCAAACTTAGTAATGAAAGTGGTATACAAATTTATGGCGGAGTTGAACTTAGTACCTCAGTGGGAGAAATACTGGTATATGGAGTGCACCAATCGTTGTTAAATCTTCGAGATGACTTACCAAAATTAGCACAATTCGTGCATAACTCGAAGGGAATAATGGTCGCTGCTCATCCCTTTAGGAAGGATTTTTCTTATTCCACATTTTCAAGGGAAGAGCGTGGCTTGGAGCCAATCGAAGTGGAGGTGATGTGCCGGAGGCCAATATTTGACTTTGTAGATGCTTTAGAGGTCTACAATGGTCGAAGCAATTGGCAGGAAATCCGTGCCGCGAGAAATGCTGTGAGCATTTTAGGTAAGATTGGAACCGGAGGAAGCGACGCACACAATATACTCAGTGTTGGATCTTGTATAACAGTGTTTGAAGATTCAATTCGTAATGAGGCCCAATTGGTAGCTCAGTTGCGAAAAGGACGTATTCGAGCAAAGAAAAAGGAGGTTACGTAATGTGTTGGGTATGTGATAAATATGGTAATGGGGAAAAGTGGTATCTCAATCCGGAAAATTATGCGCGGCGCCTGTATAAGGTACGCAAAGAAGGTAAAGAAGCTGCTGGTGCAGATGCCGACCCACAGGCAGCGGGAATGGGTGCGGGTGTGGTGGCAGAGTTAGTCAAAGCTCGTATAAGTGGGGATTTGGAGTGGGAAAACGAAATCAAAAGTGATGCCTTAGAACATGCCTATCAGACTCACTTCGGACAAGTGGTTACACTTGATGAATATCTTCAAATTCTAGATATTGCCTATCCTTTAGCGAAAATGACCTGCGGATGTCGTCGAGTGCAAAGGGGTATGCCTGATGATGAGAACTTCACCTGTATGGGTATTGGACCTGGTATGTATAAATGGGAACGTTGGCCTGAGACTTATCATGGCGGGGTAGAGTTTGTCACACCGGAAGAAGCTAAAGAATGGGCTATGATGAACCACAAAGAAGGTCGAGTGCAAACAGTTGATGTGTTTGGGACTCCATATATCGGGGGGCTTTGTCAATGTGAGTATCCTGGATGTGTTGCAGTAAGAAATAGAATTGACTATGATTTTAAGTTTCTTTTAAAAGGACATACAGTTGCTAAAGTCGATCGAGAAAAATGTATTGGCTGTAAAAGCTGCCTAGGTCGTTGTCAGTTTAAAGCACTAAATCTTGAAGTCTATACGAGCAAAGCGTATATAGATTTAGATCAATGCTTTGGCTGTGGACTTTGTGTGACGGCATGTCCAAGTGAAGCTATTGAGTTAGTAGACAGACAAAGTTTGCCTGGAATAGCTGAAAACTGGTAAGGGGAGGGACCTGTAAATGATTGCTCAAATCGGCATTGACTATAACTTATGTAAAGATCCCTTGAACTGTCGAAAGTGTTTAAGTGTATGTCCATCAGTGGTCTTCGTTTGCGGCCCTACAAAGGTCTGGAAGGGAAGAGAGAGTGATCCGAGTGAATATCGGATCGTAGGTCGTTATTTTGACAAATGTTCAGGGTGTGGCGACTGTGTGAAAGTGTGTCCTTTCAATGCTATACAGCTCAGTTTTGTCCCGCGTGATCAATTAGCTCAGAAATTCAAAGAGGAAAGAGCCGCTCAAATTAAAGAACGCAATTCTTAACATTCCCGGAACTAAAACTATGAATTTGAAGGGGAGTTTTTAGTATGGCTGTGGATTTTAAGGTCTTACAAAAAATAAAAGGCAACCCTAGCACTGAGGTAGCCCCTGAGCGAAGGTTAAAGATTAACCCCGGACAGGATTATGTCTATGATTTACCTAAGGAACTAATTTATGCCGTAAATAAAGAATTTCCTGTAGAAAGTCTTTTTAACTCGGATAAAGAAATCAGCGAGGATTTTCTTGAGGAACAGGGAAAGTCGTTTATGGCAGTCCTGATCAAAAACACAGATTCGGAAGCCTTCCGAGATCGGACTGCAGATATGATTGAACGAGTTGCTGAGCAAACCGGAATTCGTTTTCCTCACGTCTTTGAAAGATATGTAGAGCATGCAATTATAGTTCTGCGTCCACGAGATGCTTGGACTGTCACAGAAGCCACTACAAAGCAATTAAAGGTTCGCAGTTTTAACTGCTCTTTAGGAAAAAAGTTTGCTGAAAAGGGAATAAGCAATTGCCAGTCCTTCTGCTTCGCGGCTTATCAAGCAGCAGCAGAGAAGGTTGGAGTTCCAGTCTTCATGACTTGTAATAACGATGCTAACGACAGCGGGCTATGTGAACTCGCTTTTCAAAAGCAATAAGGAGGCCAACTGTGCACATCGGACATAACGCAGATGATCTGGATCATGAAAGTTTAGCTATGAGGCATCTAGGAGAGGGGATTCTCAAGGAGCGTGCCGGGTACCTTTATGAAGCTTTAAATGAGTATATGGTAGCCGGTGCCCTTGACCCAGACTCTGAATTTATTAAAGAAAAGCTTATTGAACTGAAAAGAAAGATGGGCCTTTAAAGAAATGGCTATACCTATTTAGCAAAGGTGGGCAGAGGAGTATGATTAATAAAGAATTAATCGGCCGCGAAAGTGAAGCAATAGCTTTAAAAATTAGACTTGAAGATGTACGTAGGTTTGCTGAAGCCATAGGAGTGCGGTTCGATGACCGTGTTCCTGCTACTTTTGTAGGAACATTGGTTCAAGCAAACATACCGGGAGTACAATTGCCGACTCCCGGTATGATTCACGGTGAGCAGAGAATAACATACTATCGACCGCTCAATGTGGGGGATAGCCTTACTTATAAGAAAAGCATCAAAGACGTTTACGAAGGTCGCGGCAAGTTGGGAAAGAACACCTTTCTCGTGCTTGAAACAACGGGGTATGATTTGACTGGGGAATTGGTGTTTTCCAGTAGTTCTGTCCTAATCCAGCCATCTAAGGAGGAAGGGGAATGAAAAGTCTACTAAATTATCAGGTTTCAGATCAACTGCCTGTCCGTGAATGGATCCCAAGCGATTTGCAAGTTCGTCAGTATGCCGAAGCTTCAGGGGATTTTAATCCTATTCATCTTGATGACGATTATGCACGCCAAGCAGGCTTAGAGGGAACAATTGTACACGGAATGTTAACTATGGCCCAAATGGCGGCTATGGTAACAGATTGGATTGGTGAAGAAGGAATTATCAGCAAATTCAATGTGCGTTTTGAAAAAATAGTACGACCGGGAGATATCATAACATGTTCTGGAAATATAAAAGTCCGCTCCGAAAACACCTTGGTTTGTAACTTAGAGGCCTTTAACAACCAACAGAAACGTGTTATGTCAGGACTAGCACATGTTTCACTCAGGCGATGAACGTTCATTTAAAACCCTTGTGTGCGGATTTGTATACACTTTAACAAATTAATGCCCCAGAAAACAAAAAAGACTTAGATTAGGTCTTTTTTGTATTTCTGGGGCATTATAATATATTATAATATTAAGAATATTTAAACTATTACCAAATTTTCCTTTACTTCAATTGGCTTACTCCTATATAATGATTACAAAATAAGTTTAAATGGGGGATAATCATGAGTGTCGGAGCCCATGCAGTCACAACCAGCGATTTTCCACGATGGGATAGAGAACTATTGTTCCAAATATTGGATAGTATTCATGATGTTGTGCTCGTTATTGATTCCGATACAACGATTGTTTATGCAAATGAGGCTTATGCAAAAATTCTCGGGGTACCTGTGGCCAAAGTATTAGGACGGAGATTAGATAAAATTGAGCCAAAAGCAGCAGCTATAGAGATATTACATACAGGTAAGGCAACCAGTGGCAGAGACTACTTAGAATCTTTAGGTATCGATGTAGTAGGCAGCTCCTTCCCTTTATATAATGGAGAAGTAATTATTGGTTGTGTTTCAACATTCAAGAATATAACAGAAGTTGTTCAATTAAACCGTGAACTTCAACAAACAAAAGGTTTGGCCGATTATTTAAAAGAGCAGTTAGAACAATGGGAACACCTGCCTCTATCTTTTAAAGAATATGTAGGACAAAATAGAAATGTAAAAGAGACCTTAATCTTGGCAGCTAAGGTTGCCCGCACGGATAGTACAGTATTAATCCGGGGTGAAAGTGGTGTTGGTAAGGAAGTATTAGCTAGAGCGGTACATAATAGCAGCCGTCGTAAAGATAAACCTCTGATTAAAGTAAATTGTGCAGCAATCCCGGAAGATCTCATCGAGAGTGAACTATTTGGCTATGAAGATGGAGCTTTTACTGGGGCAAAAAAAGGGGGTAAACTTGGTAAGTTTGAGCTGGCCCATGGAGGTACAATCTTTTTAGACGAAATTGGGGATATGAGCTATACAATGCAAGCAAAATTACTAAGAGTCTTGCAAGAGAAAGAGTTTGAAAGAGTCGGGGGAACTAAAACTATCAAGGTAGATATTCGGGTCATCGCGGCCACCAATCGAGATTTGGAAAGTATGATTAAACAAGGTGCTTTTCGACGAGATCTATATTATCGCTTAAATATTGTTCCCCTTAATCTAAATCCTTTACGAGAACGCAAAGATGACATCTTAGCACTCGCTAAAACATTTTTAGATCAGTTTGCCCGTGAGGTTGGGCATGAATTAACTCTCTCTCCCCAGGTTGTTGGTTTTTTCCAAGAGTATGACTGGCCGGGCAACATTCGAGAGTTGCAAAATGTTTTAGAGCACGCAAGTATAGTGTGCAGTGGCCTGACCATAGAGATGTATCATCTGCCAGGTCAAATATTACCAACGCATGAGGATCAATTAAAACAAAAAAAACCTTCTTCGGTTAAAGAAATTGTTGCTTCCGTTGAAAAAGAACTAATCCTCTCAGCCCTAGTAACGCATAAAAACAACCGTACGAAGGCAATGAAGGCTCTGGGCTATTCAAGGAGAGTATTTTACGATAAGTTACACAGATATGGTATAGACTAACAATGATTTGTACGTTTTACGCACGGTTTTAAAATCGAGAATAAAGCTTTGTACCAATTTCCATACAGATTATAAACCTCCAGTCAGGCAAATTTGCTTGACTGGAGGTTTATTTTACACTTGGCAGAAATAACTTGATAGTGCTGGTTTTTTTATGGGTAACCTTCTCCCCGTTTTAAGTCAAAAGGAACCCGACTATTGTTGGTTTTACTACTAAGTAAAGATTCCAGTGCGAATAACTTAATTGTTCAAAATTAGACTAATTTATGAGTTTGGTAAAATAAGTTTCTAATCAGGCATGATTTTTGCTAGTCTTGAATGTTGAGTCAGTATTCAGAAAATTTAAGGAAGTCATTCTTGTAGGGAGGTAATGAAATGGCTTATGAAACAATCCTTGTCGAAATAGAGGACGGCATTGCAATGCTTACGCTTAATCGTCCTGCGGTACTTAATGCTCTTAATGATCAAGTTTTCAGCGAACTTGCAGAAGCCGCTGCGAAGATTGCTAATGACCCATCTGTAAGGGTAATGATAATTACCGGTGGAGAGAAGGTGTTTGCAGCCGGTGCGGATATTGGGCAGATGGCTTCTGCTACCGCAGTTGAAGTGACAATTAGTGACAGACCTTCTCATCGAGCCCTCCAGATCATTGAAAATATGCCTCAGCCTGTTATTGCTGCCATTGCAGGATATGCTTTGGGGGGCGGGTGTGAACTGACCCTGGTAGCGGATGTGCGCATAGCAGCGGATAACGCCCAGTTTGGTTTGCCGGAAATAAAACTGGGCATTCTGCCGGGAGCAGGAGGAACACAACGTTTACCTCGTTTAATTGGTGCCGGTAGGGCAAAAGAACTTATATTTAGCGGCGATTTTATCAAAGCTGAGGAGGCCTTACGCATAGGTCTAGTCAATAAAGTTGTGCCTGCAGATCTGTTATTCTCTGAAGCTAAGAAAATGGCTAAGCGATTTGCCGATCGAGGGGCTGTGGCTTTACGCATGGCTAAATCTTCCGTGAATGAGGGGCTTAGAATGGATCTTGAAGCAGGGCTGCAGTATGAACATAAGTGTTTCAGCCTTCTTTTTGCAACTGAGGATCAAAAAGAAGGGATGAAAGCTTTTTTAGAAAAGAGACCGGCAAAATTTCTGGGCCGTTAGGGAATCTAGGATGAATGCTTAATAGGTTAGATTGTTTAGAAAAAATTATGTAGATTTAATACTAAGCCTAAATTGAAAGGGGTTTGAATATGAGGACTAGAGCTCAGTATATTGAGAGATTAGGAAAGATGAACAACAACCTCTATTGCAATGGACAGAAAATGGATAGGCTTGATGAGCGTCAAGAAGGAACGATTAATGTTATGGGCTTAACCTTTGATGCAGCTTGGGATCCGGCTAGTAAGGAACTATGTACTGCCACATCTCATCTTACCGGAGAAATTATTAATCGTTTTAACCATATTCATCAGAGCGTAGAGGATCTGCACAAAAAGCAAGATATGACTAGATTTATGTGTAATAAGGTGGGGCAGTGTATTCAAAGGTGCATGGGAATAGATGCTGCTAATGCCATTAATGCAGTTTCTTACGAAGCACAAAAGTCACCAAAGGCTAAAACCGCTTATCACGACAACTGGCTTAAGTGGTTGGAAAGGTTTCAGAGAGAGGATCTAGTCGCAAGCTGCGCCCAGACTGATGTTAAAGGTGCTCGTCTTAAACGACCGGCAGAACAGGATGATCCTGACATGTATGTGCACGTGGTAGAAGAAAGGAGCGACGGCATCATAGTTCGTGGTTCTAAGGTTCACATTTCTGAAGCCTCTATCTCTGATGAAATCCTGGTTGTTCCTAATCGGGCTCTCAAAAAGGGTGAAGAAGCTTATGCCTTGGCTTTTGCTGTGCCATCTGACTACGAAGGAATAAAGCAGGTTGTTCATATACACAATCCTCGTAAGCGTGACCATTATGAGAGGGGAATTGAGTATGGCTATACCGATTCTTATATCATCTTTGAGGATTGTTTCATTCCTTGGGAAAGAGTTTTCCTATGTGGGGAAGTTCAGCACGGAGGTATTGCTGCTCTTTTGTTTGCCTTGTTCCATCGGCATTCCTACTCCGGATGTAAGCCGGCCATGCTCGATTATGTCATCGGTCTAAGCGGTCTGGCAGCAGAAATTAATGGTATTGAGAATACGCCACATGTGCGTGAGATGTTATCGAAACTAATCATGACAGGAGAACTGGGTTATGCAGCAGGTTATACTGCTTCCGATTTTGGTAAGCCTGAAGTCTATATTCCAGGTGTTGGAGTTATGAAGTATGGGCCCGGCGGCTATATTCCAAATTCAATCTATGCCAATGTAGGCAGGTGTCTAACTGGAGAGGCAGTTTTCCATGAGCAAGAAATTCTCTGCAATATTGCTGGTGGTATGCCGGCAACCTTCCCTTATGAAAAAGACCTTGCAAATCCAGAGACCAAACAATTATTAGAAAAGTACCTTAACAGAAATCCGAAAATCCCCATTGAGGATCAAATTAAGTATTGGCTGAATTTTGTTGACTTTGGACTTTCCAGTTTTTCTGGGCCTACTCAATATGGTGCTTATCATGGTGGGGGATCGCCGATTATGGAGCAGATTGCTATCACATCCCAGTATGACCTAGAATCGAAAAAGGATATCGTGCGAGCTATTGCCGGTATGTCGCCAAGGCCTACAAAGAAATAATTCGAAGAAGATGTAAATTAATCACCATATTTGGATTCCTTAATAGAGGTACTAATTATTGTCTAACAGAGAGGGTGGATTTCCATGGCCAGTAATTTCCTTTTTAGTAATCGGGATCATAAATTTATCATCAAAGAGTGGTTGGATGGAGGTAAAATTCTTGGTTTAAAACGCTTTCAGGATTATCTGAGTATTGAGGATGTCGATGGAATTCTCGATCAGTCTTTAAAAGTGTGTAAAGAGGTTGTCGCTCCTACAAACGATGATGGTGACTCAATAGGAGCAATTTTCAAGGATGGAAAAGTAACTGTTCCGCCATCCTTTCATAAGGCCTACAAGTATATCCAAGAAAACGGGTGGGGGGCCAGCAATAGTGACGTAGAAGGAGAGGGTGCACTTCCGGAGATCCTAAACCAAGCTGTACGTGAGTTTATTATTGGTGCTAACCCGTCAATGTCCCCCTATATCGGCTTGAGTGGTGGTATTGGTTCAGTAATTAAAGCCTTTGGATCGCCGGAACAGATTGCCCTTTATACCCCAAAAATGTTCCAGGGGATTTGGGAAGGGACTATGTGTTTAACTGAACCTGGTGGTGGTTCTGATGTTGGGGATATGACCTCGAAAGCTTATCCTACAGAGGATCCCTTAATTTATAAGATGAAAGGCACAAAGTGTTTTATTACCGGCGGGGATCACGATCTCACTGAAAACATCATTCATTTAGTATTAGCTCGGGTCGATGGAGCGGCACCTGGCACAAAAGGTTTGTCCTTATTCATTGTACCCAAGATCTGGGTTAATGAAGACGGAAGTTTGGGAGAGTCCAATGACGTTTCTACAGTTGGAATTGAACACAAAATGGGTCTTAAGGGATCCTCGACAGCAGTGCTTAGTTTTGGAGAAGAAGGTCAATGTCGGGGTGTGTTATTAGGAAGCGCACCTGATGAGAGAGGTTTTGGACAGGGCATGGCCCAGATGTTTAAGATGATCAATGGATCACGGTTAGATACAGGACACAGCGCCCTGGCAGTGGCAACTGTAGCCTATAATAATTCCGTACATTACGCTAAAGAACGTGTTCAGGGGCGTCCCATTCACAATCCCAAAGGGGATAGAGTTCCTATCATTCAACATGAGGATATCCGTCGTATGTTGCTGACTCAAAAGGCAACCTTGGAAGCAATGAGAGCGATGATTTTTCAAGGTTACTTCTTTCAGGATTTAATTGAATTTGGAGATGATCCTGCTGATGTAGCTAAGGCAAAACGTTTCATTGAAGTTATAACCCCTCTTGTTAAAGCCTACTGCTCTGACCAAGGTTGGTTAATGATTACCGAAGCCATTCAAGTTTTAGGAGGGTACGGCTTCACGGAGGAGTATCCGGTGGCTCGTCAAGCAAGGGACGTGAAGATCTATTCAATTTGGGAAGGAACTAATTTCATTCAATCCATGGACTTAGTGGGACGTAAATGGAATCTGGATAAAGGAACCATCTTCAAAGAATGGATTATGGAAATAGCTGCTTTTGTGCAGGCAAACCAGAATCATGAAACTTTTGCCCGGGAGTTCCAGGTGCTGGGCAAAGCATTGTTGGCATATCAAGACTTGTTAGGTACAGTGTTAGGCTACTTCAAAGAAAATATCAGACTTGTTCCTTTGTACAGTACAAGAATTCTTAGGATTACTGCGGAACTGTATAGCGGTTATTTACTCATACAACAGGCAATTGTGGCGCAAACAAAACTAAACCAAGGCAATGATGATAAAGACTTCTATCAAGGGAAAGTACAGAGTGCCAGATTTTATATCTTAAATATTTTGCCTGATGTTATGGCGACTGTGAAGATTATCAAGGAAGCAGATACTTCGGCTATTGATATTCCGGAAGGGGCATTTTAATTGTTCGGGGTTTTTCGGTTCTAGTCCTCATGCAACATCTGAGAAGACAGTGTCTTCGAGTGACAGCCAAGTTTTCTTTAGGAGGGTAACAATGAGAATAGAGGATGTTAAGAAAATATGTGTCATTGGTGCAGGAAATATGGGGCATCAAATAGCTTTGAGTGCAGCATTAGCTGGCTTTAAGGTCAGTTGTACGGATATTAGCCTCCAAATGCTTCAAAAAGCCGAAGAATTTGCTCGCACCTATTTGCCGGAGCGAGTTAGCAAAGGCAAATTAACTCAACAAATGGCAGACCAAGGATTGTCCAATATTTCCTTTACCCAAAGCCTTGAAGAAGCAGCGGGAGATGCAGATTTTGTCATTGAGGCTGCCGTGGAGATGATCAATGTAAAGCGAAAGCTCTTTGCAGACTTAGACAGGATTACACCTCCTCAGGCTATTTTGGCAACCAACAGTTCCTTTATTGTTAGTTCTAAGATAGCAGATGCCACGAAACGGCCGGATAAAGTATGCAATATGCATTTCTTCAATCCTGCCCTTGTCATGAAGCTTGTTGAGGTAGTGCAAGGCCCACATACTTCTATGGAAACTGCACAGTTAACAATGGATTTATGCGAAAAAATGGGCAAGAATGGTGTTTTACTCAAGAAGGAGATTTATGGATTTTTAGTTAATCGAATCCTTGCAGCACTTCACCATGAGGCTCAGTTTCTGGCTGATATGGGGATTGCCACACCTGAGGAGATTGATGTGGCAGTAACCAATGCCTTAGGTCATCCCATGGGCCCTTTCCGTTTGCTGGATTTCACGGGCATAGACCTAGCTTATTATATCGGTATGGAAAGGTATCAAGAAACTCAAGATCCTAAAGATAAGCCGTCACCATTAATTGTAGAGAAGTTTGCTAAGGGAGAATGGGGTAGGAAGACGAAAAAGGGTTTTTATGCTTATGAGTGAACTGCCAACCAATCTTTTCAGAAGGAGAAGGTAGCTTCTATGATCAAAAAAGCGGTTTCTCTTGTTAAAGTAACGGATGTTTATGAATCTCTCCAAGAATGTCTGAGATTGTGCGATGGACTTACTGGTCTAAATACGAATGATAAGATCCTTATTAAACCGAACATCGTCAGTTGGGATTTTGATTTGCCTTTTCCTCCTTACGGTGTCATTACCACTAGTGCAGTGATGGGTGCGTTAGTTCGGATTTTGGCGGAGCATGGTTTTAATGATTTGACAATTGGTGAAGGCGCAGTTCTTACGTCAAAGCCCCAGGGAGATGCTGTTTATGACAGGATTGGATATAAAAAGTTACAAGAACGTTTCGGTGTTAAACTTGTGGACTTTAACCAAGCAGAATTTACAACATTAGACTACGGAGAAGGTTTAATACTTGATATTGCCAAATCTGCTTTGGAAGCAGACAAAATTATTAATGTACCGGTTTTAAAAACTCACAATATAGCAAAAGTGTCTTTGGGCATCAAAAATCTCAAAGGATGCCTCAATAAGAAGTCAAAACAGACTTGTCATGGTGTGGGTGATAAGGAACTAAGCAGCATGTTTCCTCGAATTATTGAAAAGTTACCCGTCGCCTTGACTATAATAGATGGCCTTTATACCTTAGAAAAAGGTCCCGGACCAACTGGAAAGGCGTTTAGAAAAGATCTCTTGATAGCGTCTCGTGATCCTTTTGCTTGTGATCTTGTAGGGTCGGCTGTCTTAGGCTATGAAGCGAAGGAGGTGATCCATCTAACCAATTATGCCCAACGTCACGGCTATAGTTTAGAACTGGCAGATTATGAGGTCAAAGGGGAAAGTGTTATAGATCATCAGGAATATGTGGACTACGATTGGGAATGGTCAGAAGATGACACCGGTCCTATCGGATTTCAAAAACGGGGAATAACTGGACTGTCAATTCGCAAGTATGACAGCAGTTTGTGCACAGGCTGTTCAGTTCAGTACAATCCAATGTTGATACTTTTCGGGTCAGCCTTTAAGGGCGAGCCTTTCCCTAACGTAGAGCTAGTCAGCGGCAAGCAGAAGATCGCCTCCAGCGGTTTTGACAAGACAGTTCTCTTTGGTAAGTGCGCTTGTCACTTGAATAAAGAGAATCCCAATATTAAGAAGGCTATCCAACTTTGGGGGTGTCCGCCTGACTTAGAAAAGTTCGTTGAGGCCTTGGATGAAGAGGGGATTAGGTGCGACTATAAAGAGTATGTGCGTTTTCGGCACTACTTGATAGATCGTTACAAAGAAACGGATGGTTTTAAGATTGGGGATTGGTCAGTTGAATAATTATGAACGTTCATAGGGAGGTAAAAAGATACCAGGAAACTCAAGAAATGAGAGGAGGATTTAAATGCAGATTCATAAAGTAGCGGTAATAGGATCAGGTGTCATGGGAAGTACGATTGCAGCACTTTTGGCTAATGCCGGGATTCCAAGCCTGTTACTGGATATTGTACCATCTAAGCTTTCAGCAAAGGATGAGACTGCAGGATTGACCCTTGAAGACCCTAAGGTTCGAAATAGCATTGCGCAAGGGAATAAAGGCAACTTGATAAAAATGAATCCCGCTCCACTTTTAGTACCGGAGTTTGCAGATCGTATAGAGGTAGGAAACCTAAGCGATGATTTAGGACGCTTAAATGAAGTGGATTGGGTCATTGAGGTTGTGGTCGAGCGCCTGGATATAAAGATTGATCTTTTCCAAAAGATTGCTGGGGTTGTTCGGCCGGGGACTATTGTTAGTTCAAATACTTCAGGGATTTCCCTAAAAGCAATGGTTGAGGGGCTTCCAGAGAGCTTTACAAATTATTTCTTGGGAACCCATTTCTTTAATCCGCCACGTTATATGAAACTACTGGAGATCATACCTGGCCCCAATACTGATCCCCAGGTTGTCAAATTCATTGTCGAGTTTGGAGAACGTGTCTTAGGTAAAGGGGTGGTTATGTGCAAGGATACCCCTAACTTTATTGCCAATCGCATCGGTGCTATAGGTTCACCGGTAATACTTAAGGAAATGCTTCGAACAGGATTAACTGTAGAGGAAGTCGATGCCTTAACCGGACCGGTTATGGGTCGTCCAAAGAGTGCCTCATTCCGCACCATAGATCTTGTTGGTTTGGATACTTTTATTCATTCAAACAATAATGTTGCCGAAGGTGTGCCTGGCGAAAAAGACAGTTTCATTCTGCCGGAGTTCATTCATACTATGTTGAAAAATGGTTGGTTAGGGGATAAGACCAAGCAGGGTTTTTACAAAAAGACTAAAGGGCCACAAGGAAAAGTCATTGAAGTCTTGGACATTAATACTTTGACCTATGGCCCACAGAAAAAGGTTCAATTTGCTTCCTTAGAAAAGGCAAAACAGGCTAAAGGGTTGCAGGAAAAGCTTCGTACCTTAGTTAATGGTGATGATGTGGGAGCAGAGTTTGCTTGGAATGTGTTGAAAGCATCCCTGCTTTATGCTGCTACTATCGTCAAGGATATAGCCGAGGATATTACTGCCATCGATCAAGCCATGAGGTGGGGCTATAACTGGGAAATGGGTCCCTTTGAATTGTGGGATGCCTTGGGAGTTAAAGCAATTGCTGATCGTATCCTCGCCGAAGGAGGCACAATTCCACCACTAGTGGATGAACTGCTTTCTAAAGGATATACAAGTTTTTATCAGAAGACGGAAGATGGACAGACCGCCTATTATGGGGATGGGAATTATCATCAAAAACCCATAAGCCCTTATGCCTTTTCCTTTAAACAAGCACATAAAGCCGGTAAGGTTATTATGGGGAACGCGGGAGCAAGCTTAATTGATCTTGAAGATGGAGTTGCTTGCTTAGAATTTCACTCCCCTAACAATTCTATTGGCGAAGATATCGTAACCATGATCCAAAAATCACTTCAAGAAGTTGAAAAGAATTACCTGGGTATGGTAATCGGAAATCAAGGAAAGAACTTCTGCGTGGGTGCGAATTTGATGCTTATTCTCATGGAAGCGGAAGAAGAAAATTGGGATCAAATTGACTTGATGATTCGTGCTTTACAGGATCAGACGATGGCTTTGAAATATGCTAAGAAACCTGTTGTTGCGGCTCCTTTTGGGATGACACTTGGTGGCGGCGCGGAAATTTGCTTGCACACTCACGCTATTCAAGCCTCTTCAGAAACCTATATGGGACTCGTGGAAATGGGGGTTGGCTTAATCCCCGGCGGCGGTGGAACCAAAGAAATGGCTGTAAGAGCAATGGAAGGTATTCTTCCCGGGATTCAAGTGGCACCAGATTATTTCTTTGCTAAGCGGTTTGAAGCAATTGCTATGGCCCAGGTCTCAACAAGTGCCGAAAAAGCCCGGCAGCTTGGATACTTGCGTGATCATGATCGTTATAGCATGAATTCTGAACATATAATTTTAGATGCTAAGGCCCGAGTGATTGATTTGGCACGAAACTTCAGGCCAAATCTGCCGAAGAAGGTTAAAATCGCTGGTCCCGGTGTTCGTGGTACTTTGGAGCTGGGCTTATATGGCATGCGCCAAGGAAACTATATCTCGGATTATGACCAGCATATGGGTAAAAAGCTTGCTTATGCTATGACCGGTGGAAATCGTCCTGCAGGAATGCTCGTTGACGAGCAATATCTCTTGGATCTTGAACGAGAAGCCTTTATGAGCTTACTAGGCGAAGCGAAGACCCAGGATCGTATTCGGCATATGCTCGCCAAAGGCAAGCCATTACGGAATTAGGGGGGAGAAGAATGCAAGAAGCCTTTATTGTACAAGCCAAACGAACTGCTATCGGAAAATCGGGGAAAGGATCCTTGGCCCAAGTCAGACCCGACGATTTAGGTGCTTATGTTATCCAGGACATCCTTAAAAGTGTACCGGCTCTTGATACCAAAGACATTGAAGATCTTGTTATTGGTTGTTCCTTTCCTGAAGCAGAACAGGGAATGAACGTTGCCAAAATTATGGCTTTGCGCACAGGTCTCCCAATTGATGTGTGCGGAGTAACGATTAATCGCTTTTGCTCATCAGGGCTGCAGGCTATTTCCATGGCAGCAGATCGAATTCGCTTGGGTGAAGCAGATGTTATGATTGGGGGAGGGATTGAGAGCATGTCCATGGTTCCCATGGGGGGGGCCAAACCTGCGCCGAATCCATATATGATCCTAAACTGCCCTGAAGCATATATTTCCATGGGCATTACTGCTGAGAATGTAGCGGTAAAGTACGAGGTGAGCCGTGAACAACAAGATGAGTTTGCAGCCGGAAGCCATAAGAAAGCCTGGGCTGCTCAAACCAGTGGGCGCTTTGATGATGAGATTGTGCACGTTCCATTGCCAACATGGGGAAAACCGGGAGAAAAATGGTTTAGCAAAGATGAGGGGATTCGCCCTGAAACCACGGTTGAGTCTTTGGCAAAATTAAGACCTGTTTTCAAGGCCGGTGGCTCTGTCACGGCTGGGAATTCTTCTCAGACCAGTGACGGAGCGGCAATGACTCTTTTGATGTCGGAACGGAAAGTTAAGGATTTAGGCATAAAACCTTTGGCTGTCTGGCGTGGATTTGCCGTGGCAGGTGTGGAACCGGAGCTTATGGGTATTGGCCCGATTAAGGCTATTCCTAAAGTTCTAAAACAAGTTGGATTAACCTTGGATCAAATTGATTTATTCGAACTGAACGAAGCTTTTGCGTCTCAATCACTGGCAATCTTAAAAACTCTGGGGATAGACCCTGCAAAAGTAAATGTTAATGGAGGGGCGATTGCTTTTGGGCATCCCCTCGGTTGTACTGGTGCAAAGCTTACCGCTACGCTGTTAAGTGAAATGACTAAGCGGAAGCTGAAATATGGTATGGTGACCATGTGTATCGGCGGCGGCATGGGGGCTGCCGGGGTTTACGAGTTACTATAGGGTTTGTGAAAGTAAGGGGTCTGTGAAAGTAAGGGTCAAATTGGGGTTTTGTGAAAGTAAGGGGCTAATTGCCCTGTTCACACACGTTACGTTCACTGGCTCGTTGGATGCTAAAGGAATTGCGCCAACCTCTAGGGGCGCTCAAGGGAGTGAACCTGGGCGCAATTGGCCTTCAGCATCGGCACTCGCTGTAGCGTGAACTTCACTAAAGTGTTCACTGTGCAATTGTCCCCTTAGTTTCTGGCGACTGGGCTGGGAACGTAGGAGTGTATAAGTGTATGTTTGGGGTTGTGAAAGTAAGGGGCAAATTAGGGTCTGTGAAAGTAAGGGTAAAATTGCCTGTTCACACACGTTACGTTCACTGGCTCGTTGGATGCTGAAGGAATTGCGCCAACCTCTGGGGCGCTCGGAGAAGTGAACCTGGTCGCAATTGGCCTTCAGCATCGGCACTCGCTTTAACGTGAACTTCACTAAAGTGTTCACTAAAGCAATTGTCCCCTTAGTTTCTGGCGACTGGGCTGGGAACGTAGGAGTGTATAAGTGTATGTTTGGGGTTGTGAAAGTAAGGGGCAAATTAGGGTCTGTGAAAGTAAGGGTAAAATTGTCCGTTCACACACGTTACGTATTACGGGCTCGTTAGATGCTGAAGGAATTGCGCCAACCTCTAGGGGCGCTCAAGGAAGTGAACCTTGGCGCAATATCCTCTTGATTTCTGGTTGATGGGTTGGAGACGGAGTAAGAGGAGGTAAAACCGGTGGGAGGCTGAGGCATAAGCAAAAAGGTGATATTTTTTTTGAGCAAATATATCAGAAAATTCTATAAATTAATTGTTTCATAGCATTATTATTTTACATTAAGCCTTAATTAAGTGATTACCCAAAATATTTCTAAGAGATGAACAAAGAAATTTGAGGAGGTAGTCAGCATGGATGAAGGTATGCGCAAAGAGTGGCCTGGAGATTTAGACCCTAAGTTAAACTATTCCAAGGGTCAGAAACCTTTACACGAGTATTTGAGAGATAATGCCCGCTTAAACCCTGAGAAGGTTGCTATTATTTGGTATGGGCGGGAGATTACTTATAAGGAATTAGATGATCTTAGCGAAGGGTTTGCGACTTATTTGTCAAAATCAGGAGTTAAGAAAGGGGAGCATGTTGCTCTGTTTCTTTCTAATAGTCCTCAGTACTTCATTGCGCATTACGGTATCCAGAAAATCGGGGCGGTTGTTGGCCCTTGCAGTCCATTATTTAAGGAGTGGGAGTTGGAGTATCAATTAAATGATATGCAAGCCAAGGTAATTGTTGCTGTTGACAGCGTATATGATGTTATAGCAAAGGTTCAATCCAAGACTAAAATCGAGCAAATCATTCTAACCAGTTACAGTGATTTTCTCCCTGAGAAACCGACGCTAAATGTCCCCGAAGAGTTTTTTCAACCTAAACCAGTCATATCAGGAGTTCAGGATATGCTGACGGTTATTAAAGGCGTGGAAGCTTTAAATTCTGTCGTAGAAGTTGATATGGAAGATGTTAGTCTGTTAATTTATACTTCTGGCACGACTGGTAAGCCAAAAGGAGCCATGCTTACGTATAAAAATGCACTCTTTAAGGCCGCTGCAGTGTCTCAAAGCAGCTCAATCATGGCAGAAGATGTCCTACTAACGGTGGTACCCCTTTATCATATCGCGGGAATGTTACTGGGGGTCAACTGCCCTATATATGCAAATGCCAGCATCGTGCTCCTATATCGATTTGACCCAATTGTTGTTTTACAAGCAATTGATTTGTATAAGTGTACCTGGTGGTATAGTGTTGCCCCAATGAATATTGCGGTAATGCAAGTGAAGAATGCCGGAGTGTATAATTTCACTTCGCTTAAAACATGTCGAGCCACAAGCTTCGGAATTACCCTGAATCAGGAGATCGCCCAGAAGTGGGCTGAGTTTACCGGAGGGTGTGGACTATGCGAAGGGGCCTATGGTTTAAGCGAAACTCATACTGCGGATACATTTATGCCTTCGAAAGCAGTAAAGTGGGGAACTCAAGGGATTCCAAACTATGAAACCAAGATGAAAATTATTGACCCCGAAACTGGCAAGGAAAGACCATCAGGAGAAATGGGGGAAATAGTCATCTCTAATCCAGGTGTATTTATGGGTTATTGGAATAAGCCTAAAGAAACAACTCAGACCTTGAGTAATGGATGGGTATACACCGGAGATATGGGGATATTAGATGAAGACAATTATCTTACCTTTTGTGGGCGGTTCAAAGAAATGATCAAGGTAAGTGGATACAGTGTGTTTCCTGAAGAAGTTGAAGCTATGTTAATCAGATATGAAGGGATTGCCCAAGTAGCCGTTACTGGAATTTCTGATGCTCAAAAAGGAGAAGTAGTCAAAGCTTATGTGGTAGTTAAACCTGATCAGCGTGCAAATATTACCGCTGAAAAAATTATTGAGTGGGCAAAACAAAAAATGGCACCCTATAAGGTGCCCCGACTCGTAGAATTTAGAGAATCTCTGCCGGCGACAGGAGCAGGAAAAGTTTTGCGAAGACTGTTAAAAGAGGAGCAGTAATTTTGAAAAAATCCCTGGAAAAACGCAAAACACCGAACACCCTTCAAGGGTGTCCGATAGGGATGTAGATTGCCCACTAAATCTCTTATGCGCGCGAGTTTGATCATTTTTTTTGGTTTCATCCTATTTCACACACATCAAAAAACACCCCTATCCGTAGAGTATAATTATACCATTGGATAGGGGTATTTCTGCTTTTGTCTATATAGCCTTAATAATACATGAAAAACGCCATGCCATCAGTGTTTTGCCCTGGATCACCAGTAGTGCTTCGCACATGGTAAACTTGACCACCGAATGATCTCGATTGATTATCGACGATATATGCATAATCATAGTTTCCGGGATTAACCCACCCCATAAATGTATAGGTATGGGAGTATCCTTTAGTGAAAACAATATCACCCGGCTTAAGATTGCCAATGTTTGTATCTTTTTTAAAACCAAGCTTTGTAAGCAAATTACTAAATTGAATGGTATTAGCCATAGAATTGCTAATATTAAAGCCTATTCTCCTCAAGGCTTCAGCTTGAAAATAAACACAGTTATTGATGGTTATCCCGCCATGAAGTGCTAAAGCCCTGTTGTGAACAGATACCTGATTATCTAAATTCAGCATATAGTAATACAGATTGTATCCTACGGTTGAATGAAAACTGCTATAAGGATAGTTATATTTGTAAGTGTTAATGTTGAACCAATAGTTTTTATTAGGTAACAGATTGACAGGTAAGCCGCCAAAATTCAACCTAGAATCAACCGTGGTGATATTAAATAGCGGCGATTGGCTTTGGCCATTTAACAGGTTAACCACATTATTAATGACTTCATCCGGTACAACAACCGACCCGCCCAGAGCGGTAACGTTTGGGGTTGCACCATTTTTATAGAGCTGCGATAAATACATAGCAATACTATCAGGTACCAATGGTGTGGAGGGGTCAATTAGTAGAATGGGGTCGCCATTTAAAGCCGCTAGTATAGTACCTGATAAGGCATCAGGATAGTTCAATCCTGACGCAATGTAGATTGTCTTTGGGTTGGCAGCTAATTGGCTATATGCTAATGAAGCTGTATCGAATCTAGTTTGTCCTGCAAATCGTGTGATTTTTGAATTAGGGGAAATCGATTTAATCTCATTTTCCACGGAGCCTGATACAACCGCAGTTCCGCCAGCGATATAAATGTTCTTTGGTTTATTGTTTGTTAGGTATTCTTGTGCTCCTTTTGGTAAGCTATTGGTTTGCGTC
The DNA here is from genome assembly GCF_000765145.1 of Desulfosporosinus sp. HMP52. Taxonomy (GTDB): domain Bacteria; phylum Bacillota; class Desulfitobacteriia; order Desulfitobacteriales; family Desulfitobacteriaceae; genus Desulfosporosinus. Next base: position 30,799 of record NZ_JMGA01000017.1, on the reverse strand, counting down.
AATAGAATAGGTGAATTGGTTTGACTAGCAAAACTGGAAATAGCTAACGCATCGGGGAAATTTTGACCGCTGGCTATATAAACAGTATCACTCGTCGAGTTTAACTCGTTTACAATTAACTCATTCGTGTCGTACAGGTCTGCGCCACCCAGTCGTTTTATTTGATAACCTTGACTAGAAAGCACGCTATCAAAATCGCTCCCTATTACGCTAGTACCGCCGGTTATATATACTGTGCCTTGCGGTGGCAGATGGGCTTGAATATAATCTAGAGCTGCTTTAGATGTTTGGGTATTACGGTCAACCAATAAGATTGGAGCACTTAATTCATGGGCTAAAACACTGGCTGACAAAGCATCGGGAAAATCATTGCCGGAAGCTAGTACGACATTGCTAACCCTTTGATTAGAAAACTGATTCGCAATGGCAATTGAAGTTTCGTATCGATCTGAACCATAAAGGCGAGGATTAATGCTGATACTAGCCAGAGATAAAGTTGCTGTTGTTGCGATAAAAGTTGCCACTAATATGGGTACAATAGCTAATCTAATCAATTTACGATACTTCATCTCGGCCTCCTTTTTTCAGTACATCAATGTAGCGCATCAATCTGAAATTATTTGCCCTTTTTCGCACAGGGTTCTTCAAGTTTACCATAAACTTGGACGATTCTAACCTCGTAATTTTTTCCATCTTATCGGCATTATAAGGAGAAAAAATGTCAAAAGTCTTTGACTTGGCTTATTAACTTCTTGGCAAAGCAAAATAACCTAGCAGGGATTTTATCCGATGACTACCAGCCGTAAGACTCCATCTTCTATAAGTACGAAAGCATTCAGTGACGAAACCCGGGTGAGGGTTTCGCCCAAGCCGCCTACTCCAAAGAAAAGCATAACGGCGCAGGTTGCTTTCGCCGAACCGCAAACTAAACAGAACAACTTTAGCGGTGAGGATGAGATAACGGCTGATACGTCCCTGGATAAGTTCCTCTTAGCTTCAGATGGAGTAAGTATTCCTCTTAGGCAAACTCCATCTGAAGCTAAGAGTCACTTGATCCTAGCTAGGCTATAAGAAATTCACGCTATAATTACTTTTCTCGAATCTATTTGCATGGTTGAGACATGGAAAAAGGAAACTATACAATCAATTCGTAAAGTATACAGGATTCTTTGCTGATTTTATGGTCAATCCATGTTATAAACGGTTGAATCGTAAGGGTTCTTATGTTAAGTTTAAACAAACACACTAAGATGAATAATGTAGAGCAAAGGCGCTCAAAAAGAAAATTGTACTTCGGGGTTGAGGTACATTCTTTTAGAGTCGCTTTTTTGCTTTATATATTTAAAATTCGCAACGAAGGGTGAGTAATATGCAAAGTTATGGTTTGCCAATGAAACAAGGGCTTTACGATCCAGCATTAGAGCATGATGCATGTGGAATGGGATTCGTTGTGAATATCAAGGGCGAAAAGTCTCATGGCATTATAGATGAGGCCTTAACTGTATTGGAAAACTTAAGCCACAGAGGGGCAAGCGGGGCGGATGAAAACACAGGTGATGGCGCCGGAATACTGATTCAAATACCTCACGATTTCTTCCAAAGGGAATGTGAAGTTTTAGGTTTTAAAATGCCGAAAAAAGGCAGCTACGGCGTAGGGATGATTTTTGCCCATAAGTATGATGATTTTAGAAAAACCCAGATAGAGACCTTTGAAAGAATCGTTCAGGAAGAAGGCCAGAAGATTCTCGGCTGGAGAGAAGTTCCCATCGATAAATCAACCATCGGCGAAGGCGCAAAAGCGGTAATGCCCAGATTTATTCAGGTTTTTATCGAAAAAGATCCTAGCATTACTGATGAGATGGACTTCGAAAGAAAGCTATATATTATCAGAAAAAGGGCCGAGCAAGTGATTGTTCCCATGTGTGAAGATAAGGGGGGAACATTCTATGTTGCCAGCCTTTCCTGCAAAACAATTGTCTATAAGGGCATGCTCACAGCTGAGCAATTGAGAAACTTTTATCTCGATCTTTCTGATCTTGATTTCGTATCAGCTTTAGCAATGGTTCACTCAAGGTTCAGCACCAACACCTTCCCAAGCTGGGAGCGGGCTCATCCTAATAGATACATTGTTCATAATGGTGAGATTAATACCATTCGAGGCAATGTAAACTGGATGAAGGCCAGACAAAAGTGTATCGCTTCCCCGCTATTTGAGGATCTCTCAAAAGTCTATCCTATTGTGGACGAGTCGGGCAGTGACTCCGCTATGTTCGACAACAGTTTGGAATTTCTTCACCTAACCGGCAGGTCGCTGCCGCACTCCGTAATGATGATGATCCCTGAACCCTGGGAAAAGAATGAGCAAATGTCTAAAGAAAAGAAGGACTTTTATCAATTCCATGACTTTCTAATGGAGCCCTGGGATGGTCCGGCTGCCATGGGATTTACCGACGGTGTGGTCATCGGTGGGGTATTAGACAGAAATGGACTCAGACCTTCTCGGTATTACGTTACAAAAGATGATAAAGTTGTCTTGGCCTCAGAGGTCGGGGTAATTGATATAAAACCTGAAAATGTAAAATATAAGGGCAGGTTGGAACCTGGCAAAATGCTGCTTATTGATACTCAAGCGCAAAGAATCATCTCAGATGAAGAGTTAAAGCAAAGTGTATCAATAATGCATCCTTATGAAGAATGGAACAACCGCCATATCGTCAAACTCAGCGATCTGCCTGTTGAGAAGGTAAAGGAAGAGAAGGTAAGTGAAGACCTAATTCAGCAACAGAAGGCTTTTGGTTATACCTTTGAAGATATTACTATGACTATTCAGCCTATGGCAACCCAAGGGGTTGATCCTATAGGCGCGATGGGTATGGATTCACCATTAGCGGTATTATCAGAGAAACCCCAGATGTTGTATCTGTACTTTAAACAGCTCTTTGCTCAAGTTACTAATCCTCCTATTGACGGAATAAGAGAAGAAATAGTTACATCAAGCAGCGTGTTGCTGGGTGATACGGGAAACCTTCTTGATCCTGATCAAAGAAACTCAGCTAGTCTGTCCCTTGATTACCCTATACTGACTAATGAACAACTTGAAACCATTAAGCAGCTAAACAATGGCAGGCTCAAAGCTGCCACCCTTTCCATACTTTATAAGGCCTCGGAAGGGGTAAGCTCTATGGAAAAGGCTTTAGATAGAGTTTTCGCAGAAGCCGACAAGGCTATCAGTGAAGGGGCAAATATTATTATCCTCTCAGATCGGGGCGTCAATGAGGAGTTTGCAGCAATTCCTGCGCTTTTAGCATCCTCAGGACTTCATCACCATCTAATTAGACGAGAAATTCGAACAAATTTAGGAATAGTCTTAGAATCTGGTGAGCCGAGAGAAGTCCACCATTTCTGTACCTTAATTGGTTATGGGGTCACTGCAATCAACCCGTATTTGGCCTATGAAACAATTCAAGACCTTGCTGAAAAAGACGTATTAAACGGGCTTAGTTATGAAGAGGCTAAAAAGAATTATATCAAAGCTGCGGTAAAAGGGGTTCTTAAGGTACTCACAAAAATGGGGATTTCCACGATGAGAAGTTATCATGGTGCCCAAATTTTTGAGGCCGTAGGGCTTAAAAAGGAGCTTATTGACAAATACTTCACTTTTACCCCCTCCAGACTAGAGGGTATAGGACTTGAAGAAATTGCCCAGGAAAATCAAATGCGGCACGAAAGCGCTTTCGATGAGAATTCACTCTACACTGATTCGCTTGAAGTAGGCGGACACTTCCAATGTAAGGATGATGGGGAAATCCATCTCTATAATCCTGAAACTATCTATATGCTGCAAAGAGCATGTAGGGAAGGAAACTACCACCTCTATAGAGAGTATTCTAAAAAGGTTAATGATGACGAACTCTACACCTTAAGAAATATTCTGGATTTTAAGGTTAATGCCGATGACATCATTCCCATTGAGGAAGTAGAGTCGGTTGATTCGATTGTCAAACGATTTAAGACCGGAGCTATGTCCTATGGATCTATCAGCAAAGAGGCCCATGAGTGTCTGGCTATTGCCATGAACAGGCTTGGTGGTAAAAGTAACTCCGGTGAAGGTGGAGAAGACAGCGAACGCTTTAAAGTAATGGCCAACGGAGATACAAAAAACAGTGCTATTAAGCAAGTTGCTTCCGGGCGGTTTGGGGTTACCAGCAACTACTTGGTAAATGCTCAGGAGATTCAAATTAAGATGGCTCAGGGTGCCAAGCCAGGTGAGGGTGGCCAGCTTCCGGGACGAAAGATTTACCCAAGCATAGCTAAGGTAAGGCATTCAACCCCAGGTGTAGATCTTATTTCACCTCCACCCCATCATGATATTTATTCCATTGAAGATTTGGCAGAGCTAATATATGACCTAAAAAACGCCAACAGGGATGCACGAATTAACGTTAAATTGGTTTCCGAAGTTGGAGTTGGAACCATCGCTGCAGGAGTAGCAAAAGGAAAAGCTGACGTCATTCTTATCAGTGGATATGACGGAGGAACCGGGGCCTCACCTAGAACAAGTATCAAGAACTCAGGACTTCCATGGGAACTGGGACTTGCCGAGACTCATCAGACCTTGGTTCTAAACAAGTTGAGAGATAGAGTAGTTGTCGAAACTGATGGCAAATTGCTTTCAGGCCGAGATGTAGTTATTGCGGCTATGCTTGGGGCTGAAGAGTACGGATTTGCAACAACACCGTTAATCGCCCTGGGATGTGTGATGATGAGAGTTTGTAATCTAAACACATGCCCTGTGGGAATAGCTACTCAAGATGAAACTTTGAGGAAAAACTTCACAGGGAAACCAGAACATGTTGAAAACTTTATGAGATTTATTGCTCAGGAAATGCGTGAGCTTATGGCTAAGCTGGGCTTTAGAACCATCAATGAGATGGTTGGACGTTCGGATAAACTAAAAGCAAAAGAGAATGTAAAGCACTGGAAGGCTAAACACTTAGACCTATCCCAGATTCTTTATCAACCATATGCCGGCGCAGATATCAGTCGATTCAATACCCAGCCCCAGAACCATATGCTGGAACAAACAATGGATGTCAAAAAACTTCTGAGAATTTGTAAACCTGCTCTTGAGAATCAAACACCAATTCGGGCCAAACTCAAGATCAATAATGTGGACCGAGTTGTCGGCACAGTCATCGGAAGCGAAATTTCTAAGAGATACGCAGAAGCAGGACTTCCTGAAGATACAATTAAGCTTACCTTTGTGGGGTCAGCGGGACAAAGCTTTGGGGCATTTACCCCGAAAGGATTGTCCCTCGAATTGGAAGGAGATTCTAACGACTATTTAGGAAAAGGTCTTTCAGGGGCAAAAATTTCGGTTTATCCTCCGAAAACTTCTGACTTTGAACCTGAGAAGAATATCTTGATCGGAAATGTTGCTTTTTACGGAGCAACTTCAGGGGAAGCCTATATCAATGGGATAGCGGGAGAAAGATTCTGTGTAAGGAACAGTGGGGTAAAAGCAGTTGTCGAAGGTGTAGGCGACCATGGCTGTGAATATATGACCGGAGGCAAAGTGGTTATTCTGGGCAAAACAGGAAGGAACTTTGCAGCCGGAATGTCTGGTGGAATAGCCTACCTTCTTGATTTTGATGAAGCATATTGCAACAAATCACTGGTTTTACTGGAGAAAATTGGATCTGAAGAAGAAATGAATGAAATTCGGGAAATGATTCAAAAGCATGTCGAGAATACCGGCAGTCCTCTGGGCAAGAAGGTTCTGGAGAGCTGGAAAAGCTATTCACTAAGATTCACTAAGGTCATTCCAAAGGATTACAAACGTATGCTTGAGAACATTGATAAAGCTCATAAGGCCGGCTTAGAAGGTGAAGAGGCCTTACTGGTTGCCTTTAAAGAGAATTTTAAAGATGTTTCCAGGACTTAAGTGTGAGGTGGGACTGAAATGGGAAAAGCGACTGGATTCTTAGAGTACAAGAGAGTTAAACCGAAGAAACGTTCCCCAGAGGAAAGAATCAAAGACTGGAATGAGATAAGACTTTCACGGGATCCTGATGTTATAAAAACTCAGGGTGCACGATGTATGAACTGTGGAGTACCTTTCTGTCACGGTGGTGTGTTGTTAAATGGCATGGCCTCGGGATGTCCTCTGCACAATTTAATTCCGGAGTGGAACGAACTGATCTTTAAGGGTCAGTGGGAAGATGCTTATAAAAGGCTGACTAGAACCAGCCCTTTCCCGGAATTTACGTCCAGAGTTTGCCCTGCACCCTGTGAAGGTGCCTGTACTGAAGGCTATATCATGGAGCCTGTTACTATCAACAGTCTTGAGTATGAGATCATTGAGAAAGCCTTTGCTGAAGGGTGGGTAAAGCCCCGAAAGGGTAAAGCCACAGGAAAGAGAATAGCAATTGTCGGTTCCGGCCCCGCAGGACTATCCACGGCATATTATTTAAATGCCGTGGGGCATAACGTCACTGTCTATGAGAGAAGCGACAGAGTCGGTGGTTTAATGATGTACGGGATCCCCAACATGAAGCTTGAGAAACAAATTATTGAAAGACGGTTTGCGTTACTGAAGGAATCTGGAATTCAATTCGTTCTAAATACAGAAGTGGGTAAAGACCTCAGTGCTCAGGAGTTGGTTGATCAGTATGATGCAGTAGTGTTATGCACAGGGGCAACCAAAGCACGTGGGCTTGACGTTGAAGGGAAAGATCTCCAAGGTGTTCACTTTGCTGTGGATTTTCTAAAGGCTAATACAAAGAGCCTATTGGATTCAAAGCTGCAAGATGGCAATTTCATTAGTGCTAAAGGCAAGAATGTTATTATCATCGGGGGAGGGGACACAGGAACAGACTGCGTAGCCACTTCGATACGGCACGGCTGTGAGAGCGTCTACCAGTTTGAGATCATGCCTGAACCACCCTCCGAGAGAAAAGAAGAGTCTAATCCCTGGCCGGAATGGCCGAAGAAACTCAATGTGGACTACGGTCAAGAAGAAGCCATAAGTTTGTATGGTAAGGATCCAAGAAACTATCTTATTTCTACAAAAAAGATTGTTGGAAATGAAAATGGTGAGGTCAGTGAAGTACACACAGTAGAAATCAATTGGGTCAAGAGTCCCTCGGGAAGAATGGTGCCTCAGGAGGTTCCCGGAACCGAAAAGATTTGGAAAGCGGATCTGGTTCTCTTAGCCATGGGATTTCTAGGCCCGGAGGATACGATTGCTAATGAGCTCAAACTTGACAGAGACCTCCAAAGTAATGTAAAAGCTGAATACGAGGTTTTTAAGACCAACGTCGATAAGGTATTCACCGCTGGGGATATGAGGAGAGGTCAGAGTCTCATTGTCTGGGCTCTGCAAGAAGGGAAACTTTCTGCTCGAGAAGTTGATAAATACCTCATGGGTAAGAGTATTATAAAGTAAGTTTGCAGAAATGATAATTGACAGAGGGCCCGCAACAACTGAATTTTTGTTGCGGGCCTTCTGTATGACCTTTTCGATATATGCGATACTTTCATAAGGCTTTGTCACCAAAAAAATATCAAAGAACGATGGATTAATACCTTGAGTAATTTCCAATATCTATTCTTGAAGACAGTATTGATTAACCTCTTATTCACTATTAGAATATTATACCTAAAGAAATTCGACTTCAAAGGTGAGATTTCTGAGGTTTGCGAATCTTCTCTACATACTCGACTAATTATTACTTAGATGTAAAAACTAGTAGTAAAATTGTATAGTAAGCTAGTTTATGTTAACGTATATTGTGGAAATTTAAATGACTGATTGAAAAGATCTATAGGAGCTATTCTGGTTTCAGATTTGGAAGTGGGGGGGCGCAAAATGATAGCCGTATATAATACAATTAACAATACTATTGTCAAAACTGACAAACCAGAGGTTAAAGGTTCCTGGGTAAATATGATAAATCCATCGGAAGAAGAAATTGCTATAATAACAAAAGCATTAAATTTAGAAAATGAGTTTTCTATTAGAGACGCCTTAGATGATGAAGAGCGGCCTAGGATTGAAGCGGAGAATGATCAAATTTTCGTGATTATTAACGTCCCAATTAGACAGGATGCCACCGTGATTTATGATACAATTCCTTTAGGGATTATTTTGACAAAGGATCATTTTGTAACGGTGTGTTTACAAGAAGTTGACGTGCTAAAAGATTTTGAATGCGGAAAAGTTCGCGGCCTGGAAACCTATAAGAAGACCAGATTTCTCTTTCAAATTCTCTATAAAAGTGCCACATTATATTTATCATTTCTTCGGGAGATTGAAAAGAAAACCAACGAGATTGAGCTAACCCTCCACAAATCCATGAAAAATCAAGAATTAATTAGGCTGCTTAATCTTCAAAAAAGTCTATTGTATTTTACGACATCCTTAAAGTCTAATGATAAAGTTATGCAGAAGCTTCTAAGAACAAAAGTCTTGAAAATCTATGAAGAGGATCAGGATTTGTTAGAAGACGTTATTATCGAGAATAAACAGGCAGTTGAGATGGCAGAAACCTATAGTAATATTTCAAGTAGTATGATGGATGCTTTTGCTTCTATTATTTCTAATAACTTAAATATGGTGATGAAGTTTTTGGCGTCAATTACTATAATTTTAGCCCTGCCTACTATGCTGGCAAGTTTTTTTGGGATGAACGTAAATATTCCATTCCAGACATCAGAACATGGTTTTCTAATTATCGTAGGTATGTCTGTTGTTCTCTGCTTTGGTGGTGTTATTTTTCTTGCTAAAAGAAAAATGTTTTAAGGAATAAAGGGAGGATTTTAATCTGCAGTGATAGTTAAGATTTCGGTGCGAAATTTAGTTGAGTTTGTACTAAGGCGTGGGGATCTTCAACCGGGTTCTATTGGTGCTTCCAGGGCCTTGGAGGGAATCAAAGCTCATCAGTTTATCCAGAAAATCGGCGGATCCGACTATGTACCGGAAGTGTCCCTTAGCTACTCGTATCCTAATCCTGAACATCTATCAAGTTATAAAAGTAATCTGTGTGAAAGTCTCACCTTAGAGGTTAATGGTCGTGCTGACGGAATAATAATCAAGGAAACAACTTCATGTATTGATGAAATTAAAACTACGTCCTTGGACTTAGATCTAATTGATGAATCCTATAACGATTTGCACTGGGCTCAGGCCCAGTGTTATGCATTCATGTATGCGAGCCAAGAGGGTTTAGAGGCCATGGAGACACAGCTTACCTACGTTCAGCTGGATACGAATCAAATTAAAAGGTTTTCGCGGAAATTTACTTTCATAGAGCTCGAGGAATTCTTCATTAATCTAGTTGAAGAGTACTTGGTTTGGGCATATCGACTGCAAGAATGGATTGTGAAAAGAGACGAAAGCATTCGAACAATCCAATTTCCTTTCGGAACTTATAGGCCGGGTCAGCGAGAATTAGCTGTAGCTGTTTATCAAACGATTAAACAAACTCAAAAACTATTTGCCCAAGCTCCTACAGGTATTGGAAAGACAATCGGCGCATTATTTCCAGCCTTAAAAGCTGTGGCAGAAGGGCATACCAAGCAGATTTTTTATCTTACCGCAAAAACCATTACTCGTACCGTTGCTGAAAAAGCTTTGCTGGATTTAGATATCCAAGGCCTAAAGATTAAACGCTTGACTTTAACTGCCAAAAGTAAGATTTGCTTTCTGCCGGAAGAGTCGTGTTTGCCTGAAGATTGCCAGTTTGCGCGAGGATATTACGATCGTTTAAGAGTGGCAGTCGATGAAATGTTCAATGAAGATGCTTGGACGAGGCAAACGGTTGAAAATCATGCACGACGACATTCAATCTGTCCCTTTGAATTTTCTTTGGAATTAGCAAATTGGGCAGATGTGGTTATCTGTGATTATAACTATGTCTTTGATCCTCGGGTTTACTTGAAACATTTATTTCTTGAAGGGGGCGAGTACACCTTTCTGATAGATGAAGCCCATAACTTAGTGGACAGAGCAAGGGATATGTTCTCGGCTGAGTTGGGAAAAGAATCTTGGCTGAGCTTAAAAAGAAAGACCAAAGATGATAATAAACGGCTGACCAAAAGTCTGACCAAAGTTAACACGGCCCTGGTTAATGAAAAAAAAGATTGTACTGAGACAACGGGAAATGGAGAGAGTGTACAAAAGGAGCCTCCAAACGGATTGATACAAGCTTTGAGGAATTTTATTAAAGAGGCTGAATACTTTTTGAAGACAAATGATCAACCCTATTCCTGGCAAGAGCATCTCTTAGACCAATATTTCCAAGCTCTTAGCTTTACAAGAACGGCTGATAGTTATGATGAACGTTATATTACTTATAAGTATCTTACTGGAGATGATTTTCAGATAAAATTGTTTTGTCTAGATCCATCAATGCGTCTTATGGAAGCCTTGGGAAGAGGTAGATCTTCGGTTCTCTTTTCTGCCACATTGAGTCCGATGGATTATTTTATGAATATTCTGGGTGGGGAGGAAACCTCCTATAAGCTCAAGTTATCATCTCCTTTTCCAGCAGAGAACCTATGTTTGCTTGTGAATGATCGGATTTCGACCAAGTATAAACAACGTAATTCAACCTACGATCAAGTTGCTGAAGCGATTCAGGCATTGGTACTAACCAGAATGGGTAATTATTTTGCCTTTTTCTCTTCGTATCACTATATGAAGGAAGTTTATTCAAGATTTAGGGAACTTGAACCACAGGTTGAGGTAATTTGTCAGTTTTCTGATATGAAGGAAGAAGAGCGGGAAGCTTTTTTGAAAAAGTTCTCGCAAAATCCCGAGCAGACTTTAGTTGGATTTGTTTTACTTGGAGGGATTTTTGGTGAGGGTATTGATCTTATTGGGGAGAGGCTTTCGGGAGCGATTGTAGTAGGGGTAGGGTTGCCCCAAGTTTGCATGGAGCGAGAGATAATCCGTACGTATTTCGAAGCTTCATGTCAATTAGGTTTTGAATTTGCTTATATGTATCCTGGTATGAACAAAGTATTACAAGCAGTGGGAAGAGTAATTCGAACTGAGAAAGATCGCGGGGTAGTTTTACTCATCGATGAACGTTTCTCAAAGACTGCCTATAAAAGGTTGTTTCCCGAGGAATGGAAAAGTATTACCTGCTGCAGGACCTGTGATAGTATTCTTTCATCTGCTCAAAATTTCTGGTCAGCAAACTAAACACCAAAGATTTCACAATGTTTACCAAGAGATTAATAAAGGTACTAGGCATACACATAGTTCTTATGGTTAAATATATTTGGTTAGAAAGTGAATAGAGGTTTTTTTATGTTTATGTACTTCTTCCCTATCTTCCTAATCGTAACATCAAATGTTATTTATAATATCTGCCAAAAATCTACCCCTCAGAGTGCTAACCCTTTTTCAGCTTTGCTGGTTACCTACCTGACAGCAGCCCTTTTAACCCTGATTGCATTTCCTTTTTACAAGACAGATAAAAGCTTTTTCCAATCTTTTAGCGATTTGAATTGGACAAGCTATGCCCTTGGCGCAGCCATAGTAGGGCTTGAATTAGGTTATTTGCTGGCCTACAGAGTAGGGTGGAATTTGAGTGTCGGATCCTTGGTAGCCAATATTATTCTTGCGATTATGCTTATCCCAATAGGGATTTTGTTTTACAAAGAAGGTTTTGCCGTTAATCAAATCATTGGAGTAGTGTTTTGCCTAGTAGGCTTAATACTGATAAACAAGTAGTGGATTAGTTATAGCAACTATAGGAGACGACAGAAATGAAATCAACTAACCCTAAGTTACCTGAAATAATAAAGAATCAGCATCTATCAACCCGATTGTTGGATTGGTACTCTACTGTAAAAAGGGATTTGCCTTGGCGAAAGACTGGGAATCCCTATGCAATTTGGGTATCAGAGGTTATGCTGCAGCAAACCCAAGTAAAAACGGTTATCCCATATTATGAACGGTTTTTGGATCGCTTTCCCAGCGTTGAACATTTGGGAGAGTCTAATCTTGACGATGTATTAGCAATTTGGAGTGGTCTGGGATACTATTCTCGAGCCCGTCGCTTGTGGGAAGGGGCCAGGTATCTGATTCAAAACCTTGGTGGAATAATCCCCAAAGATTACGAAGCGCTTGTAAAGATTCCAGGGATCGGAGACTATACAGCTGGAGCTGTTGCCAGCATCGCCTTCGGACAAAGAGTTGCAGCTATTGATGGAAATGTTAAGAGGGTAGTGTCCCGTCTTTTAGCTTGGCCGGAACCAATTGAAACCACTCGCAGCCTGCGATACTTTAGAGAAAGCCTGATGACATGGCAATCGGATCAAAACCCGGGGGATTTTAACCAGGCATTAATGGAGTTGGGTGCCATGGTTTGTAAACCAACAAGACCCCACTGCGAGGCTTGTCCTTTAGCACAATTTTGTGAGGGATATTTGCAGGGAGATGTTCAACATTATCCGGTCAAAAAGCCTAAGAGTCAACGCCAAGAGGTCACTCGTCTGACCTTTGTTCTACGTAAAGAAAATCAAATTTATCTACAAAAACGTCCTTCAAAGGGGCTGTTGGCTGATTTATGGGAACTTCCGGGTGTGGAATTGAGTCAAGATGATCTGCAGAACTTTACTAACAGTCTTTCGACAATTTCTATAGATACGTACTTGAGCCTTTTTCGACAGGCAATACCTGAAAGTGAGTATGAAAGGCAAGTGGAGGAAGACTTTAAGCACGGGATAGAGTTTCATGGTCCAGTTTGGTATACCTTCAGCCATCGTCGTTGGGAACTAATCTGGTTAATTATTGATCTTGATAAAAAATATAGAGTAGGCTGCGATTTGGGAGAAACTGAACCAACAAGATCCTCACTTCTAAGAGAAATACAAGGGACATATCAGTTGGAAGCTTTAAAAGTGAGGAAAAGTAATATGGGTAAATGGGTTTCATCAGAGGATTTAAGAATAATTCCACTTCCAGTGGCGTTTCAGTCCATTATCGAAAAGCTAGTGAATTTCTAATAAAGTGATTTAATATTGTATACATGGGGAAAAACAGTTGAATCTAAGGCAGTCTCTATGTTACTTTAAGTGTATAAACTCCCATATTGAATGGTGAAGCAAAGGCGCTTTATAGTATTTTGTACTTGATTCAAGTACAATTTCTTAAAAGCGTCCCTTTTTTTACGGTCAAGAAGTATTATTAGGGTACTTGAATGATACCTGAACGCTTGGCCCCAGCCAAGGTTTTTTGATTCTTTGTACATTGAATTACGAGGTGATGGACTAAAAATCTTTTCCCAAGTATTTTGCATAATGACCTAAGAATACATCTGGGACTTATATGGGATATAATAAGTCCAAGCCGATATAATTAATCATAACTTTGGCTTTAGGAAAGGAGAGAATCTTAATTGAATTTATCAAAAGAGGAATGTCTCAAGTTTGTGAAAGAAAACGACGTTCGGTTTATTCGACTTCAGTTTACAGATATTTATGGTCGGATGAAGAACATAGCTATCACAGATAAACAGCTTGCTAACGCCTTCCAAAATGGAGTCATGTTTGATGGCTCGGCAGTGGCCGGGTTTTCTGGTATTGAATCATCAGATATGTTTCTTTTTCCAGACCCGAGTACATTTTCGATTATTCCTTGGAGGCCACAACAAGGTAAAGTTGCCAGAATAATTTGCGATATTAAAAACCATGATGGTTCTCAGTTTGAAGGTGATCCCCGTTATATTCTCAAACGAACTATAAAGAAAGCCCAAGATTTGGGATACACTTTTCAGGTTGGCCCGGAATGTGAGTTTTTTATGTTTTATAACGATGATGAAGGCCAACCCACCACAATTACCCATGATTCAGCCAGTTATTGTGATTTAGCACCCATTGACTTGGGTGAAAACACTCGTCGTGAAATTTGCATTGTTTTAGAGGAAATGGGATTTGAAATTGAGACTTCCCATCATGAAACTGCGGCGGGACAACATGAAATCGATTTTAGGTACACTGATGCCCTTACTGCAGCAGATAGCATTATGACTTTTAAAATGGTTGTAAAGATTATTGCTCAGCGCAATGGTTTACATGCCACCTTTATGCCCAAACCACTTCCAGGCGTTAATGGTTCGGGAATGCATATTAATATGTCCTTAACTAAAAATGGTAACAACCTTTTTAGTGGAGGTCAAACTCAATCAGATATATCCGACACGGCTAAGCAGTTTGCCGCCGGGCTCCTAAACCATATCAAAGGGATTACTGCCATCGCTAATCCCCTCATTAACTCCTATAAACGTTTACAACCGGGCTTTGAAGCTCCAGTGCATATTGCCTGGTCTCATATGAACAGGAGCCCATTACTGAGAGTTCCTGCTCCTAGGGGTGAAGGAACCAGACTTGAACTTAGAAGTCCTGACCCCAGCTGCAATCCATATTTTACTTTAGCATTGCTATTGGAAGCGGGGCTTGATGGATTAAACAGAAATTTATCCCTGCCTGATCCGGTTAATGTCAATATTTACACCCTGACAGCTGAACAGGAAGAAAATCTAAAGCTAGAGCGCTTACCTTCAAATTTGTTATTTGCGCTTGAAGAGATGAAGAAAGATCCTCTGATTCAATCGACACTGGGTTCACATGCGTTTAATAAATATCTGACCGCAAAGGTCTTAGAATGGGAAGACTACGATAATTCAGTTCATGCATGGGAAATTGAAAAATATCTAAAGGCCTATTAGAAATAGTTTCCCTGCATAAAGGGGTGATTGTAGTGAGCGCAGGGAGTGTTTTAGTTGTTTGTGGAAAAGCTGAAATGGCGAGCAGCATACAGACAATGCTCGTAAAAGAAGGCTTTTATCCGGTTAGCTGCGCTCAATCAGCCAATGAAGCGCGCAGGAATTTTTTTAGCACGGGATTTGATTTAGTCATTATAAGCACTCCGTTACCCGATGAACAGGGTACAGATTTAGTCTTTGATGCTCATGAGAAAACGTCTGCTGGTATAGTAGTCATTTCAAGGCCGGAACAGCTACTTGACATGCAATGTAGTCTTGAGAAAATAAATGCACTAATTTTGCCAAAGCCCATTAATCGTTTGACACTGCTTCAAACTGCTCGGTTTGCACTCTCAGTACGAAATTCCATGACTCAGCTTATTAACGAGCGGGATAGTTTAAAGAAACGAATGGATGAACGTAAGATACTTGAGCAAGCTAAATGGCTGCTTGTAGAAAAGTTAAATATGAGCGAGCCCCAAGCCTTTCGCCTAATCCAGAAAAGAGCAATGGATTTGCGTCTTTCTCAGGCACTGGTTGCGGAAGAGATTATTAAAAAATATGAATAGATTAGGATACCTAGTAGGATAGCTAGGTATTCTTTTTTGTGTTAATTAGAATGGTTATTGAACAATGTGGAGAGAGAAATAAAACTAGGTATAAAGGATTTCAGTTAAATCAGGAATATGATATTCTTTAGTGGAAAATAGTAATACATAGAGGTATGCATGGGCAGGAGATGAAACATGGAAATTGTTGTAGGAGTTACAGGAGCAACGGGAACAATTTACGCGATAAATTTAATGAGAGCTCTTCGGGAAACTGGGAAAGTGAATGTTCATCTGATAATGAGCGATTGGGCTAAAGAAAACCTGAAAATAGAAACCGACTATTCCTTGAAGGATATGGAAAGCTTGGCTGCTGAAGTCTACGACAATAAGAACTTGGGAGCAAAAACCTCCAGTGGATCCTTTAGGACTGATGGAATGGTTATTTTGCCCTGCAGTATGAAGACGTTGAGTTCGATAGCCAACGGTTATGATGATAATCTTATATCTCGGACAGCAGGCGTGATGCTCAAAGAAGGCAGAACCCTTATCTTGAGTCCAAGAGAGACTCCTCTGAGTCCAATTCATATGGAAAATATGCTTAAATTAGCTAGAATTGGGGTGAGGATTATACCTCCTATGCCTGCTTTCTATAATCATCCTCAAACCATACAAGACATAATAAATCATCATGTTATGAAGATACTTGATCAATTTGGAATTGATTTCGAGAAGGCTAAGCGCTGGCAGGGGTAAGGATTGTATTTTACTGGATGGAGTGTTTTACATATTGATTAGCGGCAGCTTCCTCATTCATAAAGTTTTTTCTTTTCTGGAATCAAAAAGTGGAAAATAAATACTTGACACGGAACCGAGGATCGTTTAGAATCTAAATAATTCAAAACGCAAACAACTAACACAATGAAGGGAAGTCCCCAGCTCCTAGAGTTAAGAGAACTGACGGTTGGTGCAAGTCAGTCTACAGAGTTGAAGGATTCCATCCTGGAGTGGCCAATGATGAATTGTGACGGGTTCCGCCCGATATTGCGGACATAAGTTGGCCGTTTCGGCAACATGGGTGGCAACGCGGGAATAACCTCTCGTCCCTAATTGGGATGAGGGGTTTTGTTTATTTTTAAGCGTTTGTTTCCTGTTGCGACTAAACGGCTGAAACTTGGGTGGCACCGCGGAATTCCCGCCCCAATACTGGGGTGGGTTTTGTTTTTCTCCAGTAAACCAAATTTATACAAATTATCAATATAATTTAAAAGGAGGAATAATTTATAAGTTGTAAAAGATGGTGATTGCGGCTAGGGAATATACGCTCAAATGTAAATCTAACTTAGAAAAGTTTTCTTTGAGGCAATACACCTATTAGATAGCAAAGTAAGCTAATTTGATTTTTTCTAGTTAAAAAAGTAAAAGATAGAGGAGGATTTGATATGTCAAGAATTTATAATTTTTCTGCAGGACCTGCTGTATTACCTGAAGAGGTGTTAAAAGAGGCAGCAGCGGAGATGCTGGATTATAACGGAACGGGCATGTCCGTTATGGAAATGAGTCATCGTTCTAAAGCTTTTGAACAAATTATTACTGAGGCTGAAAAAGACCTTCGAGATCTACTGCAGATTCCTGATAATTACAAGGTCTTATTTCTTCAAGGCGGTGCATCCCAACAGTTTGCCATGATACCTATGAACTTAATGAAAAACAAAGTAGCCGATCACATTAACACTGGGCAATGGGCAAAAAAAGCAATCGCTGAAGGGAAATTATTTGGAAAGATTAATGTTATTGCTTCTTCTGAGGATAAGACCTTTACTTATATTCCCGACTTGAACAACTTAAAGATTTCGGATGACGCTGATTATGTTTATATTTGCCATAACAACACAATATACGGAACTAAGTATCATCAATTACCCGACACTGGGGATAAGGTTCTAGTTGCTGATATGTCTTCGGACATATTATCTGAACCTGTAGATGTTACAAAATATGGACTGATTTTTGCAGGAGTTCAAAAAAATATTGGCCCTGCCGGTGTAGTGGTTGTCATTATCCGTGAAGACTTAATTACTGAGGATGTCCTGCCGGGAACGCCAACCATGCTGCGCTATAAGGTGCATGCTGATAACAAGTCACTGTATAATACCCCTCCGGCTTATGGTATTTATATTTGCGGTAAAGTGTTTAAGTGGATTCAAAACCTAGGCGGACTCGAGGCAATGAAGAAAATCAATGTAGAAAAGGCTTCAATTTTATATGATTATCTTGATTCCAGTAAGCTGTTTCGCGGGACTGTTGTAAAGCAGGATCGCTCATTAATGAATGTTCCTTTTGTCACAGGTTCTGACGAGTTAGATGCTAAATTTATTAAGGAAGCTAAAGCTGCCGGATTTGAAAACCTAAAAGGACATAGAACTGTGGGTGGTATGAGAGCAAGTATTTACAACGCCATGCCCATCGACGGAGTTAAGGCTCTAGTTGCGTTTATGAAGAAGTTTGAAGAAGAAAATTGTTAAAAGCAAATCCATGGTTGGATCAGTAAATATAATTATGAGGTGAAAGAAATGTTTAATGTTAATTGTATCAATAAAATAGCTAATGTTGGTTTAGACCTGTTTACAGATAATTATCAAATGGTGGAGCAATTCAACGATGCCGATGCAGTACTCGTAAGAAGTTCAAGTCTCCATGAATTGGAATTGCCTAGTACCCTAGAAGCTATCGCCAGAGCAGGCGCCGGTGTAAATAACATTCCGTTGGAGAAATGTGCTGAAAACGGAACTGTAGTTTTTAACACTCCGGGTGCAAATGCTAATGGAGTAAAAGAAATTGTCATTGCCTCGCTAATCATTGCCTCAAGGGATATTTTTGGGGGAGTCAACTGGGTGAATTCCTGCAAGGACGATCCGGAGGTAGCTAAACTTGTTGAGAAGAACAAGGCCAAGTTTGCTGGGACAGAAATTAGAGGAAAAAAACTGGGTGTCATAGGATTAGGTGCTATAGGAATTTTAGTTGCTAATGCCTTGAATAAGCTGGACATGGAGGTCTATGGATATGACCCATTCATTTCTGTGGATGCAGCTTGGAACCTTTCAAAATATATCAAACAAGCAAAGTCTTTAGAAGAGATCTACAGAGAATGTGATTTTATTACGGTTCATGTGCCTCTAACCGATTCAACTAAGGGAATGTTTAATAAAGAAACCTTTGCCATGATGAAAGATGGCGTTAAACTATTAAACTTTTCCAGGGATACCTTAGTTATTGATGATGACATTGTTGAAGCCTTGGAGTCGGGAAAGGTTGGCCGCTATGTCACAGATTTTCCAAATCCCAAGGTGTGTGGAGTTAATGGTGTAATTACGGTTCCTCATTTAGGTGCTTCAACGATTGAATCAGAAGATAACTGTGCAGTTATGGCAGTAAAGCAGATAATGGACTACCTGGAAAATGGAAACATCAAGAATTCGGTTAATTATCCCAATTGTGATATGGGAGTATGCAACCAGGTTGGACGTATAGCCATTAATCACAGAAACATACCGAACATGCTCAGTCAATTTACCTCAACCGTTGCTAAAGAAAACATCAATATCCCGGACATGATTAATAAAAGCAAAGGAAAGTATGCCTATACTATTCTGGATATTGAATCTCCTGCCACTCCAGAACTAGCAAATAAGATAAAGGAAATTGACGGAGTCTTAAAGGTTAGAATCATTAAGTAGTAAATTGAGTGTTAAGAAGTTTATGAATTGGAGGTTAAGCTTTGGCAACAGTCAGACCATTTAAAGCCCTTAGGCCTAAAGAAGAAGTGGCAAACAAAGTAGCGGCACTGCCCTATGATGTATTTAATCGAGAAGAGGCTTTGCAGGAAGTATTGAAGGAGCCTTTATCCTTTTTGAAAGTTGATAGAGCTGAGACCCAATTTCCTGAGAGTTTTAACCCTTACGATATCCAGGTTTATGAGAAAGCCAGAGATATTCTTCAAGACATGATAAGCCAAGGCATCTTAATTAAGGAAGCTCAGAATTGTTATTATGCCTACGAACTAACTATGGCAGGACGTACCCAAACTGGTTTAGTGGGATGCGCCTCCATTGATGACTACCTTACTAATGTTATAAAAAAACATGAGAAAACCAGAGAAGACAAAGAGATCGATCGAATAAATCATGTGGATATTTGTGCTGCCCATACCGGACCTATCTTCTTAGCCTATCGTGCTCAAGAAACTATCAACACTGTGATCGAAAGAATAAAACAGGAAAAATCCATCTATGATTTTGTTGCAACCGATGGAGTTGGGCATAGAGTGTGGAGAATTGCGAACCAAGACGACATGGAAACAATCTCCACTGAGTTTAAAAACATAGAAAGTATCTATATTGCAGATGGACACCACAGAACAGCTTCAGCAGTGAAAGTTGGCTTGAAAAGACGGGCCGACAATCCTAACTATACGGGAGACGAAGAATTCAACTATTTCCTTTCTGTTCTTTTTCCCCATGACCAATTAATGATTTTAGATTATAATCGAGTTGTGAAAGATTTAAATGGTCTTAGTAAAGAAGATTTTCTAACTAAGGTAGCAAAAAACTTCATCGTTGAAGAGCTTGGAACAGAACCCTATAAGCCGGAGACAAAGGCTGTATTCGGAATGTACCTAGAAGAAGTATGGTATAAGCTGACGGCAAAGGATGAGATCCGTTCTGTCAATCCTGTCGAGGGACTTGATGTGGCAATGCTTCAAAATTTTTTATTAATTCCCATTCTTAATATTAAAGACATAAGAACTGACAAAAGAATCGACTTTGTCGGTGGAATAAGAGGACTTAAAGAACTTGAGAAACGAGTAAGCACTGATATGAAGCTTGCCTTTGCCATGTTTCCAACTTCAATTAATGAATTGTTTGAAGTATCCGATGCTGGTGAGTTAATGCCGCCAAAATCTACTTGGTTTGAACCAAAGCTTAGAAGCGGATTGTTCATTCATGAGCTGAGTTAAGTATTATTGGCAGAGGAAAAGTATTTTTGAATCCATGTATAAACCTTCACTCAATTGGATATGCTAGTTGGTGAGATGAAATTCATGGCAAATTCAGACTGATAGACAAGTTATATTACTGCCTTGGCATTGTTACAATCGCTACAGCCTTATTGGCTTGGTCCAAATCCTAAGTAGAACGTGAATAAGTCATCTGACAGAGTCCAAAATGGGCTCTGTTTTTTATTTAGTAACTAGTTGACAAAACTAGTCAGCGTGTTATAATTAGTTTCAATTAAATCATTAAAGGCTATGACGGAGTAAAGTAACCTATTTATTACCTTTCAGGGAGGAAGAGTCTCGACTGTAAGCTCTTCTATGTGTAGTGATAGATGAAGTTCCCTCCCGAGCTGCCGGCTGAACGTTTTATATAGTAGGCTTGGACGGTTCTTCACCGTTAACAAGAAGGGGGTATCGGATATCAATTCCCGTACCTTTGTCGAGTGGCCTTTTTGGCTTAAGTTGGGTGGTAACGCGAGATACAGCATCTCGTCCCTGCAGAGGGATGAGATGCTTTTTATTTTGCTAACCTTGCATATTCGACAAACACGAGTATTTGATAGACCTGTACCTTTTGATGAGTGGGCCAATTTTGGTCAAAATGGGTGGTAACGCGGAAGTCCACGGCTTTCGTCCCTGTGGAAGGGATGTGCCGTGGACTTTTTTAATTTAAATATTTAGGAGGCTTTTTATTATGAAAGATTTAAGATTAGCAGGGTTAAAGGCAGAGCGCAGCACTATAGAGATTAATGGAGTGACCATAGGAGGCAAAGAAATAATCCTGATCGGTGGACCTTGTGCTGTAGAATCAAGCATCCAAATGAGCCAATCGGCGGAGACCGTAAAAAAAGCGGGAGGGAAAATCCTGCGTGGTGGAGTATTCAAACCTCGTACCTCTCCCTATAGCTTCCAAGGCCTAGGGCGAGAGGGGCTTAATTATTTAGTGCAGGCAGCTAAGGAACAAGGCTTGCTCTGTGTAACAGAAGTAATAGATGCTCCAAGTCTTGAATTAGTGGTCAATGATATTGATATTATCCAAATAGGCGCTCGTAATATGCAAAACTTTGAGTTGTTGAAAATGGCGGGTAAAATTAATAAACCAATAATCCTGAAACGGGGATTATCAGCAACAATTGAGGAATGGCTGTATGCAGCTGAATATATCCTATCCTCAGGTAACCCTAATGTCATCCTTTGTGAAAGGGGAATTCGAACTTATGAACCCAGTACAAGAAACACCCTTGATCTCAGTGCTGTTGGAGTTGCTAAGGAGCTTTCCCATCTTCCGGTGATTGTTGATCCAAGCCATGCAGCAGGGAGAAGAGATTTGATTGCTTCCTTGTCTAAGGCAGCAATTGCCTCTGGAGCAGACGGTCTGTTGATTGAGATGCATCCAAATCCTGCAGAGGCTGTCAGTGATGGGCCTCAATCCCTACACCCCGAGCAACTCATCCAGTTAGCTGGAGAATTAGGAGTCGTGGCGGAAGCAGTTAATAGAATCTTTGCCGGTGAAAGAAATTGTGAAGAAGAGACTCTTGATTCTTTGCGAGGACAAATTGACAACATTGATCAAGAAATTATCGAGCGTTTAGCTGCTCGCATGGAGATAGTAAGTAAAGTCGCAGATCAAAAACGTTTGGATAGAGTGAAGGACAGTTCTCGAGAGAAGGAAGTGATTCAAAGATTGACTGCTCTTGGCAATGAATTAAAACTTCCGTCAGAACTGGTTAAGAAGATCTACCCAATAATTTTTGATGTAGCAGTTCAATCTCAAATTAGACAAAAATTGGTTAGAGAGAAGGAAGGAGACCTTTCCCTTGTTTCCCCTTTAGTGAGCAAATAGCGGCTTACTAGGCTAGAAATTAGTTAGCTAAATTAATTATACGAGGAGTAGTATAATCATAGCTCTGTTGCATCACCCTTATTTTATCTAAAAGTAATCTTTGCAGCAATCATTTAAAAGATCTCTAGAAAATTTGATTTCTAGAGGTCTTTTAGTTTGGCGATTGTAGTTTACCCTGATACAGTTTTGGAATAAAAATAATTGATTATGTCAATACGTATTAGCTATAGACATAGTGGGAGGGCAATGCTAGACTTTAATTGACTAAAAGAATCACAAAGGGATGTGAGTACTGAAGTTGGTAAGAAGTAAATTTATGAAAAAGAGGGGAGGATGCAACATGATCCTAGAAACGCAAATTACAATATATGTATGTTCTCTTTGTCAGAGAACATACAAACTGAAGGAAGATGCTAAAAAATGTGAATACCTCTGTTCCAAATTACTTGAGTCCCCTGATATATCTGTATTAGGCTTAACCTCTAGGACTTACAATCTTCTTAAAATTGCTGGCATAGATACACTCGATGAGTTGCGTGAGACAACAGACAGTCAATTACTGAACTTAAAACGCTTTGGACAAGGTGCATTAAATGAGTTGCATCAAAAGTTGCAACGTTATGAGGCTAAACTTAAGAATCATTGAGCGGTTAAGTTAACTGAAAATTAATCAATTACAACTATTATTGAATAATACCACTGCCTGTTGGTGAGTGAAATATTAGTGTGAGGAAAATTGCAGTTTTCAGCTTTATGCGCCTTCTAGAATACTGATTCATGGAATGGGGGGATGTCTATGAACCAACAATATTATGAAACTCAAACGGATTTTTCGCCTTTTTACAAACAACGATTTCAGGTTGGTGACCGGGTGGAGACTTGTAGTCATTGTCTTGGAACCGTGATACGAATTGAATGCGATGAAATGGGACTCTTTATAATAGTTCGCTTAGATATTCTACAGGAGGAATTTGCCTATGATCCCTATGATTTAGAAATAATCCAATAACAAATATCCCTATTGGAAAGGTTGAAATGAAAGTTGGAAAATAGCATGCTTGAGCAGATAAGCAAACTGTATCATTCAAGATACAGTTTGCTTAATTTTTTACGCTTGGTATTTGGTATACCATTTAACTTGCGTCTTAGGTGTCTACAGAATTATAATTGCCTTAACTGGAAGTTTAAAAACATAAAGGGGAGAAGGAAAGTGGCGTATCATTTTTCACCCATTAAGATAGATAATAAAGGTCATATAAGAGATTCGGTGTTTGCGATTTTGAGGAATGCAATCTTAGATAAAAAACTGGAACCGGGTCAGAAATTGGTAGAACGTACTATTGCAGAACAACTAGGAATTAGCAGAACTCCTGTTCGTGAAGCAATTAATCAACTTGTCTTAGAAAGGTTGGTAACACATATCCCGCGTAAAGGGGTAGTAGTTTCTGGTTTCTCCAAAGCAGATATTATTGAGATTCTTGCTATTAGGACTTCGTTAGAAGCGCTTATTTGTAGTATTGCAGCAACAAAGATTAAACCCCGGGATTTAAAACGATTAGAATCTTTAGCAAAGCAAATTACTGAAGAACATGGTAAGGGTAATTTCAAAAAATCTAACCAATTAAATGATAAATTTCATGAGATAATTTATAAGGCTGCTGAAAGTCCAAGAGTTTACAGTTTTCTTTATACTTTGCACGAGTATATTACCAAGTTCACTCAACTGGCATATTCAAAACCTGGTCGATCAGAAGAAGTTTGGGTGGAACATAATGAAATAATTGAGGCACTAGGCAGACATGATAGTTCTCAAGCTGAGATTGTAGCGAAACGACATGCCGAGAATTCGAGTAGAGCATTCTTACAAATGGCTTACTGGGAAAAAGATTAGTTGATCCAATTATGCTTATAAGCCCTCTGGGAAAGTTGTTCTTGGCAGTTGTTTTAGAATAATTAAATCAAATTATGCCCAAATAATTTGGTATACAAAAATTAATGATTTGGTATACCAAAGCTATTGAATTTGAGAAGTTGAGGTAATATACTTACCTTAAGAAAGCTTATGATATCTGTCTGTGAGAGATTCTTAGACTAGACCCAAGAAAGAAGGGAGAGCACAATGTTATCACAACTTTGGGATCTTTTAATTGCCTTTGCTAGAGCCAGCAATTTGGGCTTCGGAGGTGGTCCGGCGGTGATTCCACTTATTAAAATCGAAGTCGTGGAAAGGTACCACTGGATGACTAATTCGGAATTCACGGATGCTCTTGCCGTTGGAAATGCCTTACCGGGACCCATCGCTACAAAACTGGCAGGTTATGTAGGCTACCAAGAGGCCGGATGGTTAGGAGCCTTGGTGGCAAATATTGGTGTAATTCTACCGACTTCACTTGCTGTAATTTTGCTGGCCCGTTTCTTGATGAAATATTCCAATTCTCCAGTTTTAAAAGGAATGCTCAAGGGTGTTCGTCCTGTTGTCGTAGTTTTGATAGCTCAAACCGCATTAGATATGGGTATAGGCTCTTTTCCTAATTTAACAACTTGGGGGATTGCTTTAGCTACAGTTGTTTCATTATTCTGGTTGAAGCTGCACCCTGCACTAATCATTGTAATTTCTATGCTATTTGGATTAGTTGTTTTCCGCTAAAATCTGTTGGTTTAAACTACAGCAATTATTTTACATCGTATAACATAATTACTTGCTAAAAATCTGGAATACAAGGTGGTGCTTTCATGCTTAGAAAATTATGGGACCTATTTATTGGTTTTACTCGTGCTTCAAACTTAGGGTTTGGAGGAGGTCCTTCACTAATACCGCTGGTTAAAGCGGAGGCAGTTGATCGTTATCATTGGATGGATAACGAAGAATTTGCCGACGCACTCGCTATTGGCAATGCGTTGCCGGGACCCATCGCTACAAAAATGGCAGCTTATACCGGTTATAAGGTTGCAGGTTGGTTAGGTGCTTTAGCGGCAACAATTGGAACGGTTGCCCCTACGGTAATTGTAGTAGTTCTTTTGGGAAGTCTGATTATTAAATACTCCCATTCTCCTGAGCTGCAGGCTATGCTTATGGCAGTCCGCCCTGTGGTAGTTGTTCTTGTTGCAGAAACTGCTTATGACATGGGCAAGAAAGCTTTTCCATCAAACAGTACCTGGGGAATCGCTGTTGTAACTATAGCCCTGCTATATTTAGTGAATATTCATCCTGCCTTTATTATCCTAGCCTCGATGCTTTTCGGCTGGCTAATTTATGGAAGGGCGAAAAAGACAAGCTAGTAAGCCCAAGCAGTCATAGGGAATTTGACACCCACTTTGAGTGGGTGTTTTGCATTTAAACTGGAAGTTCACTTGACTTTAAGTGGAAAACAGGCAAAATTAACATAATAGACCATTTAGCTTAGGGACGTAGAAATAGGGGGGATATTAATGAATGAATGTGTATTTTGTACACTGCCAGCAGAAGTTAATCTTGTTGAGAATGACCTTGTGCGGGCATTTTATGACAAATACCCTGTAAGTGAAGGACATGTATTAATCGTTCCCAAAAATCATGCTTCAAGTTTCTTTGATGCCACGGCTGAGGAGATGGCAAGTGTTGGTGAACTGCTTAAGAGAGTAAAAGAGTTGTTAGATAAGCGCTTTCATCCTGATGGTTATAATATTGGAGCAAATGTAGGAAGTACGGCGGGCCAAACCGTGTTTCATTGGCATATACATGTAATCCCGAGATATAATGGAGATATTGGTACTGTGAGGTGGCATACATAAAATGGTTAATCGGGAAAGATTATTGGCAGAGTTTTTCGAACTCATAAAAATTGATTCTCCTACTAAGAATGAACGCCAAATCGCCGACATACTTAAAAGTCGCCTGGTTGGTTTAGGTATGGAAGTAACAGAAGATGAGGCAGGTCAAAAAGCTGGAGGGAATTGTGGCAATGTCTTTGCCTACCTAAAGGGTAATCTTCCAAAAGCACCCGTGATTTTGTTGTCTGCCCATATGGACACAGTGGATCCCTGCCTTAACATTGAGCCGATAATGAAAGATGGAATAATCAGCTCAGCCGGAGCAACAATCTTAGGAGCCGATGACAAATCCGGGATAGCTCCTATTTTAGAAGTGCTAAGGACGATCCAAGAGCAAAATATTCCCCATGGCGATATCCAGGTTATTTTTAGTGTTGCTGAAGAAGGGGGTCTCAACGGGGTCAAACATCTGGATAGAACCCTCTTGAAAGCTGACCTGGGATTTGTCATGGATTGTGTCGGAGGACCGGGCGAAATAATTCTTGCAGCTCCGGGTCAAGATCGTATTAATGTAGTTATTAAAGGCAGGGCTGCTCATGCTGGTTTTGCTCCTGAAGAAGGGGTCAGCTCGATCGTTGTTGCAGCTAAGGCCATCGCTAGCATGACAACCGGCAGGATTGATGAAGAAACAACAGCGAATATTGGAACTATTGAGGGTGGCAGAGCAACGAATATAGTTCCAGACGAAGTGGTTATTGCCTGTGAAGCTAGAAGTAGAGATTTGACAAAGCTAGAGATCCAAACTAATAGAATGTGTAATGCCTTTCAACGTTGTGCCGAAGAAATGGGTGCAGCTGCTGAAATTGAAGTTATCCGATTATATGAACCATTTACTTTAACTGAGGAATCTCAAGTGGTAGTTATTGCCAGTCAGGCTACTAAGTCTGCAGGATTAAAAGTCGTCACGGGGGTAACTGGTGGCGGCAGTGATGCTAACTACTATAACCGTTATGGTGTACCTTGTGCTGTTTTAGGGACGGGAATGCAAAAGCCTCATACCACCGAGGAGTCAATTAAAGAAGAAGACTTGTATAGAACGGCAGATCTGCTGATAGAAATTATTAAGATTGTGGGAACTACTGAAAAGTCCTAGAATGAATGTTAAAATAAATTCAATATTGGTTTTAGAGAGGTGGAAATTAACTCTTTGATTAAAATCTAAGGGTTTACTGACAAAAAGGCTTATCCTGTGATAGGCCTTTTTGTATTGGAATAATACAGCTTTATTTGGATTGTTTGATTTAAAATGTCCTAACTCTTTTGCGCAATGAAAAGTATAGAAGTCAAGAGAAAACTCAAATGGGAATATCCTTGAGTTTTATTTTGATTTTATAATTTAAGATACTCATCTTGGATAGAATAACAAAAACAGAAAAAAGGTGAGTAATTTGAATAAAGAATATAGTATAGATGCCTATTCAGAGCGTCGGGCTGAACGTGAGTGGATGGTTCATACGCAGCTCCTGAGTCGAGACATAACAGACGAGACTGTTATTAATAGCATGTCTTTGGTTCCTAGGCACAAATTTGTCAGAGAGGATAAACAAGACTTAGCCTATTATGATACTCCACTTGAAATAGATTCTGGACAGACAATTAGTCAGCCGTATATTGTTGCTCTAATGGCTCAGGCGTTAAAGTTAAAAGCAAGTGATCGAGTTTTGGAAATAGGAACAGGTTCTGGCTATTCAGCGGCAATATTATCTCGAATTGCCTTGAGGGTCTATACAATAGAACGGCATCAAGTACTTGCAAGCCTGGCAGAGGAACGATTTAGAAAACAAGGGTATAAGAATATTGAAGTAAGAATTGGGGATGGGACTCTGGGGTGGCAAGAGAGGGCACCCTTTGATGCTATCTTAGTTACTGCAGGAGGGCCTGTTATTCCGGATCCTTTGCTGGATCAACTAGCTGTCGGAGGCCGCTTGGTGATTCCGGTTGGGGAGAGGGGAGAGCAAAGTTTATTACGTGTGAAGAAAACAATGTCCGGTAAATTGATAACTGAAGATCTGGGAGGAGTACGTTTTGTTCCGCTAATTGGAATGGGGGGATGGGATGAAAGAATAAAGAATAGTTAGTCCCCCCTCTAGGCTTAATTTTTTGTTATAATGAGGACAGCTTATAAAGTAGATAACTTTAAGGAGATGTTCATTATTATGATTAAGCAGGCCTTGGAGGTATTGCAAAGGTATTTCGGGTTTACTCAATTTCGAGATGGCCAGCAAAAAGTGATTGGAAGTTTACTCCAGGGCTTAGATACTCTAGCCATTATGCCGACAGGAGCGGGAAAGTCACTCGCTTATCAGATACCAGCCCTATTGTTCAAAGGGACGACTCTGGTAATCTCTCCTCTGATTTCTCTAATGAAAGATCAGGTTGATGCCCTTTTACAATATGGGGTTCCCGCGACGTTTATTAATAGTTCACTTTCTCTTAATGAAGTAAGGTCACGGATTGACGGGGTAGCCCGGGGTAAATATAAGCTTTTGTATATAGCCCCTGAACGATTAGAGTCGGATAGTTTCCGAAGTCTTTTAGAATCGTTGCAGGTCTCCTTCCTGGTAATCGATGAGGCTCATTGTGTTTCCCAGTGGGGCCATGATTTTAGGCCCAGCTACCTTCATTTGGGGCCATTCCTTAAGTCCCTCCCCCAAAAACCAATCATTGGTGCTTTTACAGCAACAGCAACTGAGGAAGTTCAGGCGGATATTGTCCGATTATTAGAGCTAGACAAACCTAGTATATTTGTTACAGGATTTGATCGTCCAAATCTGATGTTCTCTACCTTTAGAGGAGAAAACAAGAAGGAATTTGTGCTTGATTATACAAAAGCGCACGTTGACCAACCTGGAATTATTTATGCCGCGACACGCAAAGAGGTAGATAATCTTCAAAGTTTTTTGGCGAAAAGCGGTTTGAAAGTGGGTAAATATCATGCTGGTATGAGTGACCCAGACCGCCAAAAAACCCAGGAGGATTTCCTCTTTGATGAGATAACCGTCATGGTGGCTACAAATGCCTTTGGAATGGGAATTGATAAATCCAATGTACGATATGTAATTCACTACAATATGCCTAAAAACATGGAAGCATACTATCAAGAGGCAGGTCGGGCAGGGCGAGATGGAGAACCAGGAGAGTGCCTTTTATTGTTTTCTCCTCAGGATGTTGTATTGCAAAGATTCTTGATTGAACAGACAGTCTTTCAGCCAGAACGAAAAATGAATGAGTTAAAGAAGCTTCAAGGTATGGTTGATTACTGCCATTCCCCTAGGTGTCTGCGCAAAACAATTTTAGAGTATTTTGGGGAAGAAAATGTACAAGCTAAATGTGATAATTGTAGTAATTGTAACGATGAGCGTGAAATTGTAGATATTACCTTGGAAGCTCAAAAAATATTCTCGTGCATTTATCGCATGCGAGAACGGTTCGGCATAGGAATGGTTGCAGACGTTTTGAAAGGCTCTCGAAAAGCTAAGATACGAGAACTTCGCTTTGATGAACTATCAACATATGGCCTTATGCATAAAGTTCCCTTGCAAGAGATTAAGGATCTCATCAACTATTTAGTTGCAGAGGGATATTTGCAATTATCTAATGGAGAATACCCAGTCGTAAAACTTCAGCCTAATGCAGCTTCGGTCTTAAAAGGAGAAGCGAAAGTATCTCGGAAAATAACGCAAAAACCGTTACGTGTTGAAAGCGAAGAGGTTAGTCTGTTTGAAAAACTACGTGAACTCCGCAGAGAAATAGCTATTCGAGAAAATCTCCCCCCATATCTGATTTTTGCAGACAGTACCTTAAGAGAAATGGCTCAAATTTGTCCAAAGGATCACAGGGCAATGATTAGTGTTAGTGGAGTTGGGGAGCGGAAATTAGAAAAATACGGGGACGAATTTTTAGAAGTGATTAAGAAGTTTTTTGGAGATACAGCAGTTGATACAAATGAAGGCTCTCCTGAAAAATGTGTTAGCACTAAGTGTTTGGCTCAACAAGATAAGAGTAATCCTGAGATTGCCGCTAATACGAAAGCCTCCAGTCATCTTCAAACATTCCTAATGTATCAAGAAGGGCATTCGTTAGAAGCTATTGCGAAAATCAGGAATGTTACTCCTATTACAGTTCAGAATCATTTTGTGCGCTGCAGTTTGGATGGACATGATGTGCCCTGGGATGATTTTATTCCTAAAGAGCAAGAAGTGCATATCTTAGAAGCAATCCGACAAGTAGGAGGAGAAAAGTTACGACCTATTAAAGATCTCCTTCCTGATGAGGTGGAGTGGTTTACAATTCGGGCAGTCTTAGAAAAGCATAAAATAATTGATAGCAAAGAATAGACGGGGGAAATTTCTTTTGGTTAATTCGACATTATTTATTATTAACGTCTGGAACCCTGCTCCATTAAGGTAGCGGGTTCTCGGAAACAGTAATAAATGTCGAAAAAAGCATTGACCCTTACTTGGAAATATGGTAATATAACAAATGTCGCTCACGAGAGTTAAATCTTAGGTGATGAGACAGCGAAAAAGAGAAAAAAACTTGTTGACAGCGATTGCTGAAAATGGTATTATAACTGAGTGCCGCAACGAAGGGTTATCAACAACGGGTGAGCTCGTAATTATAACTCGAAACAATAGTATTAACAACAAGTGCTAGAAGTACTTAGTTATAAGTTATGGCCAAATCCTGATCTTTGAAAACTAAACAACAAGGACAGCCAATGAGAGAAACTCGCAAGAGTTTCAAAAATAAATCATGAGTCAAT
>NZ_JMGA01000083.1 GCF_000765145.1 Desulfosporosinus sp. HMP52 | reverse complement strand
CAAAGCTTGGGCGGGAAGCGAAGCCACTGGTTCACACCAGGTATTACCCGGAGGTTTGGTGAAGCTCCCGCCTAAGCGAGTAGGCAAGCCTCGGAGTGCTGAGGGTCGAAGACACTGCTGCAAGAAGGTTTAACCCGTGCGAAGACAGTGTCTTCGTCGCACGAATTAGCTTGTCTTGCAGGATGTGGACGAAGCCGCCTGACCCCAGCGACTCGTTCCCTACTCCACTAAAGGAAACACAACCGGCTCTTTCGTCTCTTGGCATTTATAGATCGCCAAAATAATCTCCAGTGCCTTACGTCCTTCTTCTCCTGGAATTGCAGGGGTTCGATCCTCTCGGATGGCTTGAATCATATCTGAGATGATCTCCCGGTGTCCATAACCGTAGACATTCGGTGGATCCCCAGCTTGGCTGGCAAAGATCTGGGCTTTCTCTTCGGTACTCTCGGGGAACTCCCAGACTTCAATGCGGTTTACGGCTATTCCGCCAACGATCACAGATCCCGTTTCGCCAAAAACATTAAAGGTCTCTTCTATGTTCGTAGGGTAGATGGTCGAAGCTGCTTCAATAATCCCGATGGCCCCACTCTTAAACTTGACAACAGCGGCTCCCATATCTTCCATTTCAATTTTGCGCATAAACGTCTCTGTATATCCAAAAACCGACTCCACTGGGCCAAATGTCCACTGTAAGAGGTCGATGTTATGTATTGATTGATTCATCAATACCCCTCCATCGTGGAGCTTGGTTCCGCGCCAAGGTGCCTGGGTATAGTAGTTATCATTGCGATTCCAACGTACAGTAGCTTGTCCGTGAGTTAAATTTCCAAAGCGACCATCCTCAACTGCTTTACGTAGAAGTTTGATAGAGTCATTAAAGCGGTTTTGATGGATAACTCCTAGTTTCACCCCTGCTTTGCGGCAGGCAGCAATCATGGCATCCGCTGTCTTCAAGGTCATGGCCATTGGCTTTTCAACCAACACATGCTTGCCTGCTTCAGCGGCGGCAATTCCAATCTCTGCATGAATTCCACTGGAAGTTGCGATAGTAACAACATCAATATCTGATCTCTTCAGCATTTCCAGATAATCTGTAAAAGGCTCAGCTCCATATTTATCGGCAAAGGCCTGAGCTAACTCCGGCACTATATCGCATACTGCAACTAATTCCGCTTCTGGAAGAGCAACGATAGATTCCGCATGTTTGGGAGCAATCCGTCCACAACCAATAATCGCAAACCGAACTTTGTCATTTCCACTCATTTAAATAACCACACTTTCCTTAAACATTCTAAAGCTTTAAAACGGTATAGTCTTGAATCCACATTAAACTCCAAAATCCTCGAAACACTCTTAAGAATAATAGACCCGTAAGACAGGCGGCTTCGATCCACAGGAGTGAACCCATTGCATGGAGAGGCGGTAAAGCCTACAATGCTTGGGGGCTGTATCTTATACACAACTGACGCCGCCGCAGAAGGCCTAAGCGGAGGTACCTGGGGGGGCCGCATCCATATAAAAAAAAACATACAAACACGAGAGAGAGAGGACGAATCAG
>NZ_JMGA01000016.1 GCF_000765145.1 Desulfosporosinus sp. HMP52 | reverse complement strand
GTAATCAAGTGACTCTTAGCTTCAGATGGAGTTTGCCTAAGAGGAATACTTACTCCAGCTGAAGCTTAGAGGAACTTATCCAGGGACGTAGCAGCCGTTATCTCCCACTTATAGAAGATGGGAGTCTTACGGCTGGTAGTCATCGGATAAATTGAAGGTTGTTTGGTTACCTCATTCTAAAAGGGGTAACCAAACAATTTCTTGAAAAGTTATTGCCGCTACTCGTAAACTAATAAGGTATGAGAGGGAGATGCATATGAGTCGCATTAAGAACCTTCGTGAGGAAGCCCTGGCTTTTCATGCAGCGAGACCAGGTAAACTCGAAGTAAGAGTAACATGCCCAGCTAGTGACAGAGATGACCTGACGCTCGCCTATTCTCCTGGAGTTGCTGAGCCTGTCAAAGAAATCGGAAAAGATCTTGAGAACCTTGATATTTATACAAACCATGCCAATTTTGTCAGCATTGTCTCCAACGGAACGGCTATTCTAGGACTTGGAGATCTTGGTGCTGCAGCCTCTATGCCTGTTATGGAGGGTAAAGCTCTTCTCTTTAAAACCTTTGGCGATGTGGATGCATTTCCGCTTTGTGTTAATACCAAAGATGTTGACAAAATAATTGAGATCGTCGAATTGACAGCACCTACTTTCGGAGGTGTCAACTTAGAAGATATTAAAGCTCCTGAGTGTTTTCAAATTGAAGAAGGACTCAAAGCCCGTGGGATTTTTAAAGGACCTATTTTCCATGATGATCAGCATGGAACAGCAGTTGTAACCTTGGCTGGACTCTACAATGCCCTTAAAGTTGTCGGCAAAAATATTGAAGATATTAAAGTCGTGGCTAATGGTGCAGGTGCGGCGGGAATTGCAATCATCAAGCTGTTGATGAGTGTAGGTCTCAAAAACGTTATCATGTGTGATACCAAAGGAGCAATTTACCAAGGCCGTACAGTAGGTATGAACCCTTGGAAAGAACAAATTGCTGCAGCAACTAACCCTGAAAAATATAGCGGAGACCTTGCGGGAGCGCTGGTAGGTGCTGATGTCTTTATTGGAGTATCGGCAGCAGACGTTCTTAACGAAGAAATGATCAGATCAATGGCCAAAGATCCTATTGTCTTCTGTCAGGCCAACCCCATTCCTGAGATTTGGCCAATAGAAAGAGCTTTTGAGGCTGGCGCAGCTGTCATTTCTACAGGTCGCTCTGATGTGATAAATCAAATAAATAATGTATTAGCCTTCCCTGGTATGTTCCGTGGCGCTATTGATGTCAGGGCAACTGATATTAATGATGCTATGAAGATTGCAGCTGCAAAAGCAATTGCTGAGTGCGTCTCTGCGGAAGAGCTCAATGCTAACTTTATTATGCCTAGCACCTTGAATCCTGAAGTAGCTCCGGCTGTTGCTGCCGCAACGGCAAAAGCTGCTATCGAAAGTGGAATTGCTAGGAATCCTATTGAGCCTGCACTCGTAGCTGAAAACCTTAAGAAGAGACTTGCTAATCAATATAAATAGGAGTTTTCCTTAAGTCTAAAAAGGGCCCGCAAGGGCCCTTTTTGTTTTGCTTGGGATATTGAATTTGCCGTTGACAGTAATAGCTGGTAAAATTGAGAGATTAACAAGGACGAAAATGGGTCGCTCGGGCCTTCCTCTGAGGGCTATAGATTTTTTAGAGAAGTAAATACATAAACGAAGGGGTATGCAAAATGTATATCTTTAAAGGGAGCAAAAAGCAATGACTGAAAAGGAAAGAAAAACC
This sequence comes from Desulfosporosinus sp. HMP52, assembly GCF_000765145.1. Taxonomy (GTDB): domain Bacteria; phylum Bacillota; class Desulfitobacteriia; order Desulfitobacteriales; family Desulfitobacteriaceae; genus Desulfosporosinus. The sequence goes on along the minus strand of NZ_JMGA01000016.1, from coordinate 134,499 downwards.
CGGCTTGAGGTAACTGAGCCGGTTGAGCTGATGAAGTTCCTGATGACTAAATTTCCTGAGAAAAGCCGCAAAGATATTAAGTCTCTTTTGGCTCATCGTCAGATTTCCGTGGGGTCTGAGATTACATCAAAATTTGACTATCCTCTTCAAGAAGGGCAACAAGTTGTCGTGAATTGGAATAAGGTGTTGATAGAAAAGCAACCTGAGGGTCTAAATATTGTTTATGAAGATCCATATCTAATAATCATTGAGAAACAGGCCGGGCTCCTCTCGATTGCTACAGATTCCGAAAAGGAACAGACCGCTTATAGTATCTTAAGCGATCATGTTAAGAAAAGAGATCCTAAAAATAAGATCTTTGTGCTGCATCGTCTTGACCGAGAGACGAGTGGAGTAATGATGTTTGCCAAAAGTGAAAAGATACAACAAATGATGCAAAAATCCTGGAAAGAAACAGTCTTAGAGCGGACTTATGTTGCGGTAGTAGAAGGCTCCGTAAACAAGGAAGAAGGTACAATTACTTCTTGGCTTACTGAGAGTAAGGCCTTCATCATGTACTCGAGTCGTACTCCTAATGGTGGACAGAAAGCAATAACTCATTACAAAGTGCTTAAGAAAAATAAACATTACTCTTTATTAGAAGTAAATTTAGAAACTGGGAGAAAAAATCAAATTCGGGTTCATATGAAGGATATTGGACATAGTGTAATTGGCGATAAAAAGTATGGTTCGACAAAGCAACCAATTGCGCGCCTGGGACTTCATGCCCGGGTGTTAGCCTTCAAACACCCAATCAGTGGAGAAGAAGTACGTTATGAGGCTAGTATTCCCAAGGAGTTTCTAAACCTATTTAAATCCAATTAAATAAGGTTGGCATTAATAACCCAGCTGCGGCATTGTACCTTCAAGATTGCCTAGAAGAACAAAAAAGCTGCCACTGACCCTCAAATTGAGGGTCAGTGACAGTGCTACAGAAAATTAGCCGGTTTAAACACGTTCTTTTGATACGTCTTTGCCAATTTTATCAGATTCATGAGGAAAAGGAATTTTCTCAGTATTATCGGGTTTTCGAGATTTATTATTGGTCTTCTTTGCCATTATAAGCAGCCTCCTTTAATAAAGTATCAAAGGTAGATTCCCCTAATTGCTCAATAACATGCATAGCATGAAAGGGAGATGAGTTAGATAGGAATTAGGTTAGATCGTGAAAAAGCTACTGTGCAGAGGATGATTAAGCTGTATTGCAAAAGGCATCACCACACTAAGGGTGAATTGTGCCTGGGTTGTCAGGATTTATCTGACTATGCCATGAATCGCCTAGATCATTGCAAATTTGGGGAAAGTAAGCCAACCTGCTCTAAATGTCCGGTACATTGTTATAAACCCCTCATGCGTAGCAAAATTAAAGAAGTAATGCGTTATTCGGGCCCAAGAATGATCTATACTCATCCAATTGCTGCAATTAGGCATTTAATTGACGGAGGTACAAAGAATAGATAATAAAAAACCTATCTTTGTACTTCCTAGGGGAGTGTAAGCCTATGGAAGATAAAGAATACACGTTGGAGATGAGAGGAATGCCCCGAAGAGACCTCTTAGAGTATTTTATTTCTATCGGGGGAAAATTAGATGAAAGGGGCACCCTTATTGGGCCCAACTGGCAGGTTGACCTCAGTGATACATGGCTTTGCCAGATAGGATCAATTCAGGTTCCGGCGACTCAAGTAACTTTTAAAGTTACTGAAGAGGACTGGACTGGCATTCTTAAAGCCTTTCGCTTACGATTCCTTTCAGCAGGAGGATAAGCAACCACTAAATTCTAGGCGGGGATTAGCTTAAATGGTAAAATGACGCCAAACTGCCAAGAAGCTTCAGATCGCTGGCTCTAGTAAGACCTTTAGTATCAGTAAGGGAAACCTCGATAGCCTTTAAGGTTAGTTGAGGAATCTGAAGAGCAGCACATTGTTCTAAGGTGAAGAAGCCCAGATTACTGACTTCTTCCTTCTGTCCTTTAAGAGATCCGCCTTGAAAGCTCATTAAAAAGATAATATATAGATCATGTTTCTCGGAGGAATCTTCAGATGGTCGATCCCGGAGGGCTATAATCGATAGAGGTTTAGCCTTTATCCCAGTCTCTTCAAGGATCTCCCGTTCAATTGCCTCCTCAATTGGTTCTTCTTGATTAACGTATCCTCCTGGGATTGTCCATACTCCTTTACCGGGATTATGGTTGCGTTGTACAAGAAGAACTTTTTCATTATTCCAGAGTACCCCTCCGACTCCAAGAGAAAAATTCCCCCAATCAATATAGGAGCAGTTTGGACATGAGCTCCGAAGTTGGTTGTCGATCACAGTTTTTTTAAGAGGGTTAGCACATAAAGGACAATATATATAAGGTTTTGTATAATATGACATTGGCAGAGTTCCTTTCCGACATACAGTTTGTTCTTTATTCAATCTAAGGATCAGTTTTTGTAAGGTGTGGTTACCTTATGTAGTGGTTAATAAAATTGTTTGAAAGTAACACTCTAATTAAGACTCTGATTAGTACTTCGGAAAGAGAGAAAGTTTTTAAGTGTTTTTCCATATGTGAAAAACAAAATTAAAGACATACCCATAAAGCCAATTGCAAGGATCCATACATTAGAGCCGCCACCGAAATCATACATTATCCCCCCTAATAAGGGGCCAATCATCCGCCCACCGGAGGTAGCTCCCCCCACAACCCCTTGATAGGCACCTTCTTTTCCCGGCGGAGAGATTTGAGCTGCAGCCGCCGGTATTGCTGGCAAAATGAGCATTTCCCCTAGTGTTATTATAAACATGGCAATCACATAAGACATATAAGGTAATTGGCCTAAAAAAATTACATAGCCCAGGGTCATAAGAAGACTGCCCAGATAGAATTGGCGTTGGAAAGAGTTGGCCCATTTATGAATAATCCAAGTTAAAAATGGCTGTAATGTTACTATAAAAACGCCGTTAAGCGTCCAAAGCACACTATAGGAAATTAGAGAGAAAGCTCGTTGGTTCATTACCACCGGTAAAATGGTCACAAGTTGTACGTAGGCTCCCCAGACTAGGAATATTCCTCCTGCTAAAGAAAACAGTACATTAAGGCTCCTATCTCTGGATAGTCGCTTAGCCTTTGACCTAGTCGGTACCGGTTTAGGATGAGTTTCTTGCTTAGAAATACCAATGAGGACTAAAAGCAGATAAATTAAAAAAGCTATGGCATTAAGTGAGAAGATAAGACGAAATGATACCTGGGCAATCAATCCTCCTATAGCGGTACCAACAGCTACTCCGGCATTATTGGAAACATAAAGCAGATTGAATCCACGCCGCCCTCCTTCAGGCCAGATAGAATTTATAAGGGCGTTAAGTGGAATGAAGATGAAGGCTTGAGCTAAGCCAAAAAAGATAAGTCCAGGGACGTAAACCTCCCAAATAGGCAGGAGACCTATGGAGCCGACGGAGAGAACAGCTCCCACGAGACCTATAATCATAATTCGTCTGGGTCCAAAACGATCCGCCAGGAAGCCACTGAAGATTTGGCCAATTAGAGAGACTGCTGATTGAATTGCAAGCAGTGTACCGGCTTCTGTTAATGTACGGTTTAATACAGAATGCATAAAGAGACTATTTAAGGGCCACATCAGAGAATGACCGGCTGATTGTGTAAATCCGCCAATAATTAAAATCATGACTGCGGGCGGAATATCTAGAGGTTTGAATTTCAAAGTAAGACCACCTTAGGTGTATAGTTTCCCTTCAATAATAATTCGACATTCCTATAAGGAAACCTTCATAACTGCTTAAAGCAATATTTAAGACTTAGTACAAGATTTGATGGTCTCGTAGATCAAAAGTCAAAGTTTTTAAGCATAAAAAATGGGTCAGTTGTGAGACACTACCGAAAAGGAGTGTGTGAATTATGAAATTCTCGGAAACTAAGACCTTCAAAAACTTAAGCGATGCCTTTGCAGGAGAGTCACAAGCACGTAATCGTTATGCATTTTTTGCCGGAGTTGCTAAGAATGAGGGGTATCAACATATCCAAGCTGTTTTTGAAGAAACGGCAGATAATGAGAAGGAGCATGCTAAGGTCTTCTATAAACTTCTTGTTGCTCACACAAAGGAAGAGACAGAGATTATCCATGTAGACGCCGATTATCCGTTGGTTTATAAAGATACCCTGACAAACTTAAAAGCTGCAGCTGCAGGAGAAAGGGAAGAGTGGGCTGAAATCTACTCAAAGTTTGCCGATATCGCCGAGAAGGAAGGTTTCTCCGATATATCTGTAGCCTTTAAGAAAATTGCCGAAGTCGAGAAACATCATATGACACGGTTTGATCATTATGCTAAGGGGATTGAGCAGGGGACTATTTTCAAGAAAGATTCCCCAACAGTGTGGAAATGCACAAACTGTGGTTATATTCATGAAGGCCCTGAGGCACCAGGTCAATGTCCCGCCTGTGCTCATCCCCAGGGTTACTTTGAAGAACTGCCGGAGAAATACTAGTATAGTTGTTCTCAAACTTATAAATCTTGGTTCTACAGCTGCATTTCACCCGGCAGCAAAGCAAAAGCAGTCTCTTCCACTTCCATCGAAGTGAAAGCAGACTGCTTTTTAATTACTACCTTGAAATTTTGGCAAGTAAGTTTTTGAATGGCTCCTAAACACTCGGAAACCGAGGCTGGGTCGCACTTCCTCAAGACACACTTGTTTTAATAAGGATAAACCTTGCAATCTTAGAAGAAAGTGAACATAATAGTAGTAAAAGATTCGGAATATTAAGTAAACGAGGGGGAGAGAATGAGTGAGGACACCATTAACAGAGCTACAAAAGAGAGTAGCGGATTTTCAAGTAAGTCTCCAGAAAAAAGGTGCTGAAGGTGCGCTTTTGGTTCAAAGGGCAGATACTCTCTATTTCAGCGGAACAGCGCAAAATGTGCATGTCTATATCCCGGATAAAGGGAAGCCAATTGTGCTGGCTTATCGGGATTTTGAGAGAGCCAAGAGTGAAAGTTCTTGGGAGGTGATCCCCTTGAAAGGGATATCGAAAATTCCCAAAGATATTCAAGAAGCAGGACTTCCTTTGCCAAGAGTAATGGGTTTAGAACTAGACGTTCTTCCGGTAAATAATTTTGAACGTTATCGCAAATCCTTCCCAGAGATTACATTAGTAGATATTTCCGGTGAAATTCGTCTGCAGCGTTCAGTAAAATCAGACTGGGAGATAGCCAGGCTGGAGGAGAGTGCCCAAATCTTGCCCATAGTCCTGGAATTCGCTAGGGAAGTTCTTCGGCCGGGTATGACAGAAGTTGAACTTGAGGGTTTATTAGAAGGCAAAGCCAGAGCATTAGGGCATGGGGGGCATGTCCGAATGAGAGGATTTGATTCAGAGTTTCATGTCGGTGTAATAACTGCAGGTGCACGGGCTGCTGTACGCAGTAGTTTTGATGGGCCGGTAACCGGTTTAGGTATTTCAGTTGCTCATCCAAATGGCGCATCAATGGATAAGATTCAAATAGGTGAACCAATCGTTGTGGATATGGTAACAGTGGTCAACGGCTATCAAATTGATCAAACTAGAATATTAAGCTTGAAGCCTTTATCTCAAGAGCTTAGAATGGCCTATGAAACTGCCCGGTTGGTTGAAGAGAGAATCCGGAGTGCCTTAATTCCGGGAAGGATTGCCGGTGATATCTATGAGGAAATTCTAGGGTGGGTTAGTGAGAATACTCCTTATGGGGAGAATTTTATGGGTTTGGGAACAAGCAGAGTTAGTTTTATCGGACATGGAGTGGGGCTGGAACTGGATGAACTTCCAACCATCAGTAAAGGTTCAAAAGCAGTTTTAAAAAGGGGGATGGTTGTAGCAATCGAACCAAAGTTTGTTTTTCCAGGAGTTGGAGTTGTCGGAATTGAAGATACTGTTGTCATCGAATCTGAACTAGGCGCGCGATATTTATCTACGACTCCACGGGAATTAATTGAAGTCTAAACATGAAATATGCCAACTAAGCAACACCTTGCTGGTTATTTGAAGCTAGATGGCTTATAAAGGGTGATTATGTAAATATTTCAGGACAAACGTCCTTGCTCAAGCAGCAGGGATTTTTTTTGTAGGTCGCGAATAGCATACGTGGGCAAATTCTTTATAGTCCTTGATCCGAGATTAGTGGAGGCAACCATGAAAGAAAAATATGTATCGTTAAGTTCAAGGGAACTACAGCTTATGCTACAGGGTACCTTACAATGGAATGACATATCCCCGCGAGTGACTTCATCCAAAACCGGGATGCGAAAGCTTGGTGAATCAACGGATAAACCGATAGATAATTTAATAGATAAACCATCGCATTCCAAAGAGATAGAGCAAATCTGGGACGAGTTTCCACGGAAAGATGTTTATACTAAGCGCATCGAAGGCCAACCGGTAATTTGGCTGTTAGGGAGTGTTGGTATTTTAACCTTATCTTCATGGTTCTACTTTGTTTTGTTCTCGAAATAGGGTATCCCTTTGCATATTGTTCAGGAGGAAGGGCTAGTATAAATTACTAGTGCCTTCTTATTTTTTTTATAAAAATCTTTGCAAATTTAATAGAAGTTCGGTATCATATTAATAGAAGGTCAGGAAAGGTCAATAATCTAAAAAATATTAACTGACAAGGAGACATAAGCAATGGGAAACCTAGCGGATCGCATTGAAGAATACCTAAAACAGATTTTAGAGAAGACGACAGAAGGTTACATTGTGTTACAAAGAAGCGAACTTGCAGGAGAGTTTGAATGTGTCCCATCGCAGATTAACTACGTATTAGATACCCGATTTACAGTTGAACGTGGATACCTGGTGGAAAGTCGGCGGGGGGGCGGGGGGTATCTTAGGATTATTCGCTTGGGCCTCGGAATTGAGGGACAGTACCAGCAGGTTATGCGCCAATTGATTGGAGAACACCTCTCTCGTGATCGATCAAATGCTTTGGTTAACAGGCTCTTAGATGAGGAGTTAGTGACAATTCGGGAGGCTGCCTTGATTAAGAGCATCCTTTCGGGAAACAATTTAGCAGGAGAATTTAGAGATTGGGACACATTGCGTGCATCTCTAATGAAAGATATTTTAACAACACTGAGTCGAGATGATTTAGTCTAAAAGGGGGTTTTGAAATGCTTTGTCAGCATTGTAAACAAAAAGAAGCTATTATGCAATTCTTCATAACAGAGAATGGAAAAACTCGGGAGGTTCATCTTTGCGAGGCGTGCGCCAAAAATACCCAAGAGGTAAGTTTTGTCTTTCACCCAGCCATAGTTCCCGAGTTCTTACAGGCACTCTTTGGCTTTAATGCCCCTACAAAAGACCAACCGGCAGAGATGACCTGCCCTAAATGTGGAATCAGCTTCTCCCAAATTACGCAAGTCGGAAAACTTGGGTGCAGTACCTGTTATGAAACCTTTGAAAAGCAGCTTGAACCATTGTTGAGGAGAGTTCATGGAGGCGGTCAAAATGTCGGAAAGATTCCGGCAAGACGGGGAGCAGATCTCAGAAATCGCCTGGAACAACGAAAACTTAAAGAAAAACTCCAAGCCTTGATTCAACAAGAAGCCTTTGAAGAGGCTGCTGTAGTAAGAGATCAGATCCGTAAATTTGAGCAATCAAAGGGAGGGGAAAAAAGTGAATCGTAAGGAACTATTGTTGCAGCACAGCGCCTGGATGAGCGAAACTGATTCTCCGGTTGTTATAAGCAGCCGAGTGAGGTTAGCACGTAACCTTGATGATTTTCCTTTTCCCCATGGGCTTAATTCAGAAGGTGCTGCCCAGGTTGAAAAAACAGTTGCCCAAGTTTTAGTGGATAATGAGGGTAATAATGTTGATCTGATTTATATACCTTTAACAGAACTGAATACTATCGAACAACAAGTTCTTGTAGAAAAACATCTGATTAGTCCAAGTTTGGGAGGGTCCACTGGGGCTAGAGGTGTAGCCTTGGCTCCTGATCATCGCTATGCGGTAATGGTCAATGAAGAAGATCATCTACGAATTCAAGTGCTTTTGCCAGGAAATCAACTTCTAGAATCACATCGCTTAGCAACAGCCCTCGATGATCGATTAGAGGCAAAGCTAGATTTTGCTTATAGAGAGAGTCAAGGATATCTAACCTCTTGTCCTACTAATGTAGGGACAGGGTTAAGAGCTTCGGTTATGGTTCATTTGCCGGGACTTGTTATCACAAAACAAGTTCAGCAGGTTTTAGGTGCAGTGACTCGTTTGGGGCTTGCTGTACGCGGGTTATATGGTGAGGGGTCACAAGCTTTTGGGCATATCTATCAAATTTCGAACCAAATTACTCTCGGCAAAAGTGAAGAAGACATCCTCTCTCATTTGGACGCGGTAACCGGACAGATTGTTGAGCACGAACTACAGGCTCGGGATCTTCTTCGTCAGCAGACTCCGGTACTGTTAGAAGATAAGGTTTGGCGAGCCAGAGGAACCTTGCAGAACGCTCGATTGCTTTCCTCTGAAGATGCAATGCATCTTTTATCCCATGATCGCTTAGGTACAGACATGGGTCTATTGCCTAAAACTAAGGATTGTTTTGCAACCTTAATTGTTGATACCCGTCCGGGGTGCTTACAGTATATCCTTGACCGAGAACTGGATCCCGGTCAGCGGGATCAGGAACGGGCACGTTTGGTACGAGAACGGATTGCTTAGATCCGGTTTAGACATCTGAATAAATGAAATCATAGAAGTATAGGACAAAGGACAGAAAGGATGAAAGATAATGAAGGGACGTTATACTGAACGAGCACAAAAGGTATTAGCGCTTGCCCAAGAAGAAGCCAAAAGAATGGGCCATCAAGTTGTAGGGACTGAGCATGTTTTATTGGGACTTATTAAAGAAGGAGAAGGTATTGCTGCCCAAGCTCTAACGGGAATGAACTTAGATCTTGCAAAGATACTAGGTCAGATTGAACAAATCACGGGAGTTGGCCAGGCAATTAAAGGGGAAGTGGGTTTCACTCCTCGGGTAAAAAGAGTCTTAGAATTGGCTAATGAGGAAGCTCATCGCCAAGAAGTTAATTATATTGGAACTGAGCACTTACTTTTGGGTCTCATCATGGAAGGAGAGGGAATTGCTGCTCGTATCTTAGCAAATCTTAATGTAAGTCCTGAAAGGGTATGGAAACAAGTTGCCAAATTACTGGGTGGGGAGTTTGATGAAGCTGCCATACCGGTTGCTAATTCAGTTCCGGCTTCCAAAAATGCCGGTTCAGTGAATACACCAGCCTTAAATGAGTTTGGAAGAGATCTGACTTTACAAGCCAGGGAAGGACGTTTGGATCCTGTAATCGGAAGGGAAAAGGAAATAGAGCGAGTCATACAAGTCTTGAGTCGGCGCACCAAAAATAATCCGGCTTTAATTGGGGAGCCGGGGGTGGGAAAAACCGCCATTGCCGAAGGGTTGGCTCAAGGGATTGTTAATAATAGAGTTCCTGAAATTTTGGTAAATAAGCGGGTCATTACCCTAGACTTGTCAGCCATGGTCGCCGGAAGTAAATACCGGGGTGAATTTGAGGAGCGGCTTAAGAAAGTTATGGAAGAGATTCGGGCCGATGGAAACATTATTTTGTTCATTGATGAATTGCATACCTTAATAGGGGCCGGTGCTGCTGAAGGTGCAATTGACGCTGCTAATATCTTAAAGCCTGCTTTAGCTAGAGGTGAATTACAGTGCATTGGAGCTACAACTCTTGAGGAATATCGAAAATATATTGAGAAGGATTCTGCTTTAGAACGTCGTTTCCAACCTATTACAGTGGGGGAGCCGACTGTGGAGGAAGCTGTTATCATACTACGTGGTTTAAGAGATCGCTATGAGGCTCATCATCGGGTGAAAATCACTGATGAATCCATTGAAGCCGCTGCCCGTTTATCCGATCGCTATATCTCAGATCGCTTTCTACCGGATAAAGCCATTGATTTAATGGATGAAGCAGCTTCCCGGGTTCGACTGGCTAGTTTTATGGCTCCACCTGATCTGAAATTACTGGAGGAAGAAGCGGAACGTTTAAAGAAAGAGAAAGAAGCGGCTGTTTCCAGTCAGGAGTTTGAGAAGGCTGCGGGATTACGTGATCAGGAGCAAAAATTACGAGCTGAATTAGCTGAGCAACGTGGAGCTTGGGAGCATCAGCGCTATAAAGAAAACGCAATGGTTACTGGGGAGGATATTGCTCAGATTGTTGCCAGCTGGACGGGGATTCCTGTTAAGAAACTCGCTGAAGAGGAAAGTGAACGGCTTCTACATCTTGAAGATCTTCTGCACCAAAGACTCATTGGTCAGGAAGATGCAGTCACTGCTGTGGCTCGAGCTGTTCGCAGAGCGAGGGCGGGTTTAAAGGATCCTAAAAGACCTATCGGCTCCTTCATATTCCTTGGTCCAACAGGTGTCGGAAAAACCGAGCTGGGAAGGGCATTAGCAGAGGGGATGTTCGGGGACGAGAAAGCTCTTATTCGAATTGACATGTCAGAGTATATGGAAAAGCATGCGGTTTCTCGCCTTGTGGGAGCGCCTCCGGGATACGTTGGACATGATGAGGGAGGGCAGCTTACAGAGGCGGTAAGACGTAAACCCTATAGTGTTGTCTTGCTCGATGAAATCGAAAAAGCCCATCCTGAAGCATTTAATATCTTGCTCCAAGTCCTGGAAGATGGGCGCTTAACAGACACCAAAGGAAGAACCGTTGACTTTAGAAATACTGTAATCATCATGACTTCCAATGTCGGCTCCTCCTTCCTGAAAAAAGAAGCAATGGGCTTCGCTCCTAAAAAAGATGAAAAGACGGATTATAAGAATATGCGCGGGCATGTAATGGAAGAATTAAAGCGCTCCTTCCGCCCGGAGTTTTTAAATCGGATTGACGAGATAGTAGTCTTCCATTCCCTCCAAGATGAACACTTACTGAAGATTGCCGACATTTTAACGCGCCAAGTCAATAAGCGCTTGAGTGAGAATGGCTTGGAACTACAGGTAGAGCAGAGTGCCATTGAACTAATTGCCAAAGAGGGTAATGATCCCGTTTTTGGAGCACGGCCTTTGCGCAGAGCAATTCAACGATTAATTGAAGATGCACTCTCTGAAAAAATACTTGAAGGGGTCTTTAAAAACGGAGACCGGATTATCGTTGAAGCAGAAGAGGGGAAAATGAAATTTTCCAAAAGTTGATGCTCTCTGATTCCAGAGAAAAGTGATGACCGACATAGAAGGAGCAATGCGTACATTGCTCCTTCTATTCTGCCTTTATAATGTAGGAATAAAGAGTATAATTAGTTTCAAGGCAGTTAGAAATCGTCTTCCAGAAATGAGGCGTTGGATTGAAGATTAAAGTTATTTATCGGTGTTCAAATTGCGGCTCCGAAAGCCTTAGATGGTTGGGAAAGTGTCCAAAGTGTGAAGAATGGAATACTTTAGAGGAGACAGTAAGTCAGCCTAAAACTATGACCCCACAAAGTCAGAGAAAGTCTGCGCCGAAGAGGTTGTTTGAGGTCTTAGCGGGTAATAGCGATAGAATTGTAACCGGTATCAGTGAATTCAACCGAGTACTGGGTGGTGGCATTGTTAAGGATTCGATCATTATCTTGACTGCCCGACCGGGCGCAGGAAAGTCGACGTTGCTGTTACAAGTCGCTGATGATGTTGCTAAGAAGGGTTATAAAGTCTTGTATGCTTCAGCCGAAGAAAGTGATAGTCAAATCAAAAATCGTTCTGATAGAATTCTTAATGGCTCTAGGAGCAGCATCTGGGTATTATCTGATACGAGCATGAACCATGTTTTAGCCTCAATTGAGGAGCTGGATCCGGATCTGATTATTATTGACAGTATTCAGACCTTTTCTCTGGAAGAGCACAATTCCCGCCCGGGTTCACCGATTCAGACAATGGAGTGTGCCAACGAACTCCTGAAAATCGCTAAGAACAACAATCGGCCCAGAGCAGTAATCATGGTTGGGCAAATGACGAAGGATGATGAAATTGCCGGGCTCCGTGCTCTGGAACATTTGGTAGATGCTGTCTTGATTCTAAACGGTGAGAATGGGGAAGAACTACGGGGAGCTTGGTGTTCAAAAAACCGATTTGGAAGTACAGGAGAAATAGGCTTTTTTTCAATGACAGAAGAAGGAATGCAATCCATTGATAATCCTTCAGAGTTCTTTATGACTCAAAGAGGAGAAGGACAAACCGTTTCGGGATGTGCTTTGACGGTAATCAAAGAGGGAACGCGGCCAATTATTGTTGAAGTGGAAAGCCTTGTCTCTAAATCCTTTACCCCCTATCCGTCGAGAATAGCAGAGTGCTTGAGAAGAGATCAGTTAAACACTTTGATTTCTATCTTGGAGCAAAGAGGCAGAATCAGCCTCTACGATAAAAATGTAGTCATTAAAACCACAGGAGGTCTCCAGCTTAAAGAACAATCTGTCAGTCTGGCAATTATCATGTGCATTGTTTCTTCTGTAAAAGAGCGAGCAATTCCTAATGATACAGTATTTGTAGCAGATGTAGGACTTACCGGAGAACTAAAAAAGGTACCTGCTATTGAGGCTAGAATTCGGGAGATTGACAGAATGGGGTTTAAGCGAGTTTATATTGCTAAAAATTCTATGCGAGATATTTCTAAATTTAAGAATGTAGAAATTATTGAGAAGAATACTCTTTATGATGTTATTTTGGATTTGAAGATGAAGGATAGAGTTAAGACTAAAACGGAATTTCCAAGTACTGAAGATGAAGAAGGATTTTTTACACAAGAGTAACGTTGGTTATGGGATTTGAAGAATAGATATTTCGCGATCCAGGCCGTATCGGTCTGATTCTTTTGTGTTCTTTGCTGAGGTCGATAATTTTTCTTTGCTTTATGCCCGTTGGGAATCTCCTTCTTAGTCCCTCAAAGAACCCCTAACTCATTGAATTTTTTAGAGATAATGTTTAAACTAGTTATGGAGGTGAGTAGAATGAACGAAGAAAGCAAAATGTGGCAATGCCAGGTTTCAAGTTGTGGATATATCTATAATCCAGAAAAAGGATGCAAAAAGAGTAAAATACCTAAGGATGTCCCTTTTGAGGAGTTGCCTGATGAATGGAGATGCCCGTTGTGTGGGGCAGGCAAAAAAATGTTTAAACCGCTATAACCTCTTCATTTGGAAACATAAATATAAAAGCTCCTGCTGGCGCAGGAGCTTAATTGCTTAAACCCGTATTTAGCTAATGAATTGCTAGGTCAAATTGAAAATTGTTAGTGTTTGCAGTTTTTTGAGTTCTTGGTAAAGAACATCACTAAGGGAAATGTCAAGAGCATTGGCCAAAGCAGCTATGTAAAACAGTTGTTTTCCCAATTCTGCAGCAATGATATCTTGGCAGTTATCACAAATGGCTCCTTCGAGCTGGCTGTCCAAGATCTCCTTCAAATCGGCGAGGCTCGCATCTGGTGGTATTGGTTTTTTACGAGCATTCACTGCGTGGCATCCACAACTGGTCACAGATTTAACCACTGCACGGTTAACCCGAGCTGAGGTTTCTTGTCCTTTGGAGATGATGTCCAAAATGCTCTGGTGACGGATTAAGAGAGACCTTACTGTGTCTTGGAATTGGTCAGTGAGTTGCTCCATGTGTGCTATCCTCACTCCTTTCTGCCATCTCTATTATACCGAGATGCCGGGTCAGTTGTCAATTTTCAACAACAATAAGGGCAAAAAAGGTAAATTGACAGGTTAAAGGCTTGTATGATATAATTTTAAAATTTTGACCCCGGCTATGTTACTTGCTATAATAGGATTAGGGGGTGGCCGAATGTTTAAGGTTGGTGACAAAGTTGTCTATCCGATGCACGGTGCTGGGATTATTGAATCGATCGAAGAACGTGAAGTTCTTGGAGAGAAAAGCCAATATTATGTCATGCACTTGCCTGTGGGGAATATGAAATTATTTATTCCCTTGAAGAATGTGGAGAACCTTGGCTTAAGGCAAGTAATTTCTCCTACTATGGTGAAAGATGTTCTAGAGGTTCTACAAACAAAAGACACAGCAAATACCTTAGCTTGGAATCGGCGCTATCGTGCAAACTTAGAGAAAATCAAGAGCGGGAATATTTTCGAAGTTGCAAATGTTGTTAGGAGTCTTTCGCAAAGAGAAAACGAAAAAGGGCTTTCAACAGGGGAAAAGAAAATGTACGAGAATGCCTGTCAGATTCTGATTAGTGAACTGGTTTTGACTGAGGGATCTGAAGAAGAAGCAGTCAGGCAGTGGCTTTCCTCCGCTTTGGTTTAGTCTAGAATCTTTTCATTCGGATTAGGGCGTCTTATTGAGGTCATGGCTGACGAATTTTAATTGTACTTGTATGCAGCTATCACAACTAAAGTTTTGGCAAGGTATTTTCTAGCATGTTGAAGAATTAGCCATGACTTAAAGGACGTTCGAAGATTTGGCATCCCCAAGAACTTTACCAAAGACTTATCTGGTTAATAATGTTGAAAGACCTACATTTTACTTAATCAGCATTTTTGGAAAACCACTATAAGTATGGTAAAGTGGCTATGGCCAAGCAATTTAACTAATGGAAATTCCGCTAAGAGAAGGGTTTTATTGGAATTGGTTGAAAAATTATGAAAACCAAAGTATAATTGGGAAGACTTTTAGTCAAAATAGGTTAAAAGGAGGTGAAAAGATGATTCGCAATTTAATACGCGGGATCATCACTCTGTTATTAGGGGCGGTAGGGTTTTATCTCAACTATATCCTTATTAGCCTCGATTTTTTAAATACCCTAGGCTGGAATGGTTCCCTTGTGTGGACCTACGCCATAATGAGTGTTTTATTTGGCATCATAGGATTTTTAGTTGCCCCTGTTAGTATTCGTTCTTTTATTGCTTTAATGCGTTGGATGGATTCAAGGTTAACAAGGGTTCCCACAAATGATCTTATGGGTGGGGCCGTTGGGGGTATTATTGGACTTATTATTGCAAGTTTATTTGGAAACTCGTTTGTCAGTATTAAGTTTTTTGGCCCACTTTTGGCAGTGCTACTTAGTCTTTTTTTGGGTTATCTAGGTTTGACAATTGGAATGAAACGCAAAGAAGATGTTCTAGGCTTCCTTAATTTTTTCCCGAAATTTCGTGATCGGGGAGAAAAGGCGGAAAAGTCTGGAGATAAGGCTGATAAAGGGGACAAGAATAAGGAAGGTAAGGCTGGCCTTTCTCGTGAGTCAGTAAGTTATAAAATACTGGACACCAGTGTGATTATTGATGGACGAATAGCCGACATCGTTAAAACCGGTTTTTTGGAAGGGGTATTGTTAATTCCCAGCTTTGTGCTGGAAGAGCTTCGTCATATAGCGGATTCTTCGGATCTGCTTAAACGAAATCGAGGCCGCAGAGGTCTCGATATCCTTAATCAGATTTCTAAGGAAACTGTTATTAAAGTTCATATTCATGAACAGGATTTTGATGATATAAATGAAGTTGACAGCAAACTTGTAAGGTTAGGACAAGTTTTAAATTCCCCTTTATTGACTAATGATTATAACCTCAATAAAGTGGCGGAGCTTCAAGGAGTTAAGGTTCTAAATATTAACGAACTAGCTAATGCTCTGAAACCTATTGTTTTACCAGGAGAAGAAATGTTAGTTCAAGTCATGAAAGAAGGAAAAGAGCCCGGGCAGGGAGTCGCATATCTTGATGACGGAACCATGATTGTTGTGGATATGGGGCGGAGGTATATGGGTCAGAATGTTGTTGTTTTAGTAACAAGTGTCCTTCAGACAGCGGCCGGTCGCATGATCTTTGCTAAGCCTAAAAACTCTTTAGAAAAAAAGCCGATGGGCCTTCGTCCGACGGATGAGGTGAATGCGATTGGTTAATATCGGGATCGTCATTCCGGCAGCCGGTCAAGGTAAACGGATGGGGGCCGGATACAACAAGCAATTTCTGGCGTTGAGGGATAAGCCAATTTTAGCGCATACTATCGGACTTTTTGAAGAATCTGATTATGTTTCGGAAATTGTGGTTGTAGGTGCTGAAGGCGACATTCCTACTATTGAAGAACTAGTTTCATTTTATGATTTAAAAAAGGTTGTTAAGATCTGTATAGGTGGAGTGCTGCGCCAAGATTCCGTTCGCACAGGGGTTCGAGCTCTAAGTCCCACTATTCAACGGATAGTGGTGCATGATGGGGCGCGGCCCCTTTTAACATTGCCGGTATTTCATAAATTTCTTAAAGAAACAGAAACCTATTCCGCCGCTATCATGGGGGTTCCGATTAAGGATACAGTAAAACAAGTTGATTCGGCAGGGAATGTGCTTGAGACTTTGCCGCGGGACTATTTGCGTGGGGTTCAGACTCCTCAGATATTCGACCGAGGAATATTGGAAGAAGCCCATGAAAGAGCGTCTGCATCAAGTTACTATGGTACAGATGACGCATCTTTGTTAGAATGGATAGGGCATCCCGTTCATATGGTGGAAGGAATGCAAGAGAATATTAAGGTTACCACACCTGAAGACTTGTGGTTAGCTGAGAGAATACTGACGATGCGCGAAAAAGAGAGATAGGGTATTTGACCTGAGCCGTTGAACTCGAACCGCAAATATCGAGAAGGGGTGTTTGAAATCAACGTAGGAATTGGTTATGATGTACATGCATTGGTGGAAGGGCGTTTATTAATCTTAGGTGGAGTAGAAATTCCCCATGAACGTGGATTGCTGGGACACTCAGATGCCGATGTATTGGTTCACGCCATTATGGATGCGCTTTTGGGTGCTTTGGCACTAGGAGATATCGGAGGCCATTTTCCGGATAATGATCCAAGCTATCGAGGTATCTCAAGCCTTGCTTTATTAGAACATGTTATGAGACTTATCGAATCCCGGGGATATCGTGTCGGAAATATTGACAGCATCATCATTGCGGAGCGCCCTAAGATTGCTCCGTATATCGCAAAGATGAAAGCTAATTTAGCGCGTTCTATGAATATAGAGGAATCACGTATCTCGGTGAAGGCAACTACTACAGAGCGATTAGGATTTGTGGGTAAAGAAGAAGGAATTGCGGCTCAAGCAATTGTTAACTTAAAAAAGGTGGAGGAAATATGATGGAAATTCGTGTTCGGTTTGCACCAAGTCCAACAGGACCGCTTCATATAGGAGGAGCAAGATCGGCTTTATTTAATTATTTATGGGCTCGCAAGAATAAGGGTACATTTATAGTGCGGAGTGAAGATACTGATTTAGAGCGTTCTAGCAGGGAATCAGAACATAACATTTTGCAAGCTCTAAGATGGTTAGATATTCAATGGAATGAAGGAATTGAAGTCGGTGGGGAACATGGCCCTTATCGGCAAACTGACCGTTTAGAGCTTTACAAAGATTATCAAGAAAGGCTGCTTGCTGATGGGCATGCCTACTACTGTTATTGCTCTGAAGAAGAGCTGGAACAGGAAAGGCAGTCTCTAATTGCTAAAGGAGAGACTCCGCGCTATTTAGGGAAGTGCAGAAATTTATCGACTGAGCAACGGGAGGCCTTTGAACTTGAGGGCCGAAAGCCCGTTATACGCTTTCGTGTGCCAGAGGGACAAGCAATTCATATTTCTGACAAGGTACGTGGGGATGTTGTATTTGATAGCAACGGTATTGGAGATTACGTTATTGTAAAATCAGATGGAATTCCTACATATAATTTTGCAGTTGTTGTTGACGATATTACTATGTCAATAACCCATGTAATTCGGGGGGAAGAACATCTTTCTAATACTCCTCGCCAGGTTCTGATTTATCAAGCATTGGGATCTCCAGTCCCTGAATTTGCTCATATTTCTCTGATTCTTAATACAGAGGGAGGAAAGATGAGTAAGCGGGATGGGGATACTGCAGTCATAGATTATCAGCAGAAAGGGTATCTCCCGGAAGCTATTGTTAATTTTATTGCTCTACTTGGTTGGGCACCTACTGGAGAAGAAGAATTTTATACCCTTGATGAATTGGCGAAGGAATTTTCGTTAGATCGAGTTTCCAAGAGTCCTGCTGTCTTTGATCGACATAAGCTGGATTATATCAACTCACATTATATTAAAGCAGCCTCACCGGAACGACTGGCGGAACTTGCTATGCCTCATCTTGAAGAATTAGGCATACTCCCAAGTGATCAAAGATCCGTGGAGCAGCAGCAATGGCTGGTAAGCTTTATTAAGGCTATTGCAGAGAAAATATCTTATTTGGCTGAAGTCAAGGATTATATTCATTATTTCCATGGTGATACTCCACTTGAACCGCAGAGTGATGCTTTGGAAGTGTTAAAAGGCGAACAAGTCCCAAGTGTTCTGGCTATGTTCAAAGAAAAATTGCAGGGAGCAGAGATACTTTCTGCTGAGACAGTAAAAGTTATTCTGAAACAAATGACCAAAGAATTAAAACTCGGTGGTAAATTTGTATACATGCCAGTTCGGATAGCATTGACAGGACAGATGCATGGGCCGGAATTGTATGATATTATCCCCTTGCTGGGGCTCAAGAATGTTTTAGGACGCATTGGGTATACAGAGGAGCATTACTTAGGGTAGATCCATATGCCGCTACTAAGGCGGCACCATCGGATGAAATAGGGTCGCTCGGGGCAGGGCGGCTTCGCCCACGTCCGTTCACCCAGCACTCCGAGGCTCGCCTACTGGCTTGGGCGGGAGCTCCGCCAAACCTCTGGGTAGTACCTGATGTGAACCAGTGGCTTCGCTTCCCACCCAAGCTTTGCAGGCTTTACCGCCTCTCCATGCAATGGGTTCACTCCTGTGGATCGAAGCCGCCCTGACTTTCGGGTCTATTATTCAGCAGCCATTATAGGGGAGTGTGAATAGAACTAATTGACAAAATAATGGAGACTACCATATAATTATATATAAACTATCATGTTGCCGAAAAATACAAATGGTTTATGACGATGATGAGAAAGAGTACAAAGAGGAATTGCGACTAGCGAGAATGGGGTAGTGGAAGCCATTTGCAAGGAGTATTTGGAAGTGCGTCTCGGAGTTGATTGGAAGAAATCTAAAAGTATTTCAATCCGTATTACTGCGTTAAAGTTTTAAGCTGGAACGACATGTCGTTCAAACAGAGTGGGACCGCGGAATTTTCGTCTCTGGACGAGGAGTTCCGCTTTTTTGTGTTTTTTTATACTATCAGCGATGTTCAGGTGTATTCTAAGGGTCTGAGTAAATGACGGTTAACTGAATAACAAAATAAGCTAAAGAGAAAAGGGTGAAGCTATGTTTGGACAGATAAAGCGTGATATCCAAGTTATTTTTGAACGTGATCCTGCAGCAAAAAGTATTTGGGAAGTTATCTTTTGTTATCCTGGGTTTCACGCTGTGCTTTTTCATAGAATGGCGCATTGGTTGTACATTCATAAGCTGGTTCTCTTACCGCGTATGATCTCCCAGCTTTCACGCTTTCTAACGGGAATTGAGATTCATCCGGGGGCGAAGATTGGGCAAGGACTCTTTATTGATCATGGTACGGGTGTGGTAATTGGTGAGACTACAGAGATCGGAAATAACGTGACTTTATATCAAGGTGTTACTCTGGGAGGAACTGGGAAAGAGAAAGGAAAACGGCATCCAACGATTGGAGATAATGTTGTAATTGGAGCGGGTGCGAGGGTATTAGGTTCCTTCAAAGTTGGGGATAATGTAAAAATCGGAGCAGGTTCGGTTGTTAATAAGCCTGTACCAAGTGATACGACTGTTGTGGGTGTACCCGGGCGGATTGTTCTTCACCGCGGGATACCGATTAAAGATCCTGATTTGAGGCATGATGAGCTTCCGGATCCGGTGAATGAAATGCTGAAGTGTCTAATGCAGCGTGTAGAATATTTGGAACAGCGATTAAATGAAGAGGAGAGTCGATACGATGTCTTTGAAATTATTCAACACAATGACCCGGCAAAAAGAGGAGTTTCAACCAAGAGAGAGCGGGAAGGTGGCAATGTATGTTTGCGGCCCGACAACCTATAATTATTTTCATGCGGGTAATGCTCGGATGTTCGTCGTATTCGATATGATCAGGCGTTATTTTATTTATAAAGGTTTTGATGTTCGTTACGTTCAAAATTTCACCGATATAGATGATAAGATTATCCAGCGTGGGAATGTTGAAGGGATGGATCCTTTAGCTTTAGGTCAAAAGTATATTGATGAGTACTTTAAAGATGCTAAAGAATTAAACCTGCTGCCGGCAACGGTTCACCCCAAGGCTACAGAGCATATTCCGGAAATGATTGAAATTATCCAAGGTCTTATCGATTCCGGGCTGGGTTATGAGGTGGAGGGGGATGTCTACTTTGCAGTGGATCACTTCCCTGATTATGGAAAGCTGTCAGGTAGAACTCTTGAGGATATGAAGGCAGGAGCGCGGGTTGAAGTGGATGAGCGCAAAAGGCATCCCATGGACTTTGCGCTTTGGAAAAAGGCTAAACCTGGTGAACCGGCCTGGGAAAGCCCGTGGGGAGAGGGGCGACCGGGTTGGCATATTGAGTGCACGGCTATGTCCTTGAAATATTTGGGGGCGGGATTTGATATTCACGGTGGAGGGGAGGATCTTTCCTTTCCTCATCATGAAAATGAAATTGCTCAAACAGAAGGGTACTTAAAAGGGAAGACCTTTGCTCGTCATTGGATGCACAACGCTTTTCTAACAATTAATCAAGAAAAGATGTCAAAATCCTTGGGTAATTTTTTCACCATCCGCGAGTTGTTAGTGAATTCTCCGGGAGAAGTTATTCGCTTCTATTTACTGGGAACTCACTATCGCAGTCCCTTGGATTTTAACGATCAAAACTTAATTATGGCGCAAAAGGGCTTGGAACGTCTGCAAACCAGCGTTCGCTTAGCTCAGGAGGCTCTGGCCAGAGAAGGGTCAGTGAAAAATGATCAGGGCACCCTAGAGTTGTCAAGGGCTTCTAAAGAGGCGAGAGAGGCCTTTGAGAAGGCAATGGATGATGATTTTAATTCCGCATTAGCTTATGCGGCTTTATTTGAGCTAGCTAAGACCATGAATAGCTTTGTACAGGCAAATCCTGTGCCTTCGGAAGGATTAGCTGAGGCTCAAAACACTTTAGTGAAACTTGGAGATGTTTTAGGGTTTGATTTGCTTCATCCGGCTAAAATCGGTGTCGAGAACAATGAAATCCTAAACGAAGTGATGGAAGTTGTCTTACAGATTCGTTCGAAATCACGCCAGAAAAAGGACTGGGAAATGGCGGACTTTATTCGCGATGGACTTAAAGAAAAAGGAATTGTTATCGAGGATACTCCACAAGGGGCCAGGTGGCAAATTAAGCGATAATTGAAAGGTGACCTTATGCGAAATTGGCAGGAAATGAATGCCTTGACCTTAGCGTATTTGGGCGATGCGGTTTATGAACTTTGGGTGCGCACCCATTTACTTGAACTAGGGCACGAGAGGGTGAAGGAACTTCACAAGCAGGCGGTCAACTATGTACGAGCCGGCACCCAAGCTCAGGTTTTACATGCCTTATTCCCAGAGCTTGATGAGGTTGAACAGCAGGTTGTAATACGAGGAAGAAATACAAAGGGCGGCCATCCTAAAAATGTAGATGTTGTGACTTATCGTCATGCCACAGGGTTTGAAAGCTTAGTGGGCTATTGGCAATTAAGCGGACAAACTGACCGGATGAAATGGGCCTTTGCTAAAGTAGACCAGATGCTTCGCGGTGAAGAAATAATTAAATAAAGATGCTCATTATAGGGTACAGTGGGAAAGGGAGATTTTTTAATGATTGTGGATCTTATTCAGCACACGCCAGATCCGGAAAAAGTAGTAGCTGCGGCAGCCCGTTTGTGTTACTCGTCAGATGCTATACCCGATTTGTTTGAACAGCTGAACGATGATAAGGTGGCTAACTTTGTCCGAAGACTTAGGGAAATGGGTCATCTTTCCCCTTTTGAACATGTAAGTTTTCAGTTTTCGATAGATGGTGTTTCAAGGGCTTTGTCCCATCAGCTTGTCCGTCACCGGATTGCAAGTTATTCGCAACGATCTCAGCGTTATGTCAAAGAGAATGGGTTTGAATTCGTCGTTCCTCCAAGCGTCAGGCAAAATCCTGAAGCTTTAGAGCGGTTTGAGACAGTTATGTCTCGCTTGCAGGAAGACTATCAGGAGCTCTTGAATAATGTGCCTGCCGAGGATGCTCGCTATGTCTTGCCGAATGCTTGTACTACTTCTTTAATGGCTACCTTTAACGCACGATCGTTATTGAATTTTTTTGAGCATCGAACTTGTATTAGAGCTCAATGGGAGATACGGTTTTTAGCTGAAAGAATGTTAAACTTAGTAAGAGAGGTTGCCCCTAATTTGTTTAGTGAAGCTGGTCCAACCTGTATAACACAAGGGGTCTGCCGTCAAGGGACATATAGCTGTGGAAGACTGAAGACCCTAGAAAGAAAGAAGTGAACTTCGTGAACGAAGAAATTGTTTATGGTAAAAATCCAGTGGCTGAGCTTCTTAAAAGTGGCAAACCAATTAACAAAGTTCTCCTTGTTTCAGATGGGCCTAGTGGTAAAAATCAAGATATTATGGCCTTGCTTCATAAGCATAATACACCCTACCAATTTGTAGATCGCCAGACTCTTGATCGGTTGACAAATCGCGAGCGACACCAAGGCATGCTGGCCTATGTGGCGGCGAGTGAGTATGCGAATGTGGAAGATATTCTGGCCTTAGCTGTCCAGCGCCAAGAAGACCCTTTTATCTTAATGCTCGATGAGATAGAGGATCCTCATAATCTGGGGGCCTTACTTAGGACTGTTGATGCTGTCGGTGCCCATGGAGTGATTATTCCTAAGCGGAGAAGTGTAGCCCTCACTGGAACGGTAGCCAAAACATCTGCCGGAGCAGTTGAACATGTCAAAGTAGCCCGAGTAAGTAACTTAGTTCAAACCTTAAAGGATTTAAAGAAAGCGGGATGCTGGGTATCGGGGGCGGAAGCCGGGGGGACAAATGCATTCAAGGCAGATTTAACTGGCCCGAGGGTAATTGTAATTGGCAGTGAAGGAAAGGGGATTAGCCGTTTGCTTAGAGAAAATTGCGATGAAATCGTAAGTCTGCCCATGAGGGGCCAGGTCTCTTCCTTAAACGCCAGTGTTGCAGGTTCGGTTATGCTCTATGAGGTGCTTAGACAAAGAATTCAATCTGAAAAACCCATCACAAAAATCTAAAGACCTAAAAATGGCAGCTGGACTCACAGTCGGCGCCCAGCAACGGTATAACTTTCCAAATGGGGCTTTGTAATTTTGATTATTAAATTTTTTACACTATTTTGACCTCTAAAGCCCCATTTTCGCAGGATTTTGGGTCTTTAGAACTCGTGTCTCGATCTCAAACTTCACGAATAGCGACAGAACAACCAAAACTTCGCCTTGACGCTTTTCTTTAGCGTCGAGTATAATGAGGATGTTCTCGTGGACGAGGGCTAGCCGAGATTGCGTCTTCTTCGTGATGACATTGTAGGGGGGATCAACTTGACTCTTCAAGCCCAACCAGAACTACCAGAATGTGAAATCATCGACGTTATCGTAGATGAAGAGGTGGTTGAGCTTGCCAAGGAAGGCGACGCTACAGCACTGGAGTATCTAATTAACAAATATAAAAACTTTGTTAGGGCCAAAGCGCGTTCTTACTTTCTGATTGGTGCTGATCGTGAAGATATTATCCAAGAGGGAATGATAGGACTTTATAAAGCAATTCGTGATTTTCGCGGGGACAAACTCTCCTCGTTTAGAGCGTTTGCAGAATTATGTATTACACGACAGATAATCACAGCAATTAAAACCGCGACGAGGCAGAAACACATTCCCTTAAACTCATATGTTTCCTTGAATAAGCCTATTTATGACGAAGATTCGGAT
Organism: Desulfosporosinus sp. HMP52; assembly: GCF_000765145.1. Classification (GTDB taxonomy): domain Bacteria; phylum Bacillota; class Desulfitobacteriia; order Desulfitobacteriales; family Desulfitobacteriaceae; genus Desulfosporosinus. The sequence continues at coordinate 110,531 of NZ_JMGA01000016.1, read as the reverse complement.
AGGACTCTTCTCGATGTTATTTCGGGAACTCGAATTACCGATCCCGAAGAACTAATTATCAGCAGAGAAGAGTTTGACGACATTGAAGAAAAAATGGGCGAAATCCTTAGTTCTTTAGAGTGGAAAGTACTAATGTCATACTTGGAGGGCAAATCTTATCAAGAGATTGCAGTTGACTTGAGAAGACATGTAAAATCAATCGATAATGCGTTGCAGCGAGTTAAAAGAAAGCTCGAACGATATCTTGAACGTCGTGATGGATAATTTTACATATCTTTTATTGGTTAAAGTACTTGCGTTTTATAAAGATTAGTGCTAAACTACGTAAGTGCCTTGAGGTTAATGCTTGTAGCACAGGAAGATATAGGCCGACGTAGCTCAATTGGCAGAGCAGCTGATTTGTAATCAGCAGGTTGCGGGTTCGAGTCCCATCGTCGGCTCCATTTAGAACTTCTTGGCTTTGTGGACTCATTGCAAAATGAGGGTGCAGCAAAGCGTACCTCTCTTAGGCATGGATAGGTTGACGGGTGTCTATCGCACTTCGTGCAACTGAACAGTTATTATCGCGGGGTGGAGCAGCGGTAGCTCGTCGGGCTCATAACCCGAAGGTCGTCGGTTCAAATCCGGCCCCCGCAACCAAGTAAACTAGACAGCAAAGCTGTCTTTTTTGTTATTTGGCTGCACTCGACCTTGAGCTGGGTTATCATTTCATTAACTATTGTGGCTATAGTCAATGGAACTGGATATCGAACCATTAGTAAGGAAATGCCTAGGGGCTTGGTGTCAGCTAAGATCTATCAAGGCTTTTTCTTGACAGTCAAATTATCTTGTGATAAAGTGTTTTGAGTAATGAAAAAATACAGCGTCCTACCGTTGTCCGGGAGGTGTTCGTGAATGCGTGTCGGCATTATTTTAGCGTGTACTGATTGCAAGCACCGTAACTATGCTACTATGAAAAATAAGAAAAACAACCCAGATCGCTTGGAAGCTCAAAAGTTTTGCAAGTTTTGCAAGAGCCACACTCTGCATAAGGAAACTAAGTAATTTTTTTTTTGCAAAGGTTTAGATGTACGCCAGGGGGCGTTGTCACGAGTCGATGACTTGGAGTCTGTAAGGATGTGAAGTGATGGGCGAGTTGAAGAAACCGGCCAATACTCAGAGCCAGAAAGATAAGGCGATGGAGTATTTCCGCGGGGTTTTGAGCGAACTCAAGAAAGTTCATTGGCCAAGCCGCAGGCAATTGCTAACCTACACAGTTGTTGTGTTTTTTGCGGTTGCAATTGTATCTATTCTTATGTGGATTGTTGATAGCGGCTTAAGTGCGGCCTTGACCAAGCTGCTGCCCTAAACATATAAGTTTCAACGGCAGTGTCTGAGGAGGTCCCTGAGAAATGGCAAAAAATTGGTTTGTAATTCATACCTATTCTGGCTATGAGAACAAGGTAAAAATGAATCTCGAAAAACGAGTCGAATCCATGAACATGGAGGAGAAGATTTTCCGAGTTCTAGTTCCCATGGAAGATGAAATTGAATTCAAAAATGGTAAACAAAAGATTACCAAACGCAAGGTTTATCCAGGCTATGTGCTCGTTGAAATGGAAATGACGGATGACTCATGGTATGTTGTTCGTAATACTCCGGGTGTAACGGGATTTGTCGGTTCTGGAACGAAGCCTATCCCTTTGCTGGATGATGAGGTTGTAAGTATATTGCAGCAAATGGGAATGGATGAAATTCAGACCCGGGTCGACTTTGATATTAATCAAAGTGTCCAAGTTATTGCCGGTCCTTTCAAGGACTTCGTTGGAGTAGTGAGAGAAATCCTTGCAGACAAAGGCAAGTTGCGGGTTGAGGTATCTATGTTTGGCAGAGAAACTCCCGTTGAACTTGAGTTTACGCAGGTTCAAAAATTAGATTAAAAGGTTATCCTAATAAGGGGGTGTATTGAAAATGGCAAAGAAAGTAATTGGTTTGGTAAAATTAGCGATCAATGCAGGAAAGGCAACACCGGCACCTCCGGTTGGTCCAGCTTTGGGTCAGCACGGGGTCAATATTATGGGCTTTTGTAAAGAGTATAATGAGCGTACAAAAGATCAAGTGGGGCTTATAATCCCGGTTGAGATTACTGTCTATGAGGACCGTTCGTTTACCTTTATTACCAAAACTCCACCAGCAGCAGTTTTGCTTAAGAAAGCTGCAAATATTAATTCTGGCTCTGCTGAACCTAATCGCAAGAAGGTTGCTTCTGTTCCTAAATCAAAAATTCGTGAAATCGCGGATACTAAGATGAAGGATTTGAATGCAGCCAGCATTGAAGCTGCGATGCGCATGATTGAAGGAACAGCGCGGAGCATGGGAATCGACGTTGTCGAAGGTTAATTTGTAAACATCAAAGAATTTTGTGGGAGGGCTAAGCCCGTGTAACCACAAGGAGGTTAATAGAATGGCTAAAGTAGGTAAGAAATATCAAGAGGCTGTAAAATCCTTTGATCGCATTGCTCTCTACGAACCAACAGAAGCATTATCAATTGTAAAAAATAATGCTAAAGCCAAGTTTGATGAGACTGTGGAGGCTGCCTTCAAATTAGGCATTGATACCCGTCATGCTGACCAACAAATTCGTGGTGCTGTTGTACTCCCGAATGGAACGGGTAAAACTCGTTCGGTATTGGTATTTGCTAAAGGGGAAAAGGCCAAAGAGGCAGAGCAAGCAGGAGCAGACTTTGTTGGAGCAGAAGATATGATTGCTAAGATTGAGCAAGGTTGGTTTGGCTTCGAAGTTGTTGTTGCAACCCCAGATATGATGGGTATGGTTGGTAAATTAGGACGAGTACTCGGACCTAAGGGCCTCATGCCAAACCCGAAGACGGGAACAGTTACCTTTGATGTAACTCGTGCGATTAAAGAAATTAAGGCTGGTAAGATTGAATACCGTGCGGATAAGGCTGGCATTATACATGCACCCATCGGTAAAGCCTCATTCAGTATTGAACAACTACTGGAAAATTATCGTGTACTTGGAGAGACTTTGCTTAAGGCAAAGCCTGCAGCTGCTAAAGGTCAATTTATGCGGAGTGTCACAGTGTCCTCTACGATGGGCCCAGGCGTACGCATTAACCCTGCAAAAGCAATCTAACTTACGGTATGCTTGACAGTGTTGGATAAATGGGATAAACTTATCAGGAATTTAATAAGTCCGCTGTAGAAAGCAGGTGCCGAAAGGCTTAATGACCTGCCGAGGTTGGAAGATTACGCCGAAGATATCTATTTGGCATTCTTAACCTCTGCAAGCGCGGAGGTTTTCTTGTTGCTAATAAGTTTATCTAATCGGGAAGGAGGTACACAGATGCTTAACATCGAAGAAAAAGGTCTAATAGTTTCGGAGATTAAAGAAAAGTTTCAACAGTCTTCCGGTATTGTATTGGCTGACTATCGCGGTTTGACTGTTGCCCAAGTAACGCAATTACGTGCTCAATTACGTAAAGCTGGAGTAGAGTACCGGGTTTTGAAAAACAACCTCGTACGACGCGCTGCTGATGAGTTAGGGGTAGAAGGGCTGGATTCTTATCTTAAGGGACCTACTGCACTTGCTTTTAGTGCAGATCCTGTTGCTCCGGCTAAGATATTAACAGAATTTGCTAAGGTAAATAAGTTAAAGACATTCCAAATTAAAGCTGGGGTACTTGAGGGAAAGGTTATTGGAGCAGAGGGCGTTAAAGCTCTTGCTGATCTGCCTTCTCGTGAGGTCTTACTGGCTATGGTCTTACGTGGTATGCAAGCTCCTCTTACAGGTATGGCTAATGTTCTTCAAGGTCCTATCCGTAAAATGGGATATGCTTTGGAGGAAGTACGTAAGCTTAAGGCTGCACAATAGGGTATGTAGAACTTCGATTTATTGAAGTGGATTCCTTTAGAACCAGTGAATGAGTTAGCTTAAATTTAAATGTTTATAATTTTAAGGGGGAAATTTAAAATGTCTAAAATCAATGAAATTCTCGAAGCCGTAAAAGGCTTAACCGTTCTCGAGTTATCTGAACTTGTAAAAGCTTTTGAAGAAGAATTTGGTGTAAGCGCAGCAGCTCCTGTAGCCGTTGCTGGTGGAGCAGCAGCAGCAGCTCCTGCAGCTGAAGCTGAAGAAAAAACTGAGTTTGACGTAATTCTCATGAACTGTGGATCTTCTAAAATCGGAGTTATCAAAGTAGTTCGTGAAGCTACCGGACTAGGCCTCAAAGAAGCCAAAGACCTCGTTGACAATGCTCCAAAACCGGTTAAAGAGAAAGTCTCCAAAGACGAGGCTGAAGCTTTAAAAGCTAAATTGACTGAAGCTGGTGCAACTGTAGACGTTAAGTAATGCTTTTAATTTGAAGGTACTCTCTTCGTGTAGAGAGTACCTTCTTTAATTTGACAACAAGGATCAATGTTTCATCCAAAGCGGACACCAATATTTGTAAATGTTCCATGAGATTAATCAAATATTTTCTTGACAGAGGGTCTCTGTTTTGGTATACTTTATAAATGTTACCATATGTAAATGGAATTTATTACTTAATCCATCCATGCTATGGTAATAAGTAAATAGCAATAGATAATAAGGAGATATTATCTTTGAAATTGTCGGAATGATATTGAAAGATCATAAACAGTTAAGCGAGGTTCTTTTAAAGGCCTTGCTTTTGGCTGTATATGTCAATATATTATGACCTCAATGAGAAAACCACACTGAGGGGTGAAACGTAAATGTTCTATCCTGTTAAGGTTGGGACACGAGAGCGCTGGAGTTATTCCAGAATCCGTGAGGTTCTCGACATGCCAAATTTAATTGAAATCCAGCAAAACTCCTATCGTTGGTTTCTTGATGAAGGGCTGCGCGATATGTTTCGCGATATTTCGCCGATTCAAGATTTCACGGGCAATCTCGTTCTAGAATTTGTTGATTATAGTCTAGGAGATGCTAAATATCAGGTGGAGGAGTGCAAAGAACGCGATGTTACATATGCCGCGCCACTTCGCGTCAAGGTACGCCTGATCAACAAGGAAACTGGAGAAGTGAAGGAACAGGAAGTCTTTATGGGAGATTTCCCCTTGATGACAGACAAGGGAACCTTCATTATTAACGGGGCCGAACGTGTTATTGTTAGCCAACTTGTTCGCTCACCAGGAGTCTATTACTCAGAGCAAATTGACCCGAGTGGGAAGAAGCTTTATGGGGCTACAGTTATTCCAAATCGTGGAGCTTGGTTGGAGTTTGAAACGGATGTTAATGATAATATCTTTGTAAGAGTTGACCGGACTCGAAAACTGCCCGGCACAGTTCTGATTCGTGCTTTAGGGTATGCCAGCAACGGTCAAATTCTCGAGTTATTTGATGATAATGAATATATCCGTGCTACCTTGGAAAGGGATAACTCAGAGTCAACCGAAGAAGCCTTGGTTGAAATCTATAAGCGGTTAAGACCCGGCGAACCGCCGACGGTTGACAGCGCTCGTTCATTACTCGAAGCTTTGTTCTTTGACGCTAAACGCTATGATCTAGCTAAAGTCGGACGGTATAAGCTCAATAAGAAGCTTGGTCTCGATATCCCTATGGATGTACGACATTTAACTCGTGGTGATATTATTGCCAGCGTACAGCGGATGCTTGCGTTAATGAATGGGGAAGGTCATAGAGATGATATTGACCATTTAGGCAATCGCAGACTTCGTTCGGTCGGAGAGCTCCTACAGAATCAATTCCGAATTGGTCTATCTCGTATGGAGCGTGTTGTTCGTGAGCGGATGACGATTCAGGATGTAGAGGTCATTACGCCTCAAGTACTCATTAATATTCGCCCCGTCGTAGCAGCAATTAAAGAATTCTTTGGCAGCAGCCAGTTGTCTCAGTTTATGGATCAGACGAACCCCCTTGCGGAGTTAACTCATAAACGTCGCCTAAGTGCTTTAGGGCCTGGAGGATTAAGCAGAGAGCGTGCCGGTTTTGAGGTTCGTGACGTACATCATTCTCACTATGGAAGGATGTGTCCGGTAGAGACCCCGGAAGGACCCAACATTGGTCTGATCGGATCCTTAAGTACTTTTGGCCGCATTAATCCTTATGGCTTCATCGAGGCCCCTTACCGTAAAGCGGATAAGGAAGGTGCCAGAGTTACGGATGAGATTCATTATTTGACAGCAGACGAGGAAGAAAAATATATCGTTGCACAGGCCAACGCGCCTCTTGATGAGAACGGAAAGTTTTTAGGGGAGAAAATTGATGGTCGTCATGGACCGGATTTTGTGCATGTATCGCCCAATCAGGTTGATTATATGGACGTTTCACCAAAACAGATGGTATCCATCGCTACAGCCTTAATTCCTTTCTTGGAGCATGACGATGCGAACCGAGCTTTGATGGGCTCAAACATGCAACGGCAGGCAGTACCCTTATTGCGAACTGATTCGCCTTATGTAGGTACGGGAATGGAATACAAGGCGGCTAAGGATTCGGGAGTTTGTGCCATCACTAAGCGCGCCGGAGTTATCAAAAGAGCAACAGCTGATGAGATAATTGTTCTTGGCGATGATGGGATGACAGAAAAACATAAACTTCTTAAATATTCCCGTTCTAACCAAGGTACATGTATTAACCAGCGGCCAATTGTTAAGAAGGGCGAGATAGTTGAGTCGGGTCAAATTATTGCGGATGGTCCGTCAACGGACCATGGCGAGTTGGCCTTAGGCAGGAACGTTTTAGTAGCCTTCATGACTTGGGAAGGATATAACTACGAGGACGCAATCTTAATTAGTGAAAAGCTGGTTAGAGAAGATTATTATACATCGATTCATATTGAAGAGTACGAATCAGATGCTCGTGATACGAAGCTTGGGCCTGAAGAAATCACTCGCGACATTCCGAACGTTGGGGAAGATGTTCTGAAGGATCTGGATGAACGTGGAATTATTCGTATTGGTGCAGAAGTTCGTCCCGGAGATATTTTGGTAGGAAAAGTAACTCCTAAAGGTGAAACGGAGTTAACGGCAGAAGAACGTTTGTTGCGTGCTATTTTCGGAGAAAAGGCTCGTGAAGTGCGGGATACCTCTTTACGTGTACCTCACGGAGAAGCCGGAAAAATAGTTGATGTTAAAGTGTTTACCCGGGAAAACGGGGATGAATTATCTCCCGGTGTTAATCAGCTTGTGCGTGTGTATATCGCTCAGAAACGAAAGATTTCTGTCGGTGACAAAGTAGCAGGTCGCCACGGCAACAAGGGTGTTATTTCGAGGGTTATGCGTCAAGAAGATATGCCGTTTATGCCGGATGGTACACCGATTGAAGTGGTGTTAAATCCCTTAGGTGTTCCTTCGCGGATGAACATCGGGCAGGTTCTGGAGACCCACTTAGGAAGAGCTGCCAAGGCCTTGGGGATTCGTATTGCGACCCCGGTCTTTGACGGAGCAACTGAGGATGATATTTTTGAAACCTTAGAGAAGGCAGGCCTTTCCAGCGATGGAAAGACCATGCTCTATGATGGACGCACGGGAGATCCTTTCGACAGCAAAATTACCGTTGGCTATATGTACGTTCTCAAACTTCACCATTTGGTTGACGACAAGATTCACGCTCGTTCGACAGGTCCCTACTCTTTAGTTACACAACAACCCTTGGGCGGAAAAGCTCAATTCGGGGGTCAACGTTTCGGAGAAATGGAAGTCTGGGCCTTGGAGGCATATGGGGCTTCGTATACTCTGCAAGAAATCCTAACAGTTAAGTCAGACGACGTGGTTGGCCGAGTAAAAACCTATGAAGCCATCGTTAAAGGAGAGAATATTCCTGAACCGGGAATTCCTGAATCCTTTAAAGTATTAATCAAAGAAATGCAGAGTTTGGGTCTTGACGTAAGAGTCTTGGCAGCAGATGATCGGGAAATTGAGATTCATGATACTGATGAGGATATAACGGAAACCGCAAAGGAACTTGGCATTGATCTGCATGAAGAACTCCCGCTTCCCGCAACCCGAGTAGTTGGAGAGGCAGACGAGGAGGAGAGCGTTGACGAGGAAGATCCTCTCGATGAATTGAATGTTGAAGTCCTTGAGGAAGAAGATATAGATCTTGGCGATCTCAATTAGTCCCCGGACGAAAGGAGCGATAAGGATTGCTTGACGTCAATAACTTCGACCGTATGCGTATCGGTTTAGCTTCTCCGGATATGATTCGCGAATGGTCATTCGGAGAAGTAAAGAAGCCTGAAACTATTAACTATCGAACCTTAAAGCCGGAACGTGAAGGTTTGTTTTGTGAAAAAATCTTTGGACCTACCCGAGATTGGGAGTGTCACTGCGGGAAATACAAGAGAGTTCGTTATAAAGGAATTGTCTGTGATCGTTGCGGAGTTGAAGTAACACGTTCAAAAGTTCGCCGCGAGCGGATGGGACACATTGTTCTTGCTGCTCCTGTATCACATATCTGGTATTTTAAAGGGATTCCAAGTCGTATGGGGTTGCTTTTAGACATGTCCCCACGTGCTTTGGAGAAAGTGTTATATTTTGTTTCATATATTGTTACAGACCCTGGCGATACTTCTTTAATGAAGAAGCAGCTCCTCACTGAAACGGAGTATAGGGAATATCGTGATAAATATGGAGATCGTTTTCAAGCCAGCATGGGCGCGGAAGCGGTTAAAGAATTACTCGCTGAAATGGATTTGGAAAAACTCAATGAAGAACTTCGAATTGAGCTAAAGGAAGTATCCGGACAGCGGAAAATCCGAGCTATTCGTCGTCTTGAAGTTGTAGAAGCTTTTAAGTCCTCCGGCAATCGTCCTGACTGGATGATCATGGATGTTGTACCGGTAATTCCACCGGAACTACGACCTATGGTGCAACTGGACGGTGGTCGATTTGCTACATCGGATCTTAATGATCTCTATCGTCGGGTAATCAACAGAAATAATCGTCTAAAACGTCTATTAGATCTGGGTGCGCCTGATATTATTGTACGAAACGAAAAAAGAATGCTCCAAGAGGCAGTCGATGCATTGATTGATAATGGCCGCCGTGGTCGTCCTGTGACCGGCCCGGGAAACAGGCCCCTTAAGTCTCTCAGCGATATGTTAAAAGGGAAGCAAGGCCGTTTCCGTCAGAACTTATTAGGTAAGCGGGTGGATTATTCAGGTCGATCGGTTATCGTCGTTGGCCCAAATCTCAAGCTTCATCAGTGTGGTCTGCCTAAAGAAATGGCGTTGGAACTCTTTAAGCCATTTGTGATGAAAAAGCTTGTTAATGAAGGTCATGCACATAATATCAAAAGTGCTAAACGCATGGTCGAACGGGTGCGTGCCGAGGTATGGGATGTTCTTGAAGAGGTTATCTCAGATCATCCAGTCCTTTTGAATCGTGCACCAACTCTTCACCGTTTAGGGATTCAGGCCTTTGAGCCAATTTTGGTCGAAGGTCGAGCTCTGCAGATTCACCCATTAGTTTGTACAGCGTATAATGCTGACTTTGACGGTGACCAGATGGCAGTTCACGTGCCATTGTCGGCAGAGGCTCAGTCTGAAGCGAGACTATTAATGCTCTCAGCTCATAATATCCTTAACCCAAAAGATGGCAGACCTGTTGCCACTCCTACTCAGGATATGGTATTAGGATCCTATTATCTAACGATGCAGAGACCGGGAGCTTTTGGCGAAGGGAAAATATTCAAGGATTACGACGAAGCTGTTTTAGCCTACGATACTAAAGAAGTTCACTTGCAGGCTAAGATTAAAGTTCGACGTAATGATGGAAAACTGTTGGAGACAACGGTTGGACGTCTGATTTTTAACTCTGTCATCCCTCCTCAAATTGGATATTTCAATGAAGTAGTCGGCAAAAAAGGACTTGCGGATATTGTTGCTAAGACTTATCGTAAGGCAGGCTATGAAGCCACTGCCCAATTGTTGGATGGACTGAAGAGTCAAGGTTTCAAGTTTTCAACTAGAGCAGGTATGACTGTTGGTTTAACAGACATTACCGTACCAAAGGAGAAAACAGAGATCCTCACTGCTGCGGATGCTTCCGTTGCCAAGACGGAATTACAATATCGACGCGGTTTAATAACTAACGAAGAGCGATACAATCTAGTCATTGATACTTGGGCAAAAGCTACAAAGACTGTAACCCAAGCATTAATGGATTCTTTAGATGAGTTTAACCCGGTCTATATGATGGCGACATCCGGTGCCCGTGGTAATATTCAGCAGCTTAGACAATTGGCAGGAATGAGGGGACTTATGGCAGACCCTTCCGGACGAACTATCGAGTTGCCTATTAAAGCAAACTTCCGTGAAGGACTTACGGTTTTAGAGTACTTTATTTCTTCTCACGGTGCTCGTAAAGGTCTGGCGGATACTGCTCTAAGAACTGCTGACTCAGGTTACCTGACACGGCGATTGGTAGACGTCTCTCAAGATGTGATTGTACGGGAAGAAGATTGTGGAACCTTAAATGGCATTATGGTCGAGGATATCAAGGATGGCCCAGAAATTATCGAGCCATTAGTAGATCGTCTGGTAGGTCGTTTTGTCTTAGAGGATCTGCATCATCCTGAGACCGGAGAAATCCTGGCTTCGCCGGATACTGAAATGACAGAAGAACAAGCCGCTGAAATTGCAAAATGTTTCGATTCGGCAGTGATTCGTTCTGTCTTAACCTGCAAATCACGGTACGGAGTATGTAAGAAATGTTATGGTCGTAATTTAGCAACAGGTAGACCGGTTGAGATGGGGGAAGCAGTAGGGATTATTGCCGCTCAATCTATCGGGGAACCTGGAACTCAGTTGACCATGCGTACCTTCCACACCGGGGGGGTTGCCGGAGATGATATTACCCAAGGTCTTCCACGGGTAGAGGAGCTATTCGAAGCACGTAAACCTAAGGGTCAAGCGATCATCGCAGAAACAGTCGGAAAAGTCTCGATCAGCGAGATTAAGGGACGACGTGAGGTAGATCTTCTCACAGAGGCGGATGAACACATCGTTTATTCCATCCCCTATGGCTCCAGGCTTTGTGTCAAAGAAGGACAGATAGTCGAAGCTGGGGATGAATTAACTGAAGGTAGTATTAACCCACATGATATGCTTAAGGTCAAAGGACAACGGGGAGTTCAAGTCTATCTATTAGGAGAAGTTCAGCGTGTATATAGACTCCAAGGGGTAGATATTAACGATAAGCATATTGAGGTTATGGTACGTCAGATGCTTCGCAAAGTGAAGATTGATGATGCGGGAGACACAAGCTTGCTTCCGGGTGGGCTTATTGATGTCTTTGATTTCCAAGATGAGAATGCCCAGGCGATTGCAGAAGGTGGAGAACCGGCAGTTGCTCACCCCGTTCTGTTGGGGATAACAAAGGCTTCATTAGCTACCGACTCCTTCCTGTCGGCGGCATCTTTCCAAGAAACCACCAGAGTGCTTACCGAGGCGGCAATCAAAGGAAAGGTTGATCCATTGCTTGGTCTAAAAGAAAATGTGATCATCGGAAAGTTAATTCCTGCCGGAACGGGCATGTTAAGATATCATAATGTAAAAACAATGGATGCAAATGGGACCGAATTATTGACACGTTAGGGCTCAAATGCTAAACTACTATAGTGTGATTAAGGGGGAAAGCATTTTGGTGCTTGATGAGACCTTCAAACACGCCAAACAGAAGACAGTTGGGTTAAAGCAAACCCAGCGAGCCCTTGAAAAAGGGCGTGTTCGGCGTGTATATATGGCCAAAGATGCCGAAAGCCATGTGCGTCGACCTGTCATTGAATGGTGCGATAGCCATAATATCGAGCTGGTCGAAGTTCCTACAATGAAGGAACTTGGGAAAGCATGCGGAATTGAGGTAGGTACTGCTATCGCGGCTATATTACATGAGTAGATACTAATCTATACAGCGAATTTTGGAATTGCTTGTTAGATGCTGTGGCAAGCAATTCCTTGTATATTGATTTTACCAGAAAGGAGGCGGAGACATGCCGACAATTAATCAACTTATCCGTAAGGGACGTAGCAGTGTCGCACAAAAATCTACAGCTCCAGCTTTACAGTGGGGCTATAACTCACTTAAACGTAAGCAATATCCCTCAGGAGGATCCCCACAAAAACGGGGTGTTTGTACTAGGGTTTATACCACGACTCCTAAGAAGCCTAACTCAGCGCTTCGAAAGGTCGCTCGTGTGCGTTTAACTAATGGACTTGAGGTTACGACCTATATCCCTGGAATTGGTCACAACCTACAAGAGCACTCTGTAGTTCTTATTCGTGGTGGTCGTGTTAAGGACATCCCTGGTGTTCGTTATCACGTTATTCGTGGCGCTTTGGATACAACTGCCGTTCAAAAACGTATGCAAGGGCGTTCTAAGTATGGTGCAAAACGTCCTAAGAAAGCCTAAGACGAACTGTTGAATTGTTAAATATATTGATACAAAGGAGGTTGCCAAATGCCACGTAAGGGATATGTTGCTAAACGGGATGTTCTGCCAGATCCGATTTACAAGAATCAAACTCTGACAAAGTTCATCAATCAAATTATGTTAGATGGTAAAAAGGGTACGGCCGAAGCTATCTGCTATGGCGCGTTTAATATGATTCAGGAAAAGTCGGGTAAAGATCCGCTTGAAGTTTTTGGTACTGCGCTGAAAAATGTTATGCCGGTATTAGAAGTTAAGGCTCGTCGTGTTGGTGGAGCTAACTATCAGGTTCCCATTGAAGTACGTGCTGAGCGTCGTACAACACTAGCACTTCGCTGGCTTGTCGCTATGGCTCGTAAACGAGGCGAGAAGACAATGCAAGAGAAGATTGCCGGTGAATTACTCGATGCCGCTAATAATACTGGTGGATCTGTTAAGAAAAAAGATGATATGCACAAAATGGCTGAGGCCAATAAGGCTTTTGCGCATTACAAGTGGTAATTTGAGACACACTTATTTTGACAGAAAGGGGGATTCTCAATGGCAAGACAATTTTCACTCGAGAATACACGCAATATAGGAATTATGGCTCACATTGACGCGGGTAAAACGACAACAACAGAACGTATCCTTTTTTACACCGGGCGTGTGCATAAAATTGGAGAAGTTCACGATGGCGCCGCGACGATGGATTGGATGGTTCAGGAGCAAGAACGTGGTATTACTATCACATCCGCTGCCACAACATGCCAATGGAGAAGCAATCGGATCAACATAATTGACACACCAGGGCACGTGGACTTCACAGTGGAAGTGGAACGTTCCCTACGTGTACTTGACGGTGCTGTAGCTGTGTTTTGTTCGGTTGGTGGCGTTGAACCACAATCCGAAACTGTATGGCGTCAAGCGGATAAATATAAAGTTCCGCGTATCGCATTTATTAACAAGATGGACCGCTTAGGTGCTGACTTCTTCCGGGGCGTATCAATGATTTCTGATCGTTTGGGAGCAAATCCGGTTCCAATTCAGTTGCCGATCGGTGTTGAGGAGAACTTCAAAGGAATTGTCGATTTAGTAACCATGAACGCAGTTGTATATACAGATGATTTAGGTACAACAGCCGAACAAAGTGCGATCCCTGAGGATATGGTTGATTTAGCCACTGAGTATCGGGAGAAGCTGATTGAAGCGGTTTCAGAAACCAGTGAAGAACTGATGATGAAGTACCTTGAAGGGGAAGAACTAACCGAGCAAGAAATTCGCGATGGTATACGTCGTGGTGTTGTCGGTAATAAATTCATTCCTGTTATATGTGGTTCTGCGTTCAAGAACAAAGGCGTACAACCTCTGCTCGACGCAGTTGTAGATTATATGCCATCTCCTCTTGACGTTCCTCCAATTAATGGTGTACATCCTGATACTGGGGCTGAAGACAAGCGGACAGCATCTGATACTGAGCCCTTCTCCGCACTGGCCTTTAAGATCATGGCAGACCCATTTGTTGGAAAACTTGCTTTCTTCCGGGTCTACTCCGGAGTTTTAGGTGCAGGTTCTTATGTCTTCAACTCAACTAAGGGAAAACGCGAGCGCATTGGACGCATACTCCAAATGCACGCTAACCATAGAGAAGATATTCAAGAAGTCCGCTCCGGTGATATCGCCGCTGCTGTCGGCTTGAAAGATACTTCAACTGGGGATACCTTATGTGACGAAAAAAGTCCGATCATCTTAGAAAAAATGGTGTTCCCGGAACCTGTTATCTCAGTCTCGATTGAGCCTAAGACTAAAGCAGACCAAGAAAAAATGGGTGGGGCTCTCGGCCGCTTAGCGGAAGAAGATCCAACCTTCAGAATGCACACTGACATAGAAACCGGGCAGACAATTATTGAAGGTATGGGTGAGCTTCATCTGGAGATCATCGTTGACCGCCTGCAGCGTGAATTTAAGGTTCAGTGTGATGTTGGTCGGCCACAAGTTGCTTATAAAGAAACTATCCGCCGTACTGTTAAAGCAGAAGGAAAGTTCGTACGTCAGTCAGGTGGTCGTGGACAATACGGTCACTGTTGGGTCGAACTGGAACCGCTTGAACCCGGTAGTGGTTTTGAATTTGTTAACAAAGTGGTCGGGGGTGTTATTCCGAGAGAATACATCAATCCTATTGGTGCTGGTATTGAAGAGGCAATGGCAAATGGTATTCTTGCCGGTTACCCACTTCTCGACATGCGTGCAACTGTATATGATGGTTCTTATCATGATGTTGACTCGTCTGAAATGGCTTTTAAGATTGCTGGATCTATGGCCTTTAAAGCCGGTGCACTCAAGGCAGATCCTGTAATCATTGAACCAATTGAGAAAATCGAAGTGACCGTTCCCGAGGAATATATGGGAGATGTCATAGGGGATATTAGTTCACGTAGAGGACGGATTGAAGGAATGGAAGCACGGGGCAACACTCAAGTTGTTCGTGGATATGTTCCACTTTCTGAGATGTTTGGTTATTCCACCGACTTGCGTTCTGCAACTCAAGGCCGAGGGGTCTATGTAATGCAGTTTGACCACTACGAGGAAGTTCCCAAAAACATTGCGGATGGTATTATTGCTAAACGCCAAGGGTCATAAGCGGGGTTGGAGACGCGAGGCGGGAACAATTTGAAATTCTTGCTCTCGTATCTCCCTGAATTATAAAATTTCAAAGTATTTTAAAGGAGTGAAAAAAATGGGAAAAGCTAAATACGAACGTACAAAACCTCATGTTAACGTAGGAACCATTGGTCACGTTGACCATGGTAAAACTACAACAACGGCAGCTATTACCGTTGTACTTTCCAAACACGGTGGCGCAGTTGCTACAGCGTTTGATCAAATCGACAAGGCTCCTGAAGAGCGTGAGCGTGGAATTACCATTTCAACAGCACACGTTGAGTATGAAACTGACAATCGTCACTATGCTCACGTAGACTGCCCAGGGCACGCTGACTATGTTAAAAACATGATCACCGGTGCTGCTCAAATGGACGGCGCAATCCTCTGTGTTTCCGCAGCTGATGGCCCAATGCCACAAACTCGTGAGCACATCCTCTTAGCTCGCCAAGTAGGTGTTCCTAGCATTGTAGTTTGGCTTAATAAAGTCGACATGGTTGATGATCCGGAACTTATCGAGCTCGTTGAGATGGAACTACGTGAACTTTTAACTGCTCAAGAATATGATGGCGACAATGTTCCCATCATTCCTGGATCAGGACTCAAAGCACTTCAATGTGGTTGCGGAACGCGTGAATGCGAGTGGTGTGGAAAGATCTGGAATCTAATGGACGCAGTTGACTCCTATATACCAACTCCAGCTCGTGACACTGACAAGCCTTTCTTAATGCCAGTCGAGGATGTATTCACGATTACTGGTCGTGGTACTGTTGCTACAGGCCGTGTTGAGCGTGGTATCGTTAAAGTCGGAGACGAAGTTGAAATCGTTGGATTAGCTGAAGCTTCTCGTAAGAGCGTTGTAACCGGCGTTGAAATGTTCCGCAAATTGCTTGATCAAGCTCAAGCAGGAGACAACATCGGAGCACTCCTCCGTGGAGTTGAGCGTAAAGACATCGAGCGCGGTCAAGTTTTAGCAAAAGCTGGATCCATTAAACCATTCACCAAGTTTACTGGTGAGGTGTACGTTCTTAATAAAGAAGAGGGTGGACGTCATACTCCATTCTTCCATAACTATCGTCCACAATTCTACTTCCGTACTACTGACGTTACTGGCGTAATCACTCTTCCAGAGGGTGTCGAAATGGTTATGCCTGGAGACCGTGTAACGATTGAAGTTGAACTTATCACTCCAATCGCTATGGAAGAAGGACTCCGCTTCGCTATCCGTGAAGGTGGCCGTACTGTTGGTTCAGGTATCGTAGCAAAAATTGCTGCTAAATAATTAGGTCTTGATAAGACTCAAATGACGAGAGGAGACTTTCCTCTCGTCATTGAAGGAAGAGCAAAGCTAGTCGGTGGTTTGATCGCTGGATCATATCACTACAAATTATCTAGTCTTTGCCATCTGACTTCTGGAATGGCGTAAAAGGTTGCTGGTCGAGTGACTCCGCTCGGACAGGGAATTTTTACGCTCGAAACCCGTATAACGGGAATTATGAGGGGGTAGTTATAACTTATGAGCCAAAAAATCAGAATCCGCCTGAAAGCATTTGATCACAAGACTCTTGACCAATCAGCAGAACGTATTGTCGAAACTGCTAAACGGACAGGCGCACAGGTTAGTGGACCAATTCCGTTGCCGACAGAGAAAAGTATTTACACGATTTTGCGTTCGCCGCATGTCAATAAGGATTCACGTGAACAATTTGAGATGCGCACTCATAAACGGCTTATTGATATTCTTGAGCCGACGCCTAAAACGGTTGATGCACTTATGCGATTAGATTTACCAGCAGGCGTAGATATCGAAATTAAGTTGTAATTAGCTAATTTTTTACTAGCATATCGTATTATTATATGATATACTATCGTTATGTTTGTTGCGTGAAACACCCGGCTGCGTGGAGTTGCTGCCGGGTCGATCCAACAATAAAATAAAAAAACATTTTCGTGCTCTGGAGAAATCCGGCGCACTTCAAAGTGTTTAGGAGGTGGCATTCGTGTCAAAAGGAATTTTGGGTAAAAAAATTGGTATGACTCAGGTATTTACGGATGAAGGACGTGTGGTTCCGGTTACTGTTGTTGAAGCAGGACCCTGTCCGGTAGTTCAGAAGAAGACGATGGCAACAGATGGCTACAATGCTATTCAGGTGGGCTTTTCTATTCTTCGCGATGGCTTGAGCAACAAGCCTCAAAAAGGACATTTCTCAAAGGCTTCACTAAAGCCGATGCGCTATGTTCGTGAGTTTCGTGTTAACGATGTTGATAGCTATGAGATTGGCCAAGAAGTTAAAGTTGATCTATTCTCAGTTGGCGACAAAGTTGATGTTGTAGGCAAATCAAAGGGAAAAGGGTTTGAGGGCATGATTAAGCGTAATGGCGCTAGTCGTGGACCAATGGCTCATGGTTCTAAGTATCACAGACGTTCAGGTTCCCTTGGCGCGAAAGGCCCGGCTCGAGTTTTCAAAGGTCGTGTGCTGCCAGGACGTATGGGTGGCGAACGTGTAACGGTACAAAATCTGGAGGTTATCCGGGTTGATGTGGATAAAAACTTGATCTTGATTAAAGGGGCTGTCCCTGGAGCGAATAAGTCGTTGCTCATTCTGAAGCCTTCTGTC
The DNA here is from genome assembly GCF_000765145.1 of Desulfosporosinus sp. HMP52. GTDB lineage: Bacteria > Bacillota > Desulfitobacteriia > Desulfitobacteriales > Desulfitobacteriaceae > Desulfosporosinus. The sequence goes on along the minus strand of NZ_JMGA01000016.1, from coordinate 92,855 downwards.
AAGGCGAAGTAACACTGGGAAAGGAGGAATAAGCAATGCCGAAAGTTCAAGTAGTAAATATGCAAGGTGCAGCTGTCGGAGAAATTGAACTCAGTGACAATGTGTTTGGGATCACTCCGAATGTTCATGTTCTTCATTCAGCAGTTGTCTCGCAATTAGCCTCTGAAAGACGCGGAACTCAATCCGCTCTGTTACGCGGCGAAGTTCGCGGGGGTGGACGTAAACCGTGGCGTCAAAAAGGAACGGGCCGTGCGCGTTCTGGAAGTACTCGCTCACCATTGTGGAGAGGCGGCGGTGTAATCTTCGCTCCGAAACCACGTAAATATGGTTTTAAACTTCCTAAGAAAGTCCGTCGATTGGCTTTATATTCGGCGCTTTCATCGAAAGTGTTAGAGCAACAGTTGATTGTCCTCGATGCATTAAGTCTGAGCGAAGTTAAAACACGCGAAATCGTGAAAGTGCTTAAAGCTCTTAATGTTGACAAGAAAGCAATCATCGTAATGGATAATGCAGATGAGGCAGTGCTTCGTTCTGCACGAAATATTGAGGGTGTCAAAGCTATGGATGTAGCTGGAATGAATATAGTAGATCTACTTAATCATGACATTCTTGTGATGACTAAAGCGGCAGTAACTAAAGCAGAGGAGGTGTTAGCGTAATGCGCGACGCACGTGATGTCCTCAAAAGTCCAGTAATCTCCGAGAAGTCAGTAGGGCTTGTCGAAGAAAATAAGTACACCTTCTGGGTAGATCCTGCAGCGAATAAAATCGAAATCAAAGCTGCGGTCGAAAAGATGTTTAAAGTAACCGTGGTTGAAATCCGCACATTATCTGTTAAAGGAAAAATGAAACGGGTTGGAAAATATCAAGGCAAGACATCGGACCGCAAAAAAGCGATTGCTACGCTAAAAGCTGGAGATAAGATTGAAAACTTCGCAGGCCTATAAGCAGCTTGAAGCAAAGGAGGATAAGGAAGACCTATGGCAATAAAGACGTTTAAACCAACCTCTCCAAGTCGTCGTAACATGACTGTTTCGACTTTTGAAGAGCTGACTAGAACTGAACCAGAACGCTCATTAGTCAAATCACTGACTAAAAAAGCGGGTCGCAATAACGATGGCCGTTTAAGTGTACGCCATAAAGGCGGCGGACATAAACGTAAGTATCGTGTTATTGACTTTAAACGTAATAAAGACGGAATTCCTGCTCGAGTAGCGAGCATCGAATACGATCCAAATCGTTCTGCTAATATTGCGTTATTGTATTATCAAGATGGCTTTAAATCCTATATTTTAGCACCGAACGGATTACATGTTGATCAAATCGTTGTATCCGGTCCGGATGCAGACATTAAAGTAGGGAATGCACTTCCGCTTCTGAATATCCCGGTTGGTACAGTGTTGCACAACATTGAGATGAAGCCTGGCAAGGGCGCGCAAATGGTTCGCTCAGCTGGTGGATCAGCCCAACTTATGGCTAAAGAAGGTTCATATGCTACTTTAAGACTTCCATCAGGCGAAATGAGAATGATCCGTATTGAGTGCAGAGCAACAATCGGTGAAGTCGGAAATCTCGACCATGAAAACATTAATGTTGGTAAAGCGGGAAGATCACGCTGGATGGGTATTCGCCCAACTGTTCGTGGATCTGTTATGAATCCTTGTGACCACCCACACGGTGGTGGAGAAGGCCGTAACTCGATTGGCCGCAACCCATGTACACCTTGGGGTAAACCTGCACTGGGTGCTAAGACCCGAAAGAAAAAGAATCCGTCGAATCGCTTTATTGTGAAGCGGCGCAGTAAGTAGTCGAAAGGAGGCCCATGAATGAGCAGATCTCTTAAAAAAGGACCTTTCGTCGAAGCTCGTTTACTTGAACGTGTAGAAGCAATGAACGAATCAGGTGACAAGCGCGTTATTAAGACGTGGTCCAGACGCTCAACAATTTTCCCGCAAATGGTCGGACTCACCATTGCGGTTCACGATGGACGAAAACATGTTCCTATCTATGTTACAGAAGACATGGTTGGTCATAAACTAGGAGAGTTTTCGCCTACACGCACCTATAAGGGCCATGCTGGCAGTGAAAAATCCAGCGGCTTACGATAATTCGAGAGGAGGTTAAGGCACATGCAAGCAAAAGCAGTGGCAAAATATGTACGTATCTCTCCTCGTAAGGTACGCCAAGTTGTTAATTTGATTCGTGGCAAGAAAGTCAGTGATGCATTCGCAATCCTTCAGTTTACCGCTAAAGGGTCAACTGACGATGTGACTAAAGTACTGAAGTCTGCAGTCGCGAATGCGGGGCATAACTACGACATGAATGCTGATGAACTGTATGTTACAGAAATATGTGTGGATCAAGGACCGACTTTAAAACGTATCAAGCCTCGGGCTATGGGACGTGCTGACCAAATCCGGAAACGGACGAGTCACATAACTGTGGTCGTAGGCGAGAAGAAGGAGGGCTAAGCTGTGGGTCAAAAGGTAAATCCCAAAGGCCTCCGCGTCGGAATCATCCGGGACTGGGAAAGCCGTTGGTATGCAGATAAGAACTACATGGAACTTCTTCATGAGGACCTGAAGATTCGTGAGTTCGTCAAAAATAAACTTAAACAAGCAGGATGCCCTAAAGTTGAAATCGAAAGGGCAGCTAGCCGAGTTAAGGTATCTGTTTATGCTGCAAAACCCGGTATTGTTATCGGACGTGGCGGTACAGAAGTCGAAAACTTACGCAAACAACTTGAAGCCATCACTGGCAAGCAAGTAGCTGTAAATATCGTTGAAATCAAAAAGCCTGAACTTGACGCACAACTGGTTTCAGAAAACATTGCATTACAACTTGAGAAGCGTGTATCCTTCCGTCGTGCAATGAAGCAAACAGTTGGTCGGACAATGAGACAGGGCGCTCAAGGTATTAAAATTCAATGCAGCGGCCGTTTGGCAGGAGCCGAAATTGCCCGAACTGAATGGTATCATGAGGGAAAAGTACCCCTTCACACCCTACGTGCAGATATTGATTACGGATTTGCCGAAGCAAATACCACGTATGGAAAAATTGGTATCAAAGTTTGGATTTATAAAGGTGAAGTTCTTCCCGCCAAGAAGGTCGTCGCTCAGGTGGAAGGAGGAAACTAGATGCTAGTCCCAACCAGAGTGAAACATCGGAAACAACATCGTGGACGCTTAACAGGAAAGGCTACACGAGGAAATAAAATTACGTTTGGTGAATACGGTCTTATGGCAATGGAAGCAGGCTGGATCACTAACCGTCAAATCGAGGCAGCTCGTATTGCCATGACACGTTACATTAAACGTGGTGGTCAAGTTTGGATTAAAATATTCCCGGACAAACCTATTACAGCTAAGCCTGCTGAAACACGTATGGGTAGTGGTAAAGGTTCACCGGAGTACTGGGTAGCTGTTGTAAAGCCAGGCCGTGTAATGTTTGAATTAAACGGCGTAACCGAGGAACAAGCCCGTGAGGCATTACGTCTTGCTATGCATAAACTCCCTATCAAGTGCAAGTTCGTTGCTCGTGCAGATCAAGAAGGAGGTGACGCAAATGAAAACTAAAGATTTCCGTGATTTAACAAATGAAGAAGTACTAAAGGAAATCGACGAGTTTAAAACAGAACTGTTTAATTTGCGTTTCCAGTTAGCAACGGGACAATTAGATAACCCGATGCGAATTCGTGAAGTCCGCAAAGGAATAGCCCGCGGTAAAACGATTCTTCGAGAGCGTGAGTTGAAGATTGAACGTGCCTAAGGCGAGAAAGGAGGCATTCTAACGTGGAAAGAGCCCAACGTAAAGTTCGATCTGGCAAAGTTGTCAGCGACAAAATGAACAAAACTGTCGTTGTGTTAGTTGAAATAACGGAGAGTCATCCGATCTACAAAAAATCAATTACACGAACGAAAAAATATAAGGCTCATGACGAGAACAATGAAGCCCGTATCGGGGACACTGTCACGATCATGGAAACTCGCCACTTAAGTAAAGATAAGTGCTGGCGCGTAGTTGAGATAACTGAGAGATCAGTTGCTCTCTAAATCTGATATTTGTTCGGAAGGGGGTCAATGGAATGATCCAGGTACAAACTAGGCTTAGAGTTGGCGACAACTCAGGGGCTAAAGAGTTGATGTGTATTCGTGTGCTCGGCGGATCAATGCGTCGATATGCAACGATTGGAGATATTATTGTAGCTTCTGTTAAACAAGCAACGCCTGGGGGCGTTGTTAAAAAGGGAGACGTCGTCAAAGCTGTTGTAGTGCGGACAACGAAAGAAATTCGCCGCAGCGACGGATCCTATATTCGGTTTAGCGAAAATGCAGCTGTACTGATTAAAGATGACAAGAGCCCTCGCGGTACTCGTATCTTTGGACCAGTAGCACGTGAGCTGCGGGATAACTACATGAAAATTATTTCCTTAGCACCGGAAGTTATCTAAGACCCATGATGGGTGGAGGTGAAGAAAGTGGCTGCTACTAAGCATAAGGTACAACCTAATAAGATACACGTAAAAAAAGGTGACTACGTCATGGTGATCAGCGGCAAGGATGCTGGTAAAAAGGGCAAAGTCATTGATGTAATTCGTAAAAAGGGCCGAGTCGTTGTTGAGAAGGCTAATATGGTAAAACGTCATACTAAACCCTCTCAAAGCATGCCTCAAGGCGGCATTGTTTCGAAAGAAGCTCCTATGGCCAGCTCAAATGTAATGTTATATTGTCAAGAGTGCAAATCCGTGACTCGTGTGAGCTTTAAGGTAACTGAAGAAGGAAAATTCCGCGTGTGTAAACATTGCGGTGAGACTCTTCCGGATAAACACTAATCGCGAAAGGAGGGACCTTAGTGGCTCGTCTGCATGATAGATACCTAAACGAAATTGCTCCTGCTCTACAGCAGAAGTTTGCTTATAAAAATGTAATGCAAATTCCTAGAGTTGATAAAATCGTTATCAACATGGGTGTCGGTGAAGCTGTTCAAAACTCCAAGGCTATTGATTCTGCTGTTGGAGATCTTATGAAAATTGCTGGGCAAAAGCCGATCGTTACCCGGGCTAAGAAGTCCATTGCGGCGTTTAAGCTTCGCGAAGGAATGCCCATTGGATGTAAAGTGACCTTACGTGGTCAACGTATGTATGAATTCATGGATCGTCTTTTAAACGTAGCCTTGCCTCGTGTTCGTGACTTCCGCGGTATTTCAGCAAAGGCGTTTGACGGACGTGGCAACTACACGTTAGGAATTAAGGAGCAACTGATCTTTCCTGAAATAGAGTACGATAAGATCGATAAGCTCCGTGGAATGGATGTAGTCTTTGTAACAACGGCAAAAACCGATGAAGAGGCACGTGAATTGCTTCGTGGATTCGGAATGCCGTACCGTGATTAGAGAAAAGGAGGTTCGAGAACGTGGCTAAGACATCAATGGTTGTCCGCCAAAATCGTGGACAAAAATTCGCAGTGCGTTCGCATAACCGATGCAAGCTTTGTGGACGTCCCCATGCTTACATGCGGAAATTCGGAATATGCCGGATTTGCTTCCGGGAGTTAGCTCACAAAGGGGAACTTCCTGGAGTCACGAAGGCCAGTTGGTAAAACATTGTAAGGAAGGGGGACGACTTAAGTGTCAATGTCAGATCCGATAGCAGATTTTTTAACTCGTATCCGCAACGCTGGAATGGTTTACCACGATAAAGTTGAGGTGCCAGCATCTCGTATTAAGAGAGAGCTTGCGGAACTGCTCAAAGCAGAAGGGTATATCAAGGACGTAGAATATATTGCCGACGATAAACAAGGCGTGATTCGTATGTATTTGAAATATGGACCAAATCGCGAGCGTGTTATTACAGGGCTAAAACGGATAAGCCGTCCAGGACTTCGTGTATATGCGAAGAAGGATGAAATCCCTAAAGTTCTTGGAGGACTCGGAATCGCAATTATCTCCACTTCTAAGGGGATAATGACTGATAGAAATGCTCGCAAAGAGGGCCTAGGCGGAGAAGTAATCTCCTACATTTGGTAATTTTCAACGGAGGTGCAGTGAATGTCCAGAATTGGCAAGCGCCCCATTGGCATCCCCAGTGGTGTGGACTTCAAAATAGAGAATAACGTTGTTACAGTTAGCGGACCAAAAGGTTCATTAACCAGGGAACTCCATTCATTAATGAACATTTCCGTGGAAAACTCGCAAATCATTGTTGCACGGCCAGATGATCAACCCCTAAGCCGCTCTCTGCATGGACTGACTCGTACCCTGATTGCCAACATGGTGGAAGGTGTTACGAACGGTTTTACGAAGGGTCTCGACATGGTCGGGGTTGGATATCGTGCTGCAAAGCAAGGAAACAAGCTAGTTTTAACCGTAGGAAAATCTCACCCGGTAGAGCTTACTCCTTTTGAAGGAATTGACTTTGATGTCCCGGCACCTAACAAGATTTTGATCAAAGGGATGGATAAAGAGCTCGTAGGTGCTTTTGCCGCTATTGTACGTTCAGAGCGACTGCCTGAGCCTTACAAAGGCAAGGGGATTAAATACGAAGGTGAAATAATCCGTCGTAAGGTTGGTAAGACCGGTGGTAAAAAAGGCGGTAAGAAGTAATAAAAACTAGGCAAGGGCAAAATCTCTTGCCAACGTGAAAGGAGTGTGTTCCCTTTGATAAAGCGCATTGATCGTAAGGCAATTCGCATGAAAAAGCATAAGAGTATTCGTAAGAATGTAGTCGGAGTTGCCGAGCGTCCTCGCTTAGCAGTGTTTCGGAGCTTGAATCATATCTATGCTCAAGTAATTAATGACGAGCTCGGAGTAACACTTGTTGCGGCTTCTTCACTCGACCCAGAGTTCAAAGCAGCAGAATTGTCAGGCGGAAACACCGCTGGCGCTCAAAAGGTTGGCGAACTAGTTGCGAAGAAGGCTCTTGAAAAAGGAATTACGAAAGTAGTATTCGATCGTGGAGGAAATGTTTATCACGGCCGAATCTCAGCATTAGCGGAATCAGCGCGAGAAGCTGGACTTAGCTTCTAAGCTTGGGTAAAGGAGGAATTTTCAAATTGGCGAAGTTCGAAGCTAATAAATCAGACATGATTGAAAAGGTTGTTCATATTGCCCGTGTGGCCAAAGTTGTAAAAGGTGGACGCCGCTTTAGCTTTAGCGCTCTTGTTGTAGTCGGAGACGGCAACGGACGTGTTGGTGCTGGACTGGGGAAAGCTGGAGAAGTTCCTGAGGCAATTCGTAAAGGAATTGAAGATGCTAAAAAGAACCTCATCAGTGTTCCTATGCACGGAACTACTATTACTCATCCTATCATCGGAGTTTTTGGTGCAGGACAAGTAATGTTAAAGCCGGCTTCAAAAGGTACTGGAGTTATTGCAGGCGGAGCTGTTCGTGCAGTTCTAGAGGTTGCTGGAGTTCATGACATCTTAGCGAAGTCATTGGGTTCAGCTAATGCGCATAATATGGTTAATGCGACGATGACAGCCTTAAAATCTCTTAAGCGTCCAGAAGAGATTGCCAAACTCCGAGGCAAGACCGTAGCAGAAGTTCTAGGTTAAGGAGGTTCGGTCATGAAAATCAAAGTGACACTGACAAAGAGCCCAATCGGTTATTCACAAGCACAGCACAAAGTGTTACAAGCACTCGGCTTAGGAAAAGTAGGATCAAGTGCAATTCATGAGGACAGTCCTGGAATTCTAGGAATGGTTCGCAAATGCATGCATTTGGTTACGGTAGAAACACTAGCTCAATAAAAGGAGGTGTGGGTCAGCATGAAACTGCATGAACTAAAGCCTGCTGAGGGATCAACACATGCCCCTAAGCGTTTAGGCCGTGGAATTGGCTCCGGACATGGCAAAACGTCCGGTAAAGGACACAAAGGTCAGAATTCGCGAGCTGGTGGCGGAGTACGTCCTGGTTTTGAAGGTGGACAAAATCCATTGTTTCGCAGGATGCCCAAACGCGGCTTTAAAAATATCTCAAGAAAAGAAATAATTGCATTGAATGTTCGTGACTTAGAACGTTTTGAGGACGGATCTGAAGTTACGATTGAAAGCCTCTTTGAAATCGGTTTAATCAAAGCTGTTAAGGATGGCGTGAAGATTCTTGCAACTGGGGATTTGACCAAAGCTCTGACCGTCAAAATTGACAAAGTCAGCCCAGCAGCGGCAAAGAAGATAGTTGCGGCGGGTGGAAAAGTAGAGGTGGAATAGTATGAGTGTCGATTCCCTGAAGAATGCATGGAATGTAGCGGATCTCAGGAAGAAAATCGGTTATACTTTGTTGATGTTCTTGATTTTTAGAATCGGGGCACATATTCCAACTCCCTTTATTGATCGTGAACTTCTAAATCAGATGTTCGGATCAGGAGCCATGATGAACTTTATGGACACGATCTCAGGAGGCTCATTCAAAAGTCTCTCTGTTTTCGCACTTAGCATTACTCCCTATATTACTGCTTCCATCATTCTTCAGCTTTTGACCATCGTCATTCCCACCCTTGAGCGTCTCTCTAAAGAGGGCGACTTTGGACGTAAGAAGATAACGCAGTATACTAGGTATAGTACCGTTGCTCTTGGATTCATCCAAGCCTTTGGTTTAACCTACGGTATACGTGCTGCTGTAAATGTTGCCAGCCCAGCAATGAAATGGCCGACTTATCTACTGATAGCACTTGTACTAACTGCCGGAACAGCCTTCTTAATGTGGCTTGGAGAGGCAATTACCGAAAAGGGGATTGGAAACGGTATCTCTCTAATCATCTTTGCAGGAATTGTTTCTCGTGTTCCTTCTGCACTAGCATCCTTGTGGGAAATGTTAAGAGTTGGAGAGATCAATGCACTGTCGATTATTGGATTGCTCATTATTGTAGTGTTTATTACAGCAGGAGTTATCTATGTTCAAGAAGGGCAACGTCGTGTAACTGTACAATATGCAAAGAGAGTTGTTGGCCGTAGAGTCTATGGAGGGCAAAGCAGCCATATTCCTCTAAAGGTTAATCAAGCAGGGGTTATTCCGGTTATCTTTGCAATGTCCTTGCTTGCGTTTCCGCAGACAATTGCATCTTGGACACCAACTTCCGGTTTTGCCAGGTTTGTCAACACATGGTTCAGCATGAATGGCAGTATCACTTCAATCCCTTATCTTCTGCTTTATGGTGCGCTCATCTTATTCTTTACGTACTTCTATACATCTATCACCTTTAATCCGGTAGATGTAGCGGACAACTTGAAGAAGTATGGGGGATTCATCCCCGGCCTCCGACCTGGGCGACCAACGGCAGAATATTTAACAAAAGTATTAAACCGTATAACTCTCGCAGGTGGTTTATTTCTAGCTTTGATTGCAGTCCTACCGACACTAGTTATTGGACTTACAGGACTCAAGAACATCTATTTTGGTGGAACATCCCTTCTGATTGTGGTTGGGGTTGCCCTCGATACGATGAAACAAATTGAATCCCAACTTATGTCGAGGCATTATCAAGGATTTATGAAATAAGAGGAGGAAGAAGAAATGAAGATAATATTAATGGGTGGCCCAGGAGCAGGAAAAGGGACTCAGGCAAGTCCACTAGTAGAGCAGTTTCACTTTCCGCATATTTCTACAGGAGATATGTTTAGAGCAGCTATCAAAGATGGAACTGCTTTAGGTCTTAAGGCTAAGTCTTATATGGATGCTGGTGGCTTGGTTCCTGATGAAGTAACGATCGGGATTGTCGAAGAGCGTTTAGCACTGCCAGATTGTGCAGATGGATTTCTTTTAGACGGGTTTCCCCGTACACTTGCTCAAGGCAGTGCTTTAGCCGATATCTTAGACCGTCTGGGCATGAAACTCGATGGTGTTATCAACATTGAAGTAGCTGAAGAGGTGTTAATTCCTAGATTAACTGGACGACGTGTATGCAGGCAGTGTGGAGCTTCCTATCACATGGTCTTCAATCCGCCTAAAGAAGAAGGGGTTTGTGGACAGTGTGGAGGAGAGCTTTATCAGCGTTCTGATGACACTGTTGAAACAGCGAAGAATCGCCTAAATGTCTATAACTCACAAACGGAGCCTTTAATCGCTTTCTATGAGGAAAAAGGTTTAATTAACCGAATTAATGGTGATCAACCAATTGATAAGGTATTTCAGGATATTCTGAAAGCCTTGGCCTAATCAGCATGATTGAGCTGAAGAATGCGAGCCAGCTAGTTCTAATGCGTGATGCAGGACGAATCGTGGCTGAAACTCTCGAGTTAATCCGTGAGCACGCTAAGCCTGGAGTTACGACACTTGAACTTGATCGCATGGCTGAAAAATATATACGTGCTCAGGGGGCAATTCCAGCGTTTAAAGGATACAACGGTTTTCCAGCGACGCTTTGCACTTCAGTAAATGAACAGGTAGTTCATGGAATTCCGGGTTTAAGGACTCTAGAATCTGGAGATATTATCAGTATAGATTGCGGTGCACTTAAAGATGGATTTTTTGGAGATGCTGCTGTGACTCTGCCAATTGGAGAAGTTGGTGCAGACCTCCAAAAACTATTACAAGTCACTGAAGAGTCTTTAATGATGGGTATAGCACAAGTGAAAGTTGGCAATCGCCTTTATGACGTCTCAAATGCGGTTCAAACGCATGTTGAAGCAAATGGGTTTTCGGTAGTGCGCGATTATGTTGGGCACGGGATTGGAAAGGCCATGCATGAGGATCCCCAGATCCCGAATTTTGGCAAACCAGGCCGGGGGCCACGACTCGAGGTTGGTATGGCCTTGGCTATTGAGCCCATGGTAAACATGGGTACGTATGAAGTGCAGACGCTAAAGGATCGCTGGACTGTGGTTACGAAAGATAACCGGCCATCGGCCCATTTCGAGCACACAGTAGCAATTACGGAAAATGGCCTAGAAATTCTAACTCGATGTTAGGTTGGAGGCAGGGAATGCCAGAGGAGGGGTAATTAATTATGTCAAAAGAAGACGTGATTGAAGTTGAAGGCAAAGTCTTGGAGCCGTTGCCAAATGCCATGTTTCAAGTAGAATTGGCTAATGGACACAAGGTGTTGGCACATGTTTCAGGAAAGATTCGGATGAACTTTATTAGAATTCTTCCGGGAGATCGGGTTACAGTGGAGCTTTCCCCCTATGATTTGTCTCGAGGAAGAATCACATACAGGTTTAAGTAATGACCAAAGGGAGGGATTACAATGAAAGTAAAGCCTTCTGTTAAAAAGATCTGTGAAAAATGTAAAATTATTCGTCGCCATGGTAAGGTTATGATTATCTGTGAAAATCCGAAACACAAACAAAGACAAGGTTAATTAGGTTTCGGTTGCGCGGCTGATTGGAGAAAGCTCCAATGCACCGATTTTATATTATTCCAGAACTGAAATAGTGGAGGTGTAAATTTTAGATGGCACGTATCGCTGGAGTTGATTTACCGCGCGAGAAACGCTTAGAGATAGCTCTAACCTATATTTATGGAGTTGGGCTACCTACTTCACATAAGATTCTCGCAAAAACCGGTGTAAGCCCAGATGTCCGAGTTCGCGACTTGTCAGATGACGAGTTAGCCAAACTTCGGGAAGTTATCGATAAAGAGTATAAGATTGAAGGCGACCTGCGTCGCGAAGTTTCCCTCAATATTAAACGTCTTATGGAAATTGGTTCTTATCGTGGCTTGCGCCATCGTCGTGGACTTCCTGTAAGGGGTCAACGCACTAAGACCAATGCCCGCACCCGTAAGGGCCCGGCTAAGACTGTTGGAGCAAAACGTAAAAAGTAATAAGGGGGGATAACCGAGATGGCACGTAAAGTTGTCCGGACAAAGCGCCGGGAACGTAAAAATATTGAAAGTGGAATTGCCCATATTAAATCTACTTTCAACAATACCATGGTGACCATTACGGATACCAGCGGGAACGCACTCTCCTGGTCCAGTGCAGGTTCACTTGGCTTTAAGGGATCTCGTAAGAGTACACCTTTTGCAGCTCAAATGGCTGCAGAAACCTGTGCCAAAGTGGCAATGGAACATGGCTTAAAAGATGTTGAATGCTATGTAAAAGGACCTGGAGCTGGTCGAGAAGCTGCTATTCGCGCTCTGCAAGCTGCAGGATTAGAAGTAAATTTAATCAAAGACGTGACACCGATTCCACACAATGGCTGTCGGCCACCGAAACGTAGAAGGGTATAGGAGGTGTAATCATGGCTAGATATACTGGACCAGTCTGTCGCTTATGTCGGCGCGAAGGAATGAAGTTGTTCCTTAAAGGAGAACGTTGTTATACTGGTAAGTGTGCGATTGATCGTCGTGCTTACGCTCCTGGACAACATGGCCAAGCCCGAGGTAAGAAGCCAACAGATTTTGGTCTTCAGTTGCGAGAAAAGCAAAAAGCACGTCGTATTTATGGCGTTATGGAAAAACAATTCCGTAGCTATTTTGACGAGGCTGCCCGCCGCAAAGGGGTAACTGGTGAAAACTTGCTTAGTCTCTTGTCACGAAGACTAGATAATGTGGTTTTCGAATTGGGATTTGCTTCATCCCGTCCGGAAGCTCGTCAACTTGTTAGCCACGGTCATTTTACCATTAACGGTAAAAAAGTAGATATTCCTTCATATTCAGTACGTGCTGGTGAAGTTATTGCTGTTAAAGAAGGCAGTAAGAGTTCGCCACGTATGAAACAACTCCTCGAAAACCTGGGTTCTCGAACAGTTCCAGGTTGGTTGAGCTTGGATGCCAATGCTGCTTCTGGAACTGTAGTCGCACTACCAACTCGTGAAGATATTCAACTGCCCATCCAAGAACACCTCATCGTGGAGAAATACTCCCGTTAATGTTGACGTTCAACCCAGCTGGGTAGGATGGTCTGTGTATATCAAGTTCTCGAGAAAGAAGGTGCATTCCGATGTTAGAAATCGAGAAGCCCAGAATCGAGTGTATCGAGCGTTCTGAAGATAACTCCTATGCAAAATTCATTGTTGAACCTCTTGAGCGAGGATATGGAATCACCTTAGGTAATTCTTTAAGAAGGATTCTCCTGTCCTCTCTCGAGGGATCAGCGGTAACATCAGTCAAAATCGAAGGAGTACTCCACGAGTTCTCAACGATTCCGGGTGTTTTGGAAGACGTTACAGACATTATTCTCAATTTAAAGTCTCTTGCCCTCAAAGGCTATACTGATGAACCTAGGGTCATTCGTATCGAGGCACAGGGCGAAGGGGTTGTCACTGCTGGGGATATATTAACAGACCCAGATATTGAGATATTAAACAATGACTTGAAGATTGCTACATTAGACAAAGATGGCCGTTTATTTATGGAAATGACGGTAGAGCGTGGCCGTGGCTATGTTTCTGCCGACAAAAATAAGAAGCCGGATCATGTCATTGGAGTTATCCCTATTGACTCCATCTTTGCCCCGATTTACAAGGTCAACTATACGGTAGAGGATACCCGGGTTGGTCAGATTACGGACTATGACAAGCTAACCCTTGAAGCATGGTCCAATGGCAGTATTTCACCAGAAGAAGCTACCAGCTCGGCAGCAAAAATCTTAAGTGATCATCTGCGCCTCTTCATGGGTCTCACTGACAAGCTCAACAGCGTTGAGGTTTTGGTAGAGAAAGAAGAGGAAGCCAAAGATAAAATCCTCGAAATGACGATTGAGGAATTAGATCTGTCTGTTCGTTCTTACAACTGCCTAAAGCGGGCGGGAATTAACTCAGTTGAAGAGTTGACTCAAAAAACGGAAGAAGACATGATTAAAGTACGTAACCTTGGTCGCAAGTCTTTAGAAGAAGTGGAATTCAAACTGAAAGACTTAGGTTTGTCTTTCCGGCCAGCTGAAGACTAATTCGGTGCAAAAGGAGGGGAATGTAATTGGCTTACCGCAAGTTAGGAAAAAATACTGGTCATCGCGGGGCAATGTTGCGTAACATTGTCACTTCCCTGTTAAAACATGGACGTATTGAAACGACTGAAGCACGCGCCAAGGAACTAAATGCGATTGCTGAAAAAATGATTTCACTCGGCAAGCAAGGAGATCTGGCTGCTCGCCGTTCAACGATGGCTTATCTCATGGATGAAGATGTTGTAAAGAATTTGTTTGATACTATCGCGCCGAAATATGCTGACCGTCAAGGCGGCTATACTCGGATCATGAGACTCGGCTTACGTCGGGGAGATGCTGCCACAATGGTAATCATCGAACTCGTATAAAATGCGGTACTTTAAGGCCGGGTTGCTTGCAATGGTTGAGCACTCCCGGCCTTTGAGCTGTTTTTAAGGGTCGACCAACAAATGTAATTCATCACACTTACGAATTTGCTCATTGGGCTTGTTGGTTCTTCCACTAAACACCAAAGTAAATTGCGGAGGCTATGCAGAGTATGCGCAACATTCGGTTAAGATTAGCCTATGACGGGACACACTACCATGGCTTTCAGCGCCAAGCTAAGGCATATGGACCTACAATACAGGGAACTCTAGAGTCTGTATGGGCTAAGCTCGTTGAAGAAGAGGTAACACTTGCTATGGCTGGACGAACAGATGCGGGAGTGCATGCCTCTGGACAAGTCGTTAATTATATGACAAGTGCAAGAATTCCTGAAGAGAAAATTCCTAAGGCATTCAATAGTTTGCTTCCAAGAGACATTCGTATACTTGAGGCAGAATGTGTACCCGATGATTTTAATTCACGCTGGTCTGCCAGATGGAAACGATATGACTACTTAATAGATAATAAGTCAATTCCGGATACGTTCCAGCGACTTTATGCATATCATGTTCCTCAGTCTTTAAATGCAGACCGTATGCAGCAGGCGGCTAACTATTTAGAAGGATGTCATAATTTCAAAACTTTCGCGGCTGCCGGTGGAGATAGCAAAAGATTTGAACGAACAATTTATAGATGCAAAGTAAGTCGTGAGGACAAGGGAATGATTAGAGTAAACTGCATAGGTGATGGATTTTTATACCATATGGTACGTATTATTGTTGGAACACTTGTTGATGTAGGAAGAGGTCGTATTCTTCCAGGAGATATTCCCGACATTATAGCCAGTCAAGAGCGTCGACGTGCTCGCATGGTTGCTCCAGCCCACGGGCTAACCCTTGTACACGTAAATTATACAAATGAAAGCCCAAGTGCTGTTTTTGAAGAGTTATTCTAGAACTTTCAAAAATAACTTGACATTGTGTTGATTTTTAAATAAAATACCAATATGAGTTTTTATGCCTCGGTTGTGAATTGAGCCCCATGCCCCTGGCATACGCAAGCATGATTGAGCCCCATGCCTGTGAGGAAAAACAGAATACTTCTAAATTTGGAGGGAAAGTCATGTCCACGTTTTTTGCGAAAGCACAAGACCAGGAGCGTAAATGGTATGTTATTGACGCTGAGGGAATCCCTTTGGGTCGTATTGCTACCGAAGCAGCACGTATCCTGAGAGGTAAACATAAACCGACATTTACCCCTAATGTTGACACAGGGGATCATGTTATTATTATTAATGCTGCAAAGTTAGTTTTAACTGGAAATAAATTAAACGACAAACTGTATCGCCGCCACTCAGGTTTCCCAGGCGGATTAAAAGAAATACCTTACAAAAAATTAATGCAAATTATGCCTGAACGAGCTATGGAACATGCCGTGAAGGGAATGCTTCCTCATAACAAGTTGGGCGCCCAAATGTACACTAAGTTAAAAGTGTACAAGGGGGATACTCACCCTCACCAAGCTCAACAACCTGAAATTTGGACAATTCAGTAGGAAGGAGGAAGTAAAACATGGCAACTAAATTACAATATGCAGGGACAGGACGACGTAAAAATGCAATTGCGCGTGTTCGTCTTATTCCAGGTGAAGGGAAATTCATCATTAACAAGCGCGAAGTATCTGAGTACTTTGGCAAAAAGACATTGGAAATGATTGTTCAGCAACCATTTAATATTACTGACACACTTGCTAAGTATGATGTTATTGCTCTAGCTCATGGAGGCGGCACTACAGGTCAAGCTGGCGCAATTCGTTTAGGTATTGCTCGTGCTTTGCTGAAGGCTGATGCCAGTCTTCGTCCAAGTCTCAAGAGAGCGGGTTTCCTTACCCGTGACCCACGTATGAAAGAGCGTCGCAAATATGGCTTGAAGAAAGCTCGTAAGGCGCCACAATTCTCGAAACGTTAATCGTCTGAGAAACATAGATCCCTCAACCGAGCATGGTTGGGGGATTTTAGTTTTCTATAGCCCCCTGATGCAGTAATTGACAATGGGGCTATAGAGGAGGATATAATTTATCATTGATAAAAGTTTAGTGAATTTTGTGACAAGCTAGACGAATAATCTCGAGTTCTTCCCCATAAGGTAAACACGGAATAAACTAGGGGGGGAATAGAGATGAAACCGATTTGGGTTGTTAGTATGAAACGACGTAAAATGTTAATTGGCCTGGTGCTAACGTTTTTGGTAGCGGTAACACTAGCAGTTGGATTTCGAGGACAAGACCAAGAGATTTGGAGTTGGACTTTGGGTGATCGTGTTGTGGTGATCGATGCCGGTCACGGAGGAGTTGACCCAGGGGCAGTAGGTATAAGCAAGGTTTTAGAAAAAGATATAACCTTAGGTGTATCAAAACGATTACAGGTTTTAGTTCAGCAAAGTGGTGCTAAGGCTGTTATGGTTCGTGAGGACGACCGAGATTTAGGTACCTCACAAGGACTTTTAAAACGAAAGAGAGAGGATTTAGCCCAACGGATTCAGTTAGCGATGGATACTCAAGCAGAAGTCTATCTGAGCATTCATGCAAACAGCTTTCCTGATCCAAAGCTAGCAGGAGCACAAACTTTTTATCATTCCGATTCTCCGGAAGGGAAGGTTCTGGCACAATTCATTCAGCAAGAACTAAATAGTATGACAAATAGTAAAAGAATTGCTAAAGGGAATCAGGACATATATGTCTTAAAAAAGGCAAAGCAAGCAGCCGTTACTGTTGAACTAGGTTTTCTTTCAAACCTTCAAGAAGAGCAGTTACTAACAAATCCAGAATACCAGCAAAAATTGGCAATTGCTATATTCCAAGGTCTAAGTATCTATTTTAGTAAACAGACAGAGACTAATCAACGATGAATAAGAAATTTTGTTGAATATTGTTAGTTTTTGCAGGGAAACTATTTTCTTTCGCGAATGTCTAATAGAGATATTGAATAGCTATTCTTTGAAAGTAGGGGGATCCGTGGATATTTTGCCTATATTGTTACTATTACTTGGAGTTGGTTTTATTGTTTTAGGTTGGCGTTGGCAAAATCCACCCAACGAAGAAGCAATCACAGCTTTGAAAGGGTTAGCTTATTTGAAGAGAGAAATCATTAGAGTCCAAGATCATGTCTATGATCTCGAAGGGAAGCTTCTAGAGTCAAGAGTAAAACAAACTAAAGATGTTGAACAGATAGAAGCTATGCTTAAGGAAAAGGAAGATGTTTTGGGGGTACCAAGCCAAGAGAAACTTAAAACTCCTTCAAAAGAAATTAGCATCCCCAATGACGTTTATATTAAAGAGAAAGTAAGAAGTGCCGAAGCTGATCCTGTTCCGAGTCCTAATCTTAATCTTAATCTCTCCCCAAAATATCAAGAAGTAATAGAACTTGCAGCTAGTGGGCAAAGGATACCGGATATTGCTTCTCGCTTGTTGTTAAGTCAAGATGCCGTAAAGATGGTTCTGTCAATGCAGCCAAATGGAGGTAGGAATAATTGAAAGTTACACGATCCTTTTGGCTAGGCTTAGGTTCCGGACTTATATTAAGTGCCATAATCGTAATGTTCGTTTCTCCTTACCTTAGACTTAATGAGCCATCAAAGGTGCAAACAGGTATTCAAACGGATACACAATCGGATATCCAATCAGACAATCAATCCGATCAAAACTCAATGGTTTCAAATTCAAATACAGAACAGCCATCGGATATTGATCCTCCACAACCAATTAAAACCTCGGAGTCAACACCAAATGAAAGCTCCACCGAACCTCAAAGTTCTGCCCAAATAGAGCGAGATTTTGTTATCCCAAAGGGAGCAAATGCTGAAAAAATTGCTGAGTTATTATTAGCAGAGGGTTTTATCCTTGATAAAACTGATTTCTTAAAGCAAGCTCGTCTGAGGCGAGTAGAGCGAAAGTTTCAAGCAGGAACATTCAAATTGTCCGTTGGTCTAACTGTAGAAGAAACAATTAATCGATTATTAAAATAGTAGGAGTTTACTCTACTGTCAGAACCTAGCTTTAATAAGTCTAAGCTTGCAAAGTATTTGCAAGCTTTTTTGTTTTTGGGGAACATTAATATATAAGAATGGGATAGTTTGAAATCATTGGTTCAAAGATGCCTCAAATCACGGAATAAATAATTGAAGATAGGAAGTATGAAAGCATGGAAAAAAAGGTCGTTAGAATTATTGGGGTTCCCATTGATTTAGGTGCTGATCGTCGTGGAGTAGATATGGGTCCAAGTGCTATTAGATATGCGGGATTAAACGCCAGATTAAAGCGTTTAGGTTGGATTGTCGAAGACTATGGAAATATCGACGTTCCGGTTCCGGAGACGAGAGAAATAAAGGATAAAAAGCTAAAGTACTTGGAGGAGATTGTACAAATTAATGAGCAACTTCATCTTATTGTCGCTAAAGCAAAAAAGGATGGTGTTATCCCACTGATCCTTGGTGGAGATCATAGTTTAGGTATTGGAACAATAGCAGGGTTGGCTTTAAGCGAACAGTCCTTTGGACTAATCTGGTTTGACACCCATGGAGATTATAATACTCTCGATACAACAGAAAGTGGCAATATTCATGGTATGCCCTTAGCAATATCTAATGGACTCGGGGCTCCCGAATTAACGAGGATTGGTGGGAATAAGAAAAAGTTGAGAGAGGAAAATACCGTCATTATTGGGGCTAGGGAAATGGATCCTCAGGAAAAAGAATTACTTCGCAGATCCAAAATTAAGGTTTTTACAATGAGAGATATAGATCAGATAGGAATGAAGGAAGTTGTATCCCAAGGGATTAGAATTGCTTCCCAAGGAACGGATGGAATACATATAAGCTTCGATTTAGATGTCATTGATCCGGAGGAAGCCCCTGGAGTTGGAACTCCGGTACCAGGGGGCATCACATATCGAGAAGCACATTTAGCCATGGAACTGTTAGCGGACTCGGGGTATATATCAAGTATGGATGTTGTAGAAGTGAATCCAATTTTAGATAATCACAACAAAACCGCTAAATTAGCTGTAGGGCTTATTTGTTCCGCATTTGGAGAGCGAATTTTCTAGACAATTCTTGCCAGTAATCTAGGTCTGGGTTAAAATAAATTTATAATCAATAATCCTTAGCGTCTGAAACTTTTAGGGATTGAAAAACGTATTAGCAGTAAAAGGTTTGGCCGATTAGGAGAGCATCTTAAGGCGTGCCGCGCCCTCTGGATAGGAGCCTGAGAAAATGGAAGATGCCGAAATCATTCGGCAAATACTAGCTGGTCGTCATGAACAATATGCTGTCCTCGTCGAAGGTTATCAGGAACCGTTGATTCATTTCTTGCGCCGGATTCTTGGTTCAGAGGAGGATGTGTTAGACTGTGCTCAAGAGGCATTTTTAGCAGCCTATCGTAATCTTACTCACTACTCTAAAGAATATCCGTTTAGAGCATGGTTATATGCCATTGCGCGGAATAAGGCCCTTGATCT
Organism: Desulfosporosinus sp. HMP52; assembly: GCF_000765145.1. Taxonomy (GTDB): domain Bacteria; phylum Bacillota; class Desulfitobacteriia; order Desulfitobacteriales; family Desulfitobacteriaceae; genus Desulfosporosinus. The sequence goes on along the minus strand of NZ_JMGA01000016.1, from coordinate 73,156 downwards.
GCATCGAAAAAGGCGTAAAGAGATAATTATAAATATTGACGAGGACATGGTTGATCATCAACCGAGGCCTGAGGATATTTTAGTGGAAAAGGAACAGGCCAGCATATTAGCTAGTGTCTTGCTTGAACTTCCGGAACATTATACTCAGGCGCTTTATTTGCGTTATCATCAGGAACTTTCCTACAAGGAAATAGCTCTTGTGCTAGAGATTCCTGTAAGTCGAGTTAAGACTTATCTACATCGGGGTAAAGACAAGTTGCGGCAGTGCTTAGAAAGGAGGGAAATCCATAGTGGAGAAGGAAAACCTGCAATGGAGTAAAGTATTTACAGACAAACCAATACCCAAAGCAACTTTAGACATTTTTCAGGCTCAGCTTATGGCTCAGATCGCGGCAAATCCTATTGATTTTAGAGGTGAGAGTCAGCTTGCTGCGCGCAGGAAATGTGGGTTAGGTTTAGCTTTTAGCTTAATGATTACGGGAGTGTTATGGACAGTTCTCTGGTTTGGAAGCGAAGTAGTTCTTCAAGGGTTAGTTTTTTTGATCAAAATGTTTGCTGGAATACCTTACGGTTCAGAACTTCAACAATTAGGACTGGGGGTCTTAGAGAACCTAATACTTTTTCAAGACCTAAGAAATATGCTATATCTCCTCTGGGAAGTTGTTTCCTGGCCTTTACTTGGGGTATTGTCTATCATTGCCGTATTTAGAGTTCCAAATAATTTATATAAGAAATCGACCATCAAAGAGGCATAAAGCGAGGAAACATTTGAGTTAGTAGTATGAATTAAAATAAATATTAATATTGAACAAAGCACACTCTTGCTACTCACCTTGGTGATGGATTACCTTACAGATTATGAATTTGGAAGAGAGATGGGTTGCTTATGGATGCAATTAAAGCATTTTTCAGAGATCAGGCCCAGCGTTTAAGCAGAGAAGTATGGGAAGTTGCCCGTCAAATTGGTGAGCGACCTGAGCTTGGTTATAAGGAATACTTTGCATCTGCAAGCTTATGCTCTCTTCTTACCAAACATGGGTTTAAAGTAGATTGTGGAATTGCTGGTATGGAGACTGCTTTCTTGGCAAGATTCAAGGGTAAAGGTTCCGGTCCTACTATTGCTTATCTGGCGGAATATGATGCTTTGCCAGTGATAGGGCATGGTTGTGGACATAATCTGATAGGAGCGGCCAGCGCTGGGGCAGCCATAATTTTAAGCAAGAGTTTAGAATTAGGCGGGGAGATTCTGGTTATTGGTGCTCCTGCTGAAGAGACCAGTGGGGCAAAAGTAACTTTGGTAGAAAAAGGTATATTCGAAAACGTCGATGTTGCCATGATGTTTCATCCAGGCAGTCAGAATGTTCCTGTCATTTCCAGCCTAGCCTTAGATGCCTTAGAGTTCACTTTTCACGGTCGCTCTGCTCATGCGGTTGCAGCATCGAATTTTGGCATTAACGCTTTAGACGCCATGATAAATTTCTTTGTCGGTATCAATGCCCTAAAAAAGCAAGTCCCTCATGATGTGAAAATTAATGGGATTATAACAGAGGGGGGAACTGCCCCTAATATTATTCCGGAACGTGCTGTTTCTCAATTTTATTTACGTGCTCGAAAGCGTAAGGATTTAGATGACTTGCGTGAGAAAGTAATTCGTTGTGCCGAAGGTGCAGCGTCTATGGTATCTGCAAAAATGACTTGGCAAAAATTCGAATTCTCATATGATGAAATGCTGACGAATCTAGCGTTGGCCGAGTGTTTTACGCGTAATCTTGAGGAAATGGGTATTGATAAGATAGCCTCACCTCAGATTGCTATGGGTTCTGTAGATATGGGCAACGTTAGCCGAGTTGTTCCGTCTATACACCCATATTTGACCTTGGGAACAGGTAATGAGATCCCGCATACCCGAGAATTTGCCGATGTGTCACTTTCATCAAATGGTGAAAGTTTAGTCTTGTTAGCTATGCAGGCTCTGGCTTTTACTGGTTGGGACGTTTCAAGCAATAAGAAACTGCTGCAGCAGATTAAACGAGAATTTAGTTCACTGACTCATCGATAAGCATAATCTTGTATTGATAATGGAATTATAATTTCAGCTATTGGGTCATAAGAGAAGGATAGATTGACGTAATTTAAGAAAGGGAACTCCCTTTCTTTTTTTCGATAGTGGTTGAATGTTTATGCAACTAAATGTATAATTATTAAAAAGATGACTATAGAGGGAAGGTTCATACTATGAAAGTCGGTATTCTAGGCGCAACAGGATATGCAGGACAGGAATTGGTACGCTTATTACATCGTCATGAAGAGGTAAAGGAGTTATATCTTGGATCCTCTAGTGTAGCTGGAGAAAACTATGATTCAATATATCCGCATTGGTTAGATCAAAATATTGGAATTTTAGAAGATGAAAATATACCTGACATGGATGTGCTTTTTTGTGCTCTTCCTCATGGATTGACTGCAGAGAGAACCAGCGCCTTCTTAGAGCGTGGAATTAAAGTAATTGATCTAGGTGCTGATTTCAGATTGCAATCAGCGGAGAGTTACGAGGAATGGTATAAAATAAAACATCCTGCTGCTGAGTTGCTCAAAGAGGCAGTCTACGGTTTGCCGGAACTTTATCGTCAAGAGATTAAAGGAAAATCTTTGATTGCTAACCCGGGATGCTACCCGACTGCAACTTTGCTGGCACTTGTTCCCCTACTTCGTAAGCAATTACTTCAAACAGAGTATTTAATTATTGATGCCAAATCGGGTGTATCGGGAGCAGGTCGAGGAATCTCTTTAGGAATGCACTATAGTGAAGTTAATGAAAACTTTAAGGCCTATGGGGTTGCAAGCCACCGCCATACGCCAGAAATAGAACAAGAACTCTCTCGTGCTGTAGGTTCGCCGCTAACAGTCAGCTTTACACCACATTTAGTACCCATGACCCGCGGCATGCTGGTGACCATTTATGCTAAGGTTTCCGAAGGGGTAGCTGAAGAAGAATTGCGAAGTTGCTGGCAAAACCAGTACGAGAAGGAAGAGTTTGTGCATCTTTTGCCGCCAGGAACCTGGCCACAGACGAAGTTTTCTAGCGGGAGCAACCATGCCTTTTTACAGCTGACCTTAGATAGAAGAACAGGAAATGTGGTTATTGTCTCTACCATTGATAATCTGTTAAAGGGTGCAGCAGGTCAGGCTGTACAGAATATGAACCTTATCATGGGTTGGCCAGAGGCACAAGGGCTGAAAGGTACAGCCTTGTGGCCCTAATCGGTTCAAGTTAAGTTAAGAATTTGCTAAAGGAGATGTGGTTAAGTGGATGATACAAAGAAAGCTTGGAAGTTGATTAACGGTGGTATAGCAGCCCCAAAAGGGTTTTATGCAGTCGGTGTTCAAGCTGAAATAAAATATAAAGACAAGTTTGATGTAGCCCTTATTTTTTCCGATGTGCAAGCTCAGGCAGCGGGAGTATATACCCGTAATATTGTTAAAGCCCATCCCCTTTATTTAACCCAGCGTCATCTGAAAAATGGATTAGCTCGAGCTATTGTTGTCAATAGCGGAAATGCCAATGCCTGTGTTGGAGAATTTGGTGACCAAACTGCCCAGGCAATGGCTGAAGTAGCAGGGACTTTTTTAGCAATACCAACCGAGGATGTGCTTGTTGCTTCAACAGGCGTAATTGGGGTTAAGATGCCGATTGATCGAGTCTTGAATGGTATAAGGGTGGCTAGTTCTTTGTTGCTCAATCATGTTGTCAAGGGAATCCGTGGGCAGAAAGAGGAAGCAGATCAAGCAGCACACGAAGCCGCGCTTGCCATTATGACAACGGATACCATGGTAAAGGAATATGCCTACGAACTTCCTTGTTCTCAAGGCGGAGTCATTCGCTTGGGCGCAATTGCCAAAGGATCAGGAATGATCCATCCTAACATGGGGACAATGTTAGGTTTCATAACAACCGATGCCTTCCTTCCTGCGGAGGAATTGCAACAGATTTTGCGGGAAGCGGTTGATGAAAGCTTCAATATGGTGACTGTTGATGGAGATACAAGCACAAATGATATGGTTCTTCTAATGGCTAACGGAGCTTCAGGGATCACTCTGAAGGGGGCAGACAGAGCCAATTTTGTGCAAATGGTAAAGGCAATGTGCATTGAGATGGCTAAAGATATAGCACGAGACGGAGAAGGGGCCAGCAAGTTAATGGCAGTATCAGTTTCGGAAGCTAAAACGAAAGAGGATGCGCGAAAAATTGCTCGGAGTATTTGTGGCTCTAGTTTAGTTAAGGCAGCGCTTTTTGGAGAAGATGCGAACTGGGGTCGAATCTTGACAGCTGCCGGATATTCGGGAGCAGAATTTGATCCCAATAAGGTTGATGTCTATTTAGGAGATCTTATGGTTGCTCAAGGTGGAAAAGGAATTGACTTTTCTGAAGATAAGGCTAAAACAATTTTAGAATTAAAAGAGGTTAATATAAGTTTGAATCTTCACGACGGGAAAGAAAAGGCGACAGCATGGGGCTGCGATCTTACTCACGAGTACGTGACTATAAATGGGAGTTATAGAACTTAATTCAGAGATACTGAGAGAATGCTAATGAAAATTTAAAACTGACCTTGCGGAGATAAGAATTATCACTAGAAAAAATAAGTTAAAAAGTCATGATTCGAAATTGGAGGTGGAAGAAATGACCCCGATGGAACAAGGATTAGGAAAAGCCCGTGTTTTAGTAGAAGCCCTTCCCTACATCCAGAAGTTTGCGGGAAAGACCGTGGTGATTAAGTATGGGGGCCATGCTATGGTTGATCCTGTTTTGAAAGAGTCGGTAATGTTAGATATTCTTCTTTTACATTCTGTTGGAATTCGCCCGGTTCTTGTACATGGTGGAGGGCCGGAGATAAATTCTATGTTGAAAAAGGTCGGAATTGAAAGCCAATTTGTCCAAGGATTAAGAGTAACAGATGCGCAGACTATGGAGATTGCCCAAATGGTCTTGCTCGGCAAACTAAATACTGAGATGGTTTCTCTTCTCAATCGTTTTGGAGGGAAGAGTGTGGGGTTGTCCGGGAAGGATGCCAATCTGCTTATGGCTGTAAAGAAACCGATGCAGATGCCTAACAGTTCAGGAAAAATGGAAGATATTGATTTAGGACTTGTAGGCCAAATTCAAAGTGTTACTCCGGATATTTTAAATACTTTGCTGGGTCAGGGTTACATTCCAGTCATCTCTCCGGTAGCCAGTGGGGAAGCAGGGGAAACCTTCAATGTTAATGCTGATACTGCTGCGGGGAAAATTGCTGAAGCCCTTAAAGCGGATAAACTGCTGCTCTTAACGGATGTGCGTGGAATCCTAAGAGAGGTTTCTAATACAGATTCTCTAATTTCGACGATTTCCAGGGGGGAAGTAGAGACTCTGAAAGCTCAAGGGATTCTGAGCGGGGGAATGTTACCTAAGGTTGAATGTGCAATCTCGGCCTTAGACGGCGGGGTTGGCAGTGTACATATCCTGGATGGGCGGCTAAGTCACGCAATTTTACTGGAATTGTTTACAGACGGTGGAATTGGCACGATGTTCAAAGGTGATGCTTAAGAGACTGAGGCTGGCCCATACCCTTGCGTGGAGATTTTGGGTCTTTAGATTTTCGGGATGAATTTTTTAATGATAGGAATTTGGAGAATGGGGGGTACTGGATATGTTAGAGGGTATTACAACTGAAGCGATTGTAGAGCGAGGAAAAAATGTCGTAATGAATACCTATGGCCGCTTGCCGATGACAATGGTCAAAGGGGAAGGGGCCTGGGTTTGGGATTCGGATGGCAAGCAATATTTAGACTTTGTGACGGGTTTGGCCGTTAATTCCCTGGGGCATAGCCACCCTGCGATAGTCCGCGCTATTCAAGATCAGGCTAAAGAAATATTGCACACTTCAAATATTTACTGGATTCCAAATCAAGTTGCGTTGGCAGAACGCTTGGTGAAGCATTCCTTTGCCGATAAAGTATTCTTCTGCAATAGCGGTGCTGAGGCTAATGAAGCGGCCTTTAAACTTGCACGCAAATATGCTAAGAAGAATTTTGGGGAGCACAAATATGAGGTAGTTTCACTGGAAAACTCCTTTCACGGGCGAACATTAGCTACCCTTACCCTTACTGGTCAAACAAAATACCAGCAAGGATTTAATCCCCTCCCTAATGGGGTCAGCTATGCAGCCTTAAACGATATTGAAGATTTACGGTCAAAGATTAATAATAATACCGCAGCGGTTTTTATTGAGCCTATTCAAGGCGAAGGAGGAGTGATCCCCGCTTCGGCAGAGTTCCTTCAAGAGGCACGGACTTTATGTGATCAGTTTGGAGCGTTGCTGATATTTGATGAGGTTCAGTGTGGTGTTGGACGAACCGGAAAGCTCTTTGCCTATGAGTGGAGCGGAGTGGTTCCGGATATTATGACTTTAGCTAAAGCTTTAGGGGGCGGAGTGCCGATAGGAGCAATGTTAGCCTCAGATAAAGTAGCGCAGGCTTTTCAGCCCGGAGACCATGCTTCAACCTTCGGAGGAAATCCGCTAGCCACGGCAGTGGGTTGTGCTGTCTTAGATATAATGCTCGAAGAGGGTTTCTTTGAAGGAGTTAAAGAACGTTCTGAGTATTTTCGTCAGGGACTAGAGGACTTAGCCCAAAAATATCAAACAGGTGGAACGGTTCGAGGCCAGGGATTCATCTTAGGATGGCCAGTTTCTAAGCTGGGCCCCGAAATTGTGGAGACTTGTTTGCAGAACGGACTGCTAATCAATTGTGTTGGAGGCAAGATCTTACGTTTCCTGCCCCCTCTTACTGTGGAAAAACCAGTCATTGATAAAGCCTTAAGAATTTTAGATGATGTCCTGGCTAAAATCTGGTAGAAATGTCGGATATCAGAGATCTGAGCAAGAGCTCAAGGGTTAAGAATCTTTCAGATAGAGGGTCGGAGGAGGGATGGGAATGAAAGCTGCACTCGTACTTGAGACCGGGAAAATTTTATTGGGAGAGTCTTTTGGAGCAACAGGAGAGACTTTTGGAGAAGTTGTCTTTAACACGGGAATGACTGGTTATCAAGAAGTGTTAACCGATCCGTCATATGCGGGGCAAATAGTGTGTATGACCTATCCACTGATTGGCAACTATGGCATCAACAGGGTTGATGATCAATCAGAAAAACCCCAGGTGCAAGGCTTTATAGTAAAAGAAGCTGCTCGTAATCCAAGTCATTGGCAAATGGAGAAAAACCTTTCCAGGACATTGGCACAGTCTGGAGTTGTGGGGATTAAGGGAATTGATACTCGTGCGTTAACTCGCATTATACGAGAACACGGAGTATTACGCGGGATAATTACTACGGAATTAGAAGGTTTGCAGGAAATTGTCTCGCGCTTAAACAATTTGTCTGTTCCGACGGATGTTGTAGCGAGAGTCAGTACCTCAAAGACCTATACACTCCCACCTATGGCAATGGAGAAAGAGATATTGCATGTCGTGGTTATGGATTTTGGAATTAAGAGAAACATTCTGCAGGCAATGCAAGAAAGTGGCTTTCGTCTGACAGTTGTTCCCCATAATACCCCCACCGAGAAAATCCTAAATCTGCAACCAGATGGTGTCTTTCTCTCCAATGGGCCAGGAGATCCTAAGGAGGTTACAACAGGGATAAAAACAATTCAAGGATTAGTGGGCGAACGTCCTATCTTCGGCATTTGTTTAGGGCATCAGCTCTTATCCCTGGCATTAGGGGGAGATACATATAAGATGAAGTTTGGACATCGGGGCGGTAATCAACCGGTACAAGACTTAACGACTAAGCGAGTGACTATTACTTCGCAGAATCATGGTTATGCTATTTCAGAAAAAAGTTTGGAGCAAACTCCACTCTATGTGACCCATCGCAACCTTAATGATCAAAGTATTGAAGGGGTAAAACACCGTGATTTACCTGTCTTTTCAGTTCAATACCATCCGGAAGCAGGGCCCGGACCCAGTGAATCCCTCTATCTTTTTGATGAATTTGCACAATTGATGCAGGAATGGAGGGCTGGATATGCCTCTTAATCCGGCGTGGAAGAAGGTTCTTGTCATTGGATCCGGTCCAATAGTTATTGGGCAAGCAGCAGAATTTGATTATGCCGGGACTCAAGCCTGCAGAGCCCTGCGTGAAGTAGGTCTAGAGGTGGTGCTGGTTAATAGTAATCCCGCAACCATCATGACGGATGTTCAAACTGCTGATATTACCTATATTGAACCTTTACTGCCTGAAGTATTGGAAAGGATCATCAGCAAAGAGCATCCGGATGCTTTGTTGCCGACCCTGGGAGGGCAAACTGGTCTAAACCTGGCGATGGAACTGGAACGTGAGGGGATATTAGAACGTTACGGAGTAGATCTTATTGGTTGTAACTCTGAGACGATTTACAAAGCAGAAGACCGTGATGCCTTTAAGGAAACCATGGTTTCACTTAAGGAGCCCGTAGCCGAAAGTGTGATCGTAAATAGTTTAGAAGAAGGGGAGGCCTTTGCTAGTAAGCAAGGTTTTCCGCTGATTGTTAGACCGGCTTATACTCTGGGTGGGACAGGCGGCGGGATTGTAAAAAACTCCAAACAATTAGAGGAGATTTTGCAAAAAGGACTGCAGGCCAGCCCCATCGGCCAGTGCCTCTTAGAGAGAAGTGTTGCCGGTTGGAAGGAAATTGAATATGAAGTCATGCGAGATGCAGCTGATAATTGCATTACAATCTGCAACATGGAGAATATCGATCCTGTAGGAATACATACTGGAGACAGTATCGTAGTTGCTCCATCACAGACATTGACAGATGTTGAGTACCAGATGCTGCGGGCTTCATCCTTAAAGATTATTCGAGCCTTGGGAGTGAACGGTGGATGTAACGTTCAATTTGCCTTAAATCCGGTTAGTCGAGAATACGTAGTCATTGAAGTTAACCCTAGGGTTAGTCGCTCAAGTGCCCTTGCTTCTAAAGCCACTGGCTATCCTATTGCCAAAATGGCAGCTCTTTTGTCTGTAGGCTATACCCTTCCCGAATTGACGAATCCGGTGACCGGGCATACGAGTGCCTGCTTTGAACCTGCCCTTGATTATGTCGTGGTTAAGTTTCCGCGGTGGCCTTTTGATAAATTCCCGGCGGCAGATCATCGTCTGGGGACACAAATGAAAGCCACCGGAGAAGTTATGGCTATGGAAAGAACCTTGGAAGCGGCTCTCCTAAAGGCTACCCGCTCTTTGGAAGTTGGCACTGTTGGTCTGCGGATTAAGGCTTCCGGGGGCTGGACAGAAATGGAGATTGAAGACAAGCTGACTTCGGCTGACCATGAGCGGTTTTTTGCAATTCCTGAAGCCTTTCGCAGAGATTGGACCATATTAGAAGTTCAAATGCTTACGCAGATTGATCCTTTCTACTTGTCTAAAATCAAAGAGCTGGTCTTACTTGAACAGCGACTGCAAAATGAACCTTTGACCACCGAACTGCTGAGCTTAGCAAAAGTCCTAGGATTTTCCGATTTAGCAATTGCTAAGCTTACTGGGCGTTCAGAGGAAACGGTACGAGCTATGCGTATGGATTCAGGGATTATTCCTGTCTACAAGACTGTTGATACCTGTGCAGCAGAATTTGCCTCTTCAACCCCTTATTACTATTCAAGCTATGAGGAAGAAGATGAGGGCAAGATAAGTAATGGTCCTAAAGTAGTCGTCTTAGGTTCAGGACCGATCCGAATTGGGCAAGGGATTGAGTTTGACTATTGCTCTGTTCATGCGCTGTCTGCTTTGCAAGAAGCGGGTGTAGAAGCTATTATGATCAATAATAATCCGGAAACAGTGTCTACTGATTTTGACATTGCCGATAAGCTTTACTTTGAGCCGTTGACCATGGAGGATGTACTGCATGTCCTGAATAAAGAAAAAGCTGATGGAGTTTTAGTTCAATTTGGTGGACAGACAGCCATCAATTTAGCAGGACGCTTAAAGCTTGCCGGAGTTCAAGTGCTGGGAACCCCTGTCGATGCCATTGATATGGCCGAGGATCGAGAACGTTTTGCCGAGCTTTTGTGTCGTTTAGGTATTCCACAATCTGAAGGACGAAGTGTTACTTCGGTTAGTCAGGCCCAAAAAGTTGCTGAGGAACTGGAATTTCCGATGATCGTCAGGCCGTCCTATGTTATCGGAGGCCGGGCCATGCAAGTCGTTGAAAATCTGGATCAATTAGAAGATTACTTAAGACGAGCAATTCACCTCTCTCCGGAACATCCAATCCTCGTGGATCGGTATTTAGACGGCAAAGAAGTAGAAGTCGATGCAGTGTCAGACGGTGAGACGACTGTGATAGCCGGCATTATGGAGCATATCGAACGGGCGGGTGTCCATTCAGGGGATAGCTTAGCTGTTTATCCCCCCCAGAGCTTGACGCCTTCTGAAATAGATCAAATTCAGGATTTCACCTGTCGTTTGGCAGAGGGAGTCGGGATCAAAGGACTAATTAATATTCAATTTGTTGTTGTGCGCGGTAAAGTATATGTCTTAGAAGTAAACCCTAGAGCAAGCCGGACAGTACCGATTCTTTCTAAAGTAACCGGAATTCCTTTAGTCAATTTAGCGGTTCAAGTTTCTCTCGGCAAGACCTTAAAGGAAATGGGTTATACCCATGGTCTTGCTCCAGAAGTGCCCTTTGTAGTCGTTAAAGCCCCAGTCTTTTCTTTTGAAAAGTTGACGAAAGTCGAAACTTCGCTGGGCCCGGAAATGAAATCCACCGGAGAGGTTATGGGAATGGATACACAATTTGGTCATGCCCTGGCGAAGGCTTTTGCTGCCTCACGGATTCCTCTGCCCGGGGACGGAAATATTTTAGTCTCCGTAGCAGAAAAAGACCGCCCCGAAGCGATTACTCTCGCTCGCCAATTAGCTCAGCTAGGGTTTGGAGTTAAAGGGACTGGAGATACTGCTAAAGCTTTAGCCCTGTGTGGAGTAGAAGTGGAAGTGGTGAATGAATCGAGTGAGGCTCTTCAAGAAGCAGTCCGCCAGAGAGAATTCTCCTTCATCTTAAGCACCTCCACCCAAGGAACACCGGAAAGAACCGGTTATCTCTTAAGGAGATTAGCGGCTGAACACGGAGTGCCCTGTTTCTCATCAATGGACACAGCCAAAGCAGTGGTTCGTGCGCTCCAAGAAATTCGCAGTAATACAGTGCCCCAAGTACTTTCGTTACAGGAGTATTTGGAGATTTAAAAGAAAAAGTACAGGTCAATGAGCGTTAGCTCATTGACCTGTACTTTTTCTTGATTTTCTTCTTTCTGGAATTTGGGGCCATTTCAGTAATGGCCTTAACCTGTTATAGACCCAACGGGATTCCTTCGTTAACAGAGGTCCCAGAATGGCGAGGATGAGAACATACAAGGCAGCGAATGGTTGCAAGGCAGCTAATAATCCGCCAGATTTCGCAAGGGTAGCTAAAATGATAGAGAATTCACCCCTCGAAATAATTGATAGACCAATGTTCAGTGACGCTCTGTGTGAAAGACGAGCTTTTCTTCCTGCCCAAACACCAGAGACAATATTTCCTAAGAGGGTTAAAATAACAGCAATGACTGCCGGCCAAACGGCCCCGCCCAAAGCAAAGGGGTCGATGCTTAGACCAAAACTAAAGAAGAAAAGGGCCCCAAAGAAATCTCTGAATGAAACAATTAAATGTTCTATGCGTTCGGAGTGCTCCGTTTCTGCCAGCACAAGACCAATGAGCAAAGCTCCTATGGCCTCAGCAATGTGCAAAGTTTCAGAAAAACCAGCTACTAAAACTAAGATAGCAAAAACTACAAGCATAAAGGTTTCATCTGAAGGAATGTCCAACCACCGGTCTAGCTTGGGAACTAACTTGTGCCCCAAAAATAAAAAACCACCTATAAATAAAAGAGCCATCAAGGCACTAAGTATTATATCCGAAATGGAAGTGGAACCAGCAAGAACCAGTCCGGAAACAACCGAGAAATAAATAGCCACAAAGACATCTTGAAACATCATCAACCCTAAAATTATCTCAGTTTCATCATTCGCTGCTCTCTTTAAATCAACAATGACTTTTGCCACGATTGCGCTGGAGGAAATAGTCATAATACCTGCTACAACAAGTATTTCCTTAAGTGGCCAACCCAGAAGTAAAGGAAATATTATAGCTATGGACAAATTTATAACCATATAAATTGTTCCGCTTCTAATGATAGAAGGTCCAGCTGTTAAAAGACGTTTTATGGAAAACTCCAACCCCAGGGAAAACAGAAGGAACAGAACCCCTAAACGTCCCATGAACTCAATTAATGAAGCACTCTGGATAAATCTAAAGTCTAAAGGGCCGATGTGAGGCGCCTGTGGGCCAACGATCATGCCTGTCAGAATTAGAATTGGTACGATAGAAATCCGGAGTTTACCGGCTAGAAGTCCTGCGCCTGCAACTAAAGCAAGTGCTAGGCCAATCTCCAGTATTAAATGCTCCATTATTTTATACTCCCGTGTAACAATAGATGTTTACAGGCTTTAACTTGGTTTTTATCACCAATAATCACTACAGTAGAGCCATCTCGGAATGAGGCCTCGGGACCAGGATTGACGGTTTTATTCTGATCAAGGTCAACTATCGCAATAATCGTTCCTCCCGTAACTTGCCGAACACACAAATCTTTAATGGTCTTGCCAATTGCATAGGCATCCGGTTCGATTTTGTGCCACTCTATAACCATATCCCCTAAGGCAATATCCACAGTCTCTAACGCTTTGGGGCGATATGTCATCCCCCCGAGTATAGCCGCTATGCATCGTGATTCTTCGTCATCAAGTGTGACCATGGAGATAGAATCATCAGGATCTTCGCGGTAAAAGTGATAAATCTCTCTTCGTCCGTCATCATGTACAACTATGACTATTTTCTCTCCGCTGCGTGCCATAAGTTGAAATTTCTTACCAATACCGGGCAAATCGGTTTCTTTAATTTGTTTCATCATTATACCTCCATTTGGTTACTTAAAAATGGGGAAAGCAGTAATTTATAAATGTAGTAGTTTCAAAATCTGTGTTGTATATTGATTATGATCACCATTCATTTCTGCTATCATTAGCCTATACAAATCTGGTTTACATGTCAACTTTCAAATCGGAGAATCAGCAAGTATCAGGAGTAAACTTTAAAAGTGATTTATAAAAAGTCTATCCATTAATTTTAAGAAGGGTATTAATAAGAGTTCAAAATCTAGAAATATTATAGTATACTAAAAGTATATTAAAAGCTCCTGCTGGAGTTCATCTCAGTAGGAGCTTTTTACTTGTATAAAACAAATAAGGCTAGTTAAATCAAGAAAGTTTAATGGAGCTTTCTCCCGCACTGTGGGCAATATGCTGTACCAGTATCAGGCTTTCCACAGGAAGGGCAGAACGGAGAATTATCCTCTGTAAGAGAGGGTAAGTGCTCTGACTTTTGTAAGTTAAGCTTAGGTTTGGGGGGATTTGGCGTAGAAGCGTCCATTTCCTTTGCATCAGTGATCGATGGATTACCATTAGGAGTCTGGGGTAGGGGACTGCTCATCGAGTTATAAGGTAGATTTACTTGCCAAGCTCTTTCCCGCTCATCGTCTTCGAGTGAAAGAACCCAAACAATTGCTAATACTACTGTGAATGGACTAATTACAAAGTAGACTAATCCAGCGGTTCCATGGGAAATTCTAATAAGAATTTCAATGGCGATTTCAATTAAAAAAACTGTCCCTAAATATCCCCAGAGAGTACCCATGTGTTTGCGAAAGAAACTCCAACTTCGAGAAAGTGCCTTTGGAAAACTTAACTCTGGGTGAGCTAGAAGGTAAATACCTGAGGAAATAATCCAGGGCAATGTAAAAAGACCTATAACTAGTAGGAATAGAGCATACGCAATAAGGAAACTCACGAGGGCCCATTCCGACTGCCTTAAGACAAAGACGGCAACCAACCCGGAGACTACAATTAGCAACTGGATCAAAAAGACAAAAGCTTGCCAACCGAGGATTCGGAAGAAACCTCTAAAACGGAAATCTCTAAAGCTTACTTTCTCACGATAAGCTTTCATAGTTAAGTTAGATATCCCAGTATAAAAAGCTGCACCAACCAACCAAATCACAATCAGGATTAATAAAAGGGAGCCAACAATACTCTCGATAAAAGGAATAAAGCGAGAGAAATTTTCAATGCCTCCAAAGTAGGAAAAGGGCAGTTCGAATGGTGGGCTAAAAGGATCAGTAAAAGGATTTGTGAAAGGATCAATAAAAGATTCAGTAAAAGGGTCTGCAACAGGAGGCATCCCGGGAACAGGCATTCCTGCAGAATAGGAATACGCTCCTTGGAAATTATGAATATTAGGAAAAACCCAGTTTAAATGGTTTAGTATCCCAAAGGATACTGCAATCATAAGGACTAGGAAGACTCCCACGAAAATGAGTGTCCAGCCATACAAGGGAAGTGCTTCCCGCTTAAACGTTACCCATGCTGATTTCATGCGGTCTGGCCAAGTCATAGATCATTCCTCCAAAATAACCAAATCAATGCGTAAGATTTAATATCTTCGCGCTAATAGCTTGTATATCCTGCCTAAAACTATACGGTACCTATGAAAGAATGAAAATCTAATTTTGGCTATTGAATTATTATACATTAAAGTGTATAATAATTCACATCAAAGGAGTGGGTATAATGAATACAATTGATAAATCAATATTTAAAGGACGAGACTTTATTTCCCTACATGATTTTAGTCAAGATGAATTAAGCTTTATCTTAGACGTAGCTAAAGACATTAAAGCGGATCAAAAAGCCGGACGCCCTCATCCGATTCTTCAGGGCAAGACCCTGGGCATGGTTTTTACAAAGTCGTCTACGCGTACTCGCGTTTCTTTTGAGGTCGGTATGTATCAGCTTGGAGGGCATGCTCTCTTTCTAAGCGGACGAGATATCCAATTGGGCAGAGGAGAGCCTATCTCAGATACAGCTCGTGTACTTTCCCGAATGGTTGACGGAATTATGATTCGAACCTTCAGCCATCAAGAAGTCTTAGAATTGGCTGAATTCTCTTCAATTCCAATTATTAATGGACTCACAGATTTGCTTCACCCTTGCCAGGTCTTAGCAGATCTCATGACGATACAGGAGCATAAAGGCCGCTTAGCCGGATTAAAACTTGCTTATGTAGGCGATGGAAACAATATGTCCCATTCCCTAATGTTTGGCGGCGCAAAAATGGGGTTACATGTTGTTATTGCTGCTCCTCAGGGTTACAAGCCGGATTCCGGGATTATTGCCCTGGCCCAGGCTGATGCTAAAGCCAACGGTGGTTTAGTAGAAGTGGTAGATGATCCAGCAGAGGCAGTAAAAGGTGCTGATGTTCTATACACAGACGTTTGGGCAAGTATGGGTCAAGAAGCAGAGTCCAAGGTGCGTATGGCAGCTTTCCAAGGTTATCAGATCAATTCTGACTCCCTGAAATTGGCGAACCAGTCAGCCATTGTTTTACATTGTCTGCCTGCTCATCGTGGAGAAGAGATTACGGAGGATGTCATTGAAGGACCGCAATCGGTTGTCTTTGATGAAGCTGAAAATCGTCTTCACGCTCAGAAAGCCGTTATGGCATTAGTGATGGCTTGATGAATTATCTTAGGTAGAGTATTTTTTAGACTTGCGTGTAATCTGAAAAGTATAGTAGTATACTATACACAATAAATATCCAGTACTGCTGTCTTAGTAAACTGTATAAGTGCTAATCTGGAGGCTAAGCAAAAGGCCTCCATTGGCGATGTTGCCTTGGTACAATATTACTTAGACGGTTGCATATCCGTCTGATACCTAGGCGACGACGTTGGTCAAGTCTTGAAAACTGGATAAAGAGGGAGATTGGAAATGAAAAAAGTTGTTTTAGCGTATTCTGGTGGGTTAGACACCTCCATTATTATTCCTTGGCTTAAAGAAACCTATGGTTATGAAGTAATCGCTATGGTCGCAGATCTTGGACAAGGAGAAGAGCTGGCACCCCTACAGGAAAAGGCGATAAAAAGTGGTGCGAGCAAACTATACATTGAAGATCTGAGACAGGAATTTTTGACAGAGTTTGTTTTCCCGACCCTTAAGGCGGGAGCTGTCTATGAAGGAAGTTATCTCTTAGGAACATCCTTTGCCCGGCCGTTAATTGCCCGTCGGTTAGTGGAAATTGCGGAAAAGGAAGGCGCGGTAGCAATTGCTCATGGTGCAACGGGAAAAGGTAATGATCAGGTTCGATTTGAACTGAGTGTCAAAGCACTTAATCCGGACTTAGAGATTATTGCGCCTTGGCGGTTATGGAATCTAAAGTCCCGTGAAGATTGCATTGACTATGCTCAAGCTCGAGGAATCCCTGTTCCAGTCACTAAAGACCGTCCTTATAGCATGGACCGAAATATTTGGCATTTAAGTCATGAGGGAGGAGACTTGGAAAATCCCTGGAATGAACCCCAACGTGACTTATATCTCCTCGGAGTATCCCCAGAAGATGCCCCAGATGAGCCAACCTACTTAGAATTAGGGTTTGAGCAAGGAGTACCCACATCCTTGAATGGTGAGAAAATTGCTCCGGTGGCTTTATTGGAAACGTTGAATGAACTTGGCGGGAAAAACGGAGTCGGAATTGTAGATATGGTTGAAAACCGACTCGTAGGTATGAAATCCCGCGGTGTTTACGAGACACCCGGCGGAACCATTCTCTACATGGCTCACCAGGCCTTAGAACGGCTTACTCTTGATCGTTTAACCCTTCACTATAAAGAACAAATCGCTCTGAAATATGCAGAAATTGTTTATGACGGAGTTTGGTATTCTCCCTTGCGAGAAGCCTTAGATGCATTCGTTAATGTCACCCAGAAAAATGCGACAGGTACTGTTCGAGTTAAATTATACAAAGGTAATTGCAGCTTAGCAGGCGTGAAGTCACCTTATTCCCTCTATAATGAGGCTTTTGCTACCTTTGGAGAAGACGGTGTCTATGATCAAAAAGATGCTGGAGGCTTCATTAATCTCTTCGGATTGCCTCTGAAGGTAAGAGCCTTGATGGAAAAAGAATCAGGGTTGCGTAAATAAGGAGAAGAAAAGCGCCGGCACCCGGCGCTTTCTTTTCGTAGTCAGATTAACCATAGACAATCGTAATGAAAGGGAGATGTAACGTGAAGCTTTGGGGCGGACGTTTTGAAAAAGGCACTGAGGGATTAGTGGAGGATTTCCACTCTTCCATTCGTTTTGATCAACGACTGTACAAACAAGATATTCAAGGGAGCATAGCTCATGCTCGGATGCTTGGAAAGGTAGGAGTCATTTCCGAGGCGGAAGCAACACAATTAATCGAGGGATTAAACGGGATTCTTGAAGATGTTCAAGCCGGAAAAGTGGAATTCGAAATTGGCGCAGAAGATATACATATGAATGTGGAAAAGCTATTAACCGAGCGAATCGGACCTGTAGGAAAAAAGCTGCACACGGGACGGAGTCGGAATGACCAGGTGGCTTTGGATCTAAGACTTTTTTTGAAAAGTGAGATTGACCAAACAAAGTCTTTACTAGCTCAGTTAACTCAAACTCTGCTCAAGCTATCCGAAGAGCATCTGGAAACATGGATGCCAGGATATACTCATTTACAGAAGGCACAGCCAATTACTCTGGCCCACCATTTAATGGCCTATGTTCAAATGTTTTTGCGAGACCTTGGCCGACTTAAGGATACTCGAAAGCGGCTAAACATATCTCCACTTGGTTCGGGAGCTATGGCAGGAACGACTTTTCCTCTTGATCGAGAGCAAGTAGCTGCAGAACTTGGATTGGATGGAGTTACATTAAACAGTCTTGATGGAGTTAGCGACCGAGATTTTGCTTTAGAATTTCTGGCTAATGCCTCCATTCTTATGATGCATTTGAGCAGATTATGTGAGGAGCTTGTCATTTGGTCCAGCGGAGAATTCCAATTTATCTCGATGGATGATGGATACTCAACAGGGTCCAGTATTATGCCTCAAAAGAAAAACCCAGATGTTGCTGAATTAGTGCGAGGAAAAACCGGGCGTGTTTATGGTGATTTGATAGCACTTTTAACAGTTATGAAAGGGCTTCCCCTCGCGTATAACAAGGATATGCAAGAGGATAAGGAAGCTGTCTTTGATGCTGTGGATACAATTCAAAAGTGCTTATTGGTAGTAGAACCTATGCTTAGAACTATGCAAGTACATAGAGATATTATGGCCTTTGGGGCTAAAGGCGGTTTTACAAATGCTACCGATCTCGCAGATTATATGGCTAAAAAGGGAGTGCCCTTCCGAGAAGCCCATGAATTTGTTGGACGCATAGTTTTGCATTGCAGCAAAGAAGGCCTTGGGCTTGAAGACTTGAGTTTAAGTGATTATCAGGCAATCTCACCAATCTTTGAAGAGGATTTATTTAGCTCCATTGGAATCGAGCATTGTGTCAGAGCACGAAAAATTACGGGAGGACCCTCACCAGAAACGGTTTTTGAGGGAATTAGGCTTAGTAGACAAGCTTTAGATGAGTTGCTTTGGTAGAGTAAGTGGCCAAGGGTTCACTTACGAGCCCTGAAGGCCAATGGAATGTTCAAAGCTGAATTGTCTAAAACAGAATTTAAGAAAACATTTAGGATAGGTTTAGTCTATAAGTTGACTAAACCTATGTTACTTTGCATGGACATCAGAGATTATGTCGAAAATAAAAGAGCAATATGATTTAGTTGAGCATGTTCGGTGATAATAAAGTTAAATTTGGAATTCTGTCCTTATCTGGAATAAAGATACGGGTATAGGGTTTTAGAGAAGTTTGTACTAAGCATTATCCAAGGATAAAAACCTCGGGTTTTCAACAGGATGAGAAAAATAACTGTGTATAGTGTGGATAAAGCTGTGGATAAAGTCTAAATACGCCGTAATTATAGGTGGATAAGTTAGGGATATCCGGTGGACAAATCAACTTAGTCTGTGGATAAGTATTTTTGAGTTTCGATAAAATCCGACATTTAGGTCTAATAGAGAGCTCAGGGTTAACTTTTAAATAGGCGCAACATATAAGATTTTCACCATGTTTTCTTAATTTTTAGTCTAAAGCAGGAAAATCTTGCATAGAGGTCGAAATTCTCACGCATGATTTTATTAAGACTTTTGCATCCTAATAGATATATTGCTTAAATAATCGAACTATGTGAGAGTACAAAGCGAGGCATAATTAATGGAAAATCGAACAATGCTAACAGATCTTTATCAACTTACAATGATGCAGGGTTATTTAGTGAATGGTTATCAGAATAAGGAGGCAGTATTTGATGTCTACTTTCGTTCCCTGCCTTTTAACGGAGGGTATGCTCTGGCGGCAGGGCTTGAACAAGTAGTTGATTATATTGAAAACCTAGGCTTTGAGGAAGATGATTTAGATTATTTGAGGAGTCTGAACATATTTAGTGAAGAGTTCATTAAGGAACTGAAAAATTTCCGTTTTACGGGAGATATTGATGCCATTCCAGAGGGAACTGCAGTTTTTCCTTATGAACCGTTAATACGAGTTAAAGGACGGATTTTTGAGACTCAGCTTCTAGAGACAACCATACTTAATCTTGTTAACTTTGAGACACTTATTGCCACCAAAGCATCTCGTGTAGTTAGCGCAGCCGGTGGGGGCTCTGTCATGGAATTTGGCTTGCGCAGGGCTCAAGGCCCGGATGCAGGTATCCTAGGAGCCAGGGCCGCCTATATTGGTGGATGTCAGTCCACGTCCAATGTCTTAGCCGGCAAGCGTTATGGCATCCCTGTTGCAGGGACACAGGCCCATAGTTGGATTCAATGCTTTCCGTCAGAGTTGGATGCCTTTCGAGCATATGCCCATACTTTTCCTGACATGTGTTTATTGCTTGTGGATACATATAATGTTCTTAAATCCGGTGTCCCTAATGCGATCAAAGTAGGGCTTGAACTAGAAGCAGAGGGGCATCATTTTCTTGGCATTCGTCTTGACAGTGGTGATTTAACCTATTTGTCCAAAGAAGCCCGGCGTATGCTTGATGAAGCCGGGCTGAAGAAGGCTATTATTGTTGCTTCAAATGATTTAGACGAAGAAACTATCTTTGCAATAAGGGCACAGGGGGCTGCAATTAATTCCTGGGGTGTCGGAACAAATCTTATTACATCTAAGGATAATCCTTCATTAGGTGGGGTTTACAAGTTAGCTGCAGAAGGGGAACAGGGTGTCTTTCATCCTCGTTTAAAGGTCTCGGAAAATATCGCCAAGATAACAAACCCTGGAATTAAAAAAGTGGTGCGTTTCTACGATAGGGCTGGAAAAACTATGGCTGATCTTATTGCCCTCGAAGACGAAGTTTTCGAAGAAGGAAAAGCGCTGACAATTTTTGATCCAATACAGACGTGGAAAAGAAAAACTTTAACCAATTTCAGAACTAGGGAACTATTAGTTCCTATATTCAGAGATGGAAAACGAGTCTATGATTTACCTAAGCTTAAGGACATCCAACTTTATGCCCATAAAGAATTAGAAACCTTCTGGGATGAGGTCAAGAGATTGACGAACCCACACAATTATATCGTGGATTTATCAGCGAATCTCTTTGAATTAAAACAACAGTTACTCTTAACGATTAACAATGATATCAAAAGCAAGCAAGGAGTGGAGTAAAAAATGTGGACAGATGAAGAATTATCACAACGAATTGATCAAACGGTGGAATGGCTGCGCACAAAAGTTGCCGAAGCAAAGGCAGAGGGAGTAGTGGTGGGCATCTCAGGAGGAGTCGATTCAGCGGTAGTCACTGGTCTATGTAGTCAGGCTTTTCCCGGAAAATGCATAGGAGTCATTATGCCAAGCCATTCAGATCCCGAAGATGTTGAAGATGCTTTATGGATTGCCGAGGGTTTTGAAATAAGAACCTTAGAGGTGAATCTAAGTGGCGCCCACACACAGGTTATGGGACAAGTAAAGAAAGGCCTGGAAAGTATAGGGTGCAACATAGTCGCAGAAAAAATGAGCCAAGGAAATCTAAAGGCTCGGTTGCGTATGTCCACCTTGTATGCAGTGGCTAACGCAATGAATTATTTAGTTGTAGGAACAGATAATGCCCCTGAGAGCTATACCGGGTATTTTACCAAATACGGTGACGGTGGTGTAGATCTCTTACCGATTAGTTCTCTTACCAAAACAGAGGTTCGAGCATGGGCGAGGATGCTGGGCCTGCCCATGAGAATCGCTACCCGTGTACCAACTGCGGGGCTTTGGCCGGGTCAAACAGATGAATCTGAACTAGGAATTACCTATGATCAGATAGATCGGTATCTGCTTGGTGAAGAGGTTCCCCCTGAAGTACGAGAGCGTATAGAGTCACTCCATCGCCAAAGCGAACACAAACGTCAAATGCCACCAAGCTTCGTACTCCCTAAACTTGAGAGGTTAGATTAAAGTGAGAATTGGAATAGATATTGATGGGGTAGTATCCGACAGCTACCCCTTCTGGTTGCAGGAATTGAACTGTCACTATGGCAAAAATATACCGTGCCTTGACGATTATAATATGCATATTTCTTTTGAAGTAACTACCGAGGATATGAACAATTTTTTTGAGACCAACATCGAACGCTTGCTCATGATGCCTAAGCCCATACCCGGTGCAAAATTGGGGATAGAAACTCTTTTGCAAGAAGGACATGAGATTATTTATGTCACTGCCCGTACACAGGAGCAAAAGGGGCTAACAGAACGTTGGTTTGCTAATAATAAAATCTACTACAAAAATATCCTGTTTTCGGGGTTTGGCAGCAAAGTAGGTTTTGTTAAGGAATGGGGAATCGAGGCTTTCATCGAGGATTATCATGTAAATGCTAAACTAATCGCAGAATGCGGAGTGCCAGTATTCCTTTTAGATGCCAGCTATAATCAAGAGGATACTCCTGGTGGGATTATCCGTTGCCATAGCTGGGAAGAGATAGTTAAAGGAATACATAATTTAAAGTGTTAGTCATTAAAACAAAATAAAAGGCCTTTCACAAACTTATTTAATATGCTTCTTAAGGTAACCAGGTTATTAGAAAACCTGCTGCCTTTAGGGGGGCATATCGAACTAGTGTGTGAAAGGCTTTATCTTATTTCGAGTTAAGATACTTAACTAACTATTTCCAAACCAACTTTGTAAATATCTCCCGCTCCTAAAGTAAGGACAAGATCCTCCGGGGCAAGAGTCTGATTGAGATAGAGTTTAATATCATCAAGAGTTCCTATGTAACGTGCTTGAATACCTTGCTGCAAAATCATCTCGGCAAGATTTGGAGCAGATACAGTGTGATGTTCAAGTTCTCGAGCGGATGCGAAAATGTCGGCAATCACAACTTCGTCTGCACTCTGAAAAGCTTGTGAGAATTCAAGTAAGAGTTTTTCTGTTCGGCTAAAAGTATGGGGCTGAAAAATAGCACGAATACGGCGATCAGGGAATGAAAGTCGAGCGCCTTCTAGGGTCGTACGGATTTCAGTTGGATGATGAGCGTAGTCATCAACAATTAATGCGCCATTTGTGTTGCAACCAATGTGTTCAAAGCGACGTTTAGTTCCATTGAATTGGCCTAGGCTTGATAGGATGTCATTCATAGGAATGCCAAGCTGGTGACATAAGGCAATTGTAGCTAAGGCATTAACAATGTTGTGCTTTCCTGCGACATGAAGATCAAGATCTCCAACATATTGTCCTTTAAACAGGATTTTCATTGAACTCTTCTCATCTTTAAAGATAATCTCTGTGGCCCTAATATCGGCAGATTCTGAAAGCCCAAAGGTTGTTATTGGTGCGTCTGACTTGAGAGACTTTCGGTTTGGATCCTCATCCCAAACGTAAATGTGTCCGTGGGCAGGTACTTTTAGAGCTAATTCACTAAAGGCAGAGATAACATCGTCAAGATCTTTGAAGTAGTCAGGGTGATCAAATTCTATGTTAGTAATGATTAAATGTTCCGGGGAATAATTGAGAAAATGACGTCGATATTCACAAGATTCCGCTAAGAAGAATTCTCCTTTTCCGCTATGGGCATTTCCACCGATACTGGGGACATCACTACCGACAACAATCGTGGGGTCTAGTCCGGCTTGGAGCAAAACAAGTCCCATCATAGCTGTTGTCGTGGTTTTGCCGTGGGTACCAGTTACGCAGATACTTCTTTTTTTGGCGAGTAAACGCCCAAGATATTGGGGATAACTTAAGACTGGGATATTGAGCTCAAGGGCTCGAGCAATCTCCGGATGCTGATTAGTATAAGCTGCGGAAGCGACAACTAAATCTACGTTCTCAACATTGGCGGAAGAAAATCCTAAAACCGGAATATTGGCACGTTTAAGAACACTATCTGTATAAAAGCTTTCCTCTACGTCTGATCCTGTTATAGTTGCACCTTCAATTTGATTGCTAATTTGAGCTAAAGCGCTCATTCCAGTTCCTTTAATTCCGACAAAATGAATATGTAATGCCAAAGCGAATCGTCCCTTTCATGTATAAAACTCTACCCCCCATTATACCCAAAGTTAAAGCAAAAAGTATCATTTTATTCGAGGAAAATTTTTACTTTAGTTTTTCTTAGGAGGCCTTCTTTCATAACCAGTGACCATAGCTTGAAGACGACTGATATCTTCAGTAAGACTTAGGTATATGTGAACAGGAATTGTCGCTAAGAAGTAGATACTGATCATAAATTTAATCCAGCGGATCATCTGAAAACCACCTACTAAACGCCAAACCCAGATAAGATGTTCCCCTTGCCAATAGGAAGCTAAACCGAGAAAACTTGCTAATAAGAAAACAAGAAACCAGCTGAAGTAGATTAATAATTGCCCGCTATTATATTTTCTAGCCGGTGGAGGAGAAGAACGAAGGTAGAAGTAATAGGCCATAAGTTTGGGGAAATGTTTTAGGTCTCGAATTTTGGGAATTAGAGAATCATCTTTACGTATCAGGGCGTCTGTAAAACGAAGGGCTAAAAAACCTAAAGCAAACCAGCTAAAAACTATATGTGCTACTAAGACTTTACTGAAGTTTAAGGCTAAAAAGTGAGCAGGTTTGTGGAGCTGCAGGCCAGTTGAAATTATCACAACTAGACTTATTGCAAATCCCCAATGAAAGATTCTCACCCAAAGTGGCTGTGACTGGATAATACTCCCCTTCAAATTATCAGCCTTGATTTGTTTTAGGAGGGGCTTTCTTAGTTTGACAGAGTGCTTCATGTTATTACCTTTACCCTTATAACATACATCTCTTTCTTTGTGTATATTCGCGTGAGATCGTGAGATAATCAAACCCGAAAATCTTAGTGGGATATTTTACACAATACTTTAGTACTAAGACTCGGAACCAAGTTTAAACTTGGATTTTTAAGGTGCGAATATTTTCACCGTCGATTATGTGGACACTACAGGAAAAGCAGGGGTCAAAGGAACGAATTACTCGGCCGACCTCTTTTAGATCCTTGGATTTGATTTTTAAACCTAGGATCGATGACTCTCCTACACTACGGGTTCCCGTATTATCACGTGCTCCAAAGTTAAAGGCAGAAGGTGTAACAATTTGATAATGTTTAACCCGAGAGTTTTCAATAGAAACCCAATGTCCTAACGAACCCCTCATTGCTTCATGCAGTCCGATCCCTACCCCGGAGTCTTGCTCCATTTTTAGGTCAAGAGTTTCTGCGCCGGGTTCAAGGCGATTAAGCCAGTCTAACGTAGATTTGGCCAGTTTTTTTAATTCAAGTGCCCGTGCCCATATCCGCCCTATTGTTCCGGTGCCTAGGGTTTCTTCCTTATTGATGATAGCCCGAGCTAAGGGGCCGACTTCTACGGGTTGGCCGCGGTAACGAGGGGATTTGACCCAGGTATAACCTTTCGCCTGACTTCGATCCGGTATTGTATCCTCTTCCATTGGATGCAGGGGGCCATGGGGTTTGTACCAAGCGTTTGTCACATCTTCAGTAACATGACGTTCATCATAACTCTCACGTTTACCTTGGAGAAGGACTCCTTGCGAAAAAAAGGTGCTTCCTTCTGGACTTGGGAAACCACCGACGGACATATAGTTTCCGATACCCTTACCGAGTTGAATATAGTCGGGATAACGTTCTTTGATGAGATTAATATCGGGCAACAGAAAGTCGTCAATAAAGCCAAGGACTTCCATCATGTACCCTCGATAGCGGTTTACTTTATCAGCATCAACTTCCATACTAACTCCACCAAGAACAATACCATGTCCATGGGGAGCCTTTCCTCCGAAAACTGCAAACGCCGAATGAGCAATTCGAGATATTTCAAAGGATTTAAAATAATGCTCTATCATACTACTTTCTTCCTTAGCGGATAGTCGTAGGTCAAACTCTGAATGGGGAATAAATGGAGCAACATCGGGTCCCCGGAAATAATCGGGAAATGAGTATAGATAGATATGACGGAGATGGTTTTGGATAAAATCACTAGCCAGTATGAGATTTCGAAGTAAGAGTCCATTAGGTGGAATATGCATTCCTAAGGCTTGTTCAACAGCTAGTGCCGCTGTCAGGGCATGAGCCGAAGAGCAAATTCCACAAATGCGTTGGGTATAATAGGGCATGTCAAAAGCTGAACGACCAACAAGGATTTGCTCAAATCCTCGATATAGGGTATCGGAAATGTAGGCATCTTTGATTTCGTCGCCGTCGAGCCACGCTTCAACGAGCATTGGATTGTGAATGCGGCTCATGGGAAAAATAACTCTTTTCTCCAGAATAGTCACTCCAATTATACTTTGTTAGTTTTTTTAAGCCAATACTTGTGAAAGCCTTGGGCCTTTTTCAGAGCAGGGCGATGATTAGTTTTGCTAGAGGTTTTAAGTAAATTTTTCTGAATGCGCCCTTTGTAAAGAGAGGTTACGACATGCCCTGTAATAGCTACAGAGGTTAATCCTAGAACCCCAAGCCCGATAGAGTCTGTATTGACCTTTGTCCCTCCAGGAAAGGGTATGTCAGGTAAATGAGATGTGAATGGGGACATTAGATCAGGATAACCAGGTTCGGTACAGCCAATACATGGTGTATTACATCCAATTGGCCAGTTGAAGCGGTCGTTCCAACGTCGAATGGGGCAATCAGAATAAGTAACCGGTCCTTTACAGCCAACACGAAAAAGACATTCCTTTTGCCCAATAGCCGTCGCAAAAATTCCCTGGTCATAAAAGCTCCTGCGAGGGCAGCGGTTATGGACGGTTTCACCATAAAACAGCTTCGGACGGCCAAACTTTTCAAGTTCTGGTTCACCGTATAAGGCCAAATGGAGTAAGGTCCCCATGATCCAGTCTGGATGTGCCGGACACCCGGAAACATTAATAACCCTTCGTTCGGGTAGGATATCCTGAACTCCGGTTGACTGAGTAGGATTGGGATAACCGGCAACTGGGCCTCCATAGGTAGCACAGCTGCCAATGGCCACAACGTATTTAGCTTTAAGCCCAATCCTGCGAACAAGCTCAATGCCAGTAATTAACTTTCCGTTTTCATAACCAACATGATTATAATGCCCGTTATCACGTTGAATCATTGATCCTTGAACGATAAGAATATATTCTTGGGGCATTTTTTCATAGGTTTCTTGAAGAATGCCGTAGGCCTCCTGACCTTGTACTTGGTTCATAATCCAATCATAACGCCAATCAAGTATGTTGGTGAGAATATCTGAAAAGGTTGGCGTCCAAATATTATCTAGGGAAATACTGTCTCCTGTACAGGTGCCGGTCTCAATCATGACTACGGGAAGCTTATGTATCTCACCTGCTGCTACTGCTTTGGCAAGAGGAGGGGTAATAAGTTGGGAAAAGTTGCCCAGTACGGCTCCTTTGACAACTAGTTTTAAAAAGTCACGGCGACTTATCATGGTTTATCCTCCTTGGAAGGGTATTATTTCCAAAAAGTGAGAAATAAACTCAAATTTCCCTGAATATTAGTTAAAATAATATTGACGAACTTAAGTGAAAATCTTAAAGACAGCTAATACTCCTAAAATAAAAAAGAATACACTAATAATCAAGACTAAGGTTTTTGCTAACCACCAAGGGGAGTATTTCAAAATTACTCCGATAGTTAGACTGAATATGATGTCAAATATAAATCCGATTATTGACCAGTCACTTAAAGAAAAGGTGGTAGTATAATCAAGCACACTTTTATCTTTATGAGTTTCCTTGTCAATCTTAAATGCGAATTTGAAAAGTATAAAGCTTAAAAGCCACGCTAAAAGGGCCAAAAGGATAAAAAACAAATCCAACAAATTCACTCCAACAAAGTTAATTTAATCGGTCTTATCATTTGTAGATTATAAGAATATAAACCTACAGGGTACTTAGTAGTACTTAGTAGAGTTATTTGCTTTAGCGTTTAAGGGGACTATTAGGGGCCCTTCCCTGTTGGTTGGGTTATTGCATTGAAGCAATAGGAATTTAAACCTTCTCGGAAGGAATTGGAAAAAATCGATGAAGTTATGTAGATATAAAAAAACAAAAAAAGCTCTCGAAGACTCAACTTCAAAGAGCGTAGAACCTGCATAAACAGCAGGTCTTTCTAATCAGAGACCTTTTGCTGGTATTTAAGTCAATTTCGGTATATTAGAAATATGTACGTGAATTGTTCTATCGATATAATAAGGACTAAGCATAATAATTTATACCAAAAAAACAAAAACACCGCAATCGCTAGCGGTGTCTAAGTTTCCTATGGAGCCAATGGTCGGAATCGAACCGACGACCTGCTCATTACGAGTGAGCTGCTCTACCCCTGAGCCACATTGGCATATTCTGTGCTGATAGAATATCATTTTTCCTGTAATGGAGCAACTAATTATTCAGCTTTTATATTCTAACAGGTTGAGCCTGCAATTACAAGTCCACAACGGAAAATCATCAGTAGCAATTAGTGTTTCAGTGGTCAATTATTCGCGAATTAAACCGATAAGCAATAACAACACATTTTGGCAGTTTCATGTTGCATTTAATACAATCCTATACTATGCGAGTCATAAATTCCAGTAAATTAATTCCTTTCCTAAAGCATACTGTTGTAATTTATTGTAATCTAATAAAGGTTGAATTATGTATTTTTTTACTATGTCGATGTCGAGGAAGAAAAAGCACTCTATCAATCCTTTTCCCTCAAGGGAGTTCCGCAGATTCTCTTTTTCCACGATGGAGGATATCATGGGAAGCTCAGTGGTCAAGTTGGGGAAGAGGAAGTTGAAGAGAAGATTGACGAGAGTCTTTTGGGTCTTTAATCTATGAGAAAAAAGGAGCGACTCAGAATAATTTCTGCGACGCTCCTTTTTTGTTAAAAATACATGTCCCGAAATTGAGGTGAGAAATAATTTAATTTTACAGTGTAATAACATCTAGATCATCGGGAACGTACAAATTCCCGTCGTAATATTTCTTTCCTTCGGCAGTATAAAGAGCTTTTCGCTGAGTTAAATTAGTGTCTTCGGTGTGCCATAGTATAAGGTTCTTAATATTAAGGTGAGTTGCAAGTTCACAAGCATCTTTAACCGTACTGTGATGTTTCTGATAGGGTTTGAATCTTTCACGGTCACGATAGAGACAAAAGGACTCGCTTAAAAGCCAATCACTATTTAATGCATAGTTCTCACATAATGGGTTATAGGGTTCATCGCCTAAAAAGGTAAGAAGTTTTCCGTTACTCAGTTTGGTGGAAAATCCAAACTGCTTTGCCTTGGTGGAGTGGATGTCAAAAAAAGTAAAATAATTACCCGGGAGATTTTCCGTTTGCCCATCAGTTACAGGAATGAGAAGAATTCGGCTTCCGATTAAGTCCGTTAATTTCTTATCAAGGGTTATCTCTACGAGTGTTATGATATTGTTCATAAGCTCCTTATGGCAGTAAATTTTTAGAGTCTCGCTATATTGACCTAAAAGCATAGACGAAGCGATCATTCTTATAATCCATACCATCCCAAGTAGGTGGTCTGAATGCTTATGGCTTACAAACACGTGATGAATCTGGTCAATGGAAATTCCTGCCTTTGCCAGAGCGACTAATATGCCATTACCACCACCAGTATCAACTAATATATAGTCGTTTTTCTCATTTGAAAGAGTAAAACATGTGTTATAGCAATTTGTTGCTGCAGCATGGCCTGTTCCTAATACAACTAGATGATCCATGTATATCACTCCGATTCAAGGTCTAGATTTGAATTGCTTCGATGAATAAAGGAAACGCCCGCTTAAACAAATAGAATGCAAATGGTAGACAAGATACGGAAGCTTATCTACATAAATTAAGTCATTAAATAAGTATAACAAATAACTTAGAATGAAGCTAAAGAAAATATTGACTCATTTGGTGCCCAATTGGTGCCATAGATAAATAGATGGCCTAGGTGAAAAAAATCACCTAGGCTAAACTATTAAAAAAGTAATCTACGACAAGCCGGTGGGTGCGGGGGGAAGATCGGTCTCCGAAGCCTCTGTAATTGACCAATAATTAATAGCAGTAAAATAATAATTATTATCAGTGCAATAAAAATCATATACTTCACCTCCTCATTTAGAATCGCATAAGAAGAAAGAATGAGAAGGTTCCTGGTTTATACTATGCAGCATGTCTATTGGTTGTTCTTGGGAGATAAGTGTTATAACCTTCTTTTCGACAAAACCTTGCCCTTTAGGCCTATTGATTTTACTGATACATCGTACTAAAATGTTCCAAGTGCGCAATTGCTAAGGAGGTGCATAGTATGAAACTTAAAGTCTTAGAACAAATAGAAGCATTGAGATTAGAAATGCAACAGATTGCTTTAGATAAAGACCTCACAGATCCCCGAGTGGTAATGGTAAGTCAAAGGCTTGACCTATTAATTAACAAGTTTTACTTATTCCAAAGAAAGAAATGGCAAAGATGTTATAAAAGGAGAGCGTAAGGCTCTCCTTTTGTTTCGCCATTTTTATTATATACATGGGCATACTAAACAACCAAGACGATTGGAGGGATGCTTGTGTCTAATTTAGATGAAATAGTAAACCGAATCGAAGAACTGCGTTCAAGAACCATCAGGATTCAAGAGGATAAGTCCTATACGAATCCAGAAGTCGTTGCTGCGTGCCATGAGTTGCATTCTATCTTAGATAGGTATCAAGGAATAATCATGAGAATAGAAGATAAGTAATTCATGAGTTAATGGATGGATAAGCAACCATTGGCAGGAGACTCTCAATATATTGTAAAAAAAGCCTAGGTAAATCACCTAGGCAAAAACTTTTAAGCGGCTTCGGGAGTTTTATTAAAAAACAAATAACCTAATAACAGTAAAATTATAATAACAATAATCATTAACTTCACCACCAATTAAAGATTACTAAAGTTCTTGATTTAGTTTATTCAGCATGTACGAGTATGTTCTTTTAATGAGCATCTTTTTTTAATTTTCGGTTTGAGAATGAAGAAGGGCAAAGATATTTTGTTAAAACATTGACTTCCACTTGTGAAGTAAATAGAAGGATTTACCTTATTTTTGTAGAAAGTAATTTATACATAAATATTCGTTATGAAAATATGATTATGGTAGAAAAGATTGAGAGAGACAGTAGGTAATAACAGAGCGGACTAAGAATCTCTTGGTTGTTGGCAAAGACTAGTGTTTTAGGTTGGACTGAAAAAGAATGGGGTTTTACGATTGATATCAGCCAAATTTCATAGTGTAGAAGATTGGGAAAACTTTGTCAATGTGAGAAGGGAGTTAATTCAGCTAAAGGAAGATCGTCTTAACTTAAAAGAAGTATTAGAGAGAAGAACCGAAGAACTAAAAATCGAGTTTAATAAACGGGCAGAAATCGAGCAGAAATTAGTAGTGCTTGAACAGGAAGTTGCTAAGCTGGAAAGGTTTAATGTAATTGGACAACTAGCTGCAGGACTTGGACACGAGGTTCGGAACCCATTGACGACAATAAGGGGTTTCCTTCAAATGCTTCAGAATAAAAAGGATTTGCATACATATAAGAGCTATTTTGACCTAATGATAGAAGAGCTTGATAGGGCTAATTTAATAATCAGCGATTTTTTGTCTCTTGCCAAGAATAAGCCATCAGAATTTACACGACAATGTTTAAATAAACTTATAGAAAATCTCTATCCATTGTTGCAAGCGGACGCTTACAGTCAAGGAAAGAAGTGTGTTTTTGAACCCGGAGATATTGCTGAACTTGATATTGATCCCAATGAAATAACTCAGCTTGTTTTAAACTTAGCTCGTAATGGTCTCGATGCGATGCGTGAAGATGGATGTCTAACAATTAATACCTTTATAGACGGGCAATATATAGTTCTTAGTGTTAGGGATGAAGGAAAAGGCATTGATACAGAGAATTTACTTAAACTAGGCACCCCGTTTTTCACTACAAAGGAAAACGGAACAGGATTAGGTCTGCCAATGTGCTATGGCATTGCAGATAAACATAATGCACTTATAGATGTAAAGACTGGCTCTGATGGGACTACCTTTTCAGTTCGATTTCCACAAATGGAGATTAGCCAGTAACCTTGTAGAAAAACAATCTCGCAGATAGTGCGGAATTTTTCTTTTAGAGCTAAATCGTTTAGGTTATTGGATAAAGTAATATGAGCCTAATATCGACTCCTCTTCGTATTTAACAGCGAATCTCCATAAAAAATTCTTGATTGTTGTTAACGAGGTTTTACCTAGTTTGAAAGACTTAAGAACTTTAGAAAAAGAATTACTATCTTTTTCAGTTGAAGTAGATTTTAAGAACTCCCAAATATGAGTTGCTGCATTAAAGGAGTTTTCAATTACATACTCACTTTGCAAAGCAGCTTCAATATCTGTATAGAAAGAAATAATTGGATATTCCCTGGGGCTTCTCAATGAGTGTTCAATTTTATTAAAAATGTCGGGGGATTTTTCCAGTACCATGTACTTGTATTTCATCCATTCGCGTTCTAAGATAGAGGCTTTATTTACAGGAAACAAACAATGGATGCATTTTAGAGCAGAAAGGTTTTTATCTTTGACTTCGAGCATTATATCAAGGTCTTTTCTTTCTAGATCCTGATAAAAACGCATAAATTCTCCGATGCCGATGGTGATAGAATGGGATCCGGGTTTCTTTAGCGGGTGCTGCTGGGAATAATGCATTTTTTGGCGTCCATCTTTTTCCTGCCATGTTTTTCGACATGTGTTAATCCAATAGTAATCATCAAATTGATCGTTGAAACAATTAATCTGATGATGAAGATTATCGAAAATCACTGGGGCATTAAGTCTGTCTCCTATTTCCAATACATCATGGATATTATAAGACTTATCGTCATTCTCCAATACGATACGTTGTCTGACTGAATCACTCAATCGCCAATAATTATCGATGAACCTTTTTGTGGCCAGCTTCTTATCGTTATAAACTCCTCCGATATGCAAGACGATTTTATGCATTGAATTTACACCTAAGCTATCTAGTACTCTGTTGTGATAATTTAAATCTTCGATGGTTCTCTTCACAACTTCTTCGTTAGGTGAGTTCAAAATAGTATAGCCTGGATGCATAGAAACTCTCATTCCGCTATTTTTTATTTTCTCTCCAATTTGGTGAATCCGATCGTAGAAAATCTCCCACCAAAGTAAATTATTTACAGGGTTAGAACCAAAGGGTATTAGATCTGAACTAATTCTGAATAATGCAATGCTATTTTCAATATTATAGTCAATGATTGTTTCAAGAGACTTTAAATTGTAGTCAATTAACTCTAATAATCTATTGTAACTTGCATTTTTAAGTATACAACTTTTGATTTTGGTATTGGGCACTCCGGTTGTTAAAGACGCATATCCAATGCTCATGGAATTTACAACTTCCTTTCGTCGAATACATAGCTCATTCAAATTTTTTAACTACTAAAAAATAAACGTTAGTTTTAAATAAATGTTAGAGTCAGAACAGAATTGAACGGAATCATTATCAATGATATCCATTTTTAAGAATACAGATACAAATATAAAACCATTAGAAGAGTCTCAAAGCTAGTGAGGTCTCTTTTTTTCAGGCAGTTAGATATGTTTAAATAAAATAAGTAACAAATGTCAGAGGTAACCAAAGAGTAACTTCATACTCGGCTCCTAAATAGACTAAAAAGGGAGGGTTTTGAAGTGAAAGTATGTATCGATCCAGGTCATGGCGGATACGATCCGGGTGCAGTTGGAAATGGGATGAAAGAAAAAGATTTAACGCTGGACATTTGTCATAAACTAAAGCCTTTACTCGAGTACAATGATATTAGTGTCATACTAACACGTGACGGAGATTATGCTGCCGGATATTACGAAAATGATCAAAGCCGGGATTTGGCTGCTAGAGTTGCGAGTGCAGAATCAGAGAAAGTGGATTTATTTGTTTCGATTCATATAAATGCTGGCGGAGGTACAGGTGTAGAGGTTCTCGTTATTGGCACTGGCGGAAGAGCTGAAATTGCAGCCTATAAGGTGTTACCGTATCTTGTCCAGGTAGGAGAATGGAGAAATCGCGGGGTTAAAACCCAAAATGTAATGGTCCTTAGAGAAACGAGCATGCCGGCTATTTTGACGGAAAATGGATTTATTGATAAGGTTGACGATGTAGCGAAGTTGAGAGAAACCAGTTTTCGTCAGGCACTTGCTGTAGCTCATGCCAAAGGAATTTGTGATTATTTTGGTATTATCTATAAAGAGCCAATAACTTCACAACCAATTCCTGATGTTATGTACCGTGTAATTTTAGATGGTAAGCAGACAATGGCGTTAAGTACTCCAGACAGTGCTATCAGTGAAGTAAAAAGAGCTGTAGATAGCGGTCAGACTATTGAGGGAATTGTCCAAAGAACAACAGATAATGTTATCGTATTTGACTATAAGGCAGACCAAAATAGCTTCAAGACTCCAATTATGGGTGAAGAATCCATAACTGTTGAGCAGTGTCAACAATTTTTGTTAAAATATAATACAGAGGCTCCGGATATAATTCCCTTCTACAAGAAGAATGGTGAGATACTCGGTATAAGATGGGGTTATGCAGTAGCCCAAATGATAAAAGAAACCGCTTACCTTAAATTTGGTGGGATTGTAAAGCCTGAGCAAAATAACTTTGGTGGTATTGGTGCAGTTGGAAATGGAGTTTCAGGCGCAATATTTTCTTCACAAGAAGTAGGGGTGTTGGCCCACTTAGAGCATCTTTATGCATATGCTTCAACTGGGCCGTTACCGAGTGGTATTCAGATGGTAGATCCTCGCTTTGGCTTAGTAACGAGAGGAAGTTGTCAAAACTGGGAGGATCTCAACGGTCACTGGGCCGTACCCGGGGAAGGGTACGGTGAGAGTATTGTAAGGCTATACCAACAAATGAAAGAAGAGATTGTCTCAGATAGTGAGGAAGTTTCGACACTAAAGAAGGTATCCCAGATTATATCTAATTATTTTAAAGGCAAATAGATAGTTTGAGATAAGCAAGACTCTTTGTTTAATACAGTGCATGAAAGGGCCGGGTAGTATATATAATATATACTGTCGAGGCCTTTTTACTAATCAGGCTGATAGGCGACATTATCGAATTTCACACCAAACTATAATAGATAAATGGTTTTGTATATGTGAATATTATAATAAAGGGATAAAAACATATAGACACTTTTCTCTTTGGAAGCTATAATAAAGTTACTTGCAAGTACAGGATTAAGAGAGCAAAGAGGCTCTAAAAGGGCGTTTTATATAAACGCTTTTTTAGAGCCTCTTTATGTTCTCGAGTACATAGCTTTTGGGCGGTTATAGTTTAATTCCAATAAGCTATGAATTATGTTGTTGTTTGATGCTATTGTGATCACAAGTTGCAACGAATTTTTTAGCCGCCAGTTATTATTTGTACATAATTTGAGACAAGGGGGTTTCATAATGACAGCTTTAGATACTGGGGATATATCATTCCTAGTAGTTTGTACTCTTTTAGTTTTCCTGATGACACCTGGTCTGGCCCTGTTCTATGGAGGAATGGTCAGAAAAAGAAATGTGCTCTCAATCATGATGCAAAGCTATGCAGCTATGGGGATAGTCACAGTAATATGGGTATTGTTCGGATACTCCTTAGCTTTTGGATCAGATTACGGTCATATTATTGGTGGCCTTGACTGGTTGGGACTTAAGGGAGTTGGTCTTACACCGAACCCTGACTATGCTCCAACTATTCCACATTTATTGTTCTTTTTGTTCCAACTGATGTTTGCAATTATCACCCCGGCAGTGATAAGTGGAGCAACTGCAGAACGAATGCGTTTTACAGCATTTGTACTTTTTATAATTTTCTGGAGCACATTTGTATATATACCTTTAGCCCATTGGGTGTGGGGTATTGACGGGTGGATGCGTAATTTAGGAGTACTGGATTTTGCAGGAGGCACTGTTGTGGAAGTAGCTTCCGGTGTGTCCGGTTTGGTAGCGGCTTATGTTTTAGGTAAGCGCTTAAAGGTTGGGTATGAATGGAACATTCCTCATCACATGCCTAATGTCCTCTTTGGTGGGGGGCTATTGTGGTTCGGTTGGTTTGGATTTAATTCGGGAGGAGCAATGGGTGCAAATGGTGTTGCAGTACTTGCCTTAGGTACAACTCAAATTGCAGGGGCTGCTGGAATGATTGGCTGGGCTATGCTCGAATGGCTTCATCGTCGTCAAATTACAGTTTTTGGCGCGGTCAGTGGGATTATCTCTGCGCTTGTGGCCATCACCCCAGCAGCAGGATATGTTTCAACGGTTAGTGCACTGCTTATAGGGTTTGTTGCAGGTGGAATCTGCTATTTAGCAGTCAGTATTTTAAAAGCTAAGTTAGGATATGATGATGCCCTAGATGTTTTTGGAATACATGGAATTGGAGGGACTTGGGGCACCATTGCTACGGGAATATTTGCCGACTTAAGCCTTAATCCCCAAGGTAAAAATGGTTGGATTAATGGAGGCGGTTTTGAACCCGTATTAATACAATTATCTGCAGTTATAGCTACTTATCTATTTGTAGGTATAATGACGTTCGTTATCTTAAAGGGTATAGCCGTAATTACCCCTCTCAGAGCAAGCGATGAGGAGCAAGTCAATGGCTTAGATTTAACTCAACATAGAGAAAAGGCCTATCCTGATTTTGAATTAAGTGAGAATGTTTATATGTAGGAACTTTTTAACTTAGGATTTTAGAGAGCGGCATCACCATGTTCGCCAGTTCGAATGCGGACAGCATCAGCTACGTCATACACAAAAATTTTGCCATCGCCAAATTCGCCTGTTTTTGATGTTTTGATAATAGCTGCAATAACTTCATCTACTTTATTCGATGAAACTACAGCTTCTAACTTTATCTTTGGTAAGAGTCGAGTAACAATTTCTTGACCGCGATATATTTGAGTATACCCCTTCTGATTTCCGAACCCCGAAACATTAGAGACGGTCATCCCATTTACACCAAGGTCTGATAGAATAACCTTTACGTCATTCAGTTTTTCAGGTCGTATAATAGCCTCAATTTTTTTCATAGTACCACCTTTATTCAAGTATTTTAAAACCAAAATCAGTTAGTCTATTCCATTATATCAGATAGCTTTCTTATATTACATCTTTATAAACCAGAAGCCGGGCTTATGCCCGGCTTTGTGGGGTTTTTTTCTTAAAGGGGGAGTTTTTACCCCTGTCAGGTTTCCCAGTTTGTGCTTTATCTGTTGCTCTATTTGACATATCCTACCTCCGCGCTTTTTTATACATAAGAAAAAATTCAATCTGGTTTTAACCCTTATAAGTTGTTTCCTGATCTTTTCCGTAGTCAGTTCTTCCATCTTGATCCGGTTGATGGCTATATGGCAAATCTTCACGTTTTGGGAATCTCCGCTTGTTTTGATGGGACTGATCCTGCTCCATATAATGCCTCCCTTAAACGTTGGAATACGTTTAGAATGCCCTATGAATAAATAATTATGTCCAAGCTTAGATTAGATTTTCCCAACGTTTTTGAAATCAATTAAAATTCCGGTCATTCCAGGTTTCCAGTAGGCCGGAACTCCCTGGCCGGTCATCTCCTCATAAATCAGCCCCTGAATAATGCGAATGACCTCAGCAACGTTGCGTCCTACCTCAGGTGGATAAAGACTGACATACTTGACTCTTCCGCTAGGAGATATGATAAAGGTTGCTCTGTAGGGCATTCCTAATTCTTTTCTGAGGACTCCGTACTGATTTGAGATGAAATGGGATCGATCTGATAATAAAGGGTACCAAACGGTGCGCGCCGAGGGGGATGTTTCTGCGAAAATTTTATGAGAGTATACGCTGTCAGTGCTAATTGCTAACACTTGAATACCAAGTTTTTGAAGTGTCTCCTGCTGAGCAGCCACGGCTGCTAATTCAGTCGGTCAAACAAAGGTAAAATCGCTAGCATAGAAGATGAGGAGAATCCATTGACCAATAAAATCATTTAGATGAATGTTCACTTTTTTTCCTCTTACATATGCCTCTGCTTCAAAATCCGGTGCAAGTTGTTCGGGATAAATCACGCTAAAAACCTCCCCTAAGAACATCTTATTTACTTTATGCTCTCGAGGGATATCTTGACAGTTATTG
Organism: Desulfosporosinus sp. HMP52; assembly: GCF_000765145.1. Lineage (GTDB taxonomy): Bacteria > Bacillota > Desulfitobacteriia > Desulfitobacteriales > Desulfitobacteriaceae > Desulfosporosinus. The sequence goes on along the minus strand of NZ_JMGA01000016.1, from coordinate 35,415 downwards.
TAGGAATCACCGCTGATTTTTAGGAGCGATGATTCCTACAATCAACAAAAAAGAGATCTCCTTAGAACTAATAAAGGAGATCCAAAGAAGAGGACTAACTACATGAAGAAAAATGAAAATAACTTACCACTAGTATATGTAGGAATATGTCGATTATATTATGTTTTATTTATGAAATTTTTTACATTTCTGCGAATAAATTAATTCTGTAGTGCTTATAAGAACACTTGAAAAAGACTATAAGACTTCTAAAAAATTATATTGACAGGGTATTAGTGAAATGTTAGACTCAGCGTAATGAGTTGAATTAATATGCTCTTATCCGGAGTGGTGGAGGGACTAGCCCTATGAAACCCGGCAACCAGCTTAATACACGCTAAGATGAACCTGGCGTGGACAAAGCATGGTGCTAATTCTTGCAGGATTAATTTCCTGGCAGATAAGAGGAGTGTCGAATAAACGAGATTTTGACCTCTTCTATCACAGAAGAGGTCTTTTCTATATAATAATCAGTTAAACCTATTAGCAAGCGATATCTTGCTCATAAGGCAAAAACACTTGATATTTAGTTGAGCTTATCCAAGTGATAGGTGCGAACTTGAACTTCGAACCTGATTTTGGTAAATAGTCTTAAGCTAAAGTCAGTGGTAACACGTAACAAATCTGGAGGTGGAGAGTCATGAGTGTTGAAAAAACGTATGCAGAGATCAATTCAAAAATCAGGGAAGGCAAAGCAGTGGTTGTGACTGCCGAGGAGCTTATTTCTCTTGTAGAGGAAAAGGGTCTTTCCAAAGCAGCGCAAGAGGTTGATGTTGTAACTACTGGCACTTTCGCTCCTATGTGTTCCTCTGGTGCCTTTTTAAGTTTTGGACACACAAAACCACGAATGAAAATGCAAAAAGTTTGGCTGAACGGAGTATCCGCTTATACTGGTATCGCAGCTGTTGACGCTTATATTGGAGCAACAGAGATGCACGAAGATGATCCGTTGAATAGCAACTATCCGGGCGAATTTCGATATGGCGGCGGGCATGTTATCGCTGACCTCGTTGCTCGCAAACCTGTCAAATTAAAGGCTTTAGCATATGGTACTGACTGTTATCCACGCAGAAACCTTGAAACAACCATTACACTGGATGACATCAATGAGGCTATTTTGTTTAATCCTCGAAATTGTTATCAAAACTATAATTGCGCTGTCAATTTAACCAATCGCACGATTTACACCTATATGGGAATGATCAAACCGCAAATGGGGAATGCCAACTATTCAACATCAGGACAACTTAGCCCTTTATTGAAAGACCCGCATTTTAAGACAATCGGAGTTGGTACGAAGATTTTTCTTGGCGGTGGAATTGGTTATGTTGCTTGGAATGGTACGCAACACTTTCCCTCAATGATTGACGTCGATGGAAAGGAACTCGGGAGTGCAGGTGGAACCCTTGCTCTTACAGGAGATCTAAAGCAGATGAGCCCGCGATGGCTTGTTGGTACAAGTTATCTGGGCTATGGGGCAACACTTAGTGTAGGAGTCGGTATTCCAATTCCAATCCTAAATGAGGAAATTGCTCGCTACGCTGCTAAGAAAGATGAGGAGCTATTTGCTCCTATTGTTGACTACGGAGAAGCATATCCATCGTTTACACCGGGAAATCTGGGATATGTTAGCTATGCAGATCTTAAGAGTGGAAAAATTATTGTCAATGGCAAAGAAGTACCTACGGCACCTTTGTCTAGCATGCCTAGAGCTCGCGAAATTGCTGCAACCTTAAAAGGGTGGATTCAGAAGGGAGACTTCCAGTTGACTGAACCGGTTAAAACTCTCCCATCACCTGCTGATGGCTTTATTGCGCACAGTATAAAGGAGGATTGATTATATGTCGCCGAAGAGAATAGTACTCCGCTTTGGAACAGATATCTCTGTTAAGCCAATTGTATATCGCTTAGTAAAGGATTTTGATTTAGTAGTTAATATAGTGAAAGCAGACGTAAATCCTAAAAAAGAAGGAACAATGATCTTAGAGGTTACCGGAGATCAAAGTGAGAATGGACTAAACTATTTGCGTGAACTAGGTGTGTCTGTTCAGAACCTTAATCAAGAAATCATAAGAAATGAAGAAAAATGTGTGATGTGTGGAGCATGCACAGGAATTTGCCCGACGGGAGCCTTATATATGGAACGTCCGTCTATGGAAGTTCGCTTTGATGGAGATCAATGTGTTTTTTGCCAACTTTGTGTAAAAGTATGCCCAATGTGGGCTATGGAGGTCCGTCTGTAATTGAATTATACGGAACGAAGTTATCGGCAGCAGCACCGCCAGGAGGATCTAGTTCATTTTCAACTCGGTATTAATGAGACTGATCTTGATATTGGTATAAGAAAAGAACGCTTTTCCCCTGACTTAGTTAAATGGGTCGAAGAAACCATTCGAGCTTGTCGAAAACCCCTTGAAGAATACATTCAAAAAGATATAGATTTTGTAAGGGCACTAACGCCTTATACAATTTTGCCTGATGCCCCCCCTATAGTTCAAACTATGGCAGAGGCTGGACGCCTTGCAGGGGTTGGTCCGATGGCTGCAGTTGCCGGTGCTGTAGCAGAAGGGGTAGGCAAAGCAATTGCTAAACGGTCCAGGGACGTAATCGTGGAAAACGGTGGAGATATTTTCATGCGAACTAGCCGGATTCGCAAAGTAGGAGTTTTTGCCGGGGATTCTCCTCTTTCTAATAAGATAGCTATTGAGGTGAGACCTAGTCAGACACCGTTAGGAATATGTACGTCTTCTGGCAAGGTAGGCCATTCTTTAAGCTTTGGCAAAGCCGATGCTGTCGTAGTCCTGTCCCCTTCTGTCCCTTTAGCAGATGCAGTAGCTACTGCTACTGGAAATTATATACAAACAACGGATGATCTCGAAAAAGCTCTAGAATTTGCTTCGAGTATAAATGGGGTTACAGGTATCCTTCTAATTAAAGATGATCGCTTAGCGGCATGGGGTAGTATAAAGCTTTTGCCAGTTAATGCTTGAACATTATTTAAAGATTAAAATATTACAGTGCCTTCGGATAGTTACAGCAACTATCTGAAGGCACAATTTGTTAGAATCCTGATTTGTTGTTGTTTTTGTGCTTAAGAAGAAGGGTTTAGCTTTATGCTAAGCTTTATTTTATTTTTAAGGAAAAGAAAGAAACCTCCCCGTCGGGAGGTTTAAAGTTTTTGCGCTAATGTCTTAAATTTCTTTTATATAACTGGTACAACACAAATTTAGCACGAATTGAGGGAGGAATCAATGCCCAGTTTTTAGGAGTTTCTATAAAAAGTAGTAAATTTGTTGATTCAACATCAAATTTGATTTAACTAGCAGAACTTGGATAGATTTTTGGATATTTATAGAGGAGAAATACGATAGATAGAGAAATAATTATAAAGAGGTGATACAAACTGAAGATTACCAAGGCTATAAGACTTTCAATAATAGTTTTCTTATGTTTAGTTTTATTGGGCTGCGGTGCTCAATCAGTGGTTGGGCCTGTTTCAAATCAAACTCCAAAACAAAGTGCCGATGAGATACCAAAATTTTCCCATTCAGTTAAACCAAAGACCTCTGTACGGAAATCAGTTACGTTAGTGGCAACAGGGGATATTTTAATGCATAATACACAAATTTGGTCTGGACAACAAGCCAATGGATCTTACAATTTTGATCATTTTTTTTCTTCGGTCAAACCCTTATTAGAATACGGAGATTATACCTCCGCGAATTTTGAAGCAGCTATGGCTGGAGGTGAAGCTGGGTATACGGGTTATCCTAGGTTTAATAGCCCGGATGAGGTCGCAACCACTCTGAAAAGTGCAGGATATGACCTTATTGTTACCTCAAATAACCATATTTTAGATAGAGGGTATTCAGGAGCCATACGAACCATGAGGGTCTTACGAAATGCTGGTTTAGATATCGTTGGAACCTATCAAAGCCAAGAGGAAAGGGACACCTATTTCATTAAAGATTTAGATGGGGTTCGAGTGGGATATTTGGCTTACTCTTATGGAACCAATGGGATTCCTGTACCAAAGGAACAACCCTATTTCTTCAACTTCCTAAATAAAGAAATAATCTTAAAGGATATTGCTCAATTAAGCCCTAAGGTGGATGTCCTAGTTCTTGTCTTGCACTGGGGAGTTGAATACAGTTTACAGCCCACTGAAGAGCAGCGAGAGCTAGCTCGATTATTTCTCGAGAAGGGAGCAGATGTCATCCTGGGCAGTCATCCTCATGTGATTCAGCCAATGGAAGTTATGAATATTAATAATCAAGATAAACTTGTTGTTTATTCGATGGGTAACTTTATCGGGGATCAGCGCGGGGTTGAACGAAATAGCGGAGTGATATTAAACATTACCTTTCAAAAAGATCATACAAAGGGAGAAACCCTTCTGAAAGAAGTTTCTTATACGCCTACCTATTCTCATAGTTACTTTGAGAATAAGCGCCGTCAATTTCGAGTTGTCTCAGTTGAAGACGCTATACGAAAAATTCAGGAGGGAAAAGATCCCTATCTTAAAAGTTCGGATTTAGCAGTTTTAAAACAAGTCCTTGCTCAGACCCAAAAACAACTAGGTATGCCGTATAAACAAGATATATAAATTTGGATGTTAAGAGGGATTAGCTGAAGAGCCAAATCCCTCTTAGTTTTGGTGATAATTCCAGAACACCGTTTATTGTGAAATCCTTGCAAACAGGTAATTCTTCTGCCCTGAGGGCCTAGCAATAATTAATAGAGTCTTTGTCTGTTTTGAAGTATTAGTGATAATTTTGCCCGTTGGCTGATAGGATATTGAAAAGTACTTTATTTAACGTCCAATTGTGGGAGGTTAACGATGAGAAGAAATATGACAGGGACATTCAATAGAGTATCAAATGGAAACTTTCTAAGAAGGAGTAAAGCTCAAGATGATTTCCCCGATTCTTGGCTTCAAATCGGTGGCAATAATGAATCTACTTGGAGATTCATCTCGGAATCAAAGGTTAACTCCACTCTGGAGATTAATAATTCGACCGCCATTCGATCGGGAATCATTCAAACTCAGGAAGCATCGCTAAGCATTGGAAAGGATAAAGAATGGCTCTTTAAAATAATTCTTAAGGGGGGAAGGCCGGATACCCAGGTATATATATGGATTTATCCCATCTCATCACAAGGGAATGTATCAAAGCCTATAAAGTATTACTTCATAATAGGCTTAAAAAAGGAACAGATTTCACAGGTGATTAGTGCTGATTATAATGTAGACTTTTTTCGTCTAGAAATAGGAATTATGGGACAGGGGTCTCTTGATATATACAAGGTCATTGCCTATTCTCTTTCACCGAGCACTATGAAAAGGCGTGTGGTCAATAACAATAAAGCATGGACCCACAAAATTGAGTCTATTAAAACAATTGAAGAAATAAAGAAACCCATTCGACTGGCCTCTCCAATACCCATTCAAGTTCCAGTCAATGTCCACGCAACTGTTAGTGCAGATGTACGTAATTTAACACCGAGTCGAGACAAAGTACAGGTTTATGGAAATAACCAAGTTCCTATAGCTACTTCAGTATCTGGGCGTGTCCAAGTAGAAATTAGCAGTCATGAGTTTTATGAAAGTCTCGAAAATGTTACTGCAACCGAAAAAATGTCCACAACCATAACTAGAGATATTTCAGCACTTCATCGTTGTTCCTTCTCGGTACTCAATTTCGGAAGCGAGCCAGCATTTATACAGATAGAGCTAAGTCCCGACGGAATTCATTGGCTGACTGAAGATTGTTTACAGGAAGTATTACCTGGAAAGCTTGTGCTTGTTTCTCCTAAGAACTTTTTGCGATTTATTAGAATTTCCTACAAGGCTGAGAATTTAACGATGTTAAGAATTTGGGTTCAGGCTCAGAATTGATATGTTTACATAAATTATACTATCGTTTACTAGGATAAAAAATAAAAACTCTTAAAAGGTGGGACGGAAATGACTGATGAAAACCAAGTTTATAATAGTCATTTCCTGTTTGAGCATGAAGGCAACCCTAATTTTCCTGACGGATGGGCTCGAATAGGTGGAGATAGAACAACAAAATGGGAATGGGTCGGCTCGTCAGAGGGGCAGCGAGCTGTTAAAATATCACACCCTCAAGGGCCAAGAGCAGGAATTATTCTTGAAAATAATGTTATGGTTCCTGCAGGCGAAGGGCAACGTTGGGAAGTTGGCGTAGTCATACAAACGGAGCCGGCAGAGGTTTCGTGTTATATCCGAATATATCTTGGTGCTGTGAGCCAATATATGTTTACCTTTTGTTCCGGTCTAGGGAATGAGAAATATTCTCGAGTTTTCAGCACTCCCCCAGGTGTAAATGTGCTTAGGGTTGAAGTAGGGGTGCTAGGCGAAGGTGTTATTACTATACATGAAATCCAAGGCAGGAGGCTCTATCCGAAGGAAGCGTTGCGCCTCGATGAAAAGGGGCAGATATATATTCGGCATATTGAATCGATTGGGAAGATTCAAGCCCCAATGTCGTCTAGACTTGTGAGTCCACTTCCTTTGCCTGTTGATGTAATAAAACCTATTAAAGCAGATTTGCGAGAATTAACCCCTTCATCTGATGGGATAAGAATATACGGTAGCAATGGCAATCCTATAGAGTCTACGATAGAAGGTTCAGTACAAGTTAAAGTATCGGGAAGAGTGTATATACAATCTGTGGAGCAGATAACTTCTACTGAAATTCATATGGCCACTATCCCCAAAGATGTGTCCGAGCTCAGTGTGTTTTCGTATGCAGTCCAAAATATGGGGAACACGGAAGTGACAGTTCAGTTGCAAATAAGCCCAGATGGAGCAATCTGGACGGCAGATGATATAGAATCACAGATACTCCCCGGAACACTTGCAGTTATAACTCCTAATCGGTTTCTTCGCTATGTTCGTCTTATTTATACATCTGCCTTGCCAGCGGATCTAATTGTTTGGTTTCAAGCCCAGTGTTAAACGTCTAGTACCATCACTATCCAAACTGTAACAGATAGAAGAACACTAATTTCCTAGAGGAATATAATGGAAATAGGAGAAGCTGATTTTCAGAGGAGAGATTGGTATGGACGGGCTGGCTTTAGTTTTTTTCTTAGCGGTTCTTGTAGAGAAGGTCGTAGAGATTTTTAAAGATATTGTTTATACTGTACCCTTTTTTCCAGATAAATTTAGACCCCTTACTTTAGAACTATTGAGTTTAGCCTGTGGGGTCATTTTAGCTTTTCAAAGCAAAATTAATGCTTTCGAACTTTTAGATGTGGAGATTTCAAACCCTAGGGTGGGAATGGTAATTACAGGACTTGTTATAGGTAAGGGGGCAAATTTTGCCCATGATTTCTTTCATTCTTATGGTAAAAACAAGAAGTCGATAGAGAAATAATGGGGGACTTATGTCCCCCGAAGATTTACCTAGTTTCCCATTTAACTAGATTTGGATTAGGATCTAAAATCGAGAGATATTGTTCCAAACTCCCATAGTTACCGTTAGGATCTAGCCTTTTATATCGATAATATTTTTCTAACCGGTCTTGGGGTCTGATCCAGCCCAGGTGTTTAACTCTTAGTAGGCTAGTGCCTCCTCGTAAGTCTGCTATATTCTTTGGAAACCTTCCGCAATGTTGGGGGGTTTCTTGCCATTTGGCTTGAAAGCTTGAAATATTCCGCAGGATAAATGGTCGATACCATTTATGGGCCTGCCATAATGGATCATCCCGATAGTGGGTTTCCGTCCATAGATCGAAGAGACGAAAACTAAGGTAATCAATATTCGAAGATTGATTTAGTAGCTCGCTTAGTTCCTGAGGCCCATCATCTTCTAACATCTCATCGGCGTCCAATATCATAATCCAATCCGAAGGAGTCTTTAATGCCATTTCCCAGAGCTGCTTTCTAAGGATTATTTCGTTGTGGAACTGGGGTTCCTTGTTGGATTGGAGTTTTAAGGGGATCCCTTTCAAGGTTTTTTGGCATAGCTCTACTGTATCGTCTATACTTGCATCATCCAAGATAACAGCGTAATCAATGTAAGTTGCAGCCTGTTTTAAGACCCTTTCTAAATGTCGAGTGGATTCGTTGCAGACTAACATCGCAAGAGTCAAAGTACTTCTCCTCGAATTGGCACGCTGGATAGAGCCTGTCAAAGATCGATTATATGGAGATAGAATTAATTGCTCTGCTGGCACCTGCGACTTGCTTAAAGATAGTTGTTCTTTAAACTCCTGTAACTTTTCAAGTTCGGATCCTCGATAGATATGAAAAGGCGGGCAATGAGTATCCGCATAAAGCTCTAGACCGAGGGCCACAGCTCTAACACAGAAGTGGCGGTCTTCTCCGGTTAAACCTAGATTATATATTTCACTGAAAGATACTCCCCGTTCAAGGGCTTGTTGACTTATAAGGGTACAGGCTCCCAAACCCCCTACCTTATAAGTGCCCGGCTGAGAGAGCATATGAAGAAATGTTTGAGTTCTTTTGGATATTTCGACTTCAGTGAGCTGTTCTCTTCTAGATTCATAAAGAGTATATTGATCCTCCATCCAAACTTGAGGCAGTGGAATAAGCTCAGGTTTCCATTTCGTCCAAAAGACCTCGGAAACTATATCTTTTTTTAGAGAAATCAAATGAGTCAGTGTCTTGGGGTTTAGATAGAGATCGGAATCGACGATAAAGAGGTAATCATACTTTTCCTCGAGTGCTATCTTGATAAAATGGTCCTTATAGCCAGCGACTTTCCAAATTAGATCCTCTCTCCAGTAGTGAGTGGACTCATCACAAAGGTATGAAGCATTTGAGTTGCCAGGAAGTATGCGAACATTAAACGCTTCGAGGGCGAAGCGGGTGAGTAGATCATGGTCATTGTGATCATCAATAAAGATGAAGTCAAGCGCAATGTTTGTCTTTTCTAAACCAAGAAGTGAATTCAAAAATTCTGAGAGAATTTTTACCTGTTGTTTGACAGGACTGGCCAGGAGAACACGTTGGTTCATCTATTTCGCAGCCTCTTTCCGGTGAAATTTAGTTTTATTATCAAATTAGATGCTTCGGAAACAAAGAATAGAAATTGCTTGTTCTATAGTTTTATTCATTTTAGTTATTAACTTGAAATTATCATGTTCCATGTTTTTCATGAGAGCCATACAATTAATCAGGATCTCATTAAGGACTAGTCTTAAGGCTAAAGAAGAGACGTTCTGTATCGTATCAAGAGAGGAATAACTCTTTTGGCCCGGGGTGATCTTCAAGATATATTTGATAAATGGTGATAACTCATCTGGAGAATAGGAGACTGTATTTATCGTGCGGTGTAGAGTTAAGAAGAGCATCAAAAGGTGAGGCTCTATGCCAATATTTATAAGACTATTGAGCCCGATGTGCCAGGATTTGAAGTTAGGCCAGTTCTTAAAAACTAAAGAACGATTCAGTAAGGAAGTGACAGGGTAGCCTTTCCGAATCAGGCCGATCAATTGTTGCAGGGGATAAGATGAACACGGTTTAAACCCGAGAGCCCGATTGTAAGCATCTTGGGCAAGAGGGAATTTACCAGAAGATTGATAAGCATCTCCTAGTAGGCAACTAACTTGGTAAAGGGTCGCAAGGGTATTGGTCTCCAAGCATAATGATTGTTCAAAGTCCGCCGACGCGTGAAGAAAGTTCTCATTTTGAAGGTAAGCAAGCCCACGTAGATAAAGGAAATCCGCTTGATTAGGAAACATACTTAGAACCTTATTCGTAAAATCATTGAGTTCGAGTGTTTTTTCTAGGCGGAGGTAGCCAAGAGCAATGTTCAGAAGAACATCTTCAAAATAACCTTCATTACCTGTCAGTAGTGTTAAAGATTCAGTGAGATAATTCAGTCCTTTAAGGATAGAATTTTGTTGGTAGTATTCCAGTCCCAGGCAATAAAGCAGGAAGGGATTGTCTGGAGTGCTTTTGAGTTCTTGGAGTATAATTTGGCTGTTTCGATTAAATTTCTCCTTGATCTCTAAGCGATCTTTTTGGTAACCGTAATGAAGAATTGTGAACGGTACTGAAGCTAAACCACAACCATTGTTAGCTTTAAGAATTGAAGGGGCAATTTGCTCGTGGATCGCCCCTTCAAATTGATAATCTTGCTTGTTTCGAAACAGACGAACTACTTGATCAAAGGACTCATTTGCCATTGAATCAAGAACGCTTTTTATACGAAAATAATAGCCTTCAACCTGATTATCGGATAAGAGAGTCATGAATGTCTCGGAGTTTATCGGTTCAAGAACTTCATCGGCATCAAGAACAAGTACCCAATTTGAAGAGGCTTGTTGGAGGGCAAAATTTCTGGCTGCAGAAAAATTCATTGTCCAATTAAAGGTGAATATCTTTGCCCCGGCCTCAAGGGCTACTAGTGGAGTCTTATCTTTACTTCCTGTATCAACAACAATGAGCTCATCAATCAAGTCTCGTACACTCTCTATAGCGGCTAGTACTGAGTCTTCTTCATCTTTGACAATCATACATAAGCTAACGGTATCTTTAGTCATCATAGTCAATCCTCAACTGCTTAGTTCCATATTTAGTGGTAAAGCGATTTTTTAGATCCATCAAGCTTTGAGTATAATCACTAAGAAGCCACTGAATTCCTTTTTCAGTACTTTTCATAAGGGTTTTAAGGCCCTGGTTATAACTGTCGGCATAGGGGCTATGGTTAAAGTCATAAGCCTTAAAATGTTTGAAAGCAACGAAGAGTTCAATAGTAATTTCTAAAAGCTCCCTATCTCGAACAGTCAGAGGGATTGTTGGAAGTGTATGCTTTTGAATAAATCGAAGCAACCAAAGAAAAAGGTAGGCATTTGCTCGGGTAGGATAACCTTTCCAAAGGATAAGAGCTAGGGATCTTGCCTGCACAAAATCACCCAAAAGGAGCAGTGCTGTCAGTGAAAGCAATTGGGCAGAGTCATAATGAGTACTTTGCTGAGCAAGTTGAGATAAGGCTTTTAATCCAGTCTCTAATCGGCCTGTATAAATACAATATTTCCCATAGTAAAAGAAAAAGCGTTCATCATTAAAAAAGATCTCTTGATGAGTTTCTAAACAGTAATAAGCTTGTTCTGCATGATCTGATTGGAAGAATAAATCGGCGGAGGTTAGACAGAGCGTAGGATCTTCTAGGAGTTCGTGGTTCTTAAGATGCTCATAGCAGAGAGTGGAGCCCTTTTCTTTAAGCAAGTTAGCAAAAAGAGAATACAGTGGGTAGTGGTACTTGGGGTTAAGTTTCAGGGCATTTTCAAAAGCGGCTCTAGCTTCGAGGGATTTCCCTAATTGTTCATAACAAAAACCTAGGTGATAATAGGCTAAAAAACTACCTGAGCCCGTTAAATGGCTAAACATCACCGGAGGCGTGCCACATAAGATGGCATGATTAAACCACTTTAACGCAATAGGATATTCCTTCTTTTCTTCAAGAAGTAGTCCGCTCAGGTAAAAAATGTCTGTATAGTCAGGATACTTCAGGCTTACCTCCAGACAAAGGACTAGGGCTTCATCAAGCCGGCCTAACTCTTTTAAAGACAAAAGAAGATATTTTAGAGCTGGGGTTCGAAATAAAAGCTGATCATCATTGAGGTTATAATAGGCCTTCTCTATGAAAGGCAGAGCCCTGTACGGCTTACCCAGCATAAGCCACTCAACTCCCATGTAATAGTTTAGGAAAGGGTTATGAGGATCGTTTCGAAGCCCCCTTTTTAATAATTTAAGGTTGCGGCTTCTTTTTTCATGCTGTTTTTTAGGAGGAGGAAGTGTATGCTTTATAATAGGGTCCTTAGCAAGACCGACCTTTTTCTGATTTGGCAAAGTAACTTGTTCATGAATCGTGCCAATATAACGATAATCTTTATGGTTCTTAAACAATCTAAGCACTGAGAAAGTATTGTATTCTAAGGTGGAAGGTGATAGGGGGTTAAGAAGAGGAAGCAAGAAAGCTTCCTTATCGTTTTCATAATTAACTAAGGTATAAAGACTGTCTAGCTCTTTAAACTCTAGCTCTTCGTCAGCATCCAACGCTAAAATCCAATCTCCCGAGGCCTGGTTTATCGCGAAGTTTCGAGCAGCACTGAAGTCGTTGATCCAGGGGAAGAAGTAGATATTTGGGGTATAATTCCGGGCGATGGTTACGGTGTCATCGTCAGATCCCGTATCGACAATAATGATTTCATCGACCACATTTTTAACACTTTCCAGACAGTTGACTAAATGGGCGGCTTCATTTTTGACAATCATAGTGAGGCTAATCCGCTGCTTCATAGCTGGATGGAACCTCCTCTACTAACTTTTTCAATAGTTCGTTTTCGGGGAATCTTTCCAATGCTTCCTTTAGAATTGCCTGCCGCCAAGCAGAATAAAGACCAATAAGGCGAACGTAGCAGCGGGGATCTTCTGGATTTTGTTGAAGCGCCTGTTTATAATGCTGTTCTGCTTCAGAAACTTTCCCCAGGTGAGCGTATATCTCAGCCAGCTGGAAATGGGCATCCGGTAGAGAGTCTCTTTCAATCGCTGTTATAAAAAAAGGAATAGCCTTAATATCCTCTCCATAATTTAAAAAGATCTTGGCAATCTTATCGGAGTTTTCGATTAGGCATTCTGGATGAAGAGAATTTAAAAAATAAAACGCTCGGTCAATCTCGCCCATTGCAACTAAACGCTGGACAATGTCCAGCAAAAGCAGCAGGCCATCTGAGCCAAGAAGAAATTGAGAGGATGGTTTGGTTCTTTCTAAAAATGCCGGGAAGAGGGAAATGACATTTTCTGTATCTATCTCTAAACCAAGAGCATGTAGGTCTCGCCAAAGGGTACGAACTTTCTGAGGTTTTTCCTGTATCCAAACACAAAACAACTTATTGACAGCGGCGATTGGATATTCAGGACTATCTTCTGAGAAGTCATCAAGTAATCTCAGTGCTTCGAAGAAACGTCGTTCTTGTATGAGACAGATGGCTTTTCTAAGTTTAATATCAGACGAGGTTGGAAACCCCTCCTCTACTTGGTCAAAATAGTGCAATGCTAAACCGTAGGCTCCATGTCTAAAATAGATATCGGCCATGAGTCGATTAGCAGCCGGAGTACAGAAATCGCAGACTTTTTCTAAACATTCCTTTGTGTAAAGTGGTTCTATGGTGGGTCTTAAAATGAGAACCAGATGTTCTAAGGCGTGGGTAAAGTGGGGATTGTCGCGAAGGCTATATAGATAGTATTTTAGGGCTTCTTCATAATCCAAAAAGGACTCCGCAATTTGGGCAAGATAATAATAGGCTCTAAATCCTCTAACTCCCCCAAAGGAGGCATATTGGGGAGGTTGTTCAGGCATAGAGAGAGCCTGGGTAAAGACCTTTTGTGCTTGAGCAAATTGTTTCATCTCAAATAAAATTAGGCCCCGATAAAAGTAAAGGTCAGCATAATTGGGGAAGAGTTTAAGGCCCAATATTGCCGTATCGAGTGCTGCTTGAAGCTGTCCTGAAGATTGCTGAGCTATTACAATATAGCGTATAAGCTTTGGCAAAAAGATTGTATTTGGATCAATATCAGTTGCTGACTGGATTAAAACAGCAGCAGCCTCAGAATATCGTTCAGCTCGAAACAGTTCCACACCATAATGGTATTGAAGCAATCTATTGTTGGGGTATAATTTCAGTTCCTGTTCAATTAAGGCAAGATTTCGATTCTTCTTATCCTTATCCTGAATCACAGTGTCTAGATACCCATAATGAATAATTGTAAGATCTTCAGCCAGCTGATAACGGGCCCTTGAGTTATTCTCTAAAATGACATCTGCGATTTGTTCATGTATCGAACCACGGAAACGATACTCCTTTTTATTACGAAAAAGTCGAAATACAAGGTCGGGTACGGCTTCTATCCAACCTTCTTTACCAAGGTAATTAATAATTTTAACAAAGTATCCTTCAACAGCTTCATCTTTTACCAAGCGTTTTAAAATCTGCTGGCTATCTGGTGCTAACTCCTCATCAGCATCTAGAAATAAGATCCAATCTCCCTGGGCGATTTCCAAAGAGGCGTTACGTGCAGCACTGAAGCTATTATTCCAAAGGAAATGATTCAGGGTAGCACCATATTGTTGAGCAATTTGACACGTGGAATCAGTTGATCCTGTATCAATGATAATAATCTCATCAACAATTCCTGATACACTATTTAGACACCGCGGTAGGTTTTGTTCTTCATTTTTGACAATCATGCACAAACTTATTTTTTCTGCCATAGCTCGTTTTGCCTCTCATCTCTTTCTCGTTTAAATAATATATGCGTACAAAAACTGAAACTTTCCGTCGAGAATGAGAATAACATGTAATATGCAATCTGGATAAATATGTAAAGATTATTTCGAGATTGCTAAAGAAAGGATGGGAAAACAAGAACATGGCAAACTTTAAAATTTTTCAAGACAATCCAGATCAGGCAAAGGTAAAAATATACGGTGGGAATAACACAGCCCTAAACACGGATTCCTCTGGTAATTTGACGATCACCTCCACAGGATTGGCCATTACTTCCCCGTTGGACGGCTTGGCTATCACTTCCACTGGACTGGCGATTACGTCCCCGACAAATGGCTTAACAGTAACGGCAGCGGCAGAAGGTCTATCAATAACGCCTCCGACAGGTGGTTTGGCGATTACGCCTCCGACAGGTGGTTTGGCGATTACACCTCCAACGGATGGATTAGCCATTACCTCCACAGGTTTGGCGATTACGTCCCCGACAAATGGCTTAACAGTAACGGCAGCAGCCGAAGGTCTATCAATAACGCCTCCGACAGGTGGTTTAGCAATTACCCCGCCAACTAATGGTATTCTGATCACATCCCCTGGTTTAGCGATTATCGGGGCAACCACCGATGTTTCTGCGACACTTGCTAATATCACCGATACAGCAGGAAGTGGGGATGAAACTTATAATGTCTTAGGGGTTGAAACTTGGACTTTTGGAGTGGTGAATGCTTCGCTGGAAGC
This sequence comes from Desulfosporosinus sp. HMP52, assembly GCF_000765145.1. Taxonomy (GTDB): domain Bacteria; phylum Bacillota; class Desulfitobacteriia; order Desulfitobacteriales; family Desulfitobacteriaceae; genus Desulfosporosinus. The sequence goes on along the minus strand of NZ_JMGA01000016.1, from coordinate 20,352 downwards.
AAACGCTCAAGCGCTTGTAACGATGCAAATAAGCCCGGATGGAATAAACTGGTTAGATGAAGCGGGTCCGGTTACTATTAATCAAAACTCATTGACGACGTTAGTATCGTCAATATTTTTAAAATACGCTAGAGTATATTACAGTGCTGTTAATGCAGCAAGTGCCGTTACGCTGAATGTTTTCTTCCAGGGAGAGTTGTAGAATTCAAACTTAGGTATTAATAAATAAGAAAGAGCCCAGGCAAGGGCTCTTTTTATGCTCTACCATTATAAAAGGCAACAACATTTGTATTAGTGGAGGCCACAACCTTCAATCGAGCAAATTTCATAGCAACAGTTGTTGAAGTAATATTATTACTAGATGCTGATACACTTTGAGTACTTGAATTATCTACATAATAAGTTTCAATATCAACAGGCGCGACTTGAAGGGTGACATTAATAGTTGAAGAGCCGTTATTTCTAATAAAAAAGCTATTTTGGCTATATTGGCTAATATTTTTAGTTAATAAATACGTAGTTCCAGAAGCTACCGTTGTAGTTATTGTGTCCTCTACAAATCCTTGGCTACTTACTTGTACAGAATCTTGAGTTCCACTAAGATTTCTTATATCTAAATTTGAGGCGACCACAAATACTGAGTCTTGGTCAGAGCTCAAGCTTCTAATATCAAGATTTGTGGCTGTAACAGTAACAATACTCAATGGGGAAAACAAAAACATCCCACTAGAATCAACTGCTATGGGTCGAAATTGATTTCCATCTACACCATAAATCATGGTTTTTAATTTACTTGCATCGCAATTAAACACTAAATAATTTGGCATAGTCCTTAATTCCTTTATGTTTTTGTCAAATTATGATTGACCAAAGTAGTTTATAATTACGCTTCCCAATAACAAGGCTGATACACTGACCCGTGCATATTTCATTAGATGGTTTGGTGAAAATATTATTTTATCGCCAGCAAGGATATTAAATTGACTTCCGCTATTCACATAATAGGTATCAATATCAACTGGTGAAATTTGGAGTGTTGCAGTAACAGCAACTCCTCCTGTGTTTATTACTAAGTAATAGTTATTTCTATAATTGCTAATGTCTTTTGTAAGGAAAGTACGAGTTCCAAGTGCAATAATAGTTCCCGAATCAGAATCCTCTACAGGGAACTTTCTATTAATTTGGAACGAATCTCGCGCCCCATCAAAATTCCTTATATCTAAACTGGAAGCGGAGAGTGTTACATTATCCCTCACTTGATTAAAATTCCTTAGATCTAAATCAGTTGTTTCTATATTAATCAGCAGTAAAGGAGATAAAATCAATTTTCCACTTGAATCTATAATGAACGGCTTTGCAATAAAATTCTCATCTATTCCAAAGATAGTTGATAATAGTTTACTTGCTTTAACATTTTGGATTATATTATTAATCTTGGATCACCCCCGGTATATGATGGGTGTGGATGTAATTATAAAGCTATAAATTAGTATATAAAATTGAAGGAAGCTTATTACATGTTTGATTAATAATTTTGAAACCTAGTACTGTTACTAAATGGTAGTAGCCAAATAGGGCGAGGTAAGGAAGTTTATTTCACTTTTAAGAAAATTGAAGGAGGTTTAAAGCCATTCGATAAGCTAGTGAATATTATGGTACCAAATAAGCAAAAATTCTTTAATTCAGTGAAAGGGGAAAGATAAAGTAACAACTGGGTTAGGAGAATGTTTTTTTATATCCGTGTAAAGGGGGAGAAAATATGGCCCAGTCAAGTTGTATCAAATGTAGTAGTACTCAGTTTGAAGTTGTTCATGCCAATAATCTAGAAGGAACCACTCGATCTGTTCTCTTCGTACAGTGCAAAAGTTGTGGATCCGTAGTTGGGGTTTTAGATTTTTTAAATGTTAGTGTTAAAGCGGAGCGTATGAAAAATGATTTAAGAATTTTAGCCGAAAAGATATTGACTCAAATCAAAGATAGTTAAGAGTATAGTAAGGGAAGAGGGGACGCCCTCTTCCTCGTTTAATTATTATAAATTTCATTTCTCCTAATCCAGCTTAATACTAGGGGTATTAGCCAAGGACTTTATTATAGGCATCTAAAGTTATCTCTGCGACTCTCGACCAAGGGTAATATTTATGGATATGCTGCATCAAAGGCAGAGGTGAAGCATTGTAAGATTGTTCAAGGGCGGTATGTAGACTGGTGTTATCAAGTGGGTTTACATAAAGGGCCATATCCTGAAAATATTCTTTTGGACTTCCTTGATCTGTAGAGATGACAACAGTGCCGCAGGCACTAGCTTCTAAGCTGGATAGTCCTGGGGTTTCAAACCAGCTAGGTAAAGCATGGACTTTAGCCGCCGCATAAGCCGAAGCTAGCAGTTGCCCTTGGAGAGTACCGATATGAGTAACATTGGAAAAATCCAAGACGCTTTTATAATAATTTGGATCATTAACCGGGCCTAAAAGGACGAGAGCTAGACCAAGCTCATGACAAGTTTTTGCTAGCCATAGTTGGTTTTTGCGCGGGGATATGCGTGCTGCAGAGAGAACAAATTCCTCAGGTATATTTGGAAACTGTTCCCGGAAGAGCTTAGGAGTTGCGCCGATGAATGAGTCGGGAAACCCATTAGGTGCTACATGGTAATCAGCAATTTTGAGGAAGTCTTGATGTAGAACATCCATTTCAATTTGGCTGTTGGGAAGTAAGAGATCACATTCCCGCAAGAGTCGGGCTCTCATAGGCTGGGTATGTTTCCAAGCTGCAAGAGCGTTTGAACTTGCCCCTTCACGCTTAAGATAGGCATTGGGAGGCCAATAAATTGGAGAGATAATGATCTTTTTTCCTTGCTTTTGAGCATTGAGAAAAAACATGTAACTTTCTTTTATACGAGTGATATTGAAAATATGTACAAGGTCATAGGGGGAAAGATCAATGTTCGGATCAGATGAGAAATGTGCTTCAATTCCAAGGGCTTTTAAAGCTTGCCCAGTTGAAACAATTTGTACAGTATCTCCGGCAGGGTTTTTCATAAAGTCCGGACGGGCTTGGAAAAGTATTTTCATAAACAATCCTCCCAAGTCAGAGAAACTCAGAGTTTTTGTAGGTGCTTATAAACAGATTGCACGCGGTGCTGATAAGTATGTTTGTGGTACACTTCTTCTTGTCCTTGGCGAGCGATTTTTTCTCGCAGGTCTGCTCGGTTTAAGTAAAATCGAACGAGCTCTAATGTCTCGTCTGGATGGCGGCTCCAGACAAGGTGAACGTGGTTTTTAAAAAGATTCTCTACCGCCGGTGTCCAATGAGTCAGATAAAAGGCTCGACAACCTAAGGCTTCGAAAGTGCGCATGCTCATCATTGTTGGAGAGTCAATTACAGAATTTAGGCCTAAGACAATTTTAGCGGAAGAATATGCGCAAGGTAATTGATCATATGGCAAATAGCCTTGATACACTTTTGGTGCCAACGTATAATGATCTGTATTTGTCAGCCAATGCTCGTTTCCAAAGACTTTAAGATCATAAGGTTCCGATTTCAAGGGGGATAGGACTGTCTCTATGCCGATTTTGCGTTGTGGATATGAAGTATAGTAATTGGCAACAAGAAGTAAATCGCAAGAATACTTATATGAAGGCTCAGTCGGCTGATGAAAACTAGGATTACAGGCAAAGTGAAAATAGAGGGCCCGTATTCTCTCGCGCTGATAAAGGGATAGACATTCTTTGGCAGGGGTAAGAACCAGACTAGCTCCCCGTCCCAAAGGACGAGACATACGGCGCCAGTCTGGAGGATCATCAATGGCCCAATAGACTAAAGGGATTGAATAACGGCGTAAAAGCGGAAAGAGTTTTTGGGCCACTGTGGAGATTGATACACCTTCGGCTAGAGCAAATTTGGGTTTCCAGGTCCTTAATAAATTATTTAAACGATCCTCCCAGCCCGGTTGATGAACCGGAACTAAACGTATATCATCCATTGGAGAAAAGCCCGAGACTAGCCCTATATTTAACAAAGAGGAATCATTCAAAAAGAGAATATTCATTAGTTTATCTCCATTGATGTTTGGATTGCTCGATGGTAACTTCTAAGGTTTTAATTAAAGTTGCGGAATTAAGACGATATCGTTGAGCAGCCTGCTCAATACTCATAGTGAGTAAGCTTTTTGCCCCTCAACCAGATGTGAGAATTCCAAATTTACGAAATGCTTTCGCAGTTTGTGGATATTTACACAGAATATCCGCAATGTTAGTGTTTAAATCTATGTGATCCATTTGTTCCAAAACCCTCCTTTATTTTTAGTATCATCTTTTTCCGATTGAAGTTGAGAAATTTGTGTTTCGAGTTTTTCAAGAGAAGAGTCACTTTCTTCTTGCTTGACAAGCATGACCCGGAGAACTTGTGATAGACTTTGGGTTTCTTTTTCTAAATTCGACATAGCTTCTTTGACGGGCTCTAGTTCGTCAAAGGGAGGTGGGTCTTCTTGTTTTGGCTTAACAGTAGTTTCAGTTATTGCTTCCATTATTTCATTAAATTTGGTTAGCATGCTTTGGACAGCAGTACTTAAAAGAGCATTTTCTTGTTCAAGATGGGCGACGGTTTTGATCAGAGAATCTAGTTGGTCTGGATTTTCACTAGGCATCGAAGGAAGGACCTCCTCGTCACATTTTACTGAGATTGGAGTTTCTTCAAAAACATCAAGATTCTCAGCTTGTTCAGGCATCTGAGGTATTTCAAACATTTCAGATGTTTCTGTAGTTTTGATAACTTCTATTTTTTGAACTTCTTGGTCTGCGATAGGACTAGTGATTTCAGGTATTTTTGGAACTTCGGTAATTTCTGTTGCTGTTTTAGAAATTAAAGGCAGTTTTATTGCGTCAGGTACAGAAACTATATCTGGAGGGTTTGGTGTATTAAATTCTCGCAAATTAATCCCTGCCTGGATATTAGGAAGAGGATCATTATGAGGGCTGATTTTGTTCGGATAGAAGGCTGGAACAGGAGGAGCGGGTGTAGCAAGAGAAGGGTTTGGAGGGATTGGTTGTTTAGGTATAGAACAGTAGGGCGAAGGCGATGAAGTTTGCCTATCGACGGCAAATCCTAATTCTCGATGATATGCTGGAGTGCGTCGTAACATTCGATCTTCTAACCAGTATGTCTGATGGAAATACTTTCGACCTTTATGAACCCACTGAATGATTTGATTATATGGCGTGTGTGTGGCAATCAATCGCCACCCTTTGCCGTCGTTTTGCATTAGCATCTCTTCGCCAGTAATTGCTAGGAGCCATAATACGCCGCCAATTTCTAAAGCCCCAATATTTTTACATGGAGAGTTAAATGTTTTTATTGGAGCAAGAGACGGGCTCCAGCCACTTGACAATTCTTGGGCATCCAATTGCTGGGTTGTACGGAGTTCGAATTGCCCCGTTGGGGTTTTAACTACCCAAAAGAGATGATGAACATTGTCCGTTGTCATTAGTGCAGCCATATCCATGACCTCGCCGGGTATTCTCATGGTTTCAGTTGGAGATCCCCATAAATGAAATGTTCCATTAAATCGGTTTGTGAAAAGAAGAGAATGCCTGCCTTGGAAAGTAATACTGCAAAGATGAAGATTGCCTTGACTATCTAAGCTGACACTATAGAGAGGTTCTCGAGGATGAACAACCTCACCCATATGATTACTGCGCCAGGAATTACCGTTCCAGAACCGGTGTTCAATACGCCAAAGTTCGGGAATGGATTGGTGTGTAGAGGCGTAAAAAATATGTATTACTTTCCCTTGAGGGAACAGAAAAAGCTTACGATATCTTGTGCCGCGTACGTCCAGTTTAGCTATTAGGGTTGTCTGTGGAGTGCCTGCCCCGGAAATAAGAGTGTAGCAAAGATCTCCACTGGATTTGAGTACAACTATATGAATTGTTTTAGAATCTGTCATAATACCATGGGCTAAGAGAAGAGGTTCTTGAATCCGGTAAGCTGGTTCATGACTATTTGCATTAAATAAAGCACAGCCTTGTGAGTCGATATGTAAGTACGAAGATTCACTTTCATAGGTTAGGAGCAGCGGACTAACAGTGTTTCGTGTAAGAAAAGCCAATACAATCACTTCCTTTCTTTATATTTTTAGACCAGAGCGGGATTGACAAATATCGTAATAGGTTCCAACTTTGAGCACTCACAATAAGTGCTTTCGTGCCATGGGGCCGTAGAAGAAAGGGTCGTTTATGGACGACCCTTTCTTTATCCTTAGTGCAAAGATTTATAAGAAGAGGGTGAATAACACATAAGAAATGATTATTGGCAAGTATCTTGCTGTGGCGGGAAGAAATCACTTGGGAATGGGGTAAGGGTGGCATCAAAGAAATTAATGCACGGATTTTCTGGAATATCAGGGAATTCCTCGCACATTGGAGGTTCAGGGCAGAATCCGAAGGCTGGAACGAGTAGCTGAACGAGACCTGTAACTTTTGTAATGACAAAACTTCCGATGGCAATTTGAATTGTTGTTGTTGTAAATAGTGGGCTGGTTAATACTTCTGTTCTTGTTTCAACACGCAAGTTAAAGTCAAATTCCGGACGCGTCGGTGGGAAGTACATTACAATGTCTTTGTTTATATCCGGGAGGGTGCCGGTTACAGTGAATAAAGCGCCAGTTGAATCCCTTAATGTCAAGGTGTAAGGAATCTGAATTGTGAATTGTACTCTGGAGAAGTTTGGCCGTGCAGGAATAGGTGTAATGACGACACTTCCCGGAACAATTACGCCTGTTGAGAAAGTCATGCTAACAAAGGTGAAAGGTGGAACTCCCCCTGCGGGTAAAGTGATGATGAAGGCGGGGAAGCATTCCCGCTGTAGACAGCTGGCATAAACTTTTTCGACGATAATGCACACCGATTCAGTAATTTCCTCAAGCTGATAAGGGTCTGTCAAGTCAATGGGGTCACTAGGAGATAAAGCAGAACCCACTCTACCTACTGTTACACCCCGGGGTGGGAATGATGTTGGCAATGCAGCTGCAATGGTATTTGTCAGAGTGTTAATAATGCTAATTGAGCTGTCGCCTTCGTTTGCGACCCATAATTGAGTGCCATCTCCTGTAACATCTAGCCCAAGGGGATTTACTCCGACAGGAATTGTGGTTATAACGTTAAGTCCTGTTGTCGAGATTACACTAACACTATTCGATCCGAAGTTGCTGACGTACATGAAGACAGGGTTTACTGGGTTAGCAGCAATTTTTTGAGGGTTTGATCCAACGGGAATGAGGCTTAGTAAAGCATTTGTAGCGGTGTTAATTACACTAACATTATTGCTGCCACTGTTAACGACAAAGAGTCTGGTATTGTCTAGGCTTAGAGCTAGACCATTAGGCGAAGTACCTACTGGGATTGTTGCAATGACAGTATTGGTTACTGGGTTGATAACTGAGACTGTATTACTGTCGCCGTTGCTTACGTAGACACGGCTGCCATCACGGGCAATTGCAACATCGACCGGACCTGTACCAACCGTTATAGTGCTTACTACCGTATGAGTTGGAATACTAATTACGGAAACAGTTCCACTTCCAGAGTTTGTCACATATGCTGTAGTACTAGTAGGGTCAATTGCGACAGAGGTAGGAGCAAGACCTACTGGAATGGTAGCCAAGACAAGGTTACCGGCTGTACAAATAACAGAGACAGTGTTACTACCGAAATTAGGAACCAATACTTTTGTACCATCCGGAGTGCGTTTTGGGAAAGCTGGTGCAATCCCCACGGGGATGGTAGCGACTAGCACATCGCTATAAACGTTATATATAGCGACCGCATTGTCGAGTGTTACCCAAGCGTGGGTTTCAAATAGCATGTGTGTATTCCCCCCTTTTTTGATTAAGAAACGAGTTAGACTTAGTAGCTTTCAACGTATACTATTCGCTCGTAGATTAGGGTGTTACACGCTATTTCTGATTTGTATTAGCCTTTTCAAAAATATACTGCAGCATTCGGCCGACCCGTTCGCTCCAATCATTAGCTTGCGCGTAGGCCATTCTTTCTGCTTTATTGGAGTCAGCTTCGTTTAATAAATGTTTGAGACGCAGTGAGAATAGGTGAGGGCTGGCTTCAAGATTGATCTTAGGAATAGTGAGAAGTTCAGGAAGAGGTGTACCTAGAACTCTTATTCCTGCTGCGTAATATTCATAAAGTTTGATTGGGTTGCACCCTTTAGTCATTTCTGTTTGACGAAAGGGTATCAATCCAACATCAAAATAATGGAGATATGCAGGAAGCTCCTGATATGACTTTAATCCTAGGTAGTAGACGTTTTTTAATTTCAATGGAAATTTATTAAGCTGAAAGAGGGCTCCTAAAAAGACAAAGTTTATCTCAGGGTTTTCTTGGATTACTAATTTAAGCAAATCCCAATCCACCCATGGAGCAATAGCTCCACTATATCCGACAATGGGTTTTCCTGATGGAAGGTCGATAGGGCGGTGAGTAGGGGCGGGGGAAAAATGAACGTAGTCTACACCGTTGGGGATCAAATAGACATGAGGATGTCGGTTAAGAAAATATTCGTAAATACTGTTGCTGCTACAAAAAATCAGATCTGCTTTTTCGAGTATTGAAGGATAATAGGGAGCCCAACTAGCGAACTCATCCTTAGGTTCATCCACAGCATCGTAAATAACCAGATCAGGGTCATAGTTTTTAATTAGATTAATGTGGGATGGAACAGTCAGCCATAGGATGCGTGGTCTTGGGTGGGGAACAGACATGGCTGACGAACCTTGGCAGATGAGAAATGAAGGAGACAGCAGATTGTTTTTTGAAGTTGAGAAATTACCCAGGTCTTCATAAAGGACTGTTTGGCCAGAAGCCGAGAACCGTCCGAGTAACTGTTGTGGGCGCTGAAACATCCAATTCCAAGGAATTGAAGGAGGGTAGATTATCGTTGGCATTAGTAACCTCCTCATAGCCGTTACCAAAAAATAATGTACTTAGTATCATGATATGTTCAAGAGAGTTAAGGGGGGAATAAAAAGCAAGTACCATTTTCATAAATGGAATCATAGGATAATGTAAAAGGGTTGTCCGTAGAAGTTATGGGGGGCAGACAATGGAAGAAGAAGTCCAGACAATTAAGAAAGATATTGCAGAGATTAAGGAGGCTGTTAAAGAAGTCTCAACAGTTGTTAACGATATGCGTGTACTTCTCGCGGGTAACTATATTACAAAACAAGATTTTGACGATTATAAAAAGGGAACGGAAAATAGCCGACGCTGGTGGTCGGGCTTTGGTATTGCCTTGGCGGGAGCATTTGCTGCCGTTGTAAATGTTCTTTGGAGCCATTGATTAATATGAAAGAAAAAAGTATTGCAGGAAATCAAAAAGAAAACGAAGTCTGCCATTGTAATAGGTAGACTTCGTTTCTTTTAATTTTTAGTTAAGCCCTCAGCTAAGCAATGCTGTTTAGAAAGTTTTTGCTAAGTGGAAATGAATGTGATCGGTATGGACGAAGTCTCATTAAAGTCTATTAATAGGAATTTAGGTCTAGCAAGATAGAAGGCTTGTGCATAGAGTATTAAAGAAGTAAAACTTAGAACCATGACCTTAGTAAAGGGGGAGATTTTCTGAAAATCTTATCCTTAAGCAATGAATTTGAAGAAGAAAGCTTTGGCGGCGCAGGAACAGCAGTCACAGGTATGGTGCATATGCTTGATCGTATGGGTGTGCGACAGACCGTTATAGTACCAAGCAGTAACTGTAATATCCCAGTCTGGACAGGACTGGGGCAACAAATTAAGGTTCTATGGCTGCCGCGGGACAGCAGATATTTTGGCTATCTTGGGATGATCAAGGCGGATGTTGTATGTAAGGAATTTCCACAGATCTGTCAGGGATGGGATTTGATTCATAGCCATGCCATTAATTTTACACCTTTGTCCTATACCCTATCTCAAGGAAATATTCCAATTTTGTATTCAGTTTACTCCTTTTTGCGTAAAGAATTGGGAGACTTGCCTGATCCAGAATTACAAGCACAATTTAAAATACAGGAAGAATTGCTAATGCGTTGTCAATGCATTCATCTTATTAGCCAGAGTGAGAGACAATATTTAGCTGATCATTTTCCACAATATCTTTTTAAGACTCAAGTCTTGCCCCTCGGTATTAATATTCCTTCAGAACGCTGGCAACAAGGGATAAGGAACCAATTGTTATATGTCGGAAGGTTATTGGATTATAAAGGAATTGAAGATCTAATTAAGGCTGTGTCAATTAGATTTAGAGGTGGTCTTCAAGTTCAAGTAAATATTGTAGGTAAAGGGACAGAGTTATATGAAGGTTATTTAAAGCATCTTGTCCAAGCGCTAAATCTGGGAGCCTATATTCATTTTCTCGGTCGAATCTCAAGTCAGGAGGTCAGACAGAAAATGGCAAGTACAACTGCACTTGTTGTTCCTAGTCGGCGAGAAGCCTATGGCTTAGTTGCCTTAGAAGGAATGGCGATTGGAACACCGGTAATCTCCTCAAACGCTGGGGGTTTGGCAGAAGTTGTTCCAAACTCTTGTGCATCGACTTTCGAAGCAGGAAACGTTTTAAAGTTATCTGCGGCTATAACAGGTGTCTTAGATAATCCCTCTTTACAAAAATCACTCTCCATTAAAGGGCATCAAAATGCAGTGAAGTTCGAGTGGTCTCAGTTAGCATCGAAATATTATACCCTCTTGAACACCCTGTTAACGGGATAGTCCTTTTAACGGGTTAATGTAATTTGTTCCCGCCTTATTGGGGAAAGGATCGTCCGCTGAAATGGTAACTACGGTGTCAGATAGACAAAAACTGACATAAGATATATCAGTTATTGTAACAGAAGGGATGAACGTAATGTGGGAGCATAAGCAGGTCTTGATTACTGGAGCAGGAGGATTCATCGGTAGTCACTTGACAGAGGCCTTGGTAAAAGCAGGGGCTAAAGTTCGTGTCTTTATTCGATATAATTCTAGGGATGGCCGCGGAAACTTAGAAGATTTAGAACCGGGGTTACTTGAACAAATTGAAATCATTGCCGGGGATTTACGTGATGCAGATGTAATCGAACGCTCAGTTAAAGGGTGTAATGCAGTTTTTCATCTTGGGGCTTTGGTAGGAATTCCGTATTCTTATAAAAATCCTCGAGAAGTTGTAGAAACCAACATTTTAGGAACGTTTAATATTTTGACAGCAGCCCGGGATCATGGGGTAGAGCGGATTGTACACACTTCGACAAGTGAAGTCTATGGATCGGCACTCTACGTCCCAATTGATGAGTCTCATCCCCTTCAAGGTCAGTCGCCATATTCAGCAAGCAAAATTGGTGCAGATAAACTAGCAGAGAGTTTCTATGCTTCCTTTGATCTACCCGTCGTGACAGTAAGACCCTTTAACTGTTATGGACCGCGTCAGTCTGCTCGGGCTGTGATTCCAACACTAATTACTCAGGCTTTAGCCTGTGAGGAAATACGTCTTGGTAACACGGAGACCTTGCGAGACTTTACCTTTGTAACGGATACTGCGGATGGTTTTATTAAAGCAGCTCAGAGTAAAGATGGGTTTGGAAAAGTTATTAATATTGGTTCAGGGAGTGAAATCTCGATTGGGGAATTGGCCAAAATTGTTTTGAAAACTGTTCAAAGTACGGCGAAAATCAAAGTTGATGAGGCGCGAATTCGCCCGAGCCGCAGTGAGGTTAGCCGTCTTTTAGCTGATAATCGTTTAGCTAAAGAGACCATAGGATGGGAACCGCAGGTTACGCTAGAAGAAGGGATCAAAAGAACAGTGGCCTGGATTGCCAGCCATATGAATCGTTTTCAGATCGGAAAATACCAGATTTAGAAGGTAAAGGGGGATATTATGCAAACTATTATTTTAGCTGGAGGCAGAGGGATACGCCTAGATCCCTATACCAGAATTTTGCCCAAGCCGCTTATCCCCATTGGAGATAAACCAATAGCCGATATTCTAGTCCAACAATTAAAATCTTCTGGAGTCGAGGAAATAATTATGTGCCTAGGATATCTTGCAGACTTTATTAAGCTTTATTTTCAAGATGGCAGTCATTTTGGTCTTGACATTCGTTATTCTATTGAAACAGCACCATTGGGTACTGCTGGCCCGCTAAAACTTGTGGCAGATTTAGAGGATGATTTTTTAGTTGTCAACGGCGATGAATTAACGACGTTGGATTTTGGCGCGCTTTATGGACACCATATTGCGATGCAAGCAGATATGACCGTTGCTGTGCATAAGAAAGCCGTCCACTCGGCCTTCGGAGTCCTAGAAATTAAAGATGGACAGGTGACAGCTTATTCAGAAAAACCTACCATTAACTATTGGGCGAGTATGGGCATCTACGTTATTAATAAGCGAGTTATTTCATTAATTCCTGAAAATGAACGCTTTGACATGCCTGATCTAGTTAAAGCTCTACTTTCAAATCATGCCCCGGTTGTGAGTTATGAAAGTGAAGACCTTTGGTTTGATATTGGAACACCTGCAGATCTGGAAAAAGCAAAAGAGGTCTTTAGGGAGCTAAAACTGTCCTAAAAGCAAATGTAAGCAGGATTAACTAATAACTTTTAGTAAATACCCCGAAAGGTGTGAATAGGGGAATGACAAAGGTATTGATCCTGGGAGGATCGGGGATGTTAGGTCATACTTTGTTTCGCTATCTGTCTAAAGACGCAAGATTTGATGTTTATACAACAGTTCGTTCTACAAACGTACTGTCCCATTGGCTTCCGGCAGATTGGATGAAAAAAGTATACGCAGATGTTGATGTTTTTAATGCAGATAGCCTGACAAAAATTTTCTCGGATGTGTCTCCAGATATTGTAGTGAACTGTATCGGAGTGATTAAGCAGGTACCCAAGGCCCAAGATCCACTTACGACTATATGGACTAATGCACTTTTACCCCATACAATTGCTAAGCTCTGTAGTGCAGCCGGTTCACGATTCATTCATATTAGTACAGATTGTGTCTTTACAGGAGAAAAAGGGGGCTATTTGGAGAGCGATGTGGCGGATGCCCTTGATCTATATGGCAGAACAAAACTTCTTGGTGAGGTAGATTATTCCCATTGTGTCACACTTCGTACGTCGATAATCGGGCATGAACTACAAGGATACTATGGACTTGTAGAATGGTTTTTAGGTCAAAAGGAAAAGGTTTCAGGGTTCTGTAAGGCTATTTACTCAGGATTGCCGACTATTGAATTTGCACGGATTATCCGTGATCATGTGATTCCAGATATAGAAATGACTGGACTTTATCATGTTTCGGCAAATCCCATTTCCAAATACGAATTGTTAAAACTCATTAAAGCTCAGTATAACAAAAATGTAGAGGTCGAATCGGACAATAAGGTTCAGATTGATCGATCTTTAGATTCAACGCGTTTCCGTTCTCTAACGGGCTATAATCCACCTTCGTGGAAAGACTTAGTACACGAAATGTATCTGGATTATTTACAGGGCCCCTATCATTATGGCAAGGCCAAGGGGGATAAAAATGGAAATTCTAAATAATAAAGTAATCGTAATTACTGGTGGTACAGGTTCGCTAGGTAAAGTATTAACTCGCAGACTCTTGAAAAAAGAGCTTGGTTCACCAAAGAAAATTATAATCTTTTCCCGGGATGAAGCAAAACAGCACGCTATGAGAATTGAATATCAAAATAAACAAAACGTTACTGATGAAGTGATCTATGACAATTTTGCTCGCTTAATCGAGTTTAGAATAGGCGATATCCGTGATTATCATTCCGTTTGTTCAGTATTACGGGAAGCAGATATCGTCATCAACGCTGCTGCCCTTAAGCAGGTTCCTTCATGTGAATACTTTCCATTCGAAGCGGTGCTGACTAATATAGTTGGTGCAGAAAATATCATACGTGCAATTCGAGAAAATAATCTTAAGGTTGAAACGGTGGTTGGTGTTTCGACTGACAAAGCCTGTAAACCAGTGAACGCTATGGGTATTTCTAAGGCTTTGCAAGAGAGGATCTTTATAGCTGCAAATGTGACCCTCCCTAAGACAAGGTTTATATGCGTCCGTTATGGCAATGTTTTAGCTTCGAGGGGGTCTGTGATTCCCTTATTTCATGAACAAATAAAGCATGGCGGGCCGGTTACTATCACGACAAAGGAAATGACGAGATTTTTGTTGCCTTTAGAGAGTGCAGTAGATACTATTTTTGCTGTTTTAAAAGATGCTAAACCCGGAGAAATATTTATTCCCAAAATTCCGGCAGCTTTAATTGAGGATGTAGCAAAAGCCTTAATGGGGGAACAAAAGATCGCTTTAAAATATACGGGAATTCGTCCGGGGGAAAAGGTTCATGAAATAATGATTTCCGAGGAAGAGGCATGGCGGACTTATGATCGAGGGGATTATTATGCTATTAAGCCCATGTTGCCGGAGTTGCTAAAAGAAGATCTGAACTTGCAGGTCTTATCTAAAGAGTATAGTTCGGGGGATTCTCTGATGACCTTTGAAGAAACAGTAGCTCTATTGCAGAAGCATAAGCTAATGATAGGTCAAGAAAATAGAGAAGCAGGGGAATTCTTGAGATGAAGAAGAAATATAAGATTGCGTGTATTTGTCAAATCTATAATGAGCTTTGTAAAGACAATCTAGAACGGTTTGTTAAGTATGTTTTACCTGCAGTAGATGATCTGGTCGTCTATGATGACGGTAGTACAGATGGCAGCTATGAGTATATGCTTAAACAAACACCCTATGTCCTTAGAGGAACAAAAAATGACTTTGTCAATGAACGGAGTCATAAGCAGCTTCTGCTGCAGGAGGCTTTAAAGCTTAATCCGGATTTTATCCTATGGTTAGATGCTGACGAGGTGTTAACTGCTAATGCTGGCGAAAAACTTCAGGAATTGTGTGCTCAATGTGAGAGTAACAATTATGATGCCGTGAATATGCATGAAATCAATCTTTGGCGAAGCAATACTTGGCAGCGGCTGGACAGTTTATATGACAAGGGCTGGTTTTGCCGTCTGTGGCGGGTTGTGCCGGGGATCTGTTTTCATGATACAAAGCCCGGACTTCATCAGCCACTTTTTCCGTCCACGATTCGAAACGTAATGTGGACACTTGACCTTCAAGTATTACACTATGGCTTTTCTTCGAAGCAACGTTTAGCCCATAAATATCTAGTATACAGGTCTCACGGACAGCGAGGTTATGATATGCTGGATCGTTTAATCAGCGAAGAAAAGCTGGTTGTATCGAAAGTTCCTCCGGATTTTTTCCCCGAAGGGCTTTGGTCTGATGATGACGAACCGATACCACTAACCTTTGCAGAGTCCTTGGCGTATGTCGAAGAATATCGGGAGGAAGTATTTAAGCCTAGATTCTCCATTGTTTGTCTGGTTTATAAAAGTGTGGAATGGTTGAAGTTTGTCTATGAGCAGGTTTATAGATATACGGATATGACAGATAAAGAGTTTTTCTTTGTTGCTAATGATGCGACGCCTTCAGTTCTTAATTATTTAAGGGATAACTATATACCAAATTATGTTTTTACAAACACTCCTGAACAACAGCAGGAATGGTATGTCAATAATGTTTATCGGGCCTACAATTTTGCCGCCAGCAAAGCTCAAGGGGACTTTGTCGTATTCATTAATTCGGATATGGCCTTTACACCAGGATGGTTTGATAATCTATGGAAAGCTTATGATGGAGAGAACTGTGTTGCTTCCCGCTTAGTAGAGTCGGGAAAACTGCGCAGTGGTCAATATGGCGTGGAAAAAGACTTTGGTCGGGATTATTCTGCGTATCGAGAGATGGAATTTCAACAGTATGCCCGTGAAATCTCTGAGCCAAAATTGTCAGACGGCGGACTCTTTATGCCACTCTTGATTCGTAAAGAGCATTTTGAACGTGTCGGGGGCTATCCGGAAGGGCAGGTTCTCTTAGGGAGCGATTTTAACAATCCGGTTATTGCTAAGAGGGGCGAGGCTTGTATATCTGGGGATACTGTCTTAATTCTTAAGTTAAAAACCATAGGAATAAGGCATCAGACAGCCTTCGATAGTCTGGCTTATCACTTTCAGTGGGGGGAACTAGATAGTTCAGAAACCTTGAGTTGTGGACAAAATGACATTAAAGTTGCAATTTGCTGCGATTCTATAGCTGGGTCAATAGGAGAGAGATTGTTTTGGAGTTCTTTGGAAGAATCCTTGCCTGCATCAGTAAGTATAGGAAGGGATATGGTAGGAGATATAGGGGATTATGCGGCCAATGCTCGAAAATACATTCAGCATAATTATCCGAAGGTAGAAGTAATTTTGCAAAACGCGACATTTATAAATATCGTGGATCAATCTCGTTACACGATAGCAGTTTTGCAGGAAAATCTAAGGTCCATGGGCATTCCTAATGCCCAGCAAGAGGAAAATTTACGACAGGCTCATAAACTGGTTGCGAATTCGGGCCAAACTGCTCTGGCATATCCGGAGTTTGATTTTGAGATTATTCCTGGTGGCTTGGGTCTACAGCTTTTCAAGAAAATGAACAAAGAGGAGGTACGTCAGGAGTTTTGCTTTGGTTCGGAACGAATAGGAATCTACATTGGAGACTTTAACGAGGTACACGGCTGGAGCAAAGTTCGAGCCTCTATTACAGCTCATCCAGAAATAACATGGATTATAGTTACAAAAAATGTTGAACCCTTTATCGCAGATAACGTAAGGCTCTTTTATCAAGTGCCTCGGAATCTGTTGGTTAAACTTCTTAACTGCGCTGATTTCCTTATCAATGGTTCGCCATTAGAGATTCAGAATCAGGGAACTATCGAAGCTTGCTTATGCGATGTGCCAGTGATTATGAGAAAGATAGGAATTTTCAAGGATATGAGTCCTCAAGAGCGAGATCAGTGTGGAGTCTTTGGCGAAGACATTGAGGGGGCTGTTCAAGAATTATTCAAACGATCCTTTAATCCTAGGAATGTTCTGTTAAAAAAGAGCATATCTGTACCAGATTCTACTCAGAAATGGGAAGGCTTAATAAAGAGCGTTTTCAAAGGTCTAATGATAGAGAAGTCTAACACCAAGCAAAATGTAAAACGGCCTAAGGTGTCTATAATAATTACAACGTATCAGAGGACACATCTATTAAGATGGGGACTCTATTCTTTAGCTCGCCAGACGATTCCCTTCGAGTTCGAAACAATCGTTGTCAATGATGGAATACAAGATCAAACAGAAGAGATCTGCAGCGAATTTAAAGAGAAGTTGAATTTGAAATATATTTTCACGGGGCAAAGAAATTTGCAGAGAGAACCCATCTGGAGGGTGCCTGGTTTTGCAATTAATATTGGTGTAAAGCAAGCATCCGGAGACATTTTGGTAATGTGTTGTGCCGAAATGCTTCATATAAACCAGACTATAGAAAAGATTACCATGCCTATCTTGGATAATCCAAAGCTACTGGGTATTCCGTTTGGAAAAGACGACCGAACGGGGTTGTTATTAGAGTCAGTGGAGAAGAATAAAGGTAGTTTTGAGCAAGAAATCTTCAATAATTGTATAGATTTAGATACTAGAATGCCATTTCTGATGGCATTGCATCGTAGTCAGTTTTTGGAGATAGGGGGGTATGATGAAGATTTTACGGGAATAGCTTATGATGATCGAGATTTCATTGATCGAATACTGGCATATGGTTGTCAGTACTGCCGAACCGAAGCCGTAACGGCACATTTGTATCATCCGAGAGCAGAGGGGTATTATCAGGGCGGAGGCCCGCCTGAATGGGATTATAATAAAAATCTCTACTTGTCTAGACATGGAAAAATTCGGAGGAATGAAGGAAAAGAGTGGGGAAAACTATAAAAAACGAGTAGCTAACTTGCATAATAAAAGAGCCACCAGATGTGGCCCTTTTATTATGCAAGTTAGTTTTGTTAATAGGGTATTTATTTTACTAAAAAGTGCATTTGAATTTGTACTTATATTTTTTCTATTGTGTTTTGAATCCTTGTCATAGCAATAATTATTTTCTCTTTCAGACTCATTATCTGGGTTACAATGAGGATTTTTATAATCGATTGGGGTTGGGAAGGTCAGTCGAAGCTGGATCAAAATAACCATTTTTTCCTGCAAGGTGGTAAAAGTATATTCTTCAGGTGGGCCACCATACAAAGGGATACAGTCAAGGGCATTGTCCGTCTCGTTAATTTGGCAGAAAACAAGTTGGCAGGTCGGCATGCGGTTGTAAAACTGTTCACTCAAAAGGTTGAATTCTGTCTTTGATTGGAGAGGATCCTTAGTTGAAGATACAGTAAACCCATATTCTCGCTGCTGATCATAATGAATTGGTGAAAATTGCCAGTGTCTGCCAAGGTCAATGACACAAGAAATTGGAATATCCACTACAAAATCTTTTATTATGCCTGCCACAGTGGTTGGTGTTTGGTGAACGGCTTCCGAATATTGAATATCCTTGCGCACCAGACCGCCAATAAATAACTTAGGAGTATCGCTTGATATTCCGGGTGGTGTAGAAACGCTATTAAAGAAATGATTTTGGGTTAGTTTAAAATCTTTTTTAATCGTTTTTACCTCTAGTGCTTTTGTGGGTAGGTGAATAATAGATTCAGCAGGAACTGAAATAGTAATCAATACTGAGCAAAAATCTATTTTTTCAATTTGTAAAGGATTGCACATCTGGAGTGCTGCAGTATTTGGAAAAACAGGATTAGGTGTAACCGGTGGAATTGGTTGAGGACACACCTTTGGTTTGGGGGTTTCTCGCACCCAATTAGGGATAAAAGGCGCTGATTGCTTCCATTCATGAGGGCAATTTTTTTGATAAGACAATCTGTTCCCTTCCTTTCTTATATGAAAACATATGGTCAGACTTTATTGAGAGCTAATCCTCTTATATAGCTAGGATATGTTGAACTAAAGAATTAGTACCGTTATAAATGCTATTACAAAGTAAGATTTTATGGTAACAAAAATAGGACATGAACAATAGAATAAGTAAATCCATAATTTAGGAGGTGGAGAAAAATATGCCATATTTATCTACGGGTTTGCTGAAAAATCCTTTGGTTGAGGGCATTTGGGCAAGTCCGACTCTTTCAGTAAATATCACCAATGATGATAGTTCAACTGTTGCAATTCAAATTGAGGGATTTTCTCAAACTGATAGTACTAAAATCCAGTACGTGGAAGAGTTTTTTACTTTAGCATCCGGTGCAGTAGTTTTAAAGAATTATTTCATTCCATTTAATACATTTGAGTTTAAATTCTTTGCCAGTTCTCAATCTGTGGAAATTTCTGTATGGTGCAAAGACTCAGATGGAAATCTTATTTCTGTCCCTTTAGGGATAAATTGAATCAAAGCTTGTTGGGTAACCAAAAAGGGACAAGTGAAATACAATATATAAAACCAAAATTTGGAGGTTAGAAATATATGCCTAATTTAACAACGGGTTTGTTTGAAAACACTCCTGTCGCGGGAGTCAGGCCGAGCACGATGGTTTCTGTGAATATCACGAATGATGATACAACTTCTCAAGATGTTCTAATTCAAGGATTTTTCCAAAGTGGAACAACGAAGGTGCTGTATGTACTGGAGTTGCTTGTACTTGCTCCAGGGGGTGTCGCCTTGAGAAATTATTTCGCAGATTTCGATGCCTTTGAATTTCAATTTGTTGCAAGTTCAGAAGCTGTTGAAGTTACAGTTTGGGGAAAAGATGCGGCTGGTAATCTAACTACAGCTCATCGAGTAGTTGCCCAAGAGGTTGACCCATTCTAACAATGTTAAAGAAGGAGACGAGAAAATGGCTGAATTAACGACTGGATTGATAGAGAATACACCGGTCAATGAAGTAAGACCTACTTCAACGTTCACAGTAAAGATTACGAATGATGATACAGTTGCTGCTACAGTCTTTATTGAAGGTTTTTACGTGACGGGGATTGCGAAGACACTGTATGTCTTGGAGTTGTTCATTATGGATCCCGGTGAGGTAGCAGAAAGAGTTTATTTTGCCCAATTTGATGAATTTGAATTTCAGTTTGTGACCAGCTCTGATGCAGTAGAGATCTCTGGCTGGGGAAAAGATGCAGAAGGAAATTTGGTCACGGCTCATCGCTTGGTAGCTGCAGAACTTGATCTGATAGGCCCGAGTGGAATCACAGGAGCCACAGGAGCCACAGGAGCCACAGGAGCCACAGGAACAGCAGGAGCCACAGGAGCCACAGGAGCCACAGGAACAGCAGGAGCAACAGGAGCAACAGGAGCAACAGGAGCAACAGGAGCAACAGGAACAGCAGGAGCAACAGG
>NZ_JMGA01000082.1 GCF_000765145.1 Desulfosporosinus sp. HMP52 | reverse complement strand
TCCCACTTATAGAAGATGGGAATCTTACGGCTGATAGTCATCGGATAAATGGAACAGGGGGGTGGATTTCCTTGGGTAAGAATCTAAAGTACAATCAATCATTGTTTACATACCAAGATTACCTCACTTGGCCAGAAGTTGAACGCTGGGAA
Source organism: Desulfosporosinus sp. HMP52 (assembly GCF_000765145.1). Classification (GTDB taxonomy): domain Bacteria; phylum Bacillota; class Desulfitobacteriia; order Desulfitobacteriales; family Desulfitobacteriaceae; genus Desulfosporosinus. The sequence goes on along the minus strand of NZ_JMGA01000082.1, from coordinate 3,019 downwards.
TTACTTAATGGGAAAGCTTACAATATGACTCCTGCCCCTTCGCGTAAGCATCAAGAGATTTCTGGTCAGTTACATACTCTATTCAACAATTATATGAAAGGAAAACAATGCAGAGTTTACGCTGCCCCCTTCGATGTACGTTTACCCCAAGTACATGAGACTGCTGATCAAACATCTACTGTCGTTCAACCTGATCTTGTCATCATTTGTGACAAACATAAATTAGATGATCGAGGTTGTATAGGAAGTCCAGACTTAGTTATTGAGATAACTTCACCCTCTACGTTTCAAAAAGACCTTAAAGAAAAATTCAATCTTTATGAAAAGGTTGGGGTTCGTGAGTACTGGATCGTTCACCCGGAGGAAAAGACTATTTCGGTTTTCCAACTTACTAAGGAAGGAAAATTTAGCCGCCCGGAAGTGTATATTGAGAAAGATTCAATCGCCGTAGGCATTTTCCAAGATCTTATAATAGATTTGCAGGATGTTTTTCTTAACTCGTAAGGAAGAAAATAGAACCGAAGAACAGTGGCATGTTGTAAGTATACAAGCCACTGTTCTTCGGTTAAGAGCTTATTCAATATGATAAGAAAGCTTCCTTGCTAATCTACCAACAGAACTCATAAAACCAAAACTAGCAATTTTAGAAATTAATTTCCCAAATTTACGGTAGATTAAACTAAATAAAAGATAAGGCACTTTTTGCTTCGGATGGTCTGGTATTCTCTTAAATATATTTTTAAATGAGTAGAACTCTTTGTAAATCCACAAATACCCCTCTAGCAATTCTTTCTGACTCATCTGTTTAGGGGAAAAGACAACATTGGCAGTGTTATAATGGCTTAAATCAAAATCAACAATCCTTCCCTCTGAAAAGAACCTTTCATATAAAATTGTACCTGGATACGGTGTGAGAATGTGAGCTGTCATTGTTTCAACTTTGTTTTTAACCAACCAGTCCAGAGTGTTTTGAAAAACTTGGGGAGAATCATGATCAAAACCAAAGACAAGGCTGGCATTTACCATAATGCCTCGCTTATGCAGCTCATGAATCAAGCGCTCATAATTTTCTCGTTTATTTTGGAACTTTTGAACACTTCGAATGGACTGTTCATTAATTGACTCGAAGCCAATAAATAGGCTTTGACAACCACTCTCTTGCATTTGATCTAATACATCCAGATGATTGAGTATATTGGCAGATACAGCGGCATTCCATTTGAGACCAAGGGGTTTAATTTCCTCAAGAAATGCTCTGGTCCAGCCAATATCCCCAATAAGGTTATCATCAATGAACATGACGTGTTTGGTTTTTAGCTGTTTTATCTCCTCAAGGACATTGGCTATTGGCCGATTAAAGGGGCAGCCACGACTGGCAACAATGATATTAGTATAGAGGTATTTTCCAGAGGGAGTTAGACTCCAGCGTGGAATAGGTATTTTGCTGGGATCAGCTATTTTCGTGGAATAATACTTAGGTTTTAGTTGACCTAGACTTACGTCGGAAAGAATATCAAGCCAAACGTTTTCAGCCTCTCCGATACAAACAGAATCCGCAAACTGTAAGGCTTCTTCAGGATTTGCACTGACATGAATCCCACCCAGGATGACCGGGACCTTTTTCTTGCGATAATACTCAGCAATTTGATACCCTCGATTAGAAGTATCAATATTCACTGTAATTCCAACTAGATCAGGGGAATCCTCTAAGTTAAGTAGATTAGCATTTTCATCTTCAATGATTATTGAATGTTCCTTCGGAGTAAGAGCAGCTAATACTAAAAGGGACAAGGAAGGTGACATTAAGCGTTTAAATTCTGAATCCATGGGTCTAAGACTCATTTTTGGCTGGATTAATTTAATTTTCATTCCATGCCCTTTCTTTTACTTAAAGATCCCAACTTGATTATGACTAATTGTTTTGGTCACTTTTGTATTCTAAAATATCTCCAGGCTGACATTCTAAAGCTTTACAAATCCCCTCTAACGTTGTTAATCGAATCGCTTTGGCTTTCCCATTTTTCAGAATAGAAAGGTTAGCCATTGTTATTCCAACTCTCTCCGAAAGTTCTGTAACGCTCATTTTTCTTTTAGCCAACATCACGTCAATATTAATTATAATCGCCATCTTATTCACCTCAGACTGTTAAATCATTTTCAGACTTTATCTCTATGGCACTTTTTAATAGTTTTTGAAGAACAGCGGCAAAAACCGCAACCACACTGCAACCAAAAATAATAACCATTCCGATTACTATCATACCCGGGGCATCATCTACCTCAGCCATGAGATAGATAAGTGGCATAAATACCACGTATAAAGAACTGATGGTGACGGCACAGTATTTGATATTCTTTAAAGCCTTTACCGACAACTCCGAAAACGCCTGGTTATTATCAATAAAGCTTAAAAGTCTTAAGGCCTGGTATAAGGCAACGAAAAATACTATCGCCGTTACATACAACCCAATTAAAAAGGGATATTGCAAATAAGCTAACGTTGGATTTAACTCTGCAAAAAATTCAGCTATCTCAGGCAACACAAATATACATAAAGCAAGGACAGGAAGACTCATTAGAATAACCACTAACTTTAAAAATAATGTTTCTCGTTTCATCAATAGCACCTCTCTTATTTGATAATTCTATTCTAATGCATCATTTATTGTTTTGCAATAAACAATTATTGGTTTGCGTCATTTTTGTGTTGTTATACAATTAGACCTTCAACCCTTTACTTACTTGAAAGACGAGAGGCCACTTTGTAAACCAAGAAGCATTTTTTGTAACCGACAACTGAATATTTGTAAACGAAACGCAGTTTTTGTATCCGAAAAGCCAGTTTTGAAAACGAAAAGCAGCTTTTGTAACCCAAATGCAGTTTGATTTATTCGTTTTTCTGGCGTATCATGAGAAAAATGGGCATGCCAAAGGGAGATCGACTCCCTCTCGATTTAATTGTAATCGGAGAATCCACCCCTATTTATGGATGTGCATTGAGGGTTGGCGGCGCATTATT
>NZ_JMGA01000015.1 GCF_000765145.1 Desulfosporosinus sp. HMP52 | reverse complement strand
TTCGTCCACAGGAGCGAACCCATTGCATGGAGAGGCGGTAAAGCCCACAAAGGTTGCGCGAGACAGCGGAGCCAGCGGTTCACATGCAGTAATACCCGGAGGTTTGGCGTAGCTCCCGCGCAGCCGAGTGGGCGAGCCTCGGAATGCTGCGGTGAGCAGATGTGGCGAAACTGCCCGACCCGCTTGACCCGAAAGAGTGCCCATTTTCATTCATCAGAGGTGCCGCATAGCAGCATAAGGGTCTATTTATTAACAAACATTGCGTTAAAATCAACTTCACCTTTTTTAGCTTTTTCCATGCCTGCAGCTACTTTTTCTTGAACATCTTTACTAATGTTAGCTGTATAGACCGGCTTAAAGATATTCTCAGCGATTCCTGCTTCATGGACCTTATTGCCATCTAAACTTCCATCCAGGTATTTTTGAATAGCCCAGACATAAAAGGTTTCAAAATCAAACACCACAGAACTGACAACCGTATTGGGATCAATGGTTGTCTGATCTCCCGAGAAACCGATGAACTTAACCCCTTTTTCTTTGGTAGCCTGGATAGAGCCTAAGCCAACCTGATTGGCATAAACAAACATCACATCGGCACCATTATCAATCATTGTCGAGGCCATTTGTTTGCCTAAAGCTACATCATCCCAGCTATTGGCATAGGCACGAACTGCTTTGGCACCTGAAATTCCGCGCTGTTTAGCTAGATCCACAGCGACCTTTTCATAGACATCCAGCAAATGTTCCATAGCCTTATTGGGGAAACCGCCGATGGTGGCAAATTGACCCTTTTGGCTGACTTCTCCAGCCATTAAGGCAGCTATATAACTGGCCTCATATTCTTTGGGGAAGATCGGGGCGACATTTGAACCTTTGCTAACCATACCATTGACAACACAAAAGGTTGTTTTTGGATAGCTCTCCGCAACCTTATTGGCCGCTTCATCAAATTGAGTACCTGCTGCCATAATCAGGTTATAACCACGCTCAGCATAATTTCTAAAGGTAGACTCATAATCAGCCGCCTGTACGTTTTCCACGTATTCCATTTTTGTGCCCAGAGTTGCATTGGACTTAACCAGCCCGGCGTAGTTTGTGGCATTCCAGCTTTGATCGTTAATAGGACCGGGTAATATCAGAACCATTTTGTAATCGCTTGCACCTTTTTTACCTGAATCTACTACTTTGGTGGTGCCACATGCTGTCAGTAAAAACAGCATTAAGACTGCCAAGACAGCTGCTGTCAATTTGGATCTTTTCTTAATCATTTCTCTTACCCCCCAATATAAACTAGTTGTTGCCATCGGATCAGGATCAGCCCTTCAAATCTTAGCCTAATTGTAACAAAAATAAGCCGCTCTGATAGTAACGGTCATGTCGAGTTTCTAGCACTATCTTGCTGCAGTACACCAGCCCATGTCACTTTCTTAACATTTAGCACTATTTTGCTTTAAGGCTGTTTTTTCTCCGCTCATCCTCTGGGGTAATTCCCATATACTTCTTGTAAAGTCTGGAGAAATAACTTGGATTCTGGTACCCTACCCTATAGGCAATATCTGTAATTTTAAAATCTGTATTGACTAATAGTTTTCGCGCTTGGGTCAAGCGATAATTAATCAGGTAAATACTAAAGTTTTCGCCGGTTACCTCTTTAAACAAGCGGCTGAAATACTCTGGAGACCGATACACCTGGCCGGCAACATCCGCCAGGGAAATGGCTTTATCAAAATGTTCATGAATATACATTAAGGCCTTTTCAATAAATTGGTTGCTGGTATCAATATGCTCACCAGAATACTCTGTCAAAGTTTTTTGGGCCGCACGTTCCAACTGATCCGCAATTCTTGGTCTGTCATATTGGGTATAACGATCCTCTTCAATTTTTACCAGTATTTCAATTAATTCCGAGCTTCGTAATTCAGACTTTAGGATGTATTCCTTAGCACCACAGGTAATTGCTTGTTTGGCGTAGGAAAAATCAGCGTAATTTGTCAAGATAACAAATTCCGTCTGAGGCAGTACTTTCTTAATATTTTTCATCGCCGTAATTCCATCCATTTTCGGCATCCTGATATCCATGATCACTACATCAGGCTTCTCTTTCACAGCCAGCTCTTGGGCCTGCAAACCATCAGAGGCGATTCCAACAATCTCTAACTTGGTATTTTTATCTTTCAGACAATAGTTCAGCCACTCCCGAATGGGCAGTTCATCATCTGCAATGACAATTCTTAACATAGTTCCTCCTAAGCATAGTGTAATTTAAGAATCACTATAGTTCCTTCCGGTTCATTCTGTTCAATGGTCAGACCGTAGGCGCCTCCGTAAAGAATTCTAATTCGTTCATGCACATTTAAAATTCCTACTCTGCTCATTTGAACCTCTTTATTAAAGATCTCGGTAATTTTCTCTTGGCTCATGCCGATTCCGTTGTCGGAAATCTTGATATATAAATCATCATCTGCTAATTCAGCTTCCACCTTAATCACAATCAATCGATTGACCTGCAAACCGTAAAAAATAGCATTTTCAATAATTGGCTGCAGGATAAAGGAGGGAATTTGAGCATTTAAGGTGTTTTCTGCCAGTAAAAATTCTACGAGAAAGGCGTTGGCATATCTCATCTTTTGCAGAACTACATAGTCCTCCAAATGCTTAACCTCATCCCTTAACAGGACGAATTCATCCCCGCGGGACAGTACCCTGCGCAACAGCTTAGAAAAATGATAAAGCATCTCCTCAGCTTCTTTGTTTTTCCCCATTTCCACATAAAAGCGAATAGAGCTTAAGGTGTTATAGATAAAATGGGGGTTAATTTGAGCTCGCAAAAAATCAAGCTCCAGCAAACGTTTTTGTCGTTCATTGTTGATGTTTTCTTTAAGCAAAAAATTCACCCGCTGAATCAGTTCATTAAAGGAAATGGAGATTTCCGAAAACTCCTTATAAGTACTATCCTGAATTTGAATGGAAAGATTACCATCGTTGAATTCAGTCATTTTGTTTCTGAGTAAACTTAAGGGTTCCGCAATCTTTCTTGCCACAACGCATAGTACCACACCCGTCAGTAAAGTGCATAAAATCCCAAAGGCAATTAAAAACAGCTCAATTTTTTTCAGAGGCAGCAAGGCACTTGCTAAAGAAACCGACTCCACAAGGTACCAGCCGCAACCGCTGATCGGTTGAGAAATAAAGAGCTTATCATCTTGCAAATAATAGTTATTCAGCTTGTTTTTGCTATTGGCTTCCACAAAGCTATTCAGCTTTTCAGTGATTTTATCTTTATCCTGGTGAGAAATAATCAGCCCATCCTGGTCAATGATAAAGAAATCTTTTTCTTCATTGGTCAAGCGAATATAATTATCACCCAGTAGTTTTTCATTGACGTTTAACAAGAGCACCCCATAGTCTTGTTTGGAAATATAGTCTTCAACTTTTCTGGCTACCTGGAAATAATAATTATTTCCCCCTATGGCAGTAAAATAAGACTTGATAGGAAAAATTTCACTACCCTGTCCATTTTCCAGAACTTTGTCTAAGGCTGCTAAGTCAGCCTCCTGATTGGAGGACATGGAATAGGAGGTGGAATAGGTATTGCCGCGCTTATCGATCAAATGGGCGTCGATGAGCATCGCCGTACTTCGATAAGACCAGATGTAACCTGACATAATTCCTTCAATTTTCAGAAGCTGTTCCTCGTTGGCCCTCTCTCCGTCAGAGCTTTTTTTCAGTGATTCAATAATACTTGTATCATAGGCAATGCGGCTGGCCAGAACTTCAACATCCTTTAATTCTTGATTGATCCTGATGGCAATCTGCTGAAGCATATTAGTGTTCAGCTGAATCACTTCTTTGAGAATCACTGATTCCGCATATTTATAAGTCGAATAGGCCAAAAAGGCAATGAGGCATTGGAGAATGATAAACAGCATAATGAATAACTGCAGAATTAAACTTCTTTTTTTCATTTGCAATTTCCCTTCAATCTGGGATTCTTTGCGCGAAGCTATTTAATAAATAAATTCGACAAGGCATGGGATTACCCTTCCGCCCTTGTTAAAGTGCAGCAACTATTTAGGACTTATTATCTAAGCGACATTTTCCTTTAGCGACTAGGGTAGTTTCTATAAAAATATGACGCCCCCAAAGTATTTTGGCGACGTCATATTTTTATGGAAACCGGGAAAACGAGTACCAAAGGCAAATTTTAAGTTAAGGTCGTTATTTCACTAACGGTTAAAATAATAATCTAACGGCTTATTTTACTCTTTTAATAGCTCCAAAAGCTGCAAAACATGAATTCTTGTGTAGCAGTTCAATATGGTCAAATCCGACTTTTCGAAGCAAGTCCAATTGATATGTGACGGAACGAGGCGAATCCTCTTTGTCAATATAGGAAAATACGTTGTTTTTATACTCCTCTCCGCCAATTGAGCACAAATATGCTCCATATCTATCCCACATCATCTTTTGAACTTGCTTGGTTTCATGGGAAACTAAATCCGTAATCCAAACACTTCCGCCTGGTGCTGTCAATCTATAAATCTTATGGAACACATTTTTCCAGTCTTGATCATCTCGCAGGTGATGCAAGACAGCAGCAGCCAGGATAATATCGTACCTTTGGTCCGGTAAATCGAGCATGCGGAAATCACATTGAAAAGTTCTGATTTCACCCGAATTGGCCGCCGCAATCCTAGTATGTGCCCTGTCGAGCATAGGTTGACTTAAGTCAACAAGGTCACAATCAAAGGGACTGGCATACTGAAGCAGTTTCAAAGTGTTGTTGAGTTAATTGTTGCCGAACGTTGGACGGTGCTTAAGTCCAAGCCACTCCAAAAACTCTTTTGCGGACAGCGTTTCGCTAACGATGGATTTTAGGTTCTAATAAGAATAGCCGGAAGATAATAGGTTATAGTACATAAATAATGTTGCTTTTAGGGATTAATAGCTCTTTACACACTTCTTGTAAGGCACCTATTCAGAAAAAAATACCATACTAAAATAAGTTACTTTGTCGGGTCCATTGTTGTAACGAATACCAACTGAGGGGGCCAGTTGCATTACCAGGATGCCATAGCTCTCTGTTGCATATAATCCACCTCTCCCCTCTAAGAGCCTATTAAGAATACAATTGTAGTATTGGGTTTTATCAAATTGATACTGTGTTACATGATTGAATCAAGTATATATGACAACTAGTATTTTATGAATGTGAAATCTAATATGAGGTAGGTCAGATAACATGGCAATTATTACTTTTCTTTTTATTGGTTGGATCTTAAATTTATTCAAATTCGAACAATTGTTTATTCAAGCTTTTAAAGAGCTATTTGGCAAAGATATGACAAAGGCTACCTACTATTTCTCGTTTTTGTGTGTAGGAGTTTTCGGTGAAATAGTTCTATTTTTTCAAGGTGCTTACTATGAATATTTCTTACATCGCTGAGGCAACGTTCTAGTTAGTAGCAATTCAGATAGATGGTGATAAATCATTTTGCTGCTGCTTGGTCAGTTGGGATCTGAACCAATCTACCCAACTTATTAGCACCAGCATAAACCACATAGGTATCGCCTAGAATATCAGACAATCCCTGCTTCCGGGGATGAAACGCACAAACCAGATAACCCAGGTAGGTACCGAGCAACTGTGCCAGTATTCTTCCGGCAACTTCCCGCATGATGACTGTAAGCCAGCTAAGAGGATGTCCATCCTTCCTTACGACTTTAATTCCCATGATCATTTTTCCCAGCGTTTGTCCAAAATACATAGTCATCAAAACAAAATATAGGCTTCCCCAGATACCGGGGAAGAGTGAATTTATGAGAATAAATGAGTTGACTGTTGTGGTTTCCAGACCTGACGGCCATACAAGGCTGAAAAATATCTGACTGCTCATAGCAATGACCAACAGATCAAGGATAAAGGCAAAAAATCTGGTCCAAAATCCCACGACTCTCAGAGTTATAACGTTTCCACTTTCCATTAACTGATTGCCGCTGTGCTCATTAATGATATCCATTGATTAATCACCATCCTTTAGCGGTATAGGTACATAGCTGTAGGTACCGCACTGTTCTGCAAATCCTCTTTGATCCGCGAAAAGTCAAGTCTCGACGACGGAAGGGACAATAGTGTATTCAAATTGAACAGATCGTCTTTTTTATATTTAATAACTTTGGGGTTCGTTTCGTTAATCATTTTTGCAGCTTCGGTAATAGCTCCGTCCAAATCCCCTATTTGGTCTATTAAGCCCAGCGACTTGGCCTGCGACGCTGTATAAACCCTTCCATCAGCAATACTGATGACTGCCTGACGGTCCATTTTCCTTCCTGTGGCCACAACATCTACAAAATAACCATAATACTCATCAATGATCCCCTGCATGATCTGCATTTCTTCCTGCGTCGTGTCACGCATCGGATTCAGTATGTCTTTATTTTTACCACTTTTGAAAACCAGTTCCTCAATACCCCATTTATCTGCCAGCTGGCTGTAATTATATGTAGACATAATGACGCCGATTGATCCAGTCATCGTAAAGCGATTCGCAAGAATCTTATCCGCCGGCATAGAAATATAGTACCCTCCTGAAGCTGCCATTGAACCCATAGATACAACCAAAGGTTTTTGGTATATGTCTTTTAAACTCTTTAGTTTCTGATAAATTTGATCACTCTCATACACGCCACCGCCAGGTGAATCCACTGCCAGAATGATTGCTTTTATTTCCGGATTTTTAAAGGCGTTTTCGACTTCCTGTAAAAACACCTGATGATCAAAGGTATTGGTACCGGTTGACAATGCATTGCCCGACTCAATTGTCCCGTCTACGTTAAGAATAGCAATGGTTTGGCCTAGTCCTTCTTGATAAATCTCAGTACTAAATGGTGATTTTGAAGATAACATTGATAGTGGATCTCCCAATTTTCCTGTTGTTCCAGTTTTTTCTCCTGTAGAAACAATATCTGTACGGATATACACTACCAACAATACAATAATAACAGCTATAGAAACCCAGCGTTTTTTATTCATAACTTTCCTCCTAGTTTATTTATCATGGTGCAGCGAGAAGACTCAGAATTTCCGGAATGACATAGTAGATTTTAGATTCCCTTCCGAAGAATTGCAAATCAAATTGACAATGTAGGCAAAGAAATCGAAAACACTGCGAGGCAACTAAAAAGCACCTGCGAATTGCGCGAGTGCTTTGTCTTATATTTATAGATTTGCAGTTTTTTTCTCTAAAGCCTTAATTCTGCTCTCATAGTCGTTAAAACTATTATCTGCAGCAATAACGAATGACTTAATTATTTGTAAATCTGATTTTACTTTCTTCATATCAGATTCTAATGATTTCTGCCCATTTTCTAGTACCTTCTGTCCTTCTTCTAATACTTTTTGTCCTTCTTCTACTTTTCCCAACCTATTTTCAATAATTCGCTGTCCCTCAGCCAGGGTTTTGAACATATCCCGAACTTCTTCAAGTATTACACCCACCTGATTTTCATTCATAAGTTCACCGCCTTATATATGTTCAAGCCTTTTTATTATACCATAAGTGGGTTTTAAGGGTAATATATTTCGCCTCGATCTTTTCATGCTTTGCCTCCTCTCGATTGACACTGCGATAAACTCCTCCCCCTCAGGTTCAGCTTGCCACTCTGAACCTGTTCCCACTGATACAACAACCCGCATCAAAGAAGATCATTGTTACCTTCCTTATTCTCATTGATGAGCTTTTAAAGCTCGTCGATCTCTTTTTTTTCCATTTGTTTTTCCGATACCTCTCGATAGATTTCCAGCACAGCTTTATTAATAACAGCTCCAAAATAAGCAGTGATAATTGCCCCGATTACAATGCCATAGAAGCCCATAGCTGCTAAAGGGTGAATACTTATCCCCACAAGAGAAAACAAAATCCCAAAAGAAAAGGCTAGCTTGATAGTTAAACCTAAGTTTTTAAACAAGAAACTAATTCCAAGTTTAAAATTATTCCTTATACTTACTTGATCGACAACCATTGAGTACTTCACGTAAACTAAAGCGACATATCCCAAACTAAAATAACCAAATTCCCTTTTAATTAAGATCAAGAGAAAGGGGATAACCTCCAAGAGAGCCAGGATAAAAAACCTAAACCATAATTTATTACCATCTCTGAAAAAGTCTTTGACAGTTACCCTTTTATACCCAGCTTGGCCAATAACGGACATATAACCACTATTCAAAAAGCTTGTGACCAGAACAATCGATAAAAGAAGTAACATGTTAGTCAGGTTGACTTGATTGATAATTCCTTGAAAAGGGCTTGAATAATTATACTGAAAGATCAGAGACGGGAAATCTTCCAAGATATATCTAATACTAGGTGGGGCTGAAATAAACCCTATCTTTAAGTTGAACAGTCTGGAGATAGGCTGGTATTCACTCTTCAAAATCCTTTCAAAAAGACTTAGTTCGCCAATATCTAAAACTACGGGCAGCAAAATAATCCAAATAACCTTATGAATAGCTTGAAACTGTTCGTTTAATTTATCAGTTATAGACATTCGCTCCGCTCCTTTAGACCAGCTAATTTGTGATATAATTAATTATTATACCATATTATGGAGGGGGGTATTGGTCCAGGATATGAAGAAATATTTTATGTTCTTCTTTACATTTGTCGTATTATTGGCTACTGTTTTCACTCAACTTTCCACCTACAGGGCACTTCCTAAGCCTAACTTTCGGGAACCTTTTCTTGAATTTACTTCTTCAAAGTTCGGCCAAATTAAAAATATTGTTTGGTTAGATAATTTTATATTAGCTGAAAACGCTGTTTTAGTTTTAGCCACAAATCTCAAGGATGATATTAGTTATTCTTATTTATCCTATTTAGATGTTGCTACCGGTAAGAGTACACTCTTAGCAGAATTTCCGACTCACCAATACCTTGAGGATGTTATCTTGTTTGCTAGTCCCTTCTCAGAAAAGAGTATAATCACAGCTTACAGAGATGGCGTGGTTAAAACTACTATTTCCAGGGATGATAAGCAGAATTTGTATCCTAAACAGGAGCTCTTACCCATCGATGGTTTTAATGAAGCTAATAGTATGGATTTCAAAGGTAATCTCTATTACTCTAGAGCCAATGATAGTTTATTATATGTAAAGAATTTTGAGCAAGCGGCCTTTCCTTTTTTCGAAACAGATAACCCGGCCAACCAGGATATGACCTTCTTAAGAAAACCCTATCAAATAATCAATGCCAACCACCTTGACCGTACCCTTACCTATACCTCACTTACTAGTAATGGGATTGACCTCTACTCCATGGCTTTTGATGGTATGAGCTTAACCAGCTATAATAAACCACTTGTAACCAAGGTTGTTCAGGCACAAGCTATCGAGGATGGATACGGTTTTATAGGTATGAGTTTGAACAATGACTCCCCTAGCTCAGCTAATAATCAAACCTTAAATATTTTTATGATTAGAAGAAATAGATCCGATAACCCGAATATGCTTAAATTGGATACTATTCCATTTAACACAGATCCTCTAGGAGCTGTGCCTGCTATCTCCTCAACTACCTACAATCAGGATTATTCATTAGTCTATGCCAGTTATGATGAGAACCTTAGGGGTAAGCTAAATATATGTAGTTATGAACAAGAACCTAAAGTTATCCTCGAAGATGAGAATCTCTTTGGGCCTGTTAACATTGCCAGAAAAAGTATACCTGATCCCACAGTCCCTTTAGTAAAAGGTGATTTCAGCAGCAAATATATTCTTTATTTCACTATAGAGAATGCTATGGTCAGAGTAAAGATCTGTGACGAACAAGGGAAGTTAGTTAAGGATCTTACCGAAATGCTCATGGGGAATGCGAATAATTGATACGCTACTCACCTAGGCGCGGAAATTGCTGCGTCAATTTTCCGGGGATTTTGAGCAATTCATCCTTTTCCAGCTGCCCGCCGCAGGAATAATAGTAGCCATTGTCCTGCCAATCGAGCATGTATTTCACACCCGCTAAATCGATCTTGGTGAGTCCTCCAGTTGCTTTCCTGCCGTCAAAATCAATTTCTACGGGTTCTGTGCTAGCATTTGGAGGTAGATTGGTATGCGGCATCGGCCCTTGGGTGACTATCAACAAAGGGTTCTGCTCACCGAGGACAGAATACATACTGACCAGAGCACCTTTACCCTCTTTTACTTCAATCCATTGGTGTTTGATCTTATAATTCTGACCAGGCAAAATATATGGTGCTTGGTCAAAGCGCTCTGCTGCCTCAGTCAGAGTTATATCCTGAGGAAGATTGAGAACTTGGGTGTTCTCCTCCTCAATAGTTACCCCTTCAGGAAGATCCAGTTCAAACAGGGAATCAGGCAGTCCCTGATTGAGGCGAAGCTCCCTCACTTCCCGGCGGTTTACCAGATCTCCTTTGACATTATAATATTCCGTTCGTATTGGCATCCAGGTTTCTTTGTCCATCCAGTGATGAGTATTCATTTCCCCCAGCCCGGGGACTTTTTCACTGAATTGCACATGAAGAACCGGTCGACCTTGCAGGTATTCCGTACCTAAGATCCGGCTGGATTTATTCTCGGCCATGGCCTTAAGGCTGTCCGGAAAATTAAAGTTGCCACGTTCTCTGTATTCCTGGCTTAAGATAAGTTTACTGACTTGGCGTTTATCGGCAAACCAACTCAGCATAACTCCGTCTTTCATAATTACCGTTATGGGCCCGGTTGCCCCACTGTCCCCGTCTGTCCGATAGCAATCAGGCTTTTTGAACCAGATATGGGAGGTCATGGTGGTCGGTTTTCCCTGCTCAAAGAAAGTAGCGTCCACGATTTCCTCGTAATCCTCTGTTTTCTCTATCACCGCTTGCACCTTATCCTTAATTTCGGCTACGGAAAGGGTTATTTTACCGGTCAATGAATGTAAGAATGTCAAAAAGTCCTTCTGCTTTTTCATCTCCTCTTGCCATGCAGGGTTTTGCGCCAGTTCTTGTTCAAAAGCATTTCTGGCCGCTGCCTCCATGGTTCCTTCCAAATAGTCACAAATTCGATCCTTTATATCTGATGACTCTAACGTCATGTCTACTCGCTCCTTTAGCTTTTTTCGATAATCTTTCAGTGTCTCCTGCAGACGGGCCCGGGCCCGGAATAATCGGGACTTGACCGTTCCTAGAGGTAGATTGTATTCTTCCGCAGCTTCCTGTAAGTTCAATCCTCGTAGATCAATATCAAGCAGGATTTGCTGTTGTTCCATAGGAAGCCTTTTAATCGCCTGCCCCATTTCCAACTTCAGCGTGACTGCATCCTCGACAGACAGTTCCCCGGTAGTTAGAAGTTCCGGTGATATCCCCGGCATTATCCTGCTGCTGAAACGCAGCAACAGGTATACTTCGTTGGTTAATATTCGCCGCCACCAACCGGTAAAAGCAACCTCATCTTTTAAGCCTGACAGGTTATTAAAAACCTTAAGCATAGTGTTTTGTACGGCATCCTGGGCCAGATCTTTATCTCTCAGCAGGCAGAAAGCCTGCTTGGAAGCTTGGGGATAGATTTCCCGGATTACTACTTCCCAAGCGTCAAGGTCACCCTGCCGAGCCCTCCCAATCAGATCTTTGTTCACGCTTTGATCCTCACCTCAACAATTTCAATTCGAAATGCATTTCAATATTTAGGATTCATAATGGGGTTAAAAAGTTCCACAGTTTTAAAAAATATTTACGAACCTAGTCTAGTCATTTTAATATAGTTTCTGTTTGTATATAACAAAGGACTTTTTTAAGAAAATCCCACTAAAATAGTAAAATTCCTATTACTATACTATCTTTTACATTAAGACTTCAAAGCTGCATCCTAATATTACACACCACTTTATTACAAAACCTGTAACGGCTCCTTCATCTTCCATGCATTGCTGACCGATACTGAAGTAAGTAATCGTTCCTTCTTTGTAGCCTATCCGTATATGAGCCGGTTGCATATTTTACAATTCATGGGTATAATATAAGAAAAGGACTGACGTGTTGCAATCACGCCAGCCCGGCAGATTGTCTAACCAAACGGTTAGCCCGAATTAGAGATTATAAGAAATAACCGCCATCCGGGTAGGGGCGGTTATTTCTTCTTAATGATCATAGCAATGAGTGTCGCAAATGCAATCATGAGATACATCGACAACCTGTTACATGCATTATAGCATAATCTTCCAGACAAAAAGATGAAACTTATCTCTGACTATTCACAGAGTTCAGGCCGCCTCACAAAATGAGGCGGCCCTTCTATTTACCTGGCCCTATTTTACTTTCAGCCCCCGCAGGTACGCCTTTTCCTCGTCGCCGATCCGGTAGCTCTCAACCGCTTTCTGGATAGCTTTGTTGTGCGTCCACTTCTCTAAACGCTGCTCCTGGATATACGGCACAGTTGCTTCGTACTGCTTGGCTAATGCCGTTGCAAAATACCAGGCGATCATCATGTTGACATAGTATTCCTCCGACCGGATAGCCACCACAAGCTCTAAGATCTCCGGACGGAAAGCGTCATCGAGATAGAAGCTCATCAGCATTCCGATCCCGAAGCGCACTGTATAGGTCCGGCCGGATATCAACCAGATTTTGATTTTTTCGTAGAGTTCTGGCAGATGCTTTTTAAATATCTTCGGTGAAATCAGGTCACAGGTTGCCCAGTTGTCTATGTAGGGCAGTAACTCATCAACCGCGTTAACCGCGGCATCATAATCCCGGATAGTTTCAATAAGAAAGCCGTGCAGGTTATTTTCTTCATAATACCTGTGGGGAAGGATTTTAAGAAACTCCGCAGCTTCCGTCCTTTTGGAAAATTCCCGGGCAAGCTTCCGCAGATCCGGTGTGCGAACACCGATTACGGTTTCTGGGTTCACCGTCGGCATAAGTTTGCAGGCAAACTCTTTGTATTTAAGATCCTGCAACTCGAAAAGCCTATGCCGTACCTCTGATTCTATATCCCTCATATCCTTTTACCTCTAATCTACTGAATGCTGTAATTCCCCCACATTATACATCCTCTTATCTTTATTTTACATATGTCTTTCATAATAAATTCCGGGGAAGATTTCTGAAAGCATAGGAATTAAGTAAGTAAAAGTAAAGGTAACTCCTATTGCTCTAATAATCTGTTCGCCCGCTTGTTTTTCCCATGTGACTGCTGTATCATCCGTTCACGGCATGATGCACCATAGCAGAAATACCGCAGAATGCAAGGGAACCAATTGCTAACCCCACGTTATTTTCTCCATCTTGAAACTTTTTGCCGAAGGGCAGCTCATTTGAACTTTTAGAATTTTATTGGATTGTCATTATTGTCGGGAAGGCAAGTATTATACTGACCCACTCCAAGTATGAGTCCCCCAGGATTCATGTTAATGATTACTAGGATCTTTTGTACATATTTAGTCTGTAATTGGAGAAGTTAAGCATGGTTAAAAATGTCATACTAACTAATAGAGGTGGAACTATGCAAAATGTAACCAATCAAGAGATTATGAACGAGGACTTTAAAATGGTTCAACAAAACGTAAGTCAGTTTCAAGAAGGATTTAAATTATCAAAATCTGGATTTGACACAACTATGCCAGGGCACACAACAAGTCAACCACAAAACATGATTTTACGACAGGAGCCTAGAACCGTAAGATCTGAGGGTTCCGGAATTAGTCTGAACGCTGATGTTCGCTTAGAAATGGGACTAATGCTTGACGACCATTTATGCTCTTTAAATGTTGCGTTACACCAGTACACAAAGCATCATTGGTTAACAGAAGGAGCAGAATCTTTTCTCAGTTTGCATCATTTGTTAGACGAACATATTGATGTTACTCAAAACCATATCGATAAAGTCGGAGAGCGCGTAGCAAGATTAGGGGTAGTTCCTACCGCACATCCTGTGACACAGCATGAAATATCCTATATCAAACACGAAGTTGAAGGCCGATATACTATGCGTGACTTTTTACGCAACGACCTTGAGCATGAATTAAAAATCCAACTCATGCTGCGTAAAACCATTGAACGAGCTCATGAACTTAAGGATTTTGGCACAGTACAGGTTTTAGAAGAGGTTTTACTTAAGCGTGAAGACTTAGGATACCACCTATGGAGTGTGTTGGAAGATGACTCTTTGGTAAGAGGAATGAATCATTTATTGGACAGGAATGATGATATCTCTCGCTCACGCCCCCTTAATCCAAAACTTCAATAAACAAAGAATGCTGAGCTTCAGTGATTAGCATAAACATAAAATAGCAGATTAGATGATTAAAGTCGGAGGTGTCATTAAAATTAAGACGCTCCGGCTTGTTTGTTAATGCCACCCTGCGACGGGATACCCCACCCGTTTGGGGGTGTATTTTTTTGGAAATTTACTTTATAGTAAGAAAAGGAACAATCGTGCAAATGAGGGGGGTATGAATCAATGGAATATTTACTGGAAATGCTTAAGTGGATTCAATCTATCAGAAATCCTGTGCTAGACCAGGTGTTTACATCGATTACCATATTGGGTGAGGACTATTTTGCTATTGGGGTTTTATGCCTTATATTGTGGTGTGTAAATAAAAAGTCCGGTTACGTGATGGGCTTTGCCTACCTGACATCCTGGATATTCAATTTTTCTTTGAAAGAGGCTTTTAAAATACCCAGACCTTTTGTACTGGATAAAAGCATTATCCCTATAAGACCAGAAACAGCCACAGGCTATTCCTTTCCAAGCGGTCATACTCAGGGCATATCGGCCTTAAGCACAGCTGCAGCATCGGCATTCCGAAGAAGATGGATCTATGCTGCAGGGATCATACTGGTGATCCTTATGGCTATGTCCAGGCTCTATCTGGGAGTCCATACACTTCTGGATGTAGCGATGGGGGCAATTGCGGGTTTTGCCTGGGTATATGCGGCCAATTTTGTATTCAGCTATGCGGAGAGGACAAACCGGAAGACACTGCTGCTAATCCTATTTATACCAATGCTGCTGGGTATGATTTTTGTACAAACCTATGACTATTACAAAATCGCCGGAACCTTCTCCAGCTTTATCATCGGATACCTGCTGGATTCCCGGTACATACATTATGAAGCAAAGGGCCTGATCTGGCAGCAGGTTATTAAGTTTATTCTTGGTATGACCGTACTGATTGCCCTTAAGATTATTGTCAAGGAAGTACTGAGCGAATCCCTTGCATCAGATTACATACGCTATCTTATCATAGGATTTTGGATAACCATTGCAGCTCCCTTGCTGTTTAATAAAATGTTCGCCGTAAAACCCTATGATACTGCCGATAAAGTTAACAGCCAAATTTAGTCTCTTTACTTCTCAAGCCTATTATCTATTCTCCCAAGACCTACTACTCTATTCCTGAAGCTTTTTATCAACGACCAATCCACATCTAAAGACTGACAGTGATCGTAATCAAACTGCGACCGTAGGGACATTTCTCTACGGTTTTTTCTATGTTAAATCCATGAAAGTAACATTTTTAAAGATTGATGCTGTTTCTTACATCCTTTACCAGTTGAATTAAAAACATAGTAAAGTTATCCTTAAATCTGTCATCATCATCTTGACTAGAGAAAGGAGAACATCTTTGAAAAATCCAATTCTTAAAGGTCATAACAACTTAATTATGAAAAAAATAGCTTCTGGATTAGCATTCATTCTGGTCATCCTCCAACTTTCTTTAGTCTCTATCCCCGCTGCGAATGCTGTTGAAAATTCAAGCATTGCTTTAACACCGATATTAGATCTGCCCTTTCCTTTTTCCAAGGCGTTAATAAATCCAACCAAACCGATTGTATATTTAATAGATTCTGATCGAAACAAAAGGGTTTACTCAGCTAATTTCGAGACCAAACAAATATCGTCGCTCAATTTTGATGGAATCCCGGTCAAGCTGGCGGTTGAAAACGGTGAACTTTATGTTCTCTTACAAAAATCAAACATTGATCCACTAATTGATGTTTCCGCAACCGGGTCGATTGTGATAATAAACACTTCGACATTTACTGTAACTGATGAGATACCTCTGGACTTTGTGCCAAAGGATATGATCGTCGACAAAGATTCCATCTATATTCTCCCTTACAACACAACAGATCATAGCCTGCAGACCTATTCCCGTCGAACCAAACAAAAGACAGCTTCAGGCGCGGAAATCGAGCCAAATAGTCAGCTTGTATTCAACCCAAAATTGAATCGACTCTATTCATTTATTGGAACTAAATCTGTCGTAGTGTCCAGCTACGATGTTTCTGATGATGGGGTCAGAAGCAATAATTTATCTCGCATGGTTTTCGGCGTCACTAACTTGCCTAAAGAACTGTTTGTCTCTGCCGATGGTGAATATATATTTACGACTGATTCCGTTGTTCTGGATGCCAACCTTAACCAGGTTACCTCTTTGCCCAATAATTTATTTTCTATGGCCTTTAATTCAGCGTCCAATGATTTTTATGTCGCTGACAGAAAAGACCCCACCATGGTTAAAGCTTATAATTATGACTATGATAATCCTTATAGTTTCCGTACTTTTAAGCAAAATGCAGCATTTACAGCCCATGGCTATGTTCATCAGGTTTTTTATCAAAACGGCAAGCTGATTGCCCTGACAACCGGGGGCAGCCATGGTAGCATGGCTGTTGAATCCTCCGATGTCAGCAACTCTCCTGTACCCTATCAGCCGGATCCACTTAGTCCGGTCATCCCTGTTAATTTTAAACCGACGGATTCCTTAATTGATCCTAATAGACCTGTAATTTATTTAACTGATAATACCAACCGAAGGATTTATGCCGTTAATTATAAAACTAAAATGATTTCTTTCATCCAATTAGCGCTGCCTCCGGAAAAAATGGCTTTCGATAACAACGAGCTTTATGTAACCCTTATGCAGCGGGACAATCAACCCTCCCTCAGGCAAGATTCATCCGGAACAGTAGCCATCATTGATCCTGATCATTTTAAGCTGACAAAGGAAATTCCCCTTAGTATAGTTCCTGATGATATTGCGGTAAGCGGCGACTTTTTCTACATTGCTGCTTATACAATACAAGGCATTGAGATAACCAGCTTCTCCCGCAGCACGGGACAAATGGTTGACCATAATACTCAGTTCAGTGAGGTTTACCAAAGTAACCTGAGCGTTCTTAACTCGCATATATATTATCCCGGCGAGCGTATGCTTGATTCGCAGGGCTTTCCCCAGCTTTTAATTTCGAACGACAAATTATATATGGTAGAAGAAGATCTTTATACCAGAAGTATTATTAACGTTTATGTCTATAGCATGAACAACGGGGTTTTTGGCTCTTCTCATGACTTAATGTCCCGCAACAAACAAGATTCAGAGATACTGCTTCTCACGGATGATTTCCGTCTTTCCCCCGACGGTCAATATCTGCTTAATGGTATTGGCAATGTCTTTGATAAGGACTTAAATTATCTTACCCGCTTGGACTCTCCCTTTACCGATACAGCCTTTGATCCAATATATCATCGTTTTTATACTGCCAATACTCAATTGACTAATAATCCTTTTCCCAGAGCAATCAGTGTATATGACAATAATATGACGGGCACCGGCAGTTTTACCAAAGTTGATACGTTATCCTTTCTGAGCAGAGAAGTATCTTATATGGCTTATCAAGACAGAAATATAATAGCTGTTTCCCAAAATGATTTTCCAAATTATTTAGATAACCAATACTTTATTCAAATTATTCCTGTTGCCCAGACAATTCAGCTGCCAACGACCCCCGCCGTTCATCGGGAAACCCGTTTCGACGGATACGACCAGTATGAAACAGCTGCCAAAATCGCCCAATCCGGCTGGAAAGAAACTTCAGATTCGATCATTCTTTCTGCGGGGATGCGGCCCAATCTCATCGATGCAATGGCCGCGGGTCCCCTTGCTTCTTTGCTTAACGCTCCCATACTTCTGACCGATGAAAATAACAGCTTAAATCCCTATACTAAGGCGGAAATTACTCGCCTCAAACCTTCTAAAGCTTATATCACCAGCGGAACGGCAGTCATTAAACCGGCCGTGATCAGTGAGCTGAAGTCCATGGGGATTACACCTATCGAGCTTGGAGGGTATGATCAGTATGAAACCTCTGTAAATATTGCTAATAAAATGCAGTCTTTAGGGGCTGACTTCACTAAGATTGTTGTGGTAGCCGGCTGGGTTAGTCCCGCAGATGCCCTTTCCATTGGATCTATCGCTTCTGCCCAGAAAATGCCCGTTCTCGCAACAACAAAAAATCAGCTTCCTCCTAAAGTCACAGAATATCTTGATGGTATTCAGAATTTGATAACTGATAGCTATGTTATCGGCGGAACGGCTGTTGTTTCTGAAAATGTAAAAAACAGTCTCCCCGGTCATCAAGAACGATATGCCGGCACTACCAAATATGATACAAATTTAGAGGTTTTAAAGAATTTTGCCAATGACCTTAAATATCACTCAGTTTATGTTGCAAACGGCGAAACTCTCGTTGATGCATTAACCGGTGTCCCTTTGGCGGCTCGAGATTTTGCCCCTATTATTCTTACGAATAAAACGATGGATAACGCAATACTGGAATATGCTAAATTAAACTTTCCCCAAAATCTCTCCGTCTTGGGAGGGCAGGCTGTAGTAACGAACAACGTTATTACTCAATTATCTTCCCATGAATTGCTAACCGCCGATAATCGTACTTTGGGAGGAACCGACAGCAATAATCCCGGACAATTTAATAAAATGCTTGTCATAACGGGAGACAATTTAACCCTGCAAAACACAAACCTGGATTACAGTCTATATATCCAAGGCAACAATGACAGCCTAAATAACGTTACTGTCCAAGGAACGATCTTTATTGATCTACAAAAGGACGGAAATCTAAGCCTCCATAATGTTAGAGCATCGAACATTGTTGTGCTTTCCGGAACAGAAGATAGAATCCAATTCGATAATGTAAAAGCGAATATCATCCGCTGGCCGCCTCGATTATGAGGCGGCCGGATTTGTTCTTATTGTGTTTTTGCCTGCATTCCAAACGATAGGGTTTCACAGACCAATATCGATTCTGCAGTTAAGCTTTCATATTTCTAAACTCAAGAAAATCATTCACATATAAAAGAGTATTACTAATAATCAACCCGATACACAATACGCTCCCTATAATTGTTGTCAATTCAGTTAGTGAACCATCAAGCAAAATAGGTAGAGCAAGAGCAACAATTATCAAGAATGGGTGTAATTTGTTTAAAATACCAATCATTCCTTGATTTTCTCTATTTATGAATAGATTCACTATGCCAATTACCCCAAAAACAATTGGAGTAGTAAAAATAAAATGTAAAAATTGAAATGTACAATTTACATGGAAAACAAAACTTCCGCTATACTATTTAATTCTAATATCAAACTCGCCCGTAATCCGACTTGGATAATCCTGAATTTGAAATGTGATCGGAGATTGGTAAGATTGGTTATCCGGGAGTGTTAGCCATAAGGTTTTATCATACCCTGGTTTGTCAGAGCTGGTGGCTGTACTCTGCCCTATAATCTCGAATGAATTTCCTCGCGCATCCATGAATTCAAAGGGAAATACAGAAAATCCACGTTTTTCATCGTACAAAGGATTAGTTTTCAGGGAGAAAATTAGTTCTTTTTTCTTTTCTGAGGGATTCTTAATGACCTGATCAAGCACAAGGTTTGGAGGGCCAACAAGAATTTTTTCTTTTTCTGGATCCAGAGTAATTCTTAAACTCTCCTTATCCATAGCTCGGATGCTTTTTCCTCTCAAAAAGAGTTTTTTGGATTGGGAAAAATAATTACTCTGGAAAAAGAGAATTTCCCTGTTCTCATCTGGATAGCTGCCACTCACTCCGTTTATGATACTCCCCCACTCTTCCCCCTCTTCATTGACGAGAGTCAGATCATCAAAGGCAAAAATCTTTTTGCTATTCCCTGGATCATAGAATACATTTAGGGCCATGCGCGTTGGGTACACAGTAACCTTTTCAAAGGTAAGTCTTTGCCCTTCAATAACTACACTCTGGTTGACTTCATAGACCGTCTTCATACCAACAAACTTATCTTTCTCCACAGGGATTGTGAGTTCCCAAGTTGAAGGAAGTTGAGAGGAAGGATCGAAGGGATGATCTTGAAATATTTCACAAAGCTTCACTTTTAAGGACAGTCGATTTGGAATCACAGTATTGTCATTAAAGTTGACATTAATTCGGGACTGAATCTTGCCATCCCCATCCTTATCAGGCTCACCAGCGCTACTGTGGCAGATAGTAATCTCCTTCAGAGGCTCACCCATTTCATCCAAGAGCTTAACATTGAAAAAATCAAAGGTACCTTCTCCCCTTTTGTTTTCCACGGTGTAGAATATGACCAGGCTTGCCTCATCGATAATGATTCCATCGACGGTAAACACGATATTTTCATGTTCATCTGAGACCCCCATGGGTAAGATAAAATCATTCTCCACTGCGGATTGAAGTCCTTTATCATAGTTTATAAGTTCAACAATATAACCCAGACCTGGTATTTGATGTAATACAGCCGCAACAGCGGGAGAAACCCGAGCCGTCGTAATAAAGGCGACCAGCAGAAAACCTGCCACTAGAGTAGTCCATTTGCGGAAACGCCATACCTTTTGGGCTTTTATTCCCTTAGTTAAACCTTTTTGAATATGCTCATCGAGTTCATGGGGGCTAGGCATGTCAGCAACCCGAGGCTTAGCTTGAATCAGTTGATTATGAACCTGATTAACACCATCAAGTTCGTGAAAAGCTTTAAACTCCTTCATTAATTCTCCCAAGTCGTCAATTGTATCTAACTCATCCATCTTAACGAATTCTTCCAACGTTTCTGAATGGCTTAAAGTCCTTTTTTTCCCTTTATGGCTCTCATCTGGTTCTTTTCGTTCAAACATGACTGTCCCCCCTTACTTGAAGGTATTCTTTAAGCAGTTTATAGGACTGGAATAACCAGGTCTTGATCGTCCCTTCAGGTCGTTCTAAAACAGCAGCAATTTGCTGAATCGTTAAATCCTCAAAGTACTTCAGTTCAATAACCTGACGATATCTGAGATCGAGACGATCGAGGGCTTCTAGAATATCCAGACGTTGCAAATCTACCCTTCCTCCCGGTTCAGTTGAGTCATCTAAGGCTGTCAGTTTATATTGAATAACCTCACCAGTCAGAGGAAGTTGGACTCTAAGCCGCTTTAACTCGTCGTTACAGGTATTAATAAGAATGCGAATAAGCCAGGTCTGAAAATATTTAGGCTCCTTAAGTTTATGTATGCTGCGGTAAGCACGATAGGTCATTTCTTGAATAGCCTCCAGGGCATCATGTTCACTCTTCAAATACCGAAAAGCGATCCGATATAGCTGTTGCTTATGAAGATTTATAAGCTCGTAAAAAGCCTCATCATCTCCTTTTATTGCTGCGACAATAGTTTGCGCTTCCATTGCTCACCTCTCTGTCTGGATTCCTCGTTTGATCGATTTTAGACTTCGCTTATTGGACTTCACTGAGCCCTAAAAAGTTTTAAATCAAAGAAATAATCTTGTTATAACCGCTATGCCCCACACCTTGCTGATCCGGTGTGGGGCATAGTGGTTAACCTTCGACAATAACCTTACCATTAGCTAAAGGAAACACAAAATCCAAACCCTTTTCATCTTTGTACTTATCATAAGTTTTTCGCCATTCAATAGTGTTATCATGCTTATATTTGATCACTACAAGCTCAGTATCATACCAAATAGAAGAGACATACGCAGGTTGAGGTATACATTTTATTTCCCTGACAGCAGTAACTATATAACCGCCGTCCGACGTGGGCCTGATCTTGCCTGCCGCATATTTTATAACTTCCATTCTTTTCTCTTCCTGACCATTATAATCAACAACCAAGATACTGCCTTGATTTTGTTGTCCTGCCGCAATAATAATATTGTTATTTGGAAGCAAGGATAAGACACGCCCCCACAACCCCTTATGAAGGTCGGATTTCAACCATACTCTGTTTCCATTTTCATCAAGCTTTATTAGAAATCCGCTGACAAGAGTACCTTCAACGACGCTGCTCCCCTTGTCGCCAAGAACATAGACATAACCGTCAGCAAGGCCAAGTTGATTGTAGACAAAGTGTTCGTTTTCGTTAGTCTTGACTACCCATTGCAAGGAAAGGTTTATAGCGATCCTTGCAACAAAATCAGCAAACTTTTGTCCTTCAGGCAGTCCGAAATCTCCATTTTGCGATGTCGTGTGGCCATTGATGATCATTCCCAGATCCTTGTCATATTTTGCACCGTCAAGATTTTCAAAGCCGCTGCCCCCAAACCCTTTTTGCTGTATGACTTGACCATCTTTAGCCAGTTTCGTAACGACAATATCGAATGCTCCGGCCTTCGTCTGTTTCCCGTTTTCACCCAACCACTTTCCTACCGCCAGGATTTCTTCCTTCTCTGTGATAAAAAGATACCGCAGCATATCCCCTAGATCATCGTCAAACTCCCGTTGCCAAAGTTCTTCTCCATTCTTATCACATTTTACAAGGATACTTTTTTCGCAAATCATGCCCTGATCACTGTAACGGGGGGATGTCTGAACTGAAAAGATATAACTTCCATCAGGAAAAACCTGCAGATTATTGATCTCTCCCGAGATTGTCGGATACATGTAAACTTTGTCCCAGACAACGTTGCCTTCAAGATCCAGCTTCAATATTTTAGGCCAGCTTTTAGAATTATTTTCATTAACCAAACTCGTTGCAAGATTTACTTTATAACCACAGAGTAACCCGTCCTTTGTTTCTCTGACAATCAAATCCTCCAAAGAATCAATGTTTAGATCCATCTTTATCTCAGGGACCATGCTAGAGTTTATATCTTCCAACTTGACATAATTTGTTGATATTCCGCTGATCGTAGGCCAATTATTTTCGTTATTAAAATCATTGTGCAAATGCAGCCCTGCCATCGGTAAGCCTTCATCAGTATTCTCTGGATCACTCTTACCTGCACTAAATCCAGGCTTGCTGAACCCTAACGATGACCATAACAAGGCACAAAGCAAGCCAAGCATAAGAACTAATTGTATCTTCCTTTTCAAACTGTCATCTCCCTCACAATCCAGAATTAATTTCGATATTGTTCAAGAAAACAACTCCAGACTATTGCAATAGTTTTGGTTTATACTACTGCAATAGTCTGGAGTTGTCAAGGAGAATCTACTCGCTTAACTGTTCTCTTGGCAGGGGCTGTTATTTCTTCGTGATCATAACAATAAGGAAATCACTATCGACAATACGCAAGGTAACCCGAATACAAATAAATTGGTTGACCTCCTTGAACGTTCATGAAAATCTTTAGGATCAGTATAATTACCTCTGACTCTATCACGGCTAACATAGGCTCCAGACATAAAACCAGCTATCATAATAGGAGTGAACCTCCCCCACTTACACTACATTAGAGGTAGAGGCTTCCGGCAAGCCCGCTCTATTCTACAAACTCTTTATTTTTAGTGAATAGGATCAAAAAACTATTTTCTACAACCAAAACTATCCAGAAAACTAAAAGCTCCTTCATTTCTTTTATATTCGATTCAGTTGGCGGAGGCGGAGCATCCTGTATGACCAACACATAGTACATAAGTGCCAAATTACTAATAATAAATAAGACTAAAATGCTTAAGATAATCATTAGTATTCTAAAAATCTTATTAAGGGAAATTTTCTTCATACTCTCACCCGCTCACACTTTTAACTCATTATATAAATTATGTAAAATTTCTACAATAAAGTATTTAGCACGGCTATCCCCTTCAAGAGAATGTGATTTATGTTTAAAAAGGCTATCAAAAAATTTCCTTCACCTGGAATTCTTTGAGCAATTCAACTTCTCCCTTATATATTTGAATAAGCACAAGCATCCAACCCGTTCATACGGATCGTTTGCTTGTGCTTTTGAATTCTTGTCAATAATCACCGCATTTTATCAAGTTTTTAAGACTCCCACTTCAAGTGGGAGCGGTCCCCCTGACTCATCTAAATTTGATTACTAAAGCAGCTTCACGATACTATTGACTGTTTCTTTTTCTTCTACATATTTTACACTGATCGTATCACCGATTTTTAGGAAGGGTAATCTTTCTGATTGGGTGATATTTGCAGTAAAGACATCCTCCTGTCCTTCTAACAGGATATAGTAATAAGTATTTCCTTCGATAACGAGATTTTGAATATCTGTAATCTTCGCTATTACTTCAAACTGTTCTTTGAGTTCTGAAACTTTTTCGCTTGTGGCTGTACCCTTATTCGTAAACATTGCAAAGGTTTCTTCTACAGTAACACCTATGATTACCTTTTGATAATCCTCAGCATCTACTAACGCATACATCTTAATAAGCCCTGCGTTATCTTTTAAAGACATGAAATAGGTTGGCTTGCCGTTGATATTTAAAAGAAGAGGAAATGTCGAGACGTACCCTTTCTCTTGTACTGCACCTTGAGCGCTCTCCATAGCGGAATATTCTTCGGCTGACGGTATACTGTAAAATGTCATATCTTTTGTTCGTAGATTGACTAGGATAAACCCAATATTTGATTCATCACGCACTACAGAGGTTATTCCTGTATACAAATACACATCATCATTAATGGCTAGATAGTTGTATCCATCTGTTGAAGCAAGCACACCTCGTTGTCCAACGATTGAATTCCAAAAACCGCCTTGATATTTACCATTGTAATTAACTTGTTCTATCACAAGTTCAGACTCAAAGACTGTATCCACCCAGGTTGGAACCTCTTCTATGCCTATTTTTTGATGCTCTCCTGTTGAAGCATTTAACATAATCACTTCTTTTACATCAGTACCGCCGAAAAGACCAATTTTCTTTTCAAGCACTGCTACAATCCAATATGGTGTACCATCTTCATCAACTTCAAAGCTAAAGTTCCCGAAAATATCGTTCATATAATTAAATCTTAAGTAACGTTCTAAATTTCTTCCAAATCGTTCGCTTTCTGAATACATGATAGCCTGTTTCGGTTTTTCTAGAGTTACTTTTCCGTTAATCATATCGACCATAATATAATTTGGAAGTCCGGCTTGCTTATTATTGAGCCATTTAAAGAACCCTGCATATTCCAAAGGAGACACTCTAACCGGCTTTCCCTGGTAATTGATTTGTGTATAATCCGAAGCAACACTAAACTGGGAGACCAATTCAACGATCTCACCCATTTTTCTGTCTCCCAGTCTCTGGGCGGTATCTCTATCAACGGTTGGAACTTGATTAAAGGCTATTTCTGCAACATCTTCTGCAAAATTCCCTTCGTGCTTTTCAATTAAAGTTGCATATCGGTGAGCATGGAATAATGGCATAGAGTAAATTGCCATTATTCCGACGGCTGCTATTATAAGGATTGACGCCCTGAGGAGATATGACCATACTTGCGGCTCCTTCTTTAAGGTAATCTTTTTTCCGTTAACTGCTACTTGGGGCAAAAGAAATAATCCGGCACCCAAAAGAAGCATTATGCAAAAATATGCCCAAAAACCCACTGATTGGATGTTAATAGGCACAAGCAGAAAATAATAGGAGATTAAGATAAGTGCAACCCAAATAATCCCTGTAATGATGTTTCCCTTTGCATTTTTCATAGTTTTGTTCCTTTCCTTTGTCATCTCAGTCTTTACGGACAATGCCATTGATGACAACCTGTTAAACAATTATAGCATAATCTTCCAGACAAAATGAGAAAGCTTGCGAATAACTATACATAGGGTTCAGGCCGCCTCATTAAAGCGAGGCGGCCTAATTTGTTTCTCAGCCAAACTTTATAATTCATAGGTGTTAAAAACTACAGTTTTAAAAATTGTTTTGAATTATTTTTTAAGGCATTGTATTGTTGAAAAAAATCACATTGTTTAATGAGAAAGGAAATTACGCCATGAATATGAAGACTGAAACAATTCCGCCGTATAAAATTGCATATATAAGGCATATCGGGCCTTATGGAACCGGTGTACAAACGATGGAAAAATTAAAAAACTGGGCTAAGTCTAACGATCTACTTGATGATAAATCAATAATATTAGGAATTGCTCATGACAATCCTGAGACAACAAAACCTGAAAACTGTCGTTATGATACATGTATCGTTGTTTCCGATGATTATTGTGTTAATACTCAACATGTTAGTCAAGCAAATATCATTGGGGGCAGCTACGCTGTTTTTATGATCAGTCATACCGCGGAAGCAGTTCAAAAAGCGTGGCTTCTAATTTTTCCGGAACTATTGAAGCAAGACTATCAATTCGATGAAACAAGACCTGTCCTTGAAAGGTATGCAGTCAAAATGGTTAATAATCATTATTGTGAAATTTGTGTCCCGATAAAATAAATCCTCAAAGGAGGCCACCATGAATTTCAAGTACTACACTACTAATTATCTCAAATCAAAGAAATTACCGTCATTAGCAGGAACGCAGAGATCGACGGTGTAATCTGCCATGTCATAGGTATAGTCAGAAATTGAATCCTTCAGTACCATTTCAATTGCAAGTAATACACCATTTGTCTTAAGCACTCTTTTAAATTCCATTATTGTAAGGGGACATTTGTAAAGAAAGTTACAGATTCTATAGGATGAAATCAAATGAACTATCAATAAACGGCAGCTCAGAAAGGAATTTGGATATTAACGAAGAATATAGTTTTATGTCCCTGTAAAGGTAAGTTTTATGACATATACATATAGAGCTGGTTTTTAAGAAAGTATACCTTAATAAAGAATTAGGGAAACAAAAAACCTGCGAAGATGAATGTTGTTGAGACGCTTCGGGAATCCCCAGAGCGTTATATGATGCGGGTAGCATTAGGTTACTAATGAATATTTAGGGGGTGAGAATATGCGTTCATTTCTAGCGGGATCAATCGTGGGAGCTCTTTTACTAATCATATACTTTTTCATGAATAGTCCTAAAATAGTTACGTACTCACTTTTGTTACTTGGCATTATTCCAATTATTATTAGTGGTCTTTTGTCTGGGACTTTTGTAAGTGGAGAAAGGGTTAGAGCAAATTATTCAGATTCCACAGATTTTACTCGGCGAACTAAAACTGGTTCTATGTTTTTCCTATTTGGTTTGCCCTGTTTTCTGGCAGGGCTTGCAACTACTTATTTCATTTGACTTTAAGGGAAATAGAGTTTGATTTATTGTTAGATCAGCCACAGGCTAGGTCTTATTAATTGACTGGATTAGTTTTGTGATTTAAGTAATACCGGTGGTTATTATCAATAGTGATAATTTATAAGCTATCTCAATGGCGATTGTTAAGTCTTCACTTTCCAGAGCAAAATCAGGGAGCGTCTGCTAATCACCAAATATTTGAAAAACTATGTCAAGGGGAGTCCATTTATAAAGCAGCCTGGGCACCAGATCATCCTATGCCGGGGTGTAAGTCAAACTCGTCAGTACTGACGAATTTGGCTTATTTAATTTGGCACGGGTGTTTTTTTTACCCTAATTTCTACTATTTATACTTGACGATGATAAATGTTCGGAGTAAACTATGTTAGTATTCTAACAGTTAGATTTCTAACCAGATAGGTGGTGTAGGCATTGAATTATTCTGAGACTAGGGAATTACATGATCTACTCTTTAGTTTTATGGATATGTTTCACGAAAAATTTCTTTATTCCTTTAGGAAAAATAATGAAAGTAAAACTGGCATGAAGAAAAATCATGTCAAAATTATTATGATGTTACATCGGTTTAAAAATTTGACCTCCACAGAAATTGCTAAGATGTTATACATGGAGAAAGGCAGTGTAACCACTTTAATAGACCAATTGACAGAGTCCGGTTTTGTTTTACGTTGCGATTTTGCCAATGACCGTCGAAAGTCCTTGGTAACGCTGACCGATTCCGGAAAGGCACAAATAGAAATTGTTATTGCCAATCACCTTCAGAGTATGCATGAACTATTTCAGAATGTAGATTCCGATGAAATGGAGCAATTTGCAGATAACCTAAAGAACGTTGTGAAATTTATGAACAAATTATAGAAGGTGGATTAATTATGAACAATGAATTAGCCATGGGGAAGCAGAACGTTGGCAGTTTGCTTTGGAAATTCTCCCTTCCAGCAATCGTCGGTATGCTGGTGAACGCACTTTATAATATTATTGACCGAATATTTGTTGGCCGGGGAATTGGGTCACTGGCTATTGCGGCGACAACAGTAGCCTTTCCAATAATGCTTATTTTGATGGCTTTTTCGATGCTGATAGGAATTGGGGCTACAGCGTTGATCTCTATACGTCTGGGAGAACAGAAAAAGGAAGAAGCGGAAAAAATCATCGGCAACGCCTTAACGATGTTAATTATCTTACCCCTAATTATATCGGTCATCTATCTTCTTTTTTCAGATCCCATTCTGATTCTATTTGGTGCCAGTCCGGAAGTCTTACCCTATGCCAGAGATTTCACGCACATTATCATGTTGGGTTCCGTTTTAGGCTCACTCGGTATGGGCATGAACAACTTCATAAGAGCAGAAGGCAATCCCAGATTGGCCATGATTACACAACTGACAGGCACGTTTATCAACGTGGTGCTAAACTATATCTTTATCTTTAAATTGAGCTTAGGTATTAAAGGATCAGCTTTAGCAACAATATCAGGTCAGATGGTTACGACGTTCTTGGTATTAAGCTATTTCTTTTCAGGACGAAGCATCGTAAAAATCAGGTTGAGAAATATGAAACCTCAGATCGCTATACTAACCAGTATTGTGGCCATAGGATTCGCACCTTTTGCTATGCAGCTTGCGAACAGCCTTCAAAATCTGATACTTAACAAAAGTCTGTTCGCCTATGGCGGAGATTTGGCTTTGTCTGCCGTAGGAATCATTATGAGCGTCTCTATGTTACTATTGATGCCTGTCGTAGGTGTTAGTCAGGGAGCTCAACCCATTATTGGTTATAATTATGGAGCGAAGCAATATGCCCGAGTAAAAGAGGCTTTGCAGAAGGCAGCCATTGCAGGCACAGGGATTTCTATCCTTGGCTTTTTAGCTATCTATCTATGGCCAACACAAATCGTAGGACTGTTCAGTAACAACGATGTGGCACTTACGAAAATGGCGGCTGAGGCCATGCTTGTATATTTTGCGTTGTGCCCCTTGATTGGTTTTCAGATCATTGGTTCCAGTTACTTTCAAGCCGTGGGAAAAGCAACCCCCTCCATTATACTCAGTCTGTCCAGACAGGTTTTACTGTTTATCCCTCTCTTAATATTCTTGCCAAAATTCTGGGGAATCGATGGCATCTGGAGAACAGCCCCTATTGCAGATGGATTAGCAACACTATTAACTGCTATCCTAATTTATTTAGAAATGAAACACATTACTAAAATGCAACATGATCAAGCATCCCGCGAAGACAAGACGATGGATCATGCTGCCATGAATCATTTCGGGGGCACGGATAATAGACCATCTCCCATAACTGGACGAAGCTAGACATTGTCTGAAGGCACGGGTCGTCTAAATGAAAATACCCTCCTGCATTAAATCTGCGCAGGAGGGTATTCAATTTGTAGTGAACGACCGGGGAAGATCCATCCCGATATCAAAAGCGCACATACATCTCAGATATTGACTGTATGTGCGCACGAATATTCCATCTACTATTTAGACCTTCCCATACTGTCACCTTCCTTTTTAACTCTGGTTGTTGAGCCAAGATTTCAAAGATTGAACGATCTATTGGCATTTGCTTTAGTAAATCAAGATGTTGCTTGCGAATCGGACAACTTAACTTTGACCAAATCCGCCCCAAGGGTCAAGCTTTTATCGTTAAAGGAGAAGCGATAAGCTGATGAATTGCGCCCGTTCCTCCTTTTGGATCCCTAATAGAAGCACCGCCTGGCTGTAGTTCAATTCGGATTCGAATCCGAATTTGAGGAGGCAAGCTGTTCGGCTCCACGCAATTAAACGTAGCAGCATTCTCTTACAAAATTTCATTAAGTTTGGGGTAAACCGTAAGCACATTTCGATAAAATACAGCTTCGTGATACTCTTCCGGTATAACATGCTTGATAAATTCTATATAAGGTTTAATAGGTACAAGTGGCCAATCTGATCCAAATAGAACTTTATTATAGCAATTCGAAATGACTAAGGCTTGTTGTATATACTCCACGTAAAGCCTTTTATCTTTGATTTTCATCACCTGCTCTTTATTCCCTGCGATGAGTCCGGATAAGTCTGTGTAAACATTATGATTCTTGGCGGTAACCTCTGCTGCATCAATCATCCACGGGACGCCCATATGACAGATCACAAAGGTAACGTCCTCTTGTTTTACAGCTAACTCATCAATCGTTAACGGATGGGAATATTTTAAAAGCCCTTTTGGGGATTGTGTATCCCCACAATGAATCGCCACAGGAACTTGGTATTTGCGAGCTAGCTCATAGATGGGATCATAAATCGAATCATACACGTAATATGGAAAATAACCGGGATAGAGTTTAATCCCTGTCACTCCCTCTTTTTTAAGTTCTCCTTCAATATAATCAAGTTCTTTATGATCTTCCTTAAGCCTTTCAGGATTGACGCCTACACAAGAAAGTAACCCTTCTACAGTCCCATCTGCCAAAACAAATTCTTCCGGACTCCCCGAAGGTTGGTTGGGCTCCCGACTGGGGGTTGACATGATGATTCCAGCTACAACACCGGCTTGTTCAAACTCTTGTCTTAGCCCTTGAGCACTAAATTCCACTTGAGATATATTTTTCGCCATTTCATTAAATCCAGGGCGACACGAAAAATGCAAATGCGCATCAATGATTTTCAAAGTACCATTCCCCCTCATCGCAATGTTTCAATTGCCTTTTTCGCCCATTGAGAATCCTGTAATACCGCGCGACCGACGCCGATGAGGTCAGCTTTTTCTGCTCCCAGCAATTTCTCAGCCGCTTGGGGTTCAGTAATGCCGCCAGTTAGAATGACAGGGATGGATACAACCTTTTTAATTGCTTCTGTCAGAGGGGAGAAATAGCCTTGCTCAGAACTCCCCGGAGATTTATAACCTAAGAAACTCCCGGAAATATCGAGAATGGTGATGCCTGCTTTCTCGAATTCTTTAGCTGCTATCTGGCTATCTTCAATCGTGATGCCGCCTTCTTTATAATCGCAAGACCCTAACCGTAAGAGTAGTGGAAAATCGTTGCCCACAACAGCTTTGACTGCTGCGATAACCTGCAGATGGAGGCGAAGGCGATTATGAATCGTTCCACCGTACTCATCAGTTCGCTGGTTGCTCAAGGGGGAGAAAAATTGGTTAAGTAGGTAGCCGTGGGCAGAATGGATCTCCACCCCGTCAAAGCCTGCTTCCTTGACACGACGGGCAGCATCCTGAAAGGCTTGGACGATATCGGTAATTTCCTGTTTGCTAAGCTCTTTAGGGGTATTTCCATTCCAAGGATGAGGAACAGGAGAGGGAGCGACCGGAATCTCTCCGATGACTTCCTGAGAGGTGGCACTACCTGCGTGATTAATTTGCATTACAGCTTTTGAACCATTGCTGTGAATAACCTGGGCTAAACTACGTAATCCTTCCACCAGATGATCATTAGAGACAGAGAGTTGATTCTTGCTCGCTTTACCTTTTGGACTTACGAAACTATGTTCAACAATGATAAGTGAGAAACAGCCGCCCTTCGATTTTTCTTGATAATAGTCGAGAACCGCCTTGCTTACACCACCGTCCTCTTCGGACTTGGCAGTGGCCATGGGAGGCATAATCAGACGATTATGCAGGGTCAACGAGCCCGCTTGCAATGTATCTAGTAAATGCGCCATAAAAGGAACCCTCCTCAAGTTTCAAACGTTATCCCATTGAAAAAGCCTGTCTTATCTGATCTCGTATTCGAGAATACGATTGATACATTTTTTAATATTCCCGACTGCAACGGGAATTAATGTAAATGATTAGTGTTTATTAATTCAGTATGAACCGTTGTTAAAGCACCTAGTTCTTGAGTTTACCGGTCTGCTTTACTTACCTTCCGAAGCCGGCCCTTAATCGGAGTGTTCTGCAGATTCTGCAACACCAACTCACCCTTATTGTTTAAGATTTCAACAAAGGTTGATACATCCAGGATATTGATGATTCCGATATCTGCCGGGGTTATGCCCTCAATACTGCAAAGCGTGCCCACAATGTCGACGGGTCTCATCTTTGTTTTCTTC
This sequence comes from Desulfosporosinus sp. HMP52, assembly GCF_000765145.1. Taxonomy (GTDB): domain Bacteria; phylum Bacillota; class Desulfitobacteriia; order Desulfitobacteriales; family Desulfitobacteriaceae; genus Desulfosporosinus. The sequence continues at coordinate 17,969 of NZ_JMGA01000015.1, read as the reverse complement.
CCGGCATTCACATGGATCTTCATAATTTCGGTGCTCAACTGCACGCCTTTTGTTTCCTTAATTTCTGGCAAGGTATTGTTTTTCGCCATAAAATCCTGTTTCGACTCATGCACCCTTGCTTCTTCCGGTCTTTCCTTTAGAAGAATCTCTTTGCCGATGTAATCGTGGATTTCCTTTAAAAACTTATCTTCATTTTTGGTAACAAAGGTTATGGCTTTACCCAGTTTGTTGACTCGGCCTGTTCTTCCGATCCGATGAACATAGCTTTCTCGGTCGTAGGGGATGTCATAATTGATGACCAAGGTAATGTCCTCGATATCCAGACCTCTTGCGGCAACATCTGTCGCACATAGATATCTGAAATATCCTTGTTTAAAATCCTTCATGACATTCAATCGATCTCGTTGTTCCATTCCACCATGAAGTTTATCACAAGAATAGCCCAGATTCACGAGTTCAGTGTATACTTCATCGACAGTTTGCTTAGTATTGCAAAAGATCATACAACTGTCCGGGTTTTCAACCATCGTTAGATCTCGAAGAAGCTTCATCTTGTCTGTCTGATCGACAAGATATCTTTCCTGCGCGATCCGATCCGCTGCCGGATTCGGTTCTTCGATTTCCACGCGGATGGGATTTCTCATAATTTTACTGCATAACACATTGATGTCTTGGGGCATTGTCGCTGACAATAAAACGGTCACCCGTTCATGAGACAAGTTGGCAATGATCCTTTCGATTTGCTCGATAAAGCCCATATTCAGCATTTCATCGGCTTCATCAATGACCAGGTATTTTATATTCGATATATCCAAGGTCCCTCTTTCGAGATGATCGATCAAGCGACCCGGGGTTCCAACCACAACATGGGTTTTTTGTTTAAGTTCCTTTTCTTGAAGATGAAAAGGGTACTTACCAAAAACTGCTGCTACTTTTATTCTTCTAAATCTGCCGATATGAAACAAATCTTCTTTGACCTGAACTGCGAGTTCTCTGGTGGGGGTAAGCACTAATGCCTGCGGTTTATTCTGTTCCCAATCCACTAATTCACAAATAGGGATAGCAAAGGCCGCCGTCTTTCCGCTTCCGGTCTGGGACTTGACGATGATATCCTTTTGGGCCAAGACTGCTGGGATCACTTGCTCCTGGACTTTGCTGGGACTGATGAAATTTAGTAAGCTAATTGCTTTTAATAATTCACTACTTAATTGAAAGTCGTTAAAATTACCCTTGTTCATTTAGAGGTCTCTCTTTCATTACAATTCCTGATTCAGGTTTTCAGAGTATAAGATTACCAAATACTTGGGGAAAACCTAAACTAAATTATAATGCAAATCCATATTTAAGCAAATTTGTACTTAGCTTTTCACCAGTTCTAGAGCAGTGAATGTATTGGAAGCCAAGAACAATTGAATTAGCGTCAACAAATAACAAAAAGCGCACATTACATCTCAGAAAACGGCTGTAGATGTCTGTACGCACGAATATCCACCTTATCATAAAAAGACTAATATAGTTTACTCCTCGTAGGCTTTGGCTTAAAGGATATGAAAAGGAAGTAAAGTCACTTAACAAAAACGACTTTTACTCCCTCTAACCTCTACCCGACCAACTCCCCTAACATCGACATGGCACAGAATGGCCTCCTTATGGTTTCAGAGAAATCATTTCCGCAAAGCTTTGGATTCTGGTTCTTACTTGCTCTAAAGAAGGTGTTGCCAGATCTAATTCCAGATAAAGCAAAGGGATTTCAGCTTCCTCCAAGGTTTTCTTGTAAATGGGATAATCGAACTCTTCCATTTCACAGAACTTCATAATGCAGGCCACAACGCCATCTGCCCTGCTCTCTTCAGCCATTGTTTTCAGCATAAAGCGACGGTTCTTTTGGGGGTCATAAAGTAATGAGCAGCCTTCCATACAGCTCCAATGACGTGCTAATCGTTCCAGTGGATCCTTTCCCTCAGGTACATCCGTTCTGAATTGCCGGCTTTCTTGAGCCAGATCATCTGCTGCGACGGCCAAGCCATATTCTTCGAACATGTCCAGGATCTCCTTAGGTTCGGCCATAATCCCTGTTAAAACAACCTTCTGCCCTTTCCACTCTTCGGGAGGAGCTTTTTTTAACTCTCCAATCAGAGAATTGACAAGTTGAGTATGTTCCAGCTTATCCATGAAGTAACCACTCTTGATAACATTGTGTCGGACGCTAGGGGTAATTGTAGTGCAATAATCCCGAGCAATCAACGTAAATTCCCTTAAAGTTTTCCGATGAAGGTTATAGACCTCGATTGCCTCACTTAAATCCTGATGAGAAATTGGCTTGCCGCCAATTTCTTCAAGGACACTCTTAATTCGGGAATACTCACTTTTTAAGTATTCAACAGCTGCCTCCAATTTGCGGTTAATTGGATGAGCAAGGGGTATAAACCTGACTTGGGGTACAGCAACCTTCCAATCCTGTCCGAAACACTTTAGATGATCGCAGTGGGCGGGGATAATCACTCCTGCAAGTTGGTCGTATACTCCGCGCATCCCAAGCTCTAAGGTGGTCTGAACTAAAGAACAAGCAAAGGCGGGAAAATATTGATTGGCGTTTCTGATGCTCGTTGCCCCACCCCATAGACCCACCGGCAGCATTCCAGCAGCGTAGACAATTTCCTCCGGACAATATTCCGGGGTACAGCCGATCATCAGCCGCTTATCTTCAAGACATTTATTAATAACTTGAGCCGGATGTTTAGCCACATGTTCCAGGGTTGACAATAGCTCCTTAAGCTGGGTCATTATTCATCACCTCTTTGCTTTTCTTAGCTGACTTATTTTGAGATACAATTTCCATTAAAGCTTCAAGACGGGTTTCAAACTGAGCCGCAGCGAAATTACGAGGATCGGCCTGGTCTCCGTCAAAATTCATGATGGAAACACCGGTTCGAGCTGCAACCAAGCGTTGCTGCTCATATTGCATAAAGGCCATTACCTTGCAGCTTCGATTCACATGGAACAATATGCCGTCAAGCTTAAAGTTCCTAACCTCTCCCTCTCTTCGATCGGCTTGGTATTCCATGCAAGTGTTGTTGCCGATCATGGAATAGACCCGGGCTAATTCATCCATGTTTCCCGGCTCATAGAGCAAAACCCAGGCCTCCGGATAGCTGCTGCAAACAATATTGATCCCGCTCTTTGCCAAAGCCTTATAGTTATGCTTAATATGAGGCCAGCAAGCGATGCCGTCCCACATCACCCTGCATTTTTCTCCATCCTCATAGCAAGACTTGCCCAAGCTGATTTTTTCCTCTAATTCCTCAATCAAGAGCTTGAACAATTCCCCGGTTTCTTTGCGACCCCTGGCACAGACCATTTGGGACATATAGTTAAATAGTTCAAAACCATTCAAGGGGGCCGGAACTGCTTGATTTAAATCCAGGGCCCGTTTCCAGGCCCGTGAGTTCTCGTTGGATAATTTCATAACCTCCTGAAAACGTTCGAAATTAAATTGGCGGCCGGTGATTGTTTCAAGCTGCCGGATACACTCCTCAAACTCTGACTTAATGTAATCGATGGCTGCCGGGGTTGGTTCATATCCATGGTTGAATGGAACATCAATAAGAATCATAGGAATATTAAGTTCTGTGGCGATGTTTTCATACCACTTTATAAGGGTGTTGCAAATATTATTGCAGCATAAAATGAAGTCAGGCAGTGGGATAGGGACTTCTGCTGCTTGAGATTTCATATAGGCCAGATTAATCCGGGCGTAGGAACACAAATCCACGCTGTACCCTTCGCTTTCAGCCTGCTCTAACAGTGGTAAGGCTCCTCTCTTAGCAGCAACGGCAGCGGCATGATTCTCGGGATAAACTACCGTTAAATCCATAGTCTCACAGAATTCCTGAGGAAAAATTGACGTTGCCCAGCCAACTAATTGTCCCTTCATTTTGGCTGTGTAGGCGTTTGTATAATGACGAGTTTGCAATTGATTTAGTAAATTTCTTGACGTAAGTTTTTCAGGCACTTAAAGTCACCCCTTTTTCATCTGAATCATTCAATTCCCAGGCAAGTATTAGTTCCACCCTGTTGGTCATCTGGATCAACTGTTTAAGCCCCCTCCACTACCGGCCCATTTTTGTTATAATATATTGAATATTGGCAATATTTTAGTACTGTAAAGCCCTATCCTATTCCTGAGGGGTTATCTGGCACTTTCGAAAGCGAACAGAGCAGCCCCAAGGGCACCGGTCAATTGTGCCATGGGAGAAGCCATGACGGGTATAGCAAGCTCTTTCTCCATCATCCTAATAATCATCCAGTTCAGGCACACTCCGCCGGTCATAACAACCTCACTTTGCACGCCTAAACGTTTTACAAGTCCGGCAACACGGCCTACCACAGAATTGACAATACCCGCTGCAACATCCTCACGAGAGGTACCGCCGGAAAGCTGAGAAATAACCTCAGACTCTGCAAACACTGTACAAGTGTTACTGATTGAGGCTGGGTTTTCTGCTAAGGCAGCTAAATCTGCTAAATCCTCAATATTAATTTCTAAAATCCGTGACATGACCTCCAAAAACCTTCCGGTACCCGCTGCACATTTATCATTCATAATAAAGTTAGAGACAATTCCCCCTTGTCCAACCCTGATTGCTTTAGCGTCCTGACCACCGATGTCAATAATCGTCCTTACACCCGGAAGAAGTTCATAAACTCCACGGGCGTGACAGGTTATTTCCGTAATCTGTTGGTCCGCACCCGGGAAATGAGTTCTGCCATATCCCGTTGCAATCACCCTTTTTATATCCTCCCGACTCAAATTCACCTCCCGAATAGACTGTTCAAAGGCTCTCGCCGGCCCGCTGCTTCCTGCACCGACAGGTATTATAACTTTACTTAAAATCTTTTTGCCATCTTCCAAAACTACAACTTTAGATGAGGTAGATCCAATGTCCACACCTGCAGTTATCAATTACAGCCCCCCTTCCTTCTTAGTAATGTATAATAGCAATTACTATGGACTATGCAAATGATCCAATCCATCTCAGTCCAGGGCCAGACTTAACCACCTAAATTTTCATAAAGAGCTACATTGAATTTCTATATAACCGTCTTCTCCATAAAGCCGCTTAAATCCTTCTTTTACCAAATAGCATGGAACTCCAACGAACGGGAAGGGAGGAATTTAAAAAAACGTCCACCTTTCACTATTTAATGTGAAAGGTGGACGCTTGAACTTGTCTCAGAAAGATTTCTCCAATTATACCGAATCTATAATCAATTCGTAATCAGATAAACCTCTAGCTTTCAGGTGTTCCACAATATCATTGACGGTAACCAAATTTGCAAACTCTTCATCCGTAATGGTTATCTCGAAATCATCCTCCAGATCTCCAATAATCATCGACATATCTATAGAATCCACAAATAAGTCTTCCCGCAAACGGCTCTCCAGAGTTATCTTTCTTTTTTTCTTTTGCAAAATATGATTTAAAATGAATAGTACTCGGTCTTCCATTTTTCGTCACACACCTTCCCTCAACGCTTATTAATGTTGTGTTGGCTGAATTCATGCACCAAGAATTATATCACATGGACGCCTGGTTTATTGTATAGCGCAAAGTTAATCAGACAAATTTCAGGCGATGGTGTAATACTCCAACAATTCAAGCCAGACCTCGAATGATCTGACCTTCCTACCTATTTATTAAATGAATAATATTTTTCATCAGGTTCTTGCCATTTATAATTTACATATTCAACAGTTACATATCCAGTACCCTGGTCTCCTATCCGGAAATTCGCAATAACCATGGGTACATTATCTCCAGTCATTTGGCTCTCATTCTGTGGAACAAATAGAGCAGATTTAGTTGAATAATATATGTTATCTACATTCTCATAATTCTTATTAATATAAGTTTTGAGTTTATCTTCAAGACTTTTATGCCCCTCGACTCCTCCAAAAACATATATTTCTTCATAAGTTTGGTAGCCAGTTATGATACCATTATAGGCAAAATTAAATAATACCCAAGATAAAGTAAAGAAAACTACAATTCTGCCTTTATGTACGGCCTTCTTTTTCTTTAAGTGAAAGTAAATATTCCCTACCGGTACTATTATTCCCCAGATAATTATTAATGGGAATAAAAAAATACTCACAAGCAAAATTCCACATGCTGCCTCAGCAATTCTTGTTACTCCCCCAAGTAAAAGGATTATTAGATAAACCCAAACAAAGATTGATGAACCTATGAATAATTTAAATTCCCTTAAAAGCATATTCATTTAATTTACCTCTTACCAGATTAATATATCAACTTCCATTCCACATCTTACCTCCTATTTCCTTCTTATATATTATTTTTAATACCGAGGGGGGCATAATTCCTCACCCCATTGAAAGTCATCTAAAATGCCAAACAGCGGCCGCATGGCCGCCACTTCTCCCCTAGCTTAGTGATAATATCATCAGGACAGCTGCACAATGTGCGGGGAAATGTGTTCTATGCGCCTTATGAACCGGGTTATGAATAAATAGCGTAAAATTGTGTTATATAACTGTTTTGCAAATCATTATCCTGATATTGACACCGGCTAAGATCCTTGATATACTGACCAAACAAAAGCAAATTGCAATGCGATGATAAGGAGAAGTACATACTCCCGATATTTAAGAGAGAAGATGGTTGGTGCGAATCTTCATGGAGGAAGTATGGAAGTAGCCTTTGAGCAGTGAACCGAACGAGAGAAATCTTCAGTAGACTTCAACGGAGTTTCCACCGTTACAAGGAAAGCGGTATCGATCACAGTAGTCGTGCTGATTTTATTCAGGACCATACATGTTTTCCGTACTGACAGAGTGCAGAGGTTTTTCCTCTGAATTTAGGTGGTAACACGGAAGTAGATTCGCCCTAAGCTAAAGTAAAATTTAGCTTAGGGTTTTTTATTTCCTTTTATAAATTTTAAGGAGGAGACAAGACTATGCAACAAATCAGAGGCACCAGTTTATTGGTAAAAGCGTTACAGGAAGAAGGAGTAGATACACTCTTTGGCTATCCGGGCGGGCTGGTAACGGATATTTTCGACGAACTCTATCACCAAGATGACATTAAAGTTGTCTTGCCGCGCCATGAGCAGGCCCTGGTTCATGAGGCAGACGGTTATGCACGTTCGACAGGTAAAGTGGGAGTCTGCCTGGTGACCGGCGGTCCCGGCGCAGCAAACATGGTCACCGGAATTGCAACGGCTTACTATGACAGTGTGCCGCTGGTTTGCTTGTCCGGGCAGGTTGCCTCCAGTCTGATTGGCGACGATGCCTTTCAGGAGGCCGATATCGTCGGGATCACCAGAAATATTTGTAAACATGGAGTTATTGTTAACGATCGCAAGAATCTAGGCAGAATACTCAAAGAAGCTTTCTATATTGCCAGAACCGGGAAACCCGGTCCGGTCTTAGTTGATTTGCCTAAGAATGTTATGGTGGAGTTAGGCAGTGATGAATATCCGGACAAGGTGAATATCCGGGGGTACAAGCCAAGTACAAAAGTCCACATCGGACAGCTTAAAAAGGCGGTAGATTTATTAAATACTTCCCAAAAACCAATTTTCCTGATTGGCGGAGGCGTCAATATCGCCGGAGCCCAGGCTGAACTGACCAAGCTGGTGGAACTGACCAAGATTCCTGTGGTCACCACCATGATGGGCAAAGGCAGTATTGATACGAAACATCCCTACTATCTCGGCAACGTAGGCATGCATGGCAGTTATGCCGCCAATATGGCCGTTACGGAATGTGATCTGCTCTTTTCCATCGGAACAAGATTCAGTGATAGGGTTACGAGTAAAATCAGTGAATTTGCCCGCAATGCTAAAATCGTGCATATAGATATTGATTCAGCCGCCATCTCCAAGAATATTAAGGTGGATATACCCATTGTCGCAGACGCCAAAGAAGCCATTACAGCTATGCTTAACTATGTAAACGAGCATGAGACAGGGGAATGGCTGAAGCAGCTTTTAAGCTGGCAAGGGGCACACCCCCTTACTATGCAGAGTAACAACGGGCTGACAGCTAAAAAGGTCATTGACCATATCAATGAAACCTGCCAAGACGCCATCGTCGTGACGGACGTGGGACAACACCAAATGTGGACCATTCAGTTTTTAGAGTTAAATAGGAATATGCAGCTCCTAACTTCAGGGGGTATGGGAACAATGGGCTATGGTTTCCCTGCTGCCCTAGGTGCCAAACTGGGTAATGAGCATAAAACGGTGATTTGCATTTCCGGTGACGGGGGAATGCAGATGAACATTCAAGAGCTGGCTACTGCTGTGGCGGAAGAGCTTCCTGTGATTATCTGCCTGTTTAACAACAGTTCTTTAGGCATGGTAAGACAAGTTCAAACCCTCTTTTTCGAAAAGAATTATTCAAGTATCTGTACCAGACGCAGGAAATCATGCCCCAGAAAATGCAGCGGTACAAGTGATCAATGTCCTCCCTATTCACCGGATTTTGTGGCCTTGGCTAAAGCTTACGGAGCGGAAGGTATCCGGGTGACCACAGAAGGGGAAATTGGGGCCGCCTTCGATCAGGCCTTAAAAAACACGGATGGTCCTACGATCATCGAATTTATCATCGACAAAGACGATCTTGTTCTGCCTATGGTCCAAGGCGGCAAACCATTGTATGAGATGATTTTAGAATATTAAGGAGGGCAAAAAACATGGAAAAACGCTGGCTTTCACTTTTTGTAGAAAATGATATCGGGGTTCTGGCCAAGATCTCAGGCCTGTTTTCAGGCAAAGCCTATAATTTAGAAAGTCTGACGGTGGGCATGACAGAGGATGAAACTGTTTCCAGAATGACCATAAGATTAATCAGTGACGATGAGACCTTTGAACAGATTAAGAAGCAATTAAATCGCTGCGTAGAAGTCATCAAGGTCGTCGATTTTACTGATAGTCCCATTCATATGAAAGAACTGCTCTTTGTTAAAGTCAGAAAATGCTCTAAAGGGGATCTGGACGAATTGTTCAGAATTGCTGAGGTCTTTGGTGTTTCAATCATCGATTATGATAAAGAAAGTGTCTTGATGGAATGCGTTCAAACAGAAAGCAAGAACAACGCTCTGATTACTCTCTTGAGCAGTGATTTCCAAACCATTGAAGTGGTTAGAGGCGGAAGTGTGGCCATAGAATCTATCAGTATCACTGAGCGGTGATTATAGGGTAGTTCATTCTCGTAAAAAGGCACCGCAATCCGTTGCGGTGCCTTTTTACTATTCTATTCACTTGATGACAATAGCAGGTAATCTACCTAAATTCGATGGCTTGTTGCTGACCGGATAGATGATAAGACGATTGCCTTTGAGTTAATCGATTAACAGAAAACCATAGCAATTTTGGATATCATCTTTGTTGGTCAGAACCTCACATGGCAGCCCCTCTTAGGTCGGCGTCTGATAGAAGCCAAGGCTTTACTCAAGCATGGGGAATGGGGCCAGTGGCTGAAATAATCGGTCAGTTACTCCCAAAGCACCGCCACCAGACTCATGCAAATCTATAAGGAGTACGGCCCCAAACCCCTCGACGTTTCCGAAGGAAACAACAGTTCAAATTATGCAGCGCTGCACAATTTGACTTACACCCAAGCCCTTATCCTCTTAGGTGTCCCGGAAGAAGAGCGGGAGAAATTCGTTGAAGACAATGCCATTGATAATATGTCCACCCGAGAGCTGCAGCAAACAGTCAACGAAAAGAATCAGGCGATTGAGGACAGAGATCAGGCCCAAGCAGAAAAAGCTCAGGCCATTGAGGAGAAAGAAAGACAAATATGCGGATTAATAATTAAGATCTTAGTCTCTTTGACATTTCTAGCTTTTTCCTTAGCCCAATTCTCCATCCCCATTATCAAGGAATAATTTTCCTTTGCTTCGCACTTGAGGCCGATAACTACGACTATGTCAAGTAACTAGAACACCTAGATCAAAAAACGCCAAAATCAGGCTCAACGGCTGATTTTGGCGTTTTCATTGTTGTGTTATTTCGTGTTTCAAAGAATCGCACTGATCTCCCGAATACTCACTATTGCTTCAATTATCTATGTACTCAAGCCTTCAAAAAACTGTTTTATCGATTGCTGTACGTCCTGGGTGGACATCCAAATTATATCCGATACAGAAACCACTTGCATTCAGGGACTCTGTATTTTAATTCAAAGTTTTTAATGTAACCATTTATCACTCCCTGACAATTAAAGATGAGCTCCCGACAGCCTACAGACTTTTCCTCACTGCGGGTAAGTATTTTATCAATACGAACGACGATAGTTTCCTCCCCCTCAATAATCTTATATTTCTCAGGGCGTATGACTCCCTCTTTGGAGTGGGTTGTAATGGCTTCAATCGGCTTCATAACAATTCTCATACTAACCACACTTCGCCCAATCTCCAGTGATGCATTCGGTGCATCCTCCAACATGAATAAGTTTATTTCCACACACTGGACATTGGTTCTGGGCAATTAACCAGGCTTCACAAGGCTCCATACAATGCAACATTCGATGACAATCTGCACATACATCATTCATATAACTCGCCTCACAGTACATGTATTTGGCATTATACCGAACTAGTGTTCTTATTATATGCGCATATTAAGAGAATATCAATGTAATAGTTTGCCATGATTAAGAACGTCAACATGTATTCAGAATACTTGCACAAGTTATCTGAATTTTTAGAGGATTTTACATAGTATATAACGAAGTATTCTTTATGTAAGCTACTGGATTCCACGCCATTGATCAGTTTAGTCAATTTATCCTTGATATCAACCCATAAACTTTGCCACTACCGTCCAGCAGATGTATAAAAAACAGCTGCAATAGCGGGGATGCTTTTAGCAAATATAGCTAGTATTAGCAAAGATCCTAAATACGGTAAAACACCACTCGTCAAAAACTGGGGCAGCTTTCGAACGTCTAAATTGCCTTGTTTATAATTAGGAAGGACTTTTTTAATACTCTTGATAAAATACACGCTGGTGCAGCTCGATTGGAAGAGTAGTTGATTCGTTATCAGCTTGAGGGTTCGATTCCCATCACCAGCTCCATTTAACGTTATTCACTCCACCAAAAACGTAAAGCAGGCCTAGACCTGCTTCATTTTATGCCATAAATAATAGGAAGGATTAATTTAACCTAGGTAATATCTAACGGATACTTTCCTGCTCTACCCGTTTCCTATGCCGCAAAAGTTCCGTAATTACAGGATGCCATGTCTCATAACCGGGTAACGTCAACAACTGTTCAAGTTTCAGACACTGTTCTTCCCCAAAGGAGAGTCCGGTAGTTACATAGTCCAAATAAGTCACGACATCCATTCGGTAAGGCCGTAAGGAAGGAAAGAAGTGCTCTTTCAAATACTCAAAGATTCGAATCCCCCCGTAATCGATATCCCCCCAGTGATAAATTCCTTCCAGCGACAGAGGGTTCTGAGTCTCGATAAAGGTGGAAATTTTCTTAAGGAGTCTCTGGGTCGACTTATGGGGGAAACCTCCTGTATAGATGACAAGCAACGGCGCAGAAAGCTGGACTGGATGTCGAATCACTTCATGGTAAGTCGTGAGATTTTCGACAAGGAGAATTGCTCTGGCAGGAATGTCCCGGATGGAGAGCTCTTTGATGGATTCTGCGGATAGTCCAAGTCCGCCTTGAAAGGCCCTAAAGTTAAATCCAAGGCTCTTTGCCCTGTCCTCTTCAGTTGCTGAGTTACCAACTAACTCAGTCGGCATTTCTATTTCAAGGGGGCCAAAAACCAGTGTCATTTTTGGATTTTCGACAATCCCCACTTGATCCAGATAATCCTCATCTTTCTCTAATTCTTCGGGATAAATTTTGCGCAACAGGCTCAACAAACGCCGTTCGACACCTTGTTCAAAGCGCTTGCTGTCTTGAAAAAGTTTTTGGCTGAGAACTCGTTTGGGAGTATTCTCCTCCAGCCCGGGGAGTGCCAAAAGAACCTGAACCAGGTCCCCATATCCCTGATGATCGTCTAAGTCCAGCCCGGAAGGTCTTCTTTCCTCCAGCCTCCTGTAAGTCTCTTCTCCCCAAGTTCGAACCCAGTCCCAGGGATGATGGACTAGAGGAATTAAGAGCTCTGCAAGTTGACGAATTTTGTCACCTTTAGGTTTTTCACCGGTATGCAGATAGGCTCTCTCCACTCCTTCAAAGTTAAGGTAGACTTTTCCTACCTCAATATTCTCCTTATGTTTAGGCCAAGTAACTTCTGTGATTCCCTCATGACAGAGTTCTTGGAGAGCATTGTGGATCAATTCTCGTTTTCGATAATCCATCTCATCGTCATAATCCTTGGCCAGTTCTGAACCTTTGATGGTCATTTGGGGGCGCTGTTTACCGGGAATTCCGGCCTGGAAGGACTGACTGCGTTCATATTTCTTTAACAGTAGTGAGAGAATCCTTCGTTTGTACTGATCAACGGATTTCTGTGCCATTTTGCCCTCCTCTCTTCTCCAACATACACATGGAAATTTCAAGATTAATTGTCAAACAAACTTGGTTCATCAGCGAAAAGACCACCGCTTTGGGGAGAGGTCTGATCATGCTTATCCTCGTCCACGTTTTTTTCCTTGTTTCCAAGGTGTTCTTTATCCTCTATGTTTTCTTCGGTCTCTCCGGTCTCTCCCCTTTCCTCTGTTTCCTTGAGATTATCCAAGATCTCGGCACGACTGATCATATCTACGAAGCAGTGATGCCCTTCCCGATGGACGATCAGCGTCGTCGATACTTCCGGGGCCATATGCTGCATCTTTTCATCGGGTACCGCGGCTATGAGTTGCAGATTCATTTGCTTGATCAAGCGCAAACTTGTTTGAATCCGCTCTTCGTCCATTTTATTGAAAGCTTCATCGAAGACCACCAAGCGCAGGGTTTTCCCGGAGTTATAGAGGTGATAGAAGGAAGCTAATACCGCAATATAGAAAGGGGTTTGGGTTTCTCCGCCGGATTTCTCTTTGAGAACCTGCGAGAAGAGGTAACGCCCGGTTTTGCTGGTGACGGCAATGTCAAAATCAAGATAGCGCCGATAATCCGTAAATTCTTCTTGATCCCCGGCTTCACCGCGCACGAGCCGTTCAAAGAGTTCATGAAGAGCATCTGCTTTCTCATCGACCAGAGCATCAAACAAAGAACCGCGCTCAATAATATTGGGGTCCATAATCACTTCATAGAACCGTTTATATTTATCGCTGGGCCGGACTTCAAAGTGGTATTTATCCTCGTGAAAGGGGAATGATTTGAGGGCCAGGTTCAGCTGGTTAAATTCATAACGGGCCATTTCTATGGCTTCGCGCATCTTGGCAATGAAGTCAGATTTAAATTCTTCTTCCGATTGCTGCATGGCTGCAGTTAGTTTTTCCTGGTATTCCGGGATGTTCACACCTGCCACTTCATCGAGAAGGCTTTGATAGGAAGTGTTATCTTCAGCGTCCAAATCTCCACTGTAAGTGTAGCGAATATTATAGGTCTGACGCAGTTCGTGGAGTTTCTTGAACTCTTGGTCCCGACGGGTTCCATTGCCCTTTTGGCTGTTTTCCCAATTGGTGAGCTTCGTCGCAGCTGCCAGCTCTTGTTTAGAGGCCTCTTGCCAGCGTTCCTCTGCTTTGTCCCAATATTCCGGCCCATAGCTGGTTTTCCAGGAATCCCAATGAGCTTGGGCTTCTTCTGTGCGCCGGGATATAAGGTAGTGTTTCGTTTTGTTTTCGGAAATGCTTACCTTCAGTTCGGCAACCTGGCCACTGAGTTTTTTCAATCCTTCAAAAAGCCCATCTTCTCGCTTGCGCCAGGCATCATATTCTGCTTTAAGCCGGTCTACTTCACTGAGATCCAGGTTTTCCAACTTAATTTGCAGCTCTTTAAGCGTAGATTCTAAATTCCGAACCTCTGCCGGGAGTTCGAGACCATCGGCAAAGTTGTCATAGAGGCTTCCACGGTCGGCTAAATTGACAACCCAATGGCGAGTAACATCGCGTTGCCGCTGCAATTCTCTCAGCAATGCTTCCGTCTTTTCCAGCTCACTCCGTTTAATTTCGAGCTGCCGGACAATGGCCTGTGAACCAATATAGGGCACCTCATAACGAGCTTTCGGGATTTGACGGGCTACTAAGTTATGGTAGGACATACAGGTCTGAGTAATGGCCGTCGGATACTGACGCAGCTCCTGTTCATCTTGGGCCTTTATGACCCTGCCCAATAAATGATCAATCCGAGCTTGGATCACGGGATTCTCGGTTTGAAGCAGGGTTGCCAGAGACCCTCGGTCTTGATTCCCCCTGTATCGTTTTTCCTTGTCCGTATCCACTAGCCCGACACCCTCTAGGCGATGGGCCCATTTTTCTTGCTCATAGAGGTGAAGGGCTTCAGCAAAGACCTCCGGTTCAACCAGCAGGTCAAACTTTTGGGTGTGGAGATAGCCTTCGATGGCATTGCGCCAGGCTTCATCGAGGACCTCCAGCTCTTCACAGAAGATCCAGACGGGGGATCGTCCGGCCAGACGCTCTTCGAGCAAGGCTTTTAAGCGCAGGATCTCCTCCTTATAGGGTCTCTTCTTTTGCTCCAGTCCGCGGATATCTTGAATTAAGCCGGTTTGGAGGGTTTCCTGCTCCCTTATTTTGTCCTCCAGCCGGGTCTGAGCCTGATGAAATCGCATTTGGAGTCCAGCCAAAAACTGTCCTGTTATTCGGAAGCTTTCCTCAATCCTTTCCACTTCAAAGGATAAGCTTTGAGTTTCTGCGGTCTGACAATTTAAAAGCGCTCCCTGCAGGGCATCGATCCCTTTCTGCAATTCATCCTGATCATCTTTTTTCCAGAAATCAGTGGTCAAATCCATGGTAGATTTGAGGTTTTCAAGCAAAGTAATTTCCCGCTTGACTTTGGACTCAAAGATCTGCAGGTAACGCTGTTTCTCCTGGAGGTCCTGATTAAGTTCCCGGAGTGTCTTTGTCAATTGTTCCTGTTCTTTCTTGTGCTCATGGGTGGAATACTTCTGCAGATATTCTTCGGCACGACTCCGGGCTTCACGGTGCTGCTCCTCGGAGAGAGTAATTTGCGCCTGCAAGTCCTCCAACTGGCGTTCTTCTGACACCAAAGTCTGATTAACTAAAGCCAGGTCTTCCGTAAGCACGAGATGTTTAAGACCGCGTATAGCGTACTCCTGAGTCACGACGATATCCCGCAACCTGATCCCCTGTTCATGCTGTCGGGCAATCTGGTCGAGAACGGTCTGCCGCTCCAGGAGCGCTTCAAGTTCTCTTTGATAGCGTTCATGAAGATCAAAGTTCTCTTTCATCACCTGGAGTTGAAGCTCTTTAGCATCGAGAATATACATATAGACAAACTCACGGATATCTTGAATGGGCTTAAAGGACAAAGCCCGCAAAAAAGTGCGGTAAAAGCGCGGTTCCAGCTGTCCCATCCGGCTGCGGAAGGCTTTCTGATATTCCAGCTTGACCCGGTAAAACTGGCCTTTCGGCCGCAGGCGCAGGGCATAGCTGTGGAATTCTTCCCGGTTCCGAAATCTCCCTTTTTCGTTCTTTAACTCAAGTTGGGAGAATTTCAGGTCGGGAAGAATAAAGTGTTCGTCATCTATTTTGTTATCGCTATAGACATCCAAGACCGTTCCCACAACAAAGGACTCCCGGGTTTTATCATCATAAAACTCGGCGAGAATATAAGTCGTAAAATCCCGTTCCCGAACATAGGATTTTTCGTCGCTGCCGATTTTCCCTCTCAGATAGTTGATAATGGAGCGTTTAGCTTCCTCATGAGCCGCAGGATTAAAGCGAATCTGACGCAGGTCGGCAATAAAAAGCACCTGCATAGCGTCAATGATGGTTGATTTCCCGGCACTGTTGCGCCCGGAAATAAGGGTTTGCTTGCCAAATTCCAGGATTTCATCCTGGAAATAGTGCCAGTTAACGAGCCGCAGCTGTTTCATCCACTTCATCGAATAACTCCTCTTCATCGAGTTCTAGGTCATAGGCCTTGATTCGCTCATGGATTCTCTCGATGGAATCCGCATCTAAAGCATAGAGCATGGTGTGAAAAAGCCTGAAACGACAATCATCCAGGTTAACCTCTTCATCCAAGGGCTGGAGAAGCTTATATTGGGTAAAGAGTCTGATCAGTTCCAGGAAACGGGTCTTTCCCGGGAAAGGAAGTCGGAAGGTTTCATATTTAGCCCGGATTTCATACTTCGTGGTGAGAGGAAACTCGGTTAGAATAACCCCTTGACGTTTTTCCTGATAAATTAGGCGCAGCACTAAGAGGGCAATGCTTTCATCCCTGGTCAATCTCAGCCGGTGAGCACCATCCTTGGAGAAAGCGAAAACGCACTCATGCCGGTCATCCAGTTGGAAATCCCAATTTAAGAACTTAAAGAATTCTTCAAGCTGAGGACGGAGTTTTCGGGCTGCCTGATAGCGCTCCCGTTCCAATTCCTTGATTAAAAAGTTCACCTTAAGCAAACGATTGATCAGATCACGTAACTTTTCCCGTTCTTGTTCACTGAGAGTTTCGAACACGGCGCGTGCCTCCCTTCCTTACTTGTACGCGGCGAATCTGACGATCATAGAAGCGGTAGCCTCCGATGTCTAAGATGCGCTTATTTCTTCGATCCAGAATATAGCCCGTCTCCCCATCATAACCGTATAAGTAAACATAGGTTAAATAGAGGAACTCTTCAAGTGTCTGGGGGGCCAATTCCGAGATCCCCATCTCTTCCCTTTGTCCCAAGCGCTCTAGAACATAGGATCTAACCTTATCCCGGGAGATGCTGTGGCGCATTTTAGCCAGGGACTTTTCCCGAAGCTCATTTTTAAGACCTTCCGGAATTTCCAGGACTTCATAATCAGCGGGCTGCAAAGGGGCACGTTTTTTACGGGCAGGAAGCAGGGAAGTATCAGAAAGTTGAGAAATGGTCAGAAAATGCAGTCCCTCCGACCCGAGAATTTTATCCGCTTCCCGATCCCCCTGACGGCCTCGTGCGGACAGCCAATCTAAGATCCCGGCCAGCCGTTGATCCACCCCTTGGGAATGTTGGCTTAAGTACCGAGCCCGGTCATAGGAGGCACGCAAATATTGATTATGACGCAGGTCAATCCGGTTAAATACCTCATCCAATTCCCGATAAACTTCTTCTATGGTTAAAAGTGCGGCGCGAAGCTTGAATTCCGCGTCGGCACGGGTTGTAAAAAATTCACTGCGCAGCCCATCTTCAATAGCTTCCTGAAAAAAAGCAGAGTCCATTAACCAGGTTTGAACGCAGTCCAAGATCTGATGACGGTAACGGGAGACGTGGTCGGAAGTTTTCAAGCGATGATAACTGCGGTCGACAATTTTGGTTTTATACTCGTCAAAATGATGATCCAAGACTTCCTGGAGGCTGGCTTTAGCCGCCACTTGCTCGGCATGATGCTTCATGTTATTGACCAGAATCGTCAGCTCCCCAATAAACTGTTCCGTCATTTTTTCCGCTTCGATCATCGCGAATGCAGGACGCCGCTTGGCTTCCTCACTGGTTAAGAGCTGGTAGGTCACAAAGGCGAATCGCTGGAACTCAACAGTCCGCTCTTCACAAAGTTCCTTCAGCACTTGGAGAATCCGGCTTGAATAATGGGGCAGAACGATATACTGCTTGAAGTTATCTCTGGTTTCCACTTCCAACCAGCCGAGGTTCTTCAAGCGTCGCAAGATCGTATTCGCCTGGGCACGGAAAAGGTCCATTTCGCTCAAATCAGGCTCAACCAAGGCGGACGCACCCGTGTCAATTTGATCTTCCTCAGAATCGAAGGCGTAACCCAACTCCTGCTGAGTCTCAATCAATTCCTGAAAAAGGTCACGCATCAGGTCATATTCGATTCCGAAACGGTTGCTTTTATGTTGTTCATAAAGGAGC
>NZ_JMGA01000081.1 GCF_000765145.1 Desulfosporosinus sp. HMP52 | reverse complement strand
GGGGTGGCTGAGGGTGGGTCGGCGGGAAGAAAGAAAAATAGTTGGGGTAAGCCGTTCCGGGTTACTGAAGTGCAAGCGGGGGGGGTAGGTGCCGGAGCGGTTCACGGTTCCCTTCAAGGGGGAGCTTTAACGACCACCTATACAGCATCTCAGGGGCTGCTTCTCATGATTCCCAATATGTATAAAATCGCCGGGGAATTATTACCGGCTGTATTTCACGTAAGTGCGCGTGCCTTAGCCGCCAATTCACTCAGCATTTTCGGGGACCATCAAGATGTTATGGCCACCCGCCAAACCGGGTTTGCTCTCTTGGCCTCCAGTAGTGTTCAAGAAGCCATGGATTTAGCAGCGGTAGCTCATTTATCAGCCATTAAGGGGCGTATACCGTTCCTGCATTTCTTTGATGGTTTCCGTACCTCTCATGAAATCCAAAAGATTGAAGTCCTTGAATACGAAGAATTAGCCGCTTTGTTGGATACAGAGGCTCTTAAAGGATTTCGTGGACGAGCGTTAAATCCGGATCATCCTGTCATACGCGGGACCACACAAAATCCCGATGTCTATTTTCAAACTCGAGAGGCCGTTAATAAATTTTATCAACCCATACCGAGCATTGTTGAAGGATATATGCAGGAAATCAACAAGTTGACCGGGCGGAACTATCAACTTTTCAATTACTATGGAGCAGAAGATGCTGAGCGGATCATTATTGCCATGGGATCAGGTTGTGATGCCATTCGGGAAACCATCAACTATCTCAATGCCCGTGGTGAAAAGGTAGGACTTCTTGAAGTTCACTTGTATCGACCCTTTTCTATCGAGCATTTCCTTCAAGCGATTCCCTCGAGCGTTCGGAAAATTGCCGTTCTCGATCGGACCAAGGAACCTGGAGCGGCGGGCGACCCCTTGTATCTAGATGCTAGGAATGCCTTTTACCGTAAAGAAAATGCCCCGATTATTGTCAACGGACGTTATGGCTTGGGTTCAAAAGATTTTACGCCTAGGGACATTGCCGCGGTCTATGAGAACCTCAAACTGGACGATCCCCGAAACGCATTTACTGTCAGCATCGTCGATGATGTCACTTTTTCCTCCTTGCCGGACTATCCGGAGGACATCTATACAACTCCACCAGGAACGACGTGTTGTAAATTCTGGGGACTTGGCTCGGATGGAACCGTCAGTGCCAACAAGAGTGCCGTTAAAATTATCGGGGATCATACGGACTTGAATGCTCAAGCCTACTTTGCGTATGATTCCAAAAAATCCGGAGGGATAACGATTTCTCATTTGCGTTTCGGCAAAGAGCCGATCCAATCGTCGTACCTCGTGACTCAGGCTGACTTTATCGCTTGCCATAATCAGGCCTATGTTCGTCAATACGATGTACTTACAGGCTTGAAACGCGGTGGAAAATTCTTCTTGAACTGTCTATGGAAACCGGAAGAACTAGAAGAAAACCTCCCCGCTCCCATCAAACGTTATCTGGCGGAAAACGAGATTGAATTTTATATCGTGAATGCTGTAGGAATTGCTCAAGAAGTGGGTATGGGTGGACGGATTAATATGATCATGCAAGCCGCCTTCTTCAAACTTGCCGATATTATTCCGTTAGAAGACGCTATCCGCTACCTAAAAGAGGCGGTTGTCCAATCTTATGGAAAACAAGGTCAAGCCGCCATCGACAAGAATTATGCCGCAATTGACCGAGGTATTCGAGAACTGGTTCGAGTTGAGATACCGAAATCCTGGAACGACACCGAAGCGGATGAAGCCGATGCCAGCCGGGAATTACCTGAATTCATCGAGAAAATTATGATCCCGATGAATCGGCAAGAAGGGGACAAGCTTCCGGTCAGTGCTTTTAATGGCAGGGAAGATGGAACCTATCCGCTGGGGGTAACGGCTTGGGAGAAGCGAGGGATTGCTATCCATGTCCCTGAATGGCAGCCCGACCAATGCATTCAGTGTAACCAATGCTCGTTCGTTTGCCCACACGCTGTCCTTCGCCCACAGCTGGCCACTGAGGATGAACTCCAAAACGCGCCGGACGGTTTCCATACTCGACCGGCGACCGGAAAGCCAGGTTTACAGTACCATTTAGCGATTTCGGCGATGGATTGCACAGGCTGTGGCAACTGTGTTGAGGTGTGTTTAGCCAAAGAAAAGGCCCTAGTGATGAAACCCTTAGCGCTACAGCGTCCTCGATGCGAAGAGCGGTGGGAATTCTCCCGGACGATTTTGCCGAAACCCAATTCCGCTAACCAAAAATTGACGATCAAAGAGAGTCAATTTGCTGAACCGCTGATCCAATTCTCCGGAGCTTGCGCAGGCTGTGGTGAAACCCCCTATGCCAAGCTGATTACTCAACTGGTAGGGGACCGGATGATGATTTCGAATGCCGCAGGGTGCTCAACGGTTTGGGGAGCGAGTGCTCCATCGATATCCTATAGCACCAACATGTTCGGACGAGGTCCAGCTTGGGGATTCTCGCTCTTTGAAGACAACGCTGAATACGGTTTTGGCATGCATCTGGGAGTAAGCCAAGTTCGACAAGCTCTGGCGGGAAAAATAAGTGAAGCGTTGCAGAAGGATATCAAGGAAAGCCTGAAAGCAGCCCTGGAAGACTGGCTGACCCATAAGGATGAGGGGATCGGAACTCGAGAACGAGCCGACCGTTTAATTGCTGAGCTGGAAGCCCAAACAGGGAGCGATGACCTCTTAGGTGAGATCTACGAGCGACGGGACTTCTTCGTTAAACGATCCCAGTGGATCTTCGGTGGGGATGGTTGGGCTTATGACATTGGGTATGGTGGTCTAGATCATGTGTTAGCTGCCGGTGAGGATGTCAATGTCTTAGTGTTTGACACTGAGGTTTATTCCAATACAGGGGGTCAGTCTTCGAAATCCACGCCGACTGCAGCCCTGGCGCAGTTTGCTGCGAGTGGGAAGAAAACCCGTAAAAAGGATCTCGGAGTGATGGCCATGTCCTATGGATATGTCTATGTAGCGCAAATTGCAATGGGAGCCGATAAAAACCAAACTCTCAAAGCGATTGCTGAAGCAGAAGCTTACCCCGGACCATCACTGATCATTGCCTATTCCCCCTGTATTAACCATGGGATTCGGGCGGGGATGGGAAAAAGTCAGCTGCAAGCGAAAAAAGCTGTGGAAGCGGGCTACTGGTCGCTCTATCGCTACAACCCTCTATTAAAAGAGGAGGGCAAAAATCCATTTAGTTTGGATTCCAAAGAACCTACCGCGAGTTTCCAGGAATTTATCAACAGTGAAGTTCGATATTCAGCGCTCTTTAGGCAATTCCCGGAAACGGCTCAGGCACTCTTCGATAAGGCTGAGCGTGATGCTAAAGAGCGGTTGGAGAACTATAAGCGACTTGCTTTATATTAAAT
>NZ_JMGA01000014.1 GCF_000765145.1 Desulfosporosinus sp. HMP52 | reverse complement strand
GAGAGGCGGTAAAGCCCACAAGCTGACCTGGGGAAGCGTAGCCACGGGTTCACACCAGGTATTACCTGGAGGTTTGGCGGAGCTCCCAGGTCAGCGCGTGGGCCAGCCTCGGAGTGCTGATTAAACGGATGTGGTCGAAGCCGCCCTGCCCGAGCGCCCCAATTTTAATCCTATTTCTTGAATTTGGATCAAATAGAGGATTAGGGAAGATAGTCTCGAAATAATAATAAGGAATTTGCGATTATTGAACTAAAATATATTCCATACTAACACTAGAATAATTCAAAGGGGCGCTATCAATGGAACAAGTCTTAATTAAAACGAATCGATTAACCAAACGGTATGGCCCTGTGTCTGTCGTTAAAGGCCTTAATTTGGAAGTTAAGAGTGGTGAGATATTCGGATTTCTGGGGCCGAATGGTGCGGGTAAAACAACAACTATCAAAATGCTAACGGGCCTTCTGGATTCCAGTGAAGGAGAGGCTTATATTGGCAATTATGAAATCAGCAAGCAGCCTACCCAGGCCAAAGCGCTGATGGCTTATGTGCCAGATCAACCTAAGTTATATGGTAAGCTTTCAGCACGAGAATTCTTGTACCTTATTGCTGCACTTTATCGTGTGCCTAAAAATGTAATGAAAGAAAGAGCTGACCAACTGCTGGAGTTGTTTGGACTTAAAGGCCGGGCAGATGAATTGTTAGAAGGTTACTCTCATGGTATGCGCCAGAAAGTTGTGTTAGCTTCAGCGCTTATCCATCAGCCTAAAGTGATTCTTCTGGATGAGCCTACTGTAGGTCTAGACCCGGCAAGTGCCCGCCTGTTGAAGGATGTATTACAGGAGATGGCCAGGCAGGGGGCGGCAGTTTTTGTCTCTACTCATATTTTGGAAATTGCCGAGCGAATGTGTCATCGTGTCGCGATTCTGAAGGATGGTCAACTTATTGCTCAAGGAAGTCCCGAAGAACTTCGCCGGAAGGTTGGGCATGGAGGGGAAAGCTTGGAAGATATCTTCCTGGAGCTGACAGGTGGTCATGAAAACGCTGAACTCATTAAAAGCCTAGAGGAGGGATAAACCAATGAAAATAATTTTACCTCCCCCTTTGGTAGATCCACCATCGGGTCAATCCTTTAGACAAGATTTCGTCTTGCTGCTTAAAAACCAAATGCGTGTTAGTTGGAATAAGATGAGGCATCGGCCAATTGGTGCCTTACTGGGTATGGCTGTTCTGGTATTAGGACTTCTGGCGTTGCTTAGCTCCTTAGGCTATTTTGCTTATGGTGCTTTGAAAACAATGCCTCCTCAGACAGTCAAGGGGTTTCTTTCTTTGTTATTTATGGGGGGGTTAGTAAGTCAGGTTTTTTTCGGAATTACCGCTGCTTTTGCAGCCCTTTATATGTCCGAGGATTTAGAGCTTTTGTTTATGGCACCGGTCTCAATTAAAGCTGTTTTTGCCGTCAAATCATTAGCTGTCGTTGGAAGTAATTTTCTGACGGCATTGTTATTTGCCTTCTTACCAGGGGTTTTTTATGGATTGCTCTTTCAAGCAGGAGGATCATTTTACATTCTTGTTGCCCTGGTGGGTCTCGGAATCTGGGCATTGGGTACTGCAATTGCAGAGTTGATTAATCTGTTGATCATGCGAATTGTTCCTCCCCATCGAAGCAAAGAAGCTGTAGGTTTTATCGGGGCTTTGGCAGGCATTTTGATAGCAATAGTTTTTCAAATCCCCAATTTATTAATTAACAGTGAGGAAGAATTGAATCTGGGTGCCTGGATAGCCGGGCAGGAGCAAATGCTGGGGATTATGGACTACTTTCCTTGGGGTTGGGGTTCACTTGCCTTAGTGTCGGGGATATCCGGCGACTTTATTGCTGGATTGGGTTGGAGTTTACTAATAATGGTTGTCGGAATACTTCTTTTTCTCATTGCTTTTAATTTAGTCGAACGGGGTTTTCGCCGGGGATTTATTTCCCTTAGCCAGGGCGAAGGTGGCAGACGGCGTCGAAAAGGGATTTCTGCAGAGCAAGGAAAGGTCCATCCTCAACGAGATCTTGCTTCATACTCTCTATTCGAAAAAGAAGTCAGCCATACTGCTCCTCCCTGGTTTGGAATGTGGGCGGTGGCGAAGAAAGATTTGCTTTCCATGAAGCGTGATACACGCGAATGGTTCGGTTATTTAGTGCCCTTAATCATCATGCTCTTTTTTGTTGGGCAATTTCTTTTTTCTCAGGTAAAATCCAGCCAAGCTTCTTTAATAACTGTATTAATCATGTACACAGTTATGTTCAGTGGGAATTTGGCTTTGCAATCTTTTGGCAGAGAAGGAGAATCAGACTGGCTGTTGAATAGTGTTCCCCTTGCCGGTTGGCCTGTGGTCTGGGGGAAATTATTGGCGGCTATTCTGCCAACATTATTGTTAATGGAAACGTTGTTAGTTGGTACTGCCTTAGCTATAGGGGTTTCGACAAGTTTGATCGTTGCCTTGGCATTTGGAGCTGTGCTATTGTCTTTGGGATCAAGCGCCATTGGTCTCTTTTATTCCATCAACAATTGTCGCTATAATCCAGACACGCCACAACAGCGTATTTCTCCGGGTGCCTCCTTGTTCATGTATCTCATTAACCTGTTTTTTATTCTCTTGTTAGCCTTAGGTCTGATCTATGTGTTTCTACCTGAAGAGCTAATCGTAATGCTTAGGGATCTTCCGCCGGTAACCTTCGAAGGAGGTTTTTTATCCGGGTTAAGCTATGCACTCTATCTTTTAAGCAGGCCGCTTCTCTGGGCGACATCATTGCGGATAACCTTGGGGATACTTGTCACTAGTGGGGTGTGGGCATTAATGTTTTTTGGCTTTATGGCAGGTACAGTTCGGCAAAGCAGGAAAGGTTTTCGGGTTGAACTGGTAACCGGTAGTAAGAAGAATAAGCTCTGGAAAAAGCGTAAAACACAGATAAGCTAATCAGTTGCCACCGGTTTAATCTTGTTTCTATATGAAAGCCAGATAAAATACGCTATAATTAGAGAAACAGGTTCTCAAACAATGAGAAAGCACCTTTAAAACAAGAGATCTATGTGCCGGTTATAGTTTTATACCCAAGTAGGTATTTTATAAAACGAGGTGCTTGTACTGAGCAATGAAGATTACTTAACCTTAAAACTGGAATGGACGAAACTGCGAATCGAGAAATTGGATGAAATCGAGGCAAAACTCCGTAAAATGAAAGAACTAGCTGAGTTTGCCAGAGACTATAAACTTAGCAAGAAGCAAATTGATTTGGTTAACGCAAAGATTCATAGATTCCAGCAGGAAATTATTGATTTAGATGAACAAAG
The DNA here is from genome assembly GCF_000765145.1 of Desulfosporosinus sp. HMP52. GTDB lineage: Bacteria > Bacillota > Desulfitobacteriia > Desulfitobacteriales > Desulfitobacteriaceae > Desulfosporosinus. The sequence goes on along the minus strand of NZ_JMGA01000014.1, from coordinate 62,151 downwards.
CCGAACTTTTTGGCTTGATGCTCATTAATTATTGTTAGGAGGGAACAAACTTGGACATAGCTGCCATGTCAATAATCCTTAATCAAAATAAAGTTCAAGAACAATCCAGTCTAGCGGTCATGAAAATGGCCATGGATGTTGCTGCTAATCAGAATGAATCAATCATTGCGATGGAAGGCACCATGACTAAGGCCATGGAGACATCTATTCAACCTTTCTTAGGAGCAAACTTAGATATTAAAGCTTAAGAATAAAAATTGTATATTACTAATACAAGAGGACAGGTAAGCTGATTTAGTAAAAGTAGAACCTATGTTATGAACAATTTAAAAAGAGGCTTCAGAAGAATACCCTCATATCATAAATGTGATGTGAGGGTATTCTTCTGAATTTGCATAAGAGAGATTAGCCTTTACATAACATTCGTGATTCTGGATAATAATAACATTGAGTAAGACTTAGGAGGTAAGATTAATGGATATTAACAATCAACAAGAGGCCCAAAAATTTGAACAACAAGCCCAACAGGCTCAAGATGGTATGCAAAAAGCTGAAAGCTTTGATTCAGAAGATTTCAATCAAGGTTCACAGCAGGTACAATCTCAACAGTTCCAAAATGCCCAACAGATTAATCAAAATATGACACAGGAAGAAATGAATCGGAGACAGCAAGCTTTTCAACAAAGCCAAAATCAACAGAATTAAGGTTGAGTTGTTCCACAAAGGCTAAGGGTCTATACAGCTTGCCAATGATTTATTGACAGGTAAAGCTTTAGGGAAAGATCCCAGAGCTACCTGTCCATTTTTATGTAAATCTTGAATATTAATTAATATAAAGGCAATAATATCTCACATCAAGGGGGATGTTGTTTTGAAAGATAGAGTTTTCCAAGGATTTCTCGGAGGGGTGCTTGGGGCAATTGTCATGAATCTTATTGATTGGACATTGTATCTGATTGGATTCCATAAAGAAAGATTGTTTGATTGGGCTTCTATAGTTGTATTCGGTAGACTGCAGTCAGGAATAGGGGAATTAATCTTTGCTCAGATAGCGCAAGTTTTTTTCTCGGGATTTATTGGCATTCTCTTTTTTTTCCTAGCAGATAATAAGAATAAACTTTTGTTTAAGGGATGGTTTTTTAGCGTTTTAGTCTGGTTTTTCTTATACGGTTTAGCAATTGGATTCGAATTACCTTATCTAAAAGACCGGACTTTGTTTGCAGGTATATCTCATTTTATTTCTGCTTCTGCTTTTGGGTTAACACTTAGTTATTACCGAATTAGAGCGATGGTTTAAGATGAGCTAAAAATATGTAAGATGAGAAAAATGAAAAAAATATCGAATGGTAGATGAATCTGTAATGTTGTGATAAACTGTGCGAGGTAAAAATACAAGCTAATGAAAGAAGGTAAAAAAATATTCAAAGGCTTAATTAAAGGAGAGGGTATCTTATTAAAGAAGTAATGGAGATCAGAGAAAGTTCAATAGCTGACCCAGGGCCCCTGGGGTTAGCAGCTTTTGCACTTACAACCTTTATTCTTAGTATGTCGAATGCTCACTTTGTTCCTAGTGAGATGGGAGCTTTGTTTGTTCCCCTGGGTCTGTTTTATGGAGGAATGTGTCAAGTCTTAGCTGGAATGTGGGAATTCAAAAAGAACAATACTTTTGGTGCTACAGCATTTACAACCTATGGTGCATTTTGGATAGGATTAAGTACTACAGTGCTTCTTGAAACCCTTGATGTTCTAGATTTCGGTTCCTTTGGGCATGAAGCAATCGGGCTGTATTTAATAGCCTTTACAATCTTTAATACCTACATGTTAATCGGAACTTTTAGAATTAGTAATGCTTTAGTCGCAGTTTTTGCCTGTCTTGAGGTAACTTTTATTCTTTTGGATTTAGCAGAATTCGGAATTATATCTAGCGTTCCCGGAGGTATATTTGGCTTAATTACCGCTGCCTGCGCATGGTATGCTTCAGCGGCTGGCGTTCTCAATCCTTTATACGGACGAGCACTTTTACCTACTGGACCGAGGGGATTAGCTGCCCGGAAAAAATAAGTAGTAGGATTTTTACGTTCATTTGTTTCACAGTATAGAACCCCAGGCACGACCTGGGGTTTTTTATTATCCCTTCGGGACAAGAAAACGTTAACAATTGTCGAAAAATGTATCTCTCTGAGATAATAGATTGCAATTTGATTTTTTATTATAATATAGTTGAATTCATGTCGAAATTTTTCTGTTAGCAAATATATTTGGGTAGTGAGGTGCCGGAGTTGTTTTTATTTCGCAATAAGCAGAATGAATTACTTAAGGGACAACATCAAGATTGTGAAAAAGATTACGAAAAGTTTTATCAGAGTTTAAGGGAATATGATTTTAACGGTAAGCTAAATGTTGACATCCATTCGTCTAGTCCAATACACCCTATTGTGGAAATTATAAATCGTGTCATGGCTGAACGCCAAGGGGCTATTAAGCTATCCTTGGAAGAGCTCGATAAAACGGTTCAAGACCTTACCAGTATGACATCTATTCGTGAGATGCTAATGCAATTAAATGAACAGACTATTCAACTTGCAAATCTTTCCGAACAAGCTGAACAATTAGGTGCGGCAGCCAATGAGGTTGCGGAATCGTCAACGAACTCTTCGGAATTTGTAGAGCATGCTACAAGGGCGGCCGCCTCTAGTGGGGAAAAAATTGAACAGGCTATACAATTTGTTGAACAGTCCTTTGATGAGTTTGGGATGGTAAGTCAGAAAGTTCAAGAAGTGTTAAGTTCGATGGAAGAGATAGAGCAAATTGTAGGGGTAATCTCGGGAGTTGCGGATCAAACCAACCTTTTAGCTCTTAATGCTGCTATTGAGGCAGCGCGTGCCGCTGAACACGGACGAGGATTTGCAGTGGTTGCAGATGAAGTGCGCAAATTAGCAGAGTATACAAAAGGCTCCGTCTCAGATATAAGTCGCAAAATTTCCGCATTAAGCAATAATTCTATTGAAACTACCAATAAAATTCAAGCCCTTTCTCAGACTATGCAGAGGGGAAAGGCAGTTATGCAGGAGTCTGCAGAGTCGATGCAAAGTATCATTCAAAGCTTCAATGCAGTAACTCAAGATATACATAGTATTGCTGCCGGAAGTGAAGAGCAAAGTGCATCAATTGAGGAATCATCCAGAAGTATAACAGGAACTTCTAAGGCATCAGAAGAGATTAATCAGATTGCCAAGAAGACGGGTCAAGGAATCTATAACATCAGCAAATCATTGCAAAAAATAAGGCTTCAGGAGATTAAAAGAATTCCTGAGCTGGATACAAATCAGGCTTTGGAACTGTGCAAAACCGATCATCTACTTTGGACTTGGAGAATCTATAATATGATATTAGGCTTTGAGAATATCAAGGCCAGTGAGGTTGGTGATCATCATGAATGTCGGTTAGGTAAATGGGTAGACAGTCTTGATGCCCAGAAACTTAGCAACTTGTCCTCGCTTAAACGACTGGAGTCTCCCCATGAGAAAGTTCATAGTCTTGCCCGCCAAGCAGCTATTGAGTATGAAAAAGGGAATATGGAAAAGGCGGAACAGATTCTAGTTGAAATGACTCAAGCATCCGAAGAGGTTGTTGCTTTGTTAAACCAACTTCAGAATGAGTGCAAATAGGTGACCTTTATAGCAGTAACATGAGAATGGATTGACCTCCATTCTTATTTTTTTGCCTCAAGCCAAAAATTCTAACTATTTAAATTTTCAATATTGTTTTTAATAACTTGGTTACATATAAAAGGTATTAGGTATTAAATGTCGAATCATAGTGCTAAATGTAGATGCCGTCAAGAGGGGTAATAATATGACTAGGGCAATTAAGCATAGTACTATGACTCAATCTGATATAACGGATAAAACTCAGACTCTGAAAGAACTGAACGCTCGCTATGAGCGTTTAGAGCTGGTACTTGAGGCAACGGGAGCGGGTGTTTGGGATTACGACTTAGTCAATAACAAAAATTATATAGACAAACGGTGGAAGGCAATTTTGGGCTATGAAGAGAATGAGATAACTGACGAGCTAGAAGAATGGAAAAGTCGTTGGTACATCGAAGACAGTGAAAAAATAGCTGAAGCAATCCGCTTATGCGAAGAAGGACAGACTGATCAATTTGATCTGGAGTATCGCCTTCAGCACAAAAATGGCTCATATCTTTGGGTAAGGTCTAGAGGGAAAATTATCTATAATGAGCAACATGAACCGATTAGGGTTGTAGGTGCAATATGTGATATAACCAAAGTTAAAGAAGCCGCAGACCGGATTATTGAAAGCGAGAACAAGTTAAAAGACTTTGCCCGAGCTATTCCGGATGTGAGCGCAATCGTTGATGAGGATGGGCGATATATCGAGGTCTTTGGGAATAGTGAGCATTATCTAAAGGCTAATCGAGAAATGGTGGGACTTACATTTCACCAACTATTTCCCTCTGAGCTCGCGGATTTAATGCTTGAAGATATTAGACAGGTTATTGCAACCGGAGAGAATCGAAGTATGATTCGTGAAATGAATTTTGAGTCTGTAAAGCGCTATTTCGAGGGGCGTACAGCTCCGATGCAATATCGAGTAAATGGGAAGAAGACCGCAGTTGTTGTTGTATCTGACATAACTGAGCGATATGAAGTTGAGCGCATGTTGAAATTCACCTATGAACTGCAGCGTAAAAGTGACTTTATTAATGATATTCTTAGTGGGAACATAAGCTTAACTGAAAAAACTCTTGAAATAGCTGAAAAATTGAAAATTAATTTTCGGGGTTCTTTATGTTGTTTCTTGATCAATGTCCTTGGACATAGCGACAAAGATCAAAGAATGAATGAACATTCTAAGCAGTTGGTGAATCGACTTATTTATCTTATTAGTAATAATACAAACTATCTGGTATGGAATAATTGCGATAAGATCGGAGTCTTGTGTGAAAGTAACTTTATTAAACATAGCAATACTTCTATAGATTTGACTCAAAGTAGTATTTTGGCAGCATCCGAACTCAAAGCATTAATAAGCAATGCTGAACCTGGTCTGACGATTTCAATTGGGATAAGTGATTTCCATTCAGGTATTGACTCTATAAAGAATAGTTATAAAGAGGCCTGGAACACGCTTATTTCAGCCCAATGTCAAATGCACAAGGATGGCGGAATCTTTCATTATAAGGATGTTGGTTTATTCCAGATATTGTCGTTAATCTATGGAAAAGATTATTCGTCAGATTTTGTTCGGAAAATGATTGGTTGTATAATAGATTATGACAAAGAAAAAGGATCGGATTTATTGATTACCTTAGAAGAGATTCTGCAAAGCAACAACTTGAAAGATGCTGCTAACAAATTATTTGTCCACTATAAAACATTGGTTTTCCGCAAAAGACGTATTGAAGAGATTCTTGGAGTATCACTTGAGAGTGTTGATACCAGACTAGCCCTTGCGGCAGCTATCAAATTGCATAAATTGATTAACATCAATCAGCCTACTTAAAAGAACTCCTAAAAGAGAAGGGATCGGTAATGACTACTCTGACAATTAACAATTACTCAATTCCCTATGAAGAGCGCAGGAGTACGCGTTATCGAAGGATCACACTTAGTATTTTTGAAGACAGAGTTCGTATTTCGGTTCCTGCTAATGTATCTCCTAAGCAACTAAATGACTTGTTAGCCTCCAAGCAAGATTGGATACTAAAGCATTGGCTGGCCAAACAAGCCGCCCTGAAACCACCGGCTAAGTATATTGATGGGGAGCACTTCTGGTACCGTGGAAATAGAATCGAATTAAAACTCAAGAGGCATACAGGGAAAATCATAAGAGCCTCTCTAGAGGAGCAGCTACTTTTTGTTGAGTTACCTCAAGATCTACCTCAACAGGAAGTGGCGTTGAATATTAAGGCTGCTTTAATATCATGGTATAAAGCTCAAGCCCGCAAGGTTCTAAAGGAGAGGCTGGATCGATATGCTAAACAAATGCAGGTATCCTATAAGGATTTTCGGCTTAAGGATCAAAAAACAAGTTGGGGAAGCTGTTCAAGTAAAGGTAATATTAATCTGAATTGGCGAATTATCATGGCCCCAGATAAGGGGATTGATTACATTGTAATTCATGAACTAGCCCACTTGACTTATCTCAATCATTCCAAACAGTTTTGGCAACGGGTTGAGGATTATATGCAGGACTACACTGTGTGGAAATTGTGGTTTAAGACTAATGGACAAAAATTAAGGCTTTAATGTAAGGAGATTGGCCGGTCAAAGCAAGAAAGACAGGTTTACCCTGTCCGGAATATTACAGAATCTAAACAATAAATACAGGGTCTGGATTCCTATGAAAAAGCAAGAAAAGACTTAAAGACTGGGCGTAGACATTGTTGTCTACGCCTAGTTTATGAGATAAATACATTTTACCGTCCTACAAACATTTGTACAAAAACCTTTCCATAAACAGGGCTGGGTTCAATACCGATACCTATATAGTTAAAACTGGCATTCAAGATATTCTTACGGTGACCTTCTGATTGCATTAGAGCTTTATGAGCGGCTTCCACCGTTGAATTGCCGGCAATATTTTCTGCAGCACTCTTATAGGTAATCCTAAACTTATTTAACATATCAAAGGGAGAACCGTAAGTAGGAGAAGTGTGGGAAAAATAATTGTTATCCACCATGTCTTCTGCTTTTAGCTTAGCAACTTTCATTAGCTCGATATCTGCGCTTAAAGGTTTAACCCCTACTTTTGAGCGCTCTTCGTTGATTAAATCAAGCATTTGTTGTTCCTCTGTTCCGATAGTCGGCTTTTCAGGGGTAGGCTCTGGAGTAGGAGTGGGTTCAGGAGTGGGAGTAGGAGTGGGTGCAGGAGTAGGAGCTGGAACCGGAGTCGGAGTCGGCTCGGGAGCCGGAGCTGGGGGATAATAGGGGGTAGCATATTTAGCAGAAATTAATCCTACTGTGTCATTTTCTAAATGCACAACCCACCAAGAACCAATCTTGCCGATGCAATCTACTATTTGGTCTCTATACAGTAATCCCACTTTTACTTTGTCAACCGATGGTCCTGATCTCACATTGAGCGTAGCTGAAGTTACCTTAACTTGAGCAGGGACATTTGTTCTACTGAATGGGGTTTGAGCAATAAGATTTGTCGTTAAGACTGTGACAATCAATACTATGCTTATTACAGATGCGAATAGAAACTTGATGTGCTTATAATTCATTGTTTTCCTCCTGAATTTACTTGCTCTAGAAACATATTATTAGTCTTAACAAAGACGTTATTTTTATGTTGACTTAAACCTATGCCATAGAAAATAATTGTTAACTGTTTTGTCAAGCTAAAAGATAAGAGGATGCCTTTGCGACATCCTCATAAAGTCATTCTGTTATAAAGAAGATTAATGAATTTTTATTCTTTGTCCGATATAAATCAGATTAGGATTTTTTATTGATGGGTTAGCATGAAGTAAATGATGAATAGAAGTATGATGGTGATGAGCTATTTTCCAGAGGGTATCGCCCGCTTTAACTGTATGATACATCATGTGCATGTTCAGCACTCCTTTTTCTTTTATATCCCATATTATGTCGGGACAAAACTTAGAAGTGCCTGTAACATAAAAGAAAGCAAAGCTATTTCTAACTTTGCTTTCTTAGGCTTTAGCCAGTGTTAACTTGTCCAAGGTTATTTGAAAAAAACTTGACCATCTTTCAATGAGTCAATCATTGCTAAAGATTCAATCCGAACCCCTTTTTCTTCAACGACTTTTCGGCCGCCTTGGAAGGTCTTTTCAATGACGATACCTACTCCACCTATTTCCGCTCCGCTTTGATTTACTAAACTAACCAATCCTAAGAGTGCGCTACCGCTTGCCAAGAAATCATCGATGATTAAGACCTTATCATCAGCAGACAGGAAGGCTTTGGATATTTTAATGGTGTATTCCTGATTTTTTGTGTAAGAGAAAACCTGAGCCTCGTAAACATCCGGGTTCATATTGAGGCCGGCATGTTTTTTGGCAAAAACTACGGGTATATTGCCGAAGTATTGAGCGGTTATACACGCAATAGCTATGCCTGAGGTTTCAATTGTAATGATTTTTGTTATTTCTTTATCAGCGAACCTGCGTTTGAATTCCTTACCTATTTCGTTGAATAAGGAGATATCCAATTGATGATTTAAAAAATTATCAACTTGAATTATTCGATCCTCGCTAATTCTTGCAGTATCACGAATCTTGTTTTTTAAGAGTTCCATAGTGGTATAATACTCCCTTCTTAGTGCGGTGAATGAATATATGTCATTTTGTAACGACAAAATAAAGACATACTTATATAATGTATAGAATATCTTGATAGGCTCAAAAAATCAATTGAATTATGTAGATAATCGTAGAATTTAATCGGTTGAGTCGATTAAGATAGGAAACCCTGACCTTAAGTTTAGAAAAAAGTAGTTGCGTTCTCTTCTTAGGGGTATTCAACGAAGGGAATAATAATGAGTACATTGCTAATGCTAGTGGATAACACATGCCAATGGCTAGGCACTTTTTGAGCAATTGTTGTATGCTGTATAACTGTTGCCAAAAGGGATTTAGGGACAGGAGAAAACCTTTTGATTGTCGAAGTATAAAAACATTGGATTTTAGGATCAGTCCTAGATATTCAAGGAGGTATACTAAGGAGGAAACAGAACCGTGCAGAAAATTCAGATGAAGACCCCGTTAGTAGAAATGGATGGAGATGAGATGACTAGAATCATCTGGAAATCCATTAAAGAAATCTTATTACAACCCTACATCGATTTGAAAACAGAGTACTTTGATCTTGGTTTGCAGAAACGGGATGAAACAGCGGATCAAATAACTATTGATTCAGCGAAAGCTACCCAGAAATATGGCGTTGCTGTAAAGTGTGCTACAATCACTCCGAATGCTCAAAGAGTGGAGGAGTATAAACTTAAGGAAATGTGGAAAAGCCCTAATGGCACCATTAGAGCGATTCTTGATGGAACTGTGTTTCGAGCACCTATCATTGCCGAAGGTATTCGACCACTGGTGCCTACCTGGAAAAAACCTATTATTATTGCACGTCATGCTTATGGAGATGTCTATAGAAATGTAGAGTATAGAGTAAGCGAGCCGGGGAAGGCCGAGTTGGTATTCACCAATGAAAAAGGGGAAGTGTCTCGTCAAACCATTTTTGAATATAAAGATAAGGGTGTTCTCATGGGAATGCACAATCTTGATAGTTCAATCGAAAGCTTTGCCCGCTCCTGTTTTAATTATGCCCTGGATCTAAAGCAGGATTTATGGTTTTCTACGAAAGATACGATTTCTAAACAGTATGATCACACCTTTAAAGATATTTTTCAAGATATTTATGATCGGGAATATAAGGAGAAATTCGAAGAGGCCCAGATAGAGTACTTCTATACTCTAATTGATGATGCAGTTGCTCGCGTGATTCGTTCTGAGGGAGGGTACATATGGGCCTGCAAAAATTACGATGGTGACGTCATGTCAGATATGATAGCTACGGCTTTTGGTAGTTTGGCAATGATGACCTCAGTATTGGTTTCCCCAGATGGTAATTTTGAGTATGAAGCAGCCCATGGCACTGTAACCCGGCATTATTATAAACATCTAAAAGGTGAGGAAACCTCGACAAACTCCATGGCGACGATCTTTGCTTGGTCCGGGGCCTTGAGAAAGCGGGGAGAACTTGACGGCCTGAATGAGCTGGTTGAATTTGCAAATCAATTGGAGGAGGCTTCCTTAAAAACTATTGAATCAGGGATTATGACGAAGGATTTAGCGCTGATCTCTGAACTGCCTAATAAGAAAACAGTCAGTACGGAGCAATTTCTGGTAGAGATTAAGCAGACCTTGGATAGTATTCGCGGTTAATTAAGAGCCAGCTGAGGAGTAGGTACTACTTTCAGCTGGCTTTATTTTTTTATCTGATAAACCAGCTGTAATATTCCTATTTTTTACAAGTACGAAAGCAGCCAGTGACGAAACCCGGGTGAGGGTTGTGAGGATGAGATACATCTGATGCTAAGAATCACTTGATTCACTTAAAATACCATTGTAAATAAGCGCCTAAAGATGTTAGAATATTCTTTAAGTAAGAGAGTTAATAAAGAGCGACCTGTTTAATAGGTCGGAGCAATCTTGTAAATTCCAAATTCTTTATAGCCTAGGCTCTCCGCTTTGGTTCGGCGTCCATTTGACACAGAAATAATCTCTTCGTATATTCGATGTCCGACTTGCTCAATGGTTTCTTCACCAGAGATAATGGGAGATGCATCTAAGTCAATGTTGTCTTCCATTATTTTAAATGTCCGTGGATTCGCTGTGATCTTAATAACAGGGGCTATGGGGGAACCGGTGGGAGTTCCTCGGCCTGTGGTAAAGATCACAATGGTAGCGCCTCCGGCCAGCATTCCCGTTATAGATTCAATGTCTTGACCGGGGGTGTCCATAACATACAGACCTTTTCCTTTGGGGATTTCCCCATACTTAAGGACGTCTTGGATGGGAGCGTGGCCTGCTTTGTAGATGCACCCCAAAGATTTCTCTTCTATTGAACTAATACCGCCGGCAATATTCCCAGGTGTAGGCTGACCGTCACGAATGTCGATATTTAAATACTTGGCACGTTCTTCACAGTCGTGGACTATTTTGAATAGCTTTTCCGCAACTTCCGGAGTCTTGGCGCGACGGGCCAGAACATGTTCTGCCCCAATAAATTCCGTGGTTTCAGACAGCATGACATTGCCCCCGGCTGCAACTAACAGATCGGCAGCGATTCCTACTGCAGGGTTTGAAGCGAGGCCTGAAGTGAAGTCTGACCCCCCGCATTCAATGGCTAAACTTAACTCACTGATATCAACTTTTGCCGGTAGCTGATGAGAGACTTGACGTACAAATTCACTGGCTTTGCGTAAGCCTTCGGCTTCAGCTCTTAAAGTGCCGCCAATTTCCTGGATAATCACCACTTCAACGGGTTTTCCAGAGGCTGCTATTTCTGCGGCGGTTTCCTGAATAGGGATTCCTTCACAGCCTAAGCCGACTACTAAAACCGCTGCGACATTTGGATTCTTGCCAAACCCAACCAGGGTTCGAAGGGTTTGCAGGTGATCAGGGCCAATTTGACAGCAGCCGTGTTGATTGGGAAGGGCAACGGCATCGGGGATTTGGCGGGCGATATTTGCAGCAACGGTGCTTGCACAGACGGATGTAGGGATTATTAAAATATGATTGCGTATTCCTACTTTGCCATCGGGACGTCGATAACCTAGAATCTCCATGTATACTGCCTCCTAAGATCAATGATCCTTCACTTTCGGATATCATCTAACTTTTGGTTTATTTATCCTTGCGTCCACGCAGGCTCTCCATATTGTGGACATGAACATGCCGGCCTGGCTGAATTAATTCAGTGGCGGCCCCAATGCTTTCAGCATATTTGACGATATTTTCTCCGGCCTGAATTTCTTGAATAGCAATTTTGTGCCCGAGAGGAATGTCTTCAAGGAGTGTCAGTGCGTGCTCAGCTTGATCAATGAAAAAATGGACAATTGAATTAGCTGATATATCAGCTACAACTGTGGCAACATTATCCTTAGGGTTTATCACTACAGCTTGTTTCTTCAAAATTCTACCTCCTATTATAAGACGGTTTTAAGGGAAAGTAATGATTATGATCTTACCTTAGAATAAAGGTAACAAGGGGGTATTGTAAATAATCAATATCACCAAAAAGAGGCGAGATTTACGGAAATAGTTTATAATAAATGACTATAGTAGCAAACAATAGAAAAACAGAGGGACTGTCTCCCTTTAGGAAAGAGGGTTTATATTGCTTACGGTAAACCAGTTAGTGGAAAAATTTAATTTTGAGGTCTTAGCTGGGCATGTAGGATTGGACAAGGAAATTACGGAATATAGCTTGAAACGTCCCAGTGCTGAGTTGGCCGGGTATCTAGAACACTTGACACCTCAGCGTATTCAAGTATACGGCAGAACTGAATTAGGGTTACTCCAGCAGTTTGATGATTCTGTACGTCGTTCAAAACTCTCTCAAGTTATGCTTGCGGAAGTTCCTTGTGTTATTATTACCCGCGGTTTAACAATTCCACTAGAGTTTATCGAGTTAGCTAGTGAACGGAAGATTCCTCTTTTAACAACTCCTCGCTCTTCAACTCAACTATTCTACCTGTTAATTCGTTACCTAATTAATCAGTTGGCTCCCAGTACCAATGTTCAGGGAGTATTAGTTGATGTTTATGGAGTAGGATTAATGATCACCGGGGAGAGAGGCATTGGAAAAAGCGAGGCAGCTTTAGAACTTATAAAGAGAGGCCATTTACTAGTGGCCGCTGATGTTGTCAAAGTTCGCCGGGTGGACGAAGAAAGATTGTTGGGTACTGCACCCAAAAGGATTCGGAATCAGCTTGAAGTGCGAGGTTTAGGAATACTTGATGTAACCACTCTTTTTGGGGCAGGTTCAGTGAGAGAAGAAAAAGTCATTAATTTTATTGTGCATCTGGAAGAATGGCAGCAAGATAAGGTTTATGACCGAATTGGACTTGAACCACCTAAAACAAGACAGATTTTAGGAATCTCGGTTCCCGAAATTTTAATCCCTGTTCGACCGGGACGAAACCTAGCAACTCTGATTGAAGTGGCGGTAATTCAAAATTGGAATAGTCACTGTAAAGTGCATGTCTCCCCACCGTTAAGGGACTAATAGCAAGAAAATACTTATTAACGTATTAAGAAAGCGGGTGTATAACACAGTAATAGTTATACACCCGCTTTAAGATTATTCTTTTGTAAGGTATGGATAATCTTACTTCACCATTACAATACTCGTTTTGCTCCGACATAGGCGGATTGCCAATAGGTTCCCAAAGTATAGATGGTAACCCCCTTAGAACTTGCGGCATTAATAAATTGACCGTTACCAATGTAAATACCTTCATGGTCTACGACTCCGTTTTTAGCCAAAGAGAAGAATACTAAATCTCCCGGCTGTAGGTTACTAAAAGAGACTGGGGTTCCAATTTTATACTGATCTCTAGAAACCCTGGGCAAAGTTATACCATGCTTAGCAAAAACATATTGGACGAAACCTGAACAGTCAAATCCAGCCGGTGTTGTTCCACCATAGACATATTTTACCCCCAGGTATTGTTTGCCGGTTGCAATAATGGCACTGGCTTTTGTGGGTTGAGTGGTTGGTTTGGCAGCAGTAGATTTACTGGCAGCACTGCTGCTGGTGCTAGCACCTCGGCTTGGCTGTGGCTGGGCTTTCTTTACTGGAGTACTTGTCGGTGCCGGCGTAGAACTGGATACTGTTGTGGTGGTATTAGTATCAGCAGCATTTACAGTAGACTGAGGTTCTGAGGTTGTTTGTGGCTCGGTTGCATTTCCTGGTACTTTAGTTGTCGAGACGGCTATGGTTTGAATTTCCTCTGGGTTCATTTTTTCAGTGATTGTCAAAGGCGCTGCTGTGAGAATTGTCACAAACAATGATGTTGAAAAGATGGGGACAAGAATTAGAGACCACCATTTATTATTTTTTAAAGTTTTCACAAAGTTCATTCCTTCCATTTCAATTTCTAGGTTATTTTGCTTTGGATATCGTTATTGGGGTGAGAGGGCCGACTGTATTCCTAATTTAGTACTTTGATTCCAACTAAACTGGCTGAGGGGATTAGGCTGACTCACAACCGCATGAGCTTACTCAAGTTGTTTCTTTAGTATAACGGATATTTATCAACTTGTCCTTGGTAGATGTTGGATTTTGAGACAAATTAAAATGAGGCCATTTAAACAATATTTCTAAAACTAATAAATAAGTTATACCATTTTTGTAAACAATCATTAGTGTAATAAAGATATTAAGAGTTATAATAAAAGGAATAATAATTCAAATAAAGGATCAAAAAGTAAGGAGGAGATGTGGTTGTGAAAGACCTTATCAAAAAGGGCTTGTCTTTGGGTTTAGGACTAGCGGTAGTAAGTAAAGAGCAAATTGAAAAGCTAGTAGATGAGTTGGTTAAAAAAGGTGAAGTTTCAACAGCTGAATCCAAGGATCTAATCAATGAGCTGTTGGAGAAAGGGGAAGCTGAGCATAAGCAACTTAATGCTCGGATTCATGATCAATTAGAAAAAGTGCTTAAAGATCTAAATATCCCTAACAAAGCTGATCTAGAGCGTTTGGAAAAGCGAATTCAAGAGTTGGAAAATAAACAGTAATTATAGAACCGGTAATACCCAGAGTGGGACTCAGTCGGGAAAATTTTAGGGCCTGAATAATTCAGGCCCTCTATATATTCTGAACCTATGAATCACGCACTAAGAATAAAGGGGACGAATCCTTATGATTGGGAAAAGAATACGTCATATTAAGCGATATCGAGATGTTGCTAAAGTCTTAGCTCGCCACGGTTTTGGTTTTTTTGTGGAGGAGATGGGGCTTTTACATATGCTATCTTTACCTAAGCGACTTTTCACAGACACAGAAGAGATAGATCCACTGTCGATAGGAGAGAGGATACGCTTAGTTATAGAAGAATTAGGTCCTACATACATAAAAATCGGTCAGATTGCCAGTACCCGAGCTGATATCTTCCCCCAGGAAATACTTTGTGAACTGGAACAGCTGCAAGAAAATGTCCCATCCTTCTCCTTCGAGGAAGTAACAACTATTATCGAGGAAGAATTAGGCTCACCTCTAAATGATATTTTCTTATCCTTTGATAAAACAGTCATTGCTGCGGCGTCAATTGGCCAGGTTCATCGCGCTCGTCTCAGATCTAGCGGGGAGATGGTGGCGGTTAAGGTACAGCGGCCTCGCATTAAAACAATGATTGAAACTGATCTGGAGATACTTCTTGACCTGGCCACATTGGCAGAACACCGTATGAAACGAATGGAACGTCTTCAACTGCGAGATGTGGTAGAAGAATTTGCTAAGTCCCTGCGCAACGAGTTGGATTATTCCATTGAAGGCAGAAATGCGGAGAAGATAGCTAAGCAGTTTAAAAATAATAAAGGTGTTCACATCCCTTCGATTTATTGGGATTATTCCACTCGAAAAGTACTTACCTTAGAATTTGTAGAGGGCTTAAGGCTTAATCAGTTTGAAGCTCTGGAGCAGAATGGGTATGATCATAAAATTTTGGCAGAAAAGCTTGTTCAGGCCCTCTTTCATCAGATCTTAATTGAAGGCTTTTTTCATGCTGACCCACATCCCGGAAATATATTTCTCCTGAAGGGGGGAGTTATTTCTTTCATTGATTTTGGTATGGTTGGAAGACTCACTTTAGACATGAAACACAATTTTGCTTCCTTAATTATTGCCATGATGCGTCAGAACACAGAGGCTATGATTAAGGCTGTCTTGCGCATCGGCATCGTTCCGGAGGATGTTAATTTACTTTTGCTGAGCAATGATGTGGATGAATTGCGCGAAAAGTATATGGATGTCCCCATGAGTCGGATTAGCCTGGGAGAAGCGATCAGCGATCTTTTTGAGGTGGCCTTTCGCCATCATATTCGCATTCCTTCGGATTTTACCATGGTTGCCAAATGCCTGCTTATTCTTGAAGGGATCGTGGAGAAGTTAGATCCACAGCTGAGTATTATGGACATGGCAAAACCTTTTGGAATTCAGCTTTTAAAGGAACGCTATCGGCCAAGTAGTATTGCAGGCAGGCTATGGCATAATGTCTCAGATTATGGTGATCTCCTGGTAGAGCTGCCTAAACAGATGAAGGATTTGATGGGAAATCTAGTGCGAGGCCGGATTCGCATAGAAGTTAGTGTCCCTGAGCTGGATGTTTTTTTGCGGAAGCTCGATCGAATTACGAATCAAATATCTTTTAGTATTGTGTTATTATCCTTTAGCATTGTTATGGCGGGGATTATTGTGGCATCTGCTTTAGGCCAGGAGCCGATTATGTTTTGGCAGATTTCTGTGATTGAGATTGGTGCCGCCATGGCCGGGCTGATGTTACTTTGGCTTTTTGTTTCAATTTTTAAGTCCGGTAAGTTTTAGTTGGGCACTCTTAGGGTAACCTAAGCTTGAGGTGAAGAAAAATGTCGCTAGAATTCAGACCTGCACGGGTTTTTTATGAGCCAAGTGCCCTAGATTATCCCTTAGGAAAGTACTTAGTTGAACAGTTTCGGAGCCAGGGAGTGCCGATAAAACCTACGTCTTCTCATAACCGTATAACCGGAATTCCCGGGGATACTCCGGCTGCCCAATATGGCGAGGCCAAGAGGACATTAGTGATCGGCGTCCGTCGCAGCGAGAAGTTTCAATCCTGTAAACCCTCTGCTCATTATCAACTGCCGCTGGTCACAAGCTGTCCCGGCATGTGTGAATACTGCTACTTGGCTACTACCCTGGGGAAAAAGCCTTATATCAGAATTTATGTAAATCTAGATGAAATTTTAGATATTGCCGCTAAACTGATTGAGGAGCGGCTTCCGGAAATTACTCAGTTTGAAGGAGCAGCAACCTCTGATCCGATTCCAGTGGAGCGTTATACCGGGTCTTTAAAGGGAGCCATTGAATTCTTCGGCAGGGAGGCTAACGGCCGTTTTCGCTTTGTCACAAAGTACACAGATATTCAAAGCTTGCTTGACGCTAAACATGAAGGACATACCCGCTTTCGCTTTAGTTTGAATTGTGATGAGGTTGTGGAGAAGTATGAACACGGAACTCCTGCGCCGGAGCAGCGGATTATTGCCGCGGGTAAAGTTTTAAAAGCTGACTATCCCTTAGGCTTTATTATCGCTCCGATTTTCCGATTTCCGGGCTGGCAGGAAGCGTATCAAAAGCTTATGGAACGGTCAGCTGAAGAACTGGTCAAAAGGGCTCCCTCCGGTTGGTCTTCTCAACAATTATCCCTGGAATTTATCTCTCATCGCTTTACAGCGAGAGCTAAGACAAATATTTTAGATATCTTCCCGAAGTCATCCCTACCTATGAACGAGGAGGAACGCAAGTTTAAATATGGTCAGTTTGGTTACGGAAAGTATATCTACCAACCGGAGGAAATGATGGAGATGAAAGAATTTTTTCTGGAGCAGGTAAAGAACTATTTCCCCTTAGCTCAGGTAGAGTATTTCATCTAATGGTCGATAACTATGACATAAACTTCAATCGGTCCGTGTACACCAATGGATAGATCCATCTCAATATCCGAGGTACGGCTGGGGCCGGAAATCATTTCAATAGCGGCGGGCGGACTTCCTAGAGCGGCAACCTCTTCAAGGACATTGAAGAGGTTGTCCTGTATCTTGGTACTTTCGATGAAGGAAAGATGCCTGGGGGGAAGCAAACTTATGGCTCGACCTCTGAGAGGATCACTTTTCACTACAACTGTGCCGGAAAGTGAGATTCCCCAATCAGAACCGGTAATACCAAGTTCGGCACTGGCTGCGATGGAGTAGCGGTCGCGAGGATCAAAGGCTGATTGACTATAGCGGGTAAGAGGCCAATTCAAGGAAGAAAAGGCTGACTCGGCGATGGTGGGGAGTTTATCCCAAGCAAGTAAAGCCTTAGAATTCTCTTTAAACCAAGTAATAGGTTGCTCTCCGAACCATTGTTTCAGGCACTGAAGAGTCTCGTCCTCAGATCTAACAATGGCTCCTTTACCTCCAAGGGCTTGCCAATTTTGCAAAAAAACTGAGACTCGTTCTGCTGAGCTGGATAATTGATACTGAGGTACAGAAAGTTTAACTTGCGGAGGAGGCTGGGTAGGGGTAGGCCGACCAAGTTTTGCTGCTAGGTTACTGATGAAATCACTGGTATTGCTCATTGCGTTCACCTCTTATTCTTTAAATCAGCCCATAGTTGCATAAAGGGTTTAGGTGCCACCATTGGCAGGGTGCGGCTATTGGTCCAGTTGGAAAGTGGCGGCGGACCGCCGGTAATCCGCTGATTTCGGACAAAGGGCCGCTGGAGATGTGCTCCCAGCCGAAGTGCTCGGCGCAAGGTTTTCTCACGAGTGAAGAAATAACGATAAGCTTTAAAAATCTGGCGCTCGACTTGAGGGGTATGACCGCTCTGAGTTTTGCGCATTCTTAGCTTGACTAAGAGATCGTGGAGAGGGATGCGGACGGGGCAGGCTTCCGAACACGCTCCGCATAGGGAGGAGAAATAGGGCAGATGCCCCCACTTCTTCCAGTCTTTCTCCAATAAAGGCGTGATCACTGAACCGATTGGCCCGGAATAAACTGAACCGTAAGCATGTCCGCCAAGTTGCCGATAGACTGGACAAACATTAAAGCATGCTCCACAGCGGATACAGTTTAAGGATGAGCGGAATAGTTTGTCCC
This sequence comes from Desulfosporosinus sp. HMP52, assembly GCF_000765145.1. Classification (GTDB taxonomy): domain Bacteria; phylum Bacillota; class Desulfitobacteriia; order Desulfitobacteriales; family Desulfitobacteriaceae; genus Desulfosporosinus. Next base: position 43,751 of record NZ_JMGA01000014.1, on the reverse strand, counting down.
CTAAAATCTCTGAACGGTTATGATCCAGGATAACCAGGTGATATTCTTCCGGGCCATCTGGGTCAGCAGTGTTCTTGGGGGGAGTAAGGATGGTTGTATAACTTGAAAAACGCTGTCCTGTGGCACTGCGAGCAAGTAGATTAAGTAAGATATCTAACTCTCGAAAAGAAGGAACGATGCGCTCCATGCCCATGAGGGTAATCTGAACTCGAGGCAGGGTACTGACCATGCGGCCATTTCCTTCGTTAGTTACCATTACAATGCTCCCTGTACTGGCTACGGCAAAGTTACAGCCGGTGATTCCAATATCTCCCCGGAGAAACTTTTCCCTCATTTGAGTACGCACGAACCGAGTAAGGGTAGGGGTGTCAGAGCTTAAGGCATGACCGGCGATAGGTTCGAATAAATCAGCAACTTGCTGTCGGGTTTTATGCATTGCCGGAACAATGATATGGGACGGGGGCTCGCCTGCAATTTGGATAATGTATTCCCCTAAATCTGTTTCGACAACGTCGATCCCATCCTCCTCTAAAGCATGATTAAGGTGGATTTCTTCTGAGATCATGGATTTTGATTTAAGAACATTTTTGGCATTATGCTCACTCACTATATTACGTACGACTGTCACAGCATCTGCCGGAGTTTTCGCTAGATGCACATGAACTCCCCGTTTTTCCATTTGTTCGATGAGTTGATTCAAATAATAATCGAGATTAGAAATGACATTTTTTCGAATCGCTTCACCGGCTGCCCGCCATTCTTCCCAATTTCCCAGTTCCGCCGAGGCCTTATACTTATTGTTTCTTAAACGATCCGTTGCTCGGCGAGTGGCTTGGCGTAAAAAGCTATTGGCGAGGGCCTTATCCACCCGTTCATCGGTGGTTTGGTTGTACATGGTCATGATTTCATTCCCTCCCCGAGTAACTGAATGATGTGCATAGTTTTGACGGGCTTGTTAATTTTTTCCAAGTAACCTGAAATATTCATCAGACAGCCCATGTCAAGCCCCAGAAGAATATCTGCTCCGGAATCCAGAACATGCTGGGCCTTTTCCGCAACCATTGCTTCAGAGATTTTGGGCATTTTAACAGAGAAAGTACCTCCAAATCCGCAGCAAAGTTGAGCTTCAGGTAAAGGGAGAAGTTCTAGTCCTTTTACGTGTTGAAGCAATTTTAGTGGAGCCTCGCCAATACCTAAGAGCCTTGTGGCATGGCAAGAGGGATGGTAAGTGGCTTTAGCTTTGTACTGTGCTCCCAGATCCGGTTTCTTCAAGACGTCGACCACAAACTGGGTAAATTCATAACTTTTATGGATCAAGTCTTCCGCCTTTTTTAGGTAAGAAGGTTCCTTCTCAAATAGGGTAGGATAATAGTGATGAATCATGGCGATACAGGAACCGCTGGGGCCTACTACTACTTCGCTGCGTTCAAAAGCATCGATAAGAGTGCGGGCAACTTCCCTGGCATCATCAACATAGCCGGAATTAAAGGCAATTTGTCCGCAACAGACTTGTCCTTCAGGGACGTCAACGGAATGGCCTAAGTGCTTTAGTATTTTGGCCATGGTTAGATCCACATCAGGGTACAAGGCATTAGTAAGGCAGGTTGCAAAAAGTGAAACCTTCATAAACACCATCCTTTTGGAAATGCAAGAATCCTTGCTTAGTTGTCTTAGTATTTCCTAACAAGTCCGATTTTGATGCGGGTTATAGGGGATATGGGTTAATTACTTGATTAAGGTGCTTTAGCAATGCACCCTTGTGTACTAAGTGTAGTGACTGGAGCTGTATGAGTTCCCGGAATTAGCTTTATGGGTTTTAGACTCTTTTCTCAGATTGCTGCAGGAGATTGATCAGTTCGTCCATCTTCTGTAAGACTTTTTTATCATTTTGGGATTTATACTTGAGAAATTGACTGAATTTTGCCATCATGTAAACAATAAACCCAACGAAAGCAAAACTTCCAAGGGAGAAAATTAAGAAAAGCAATAACTGATAATCAATTATGATGCGGTCGCCCATTATTTGTACCTCTTTCATCTTAATGATTTACTGTGGATTAGTATTTCACGCTAGCCGATAATCATGAATAGTTTCCTATCTTTCTAACTAAAAGGGATCGTCGCTAACCACTTTACAGTAGTTAGGCGACGATCCCTTTTAGTCGTAAGAAACAGGTCTTAGCCGAGAATCGGCACATTAGGTTCATCATACCAAATCGAGAGAACAGTGGATGCTCCGGTGCTCTGGGTAATATTAAGCACTTTGATCCAATTATTATCCTCTAACCATTGGTTGACTTCCTTTTCTAAGAGACGAGGATCCGGGGAACTGAAAACCTTTACTTTCAACCTATTCATCCTTTCACTGGCCAGTGTTAAAAGATCGCAAAATCAAATCTTCCGGGTTTATATAGTAATCATACGACAGCATAAATGTTTGTCAAGAAAAGAACAGACAAAGGTCATTCCAAAAAAACTATTGTGTGCTCATTGGAAATATTTGATTTGCATTTTTACTCGAAAAAATTTGTACAAGGTTCTGAAAAATCTATTTATTTTTCTTGAAGGCTATGATATGATAGTCTTACTGAATGGTGATTCATTCATTTTAAACTAATAGCAAGAGGTGAGGTGCAGATCCTATGGACGCGCAGCGCGAGGGTAAGTTTCAAAGGATTCTCGATGCTGCCATTGAAGCTTTTGCAGAATCCGGCTTCCACCATTGTCAGGTAAACAAGATTGCCCGCTTAGCAGGAGTCGCCGATGGTACGATCTATTTATACTTCAAAAGTAAAGAAGATGTTCTGATTCGAGTTTTTCAGGAACGCATGGGAGATTTCATTGCCGGTGTAAGCCGGGAGCTCTCCCAGTGTAGGACGACGGAAGCACGCTTAAGGACAATTGTTAAAACCCATTTTACTTATATGGAGCAGAATAGATCAGTTGCGATCGTGACCCAACTTGAGCTTAGGCAATCCGATCCGCGGGTTCGGTTACCCATTAATAGTACTGTATCAGATTATTTTAACCTTATTGAGGGGGTGATCCAGCAAGGGATAGAAAGTGGGGAGGTTCCTAAAATGGATACACGCGTAGCTCGTCAAATGATCTTCGGATCCTTAGATGAGGCCACAACCGATTGGGTTATGGCTCGAAGTCCACGGACTCTAACAAGTGGGATAGAGCCAATGCTAGCTTTATTTGAGGGCGCACTTCAGGTAAGAAAAGGTGAGATCAAATAAGAAGAAGTGCTGTTGAACCGAAACGAGAGGAGGATGGAAATGCAGATTCATAAAGTAGCGGTAATAGGATCAGGGGTGATGGGAAGCACCATTGCAGCGCACTTGGCCAATGCCGGAATCCCGAGCCTGTTGTTGGATATTGTTCCTTCCAAACTATCGGCTAAAGAAGAAGCAGCCGGATTGACATTGGAGGATCCCAAGGTACGAAATAGTATCGCAGAAGGTAATAAGACAAAGTTATTAAAAATGAATCCCGCTCCACTATTAGTCCCAGAATTTGCAGAACGCATTGAAGTTGGTAACCTAAGTGACGATTTAGGTCGCTTGAGCGAAGTAGATTGGGTGATCGAGGTTGTCGTTGAACGTTTAGATATTAAGGTGGATTTATTTAAGAAAATTGCTGCTATTGTTCGACCGGGAACAATCGTGAGCTCAAATACTTCGGGAATTTCTTTACAAGCTATGGTAAGTGATTTGCCTGAAAGCTTTACTCGCAATTTCTTAGGAACCCACTTCTTTAACCCACCACGATATATGAAACTTTTAGAAATCATCCCCGGCCCTAATACGGATCCGGAAGTAATGAGCTTTATTTCCGAGTTCGGTGAAAGGGTTCTAGGTAAGGGAGTTGTCTTAGCAAAAGATACTCCGAATTTTATTGCTAATCGTATTGGTGTTTTTGGTCTCGCTGTTACGCTTCAGGAAATGTTGCGTTCCGGCTTATCTGTGGATGAAGTTGATGCTCTCACCGGCCCTGTAATGGGACGTCCAAAGAGTGCTTCCTTTAGAACAGTTGACCTCGTCGGCTTAGATACCTTTATCCATACTGCTAACACCGTAGCAGTTGGGGTGCCTGCCGAAAAAGATAATTTCACCTTACCGGAATTTATGCAAACAATGCTGGCCAATGGTTGGCTTGGAGATAAAACCAAACAAGGCTTTTACAAAAAGTCTAAAGGGCCTCAAGGTAAAGTGGTTGAAGTTCTTGATCCTCATACCATGACCTATGTTCCCAAGAAAAGTGTTAAATTTGCTTCTTTGGAAAAAGCCAAAGCTGCAGGTGGTTTAACTGAAAAGATTCGTACCTTAGTGAATGGCAAAGATGCAGGAGCAGAGTTCGCTTGGAATGTCTTAAAGCCGGTTCTGCTTTACGCAGCAACCATCTCCAATGACATTGCGGATAATATTTCCGGAATCGACGAAGGCATGCGCTGGGGCTTTAACTGGCAAATGGGTCCTTTTGAAATCTGGGATGCCTTGGGAGTCAAAACAATTGCTGATCGTGTAATTGCCGAAGGTGGAACCTTGCCGCCTCTGGTAGAAGAGTTACTGGCTAAAGGGAATGAGCGTTTCTATCAAAAGAGCGAATCCGGAGAAGTCTCCTATTTCCAGGCTGGAGAGTATCACAAAAAAGCATCAAGTCCTTATGCGATTTCTCTGAAACAAGCACATAAAGACGGCAAGAAAATCTTAGGCAATGCCGGAGCAAGCCTAATTGACTTGGGAGATGGGGTAGCCTGCTTAGAATTCCACTCACCAAGCAATTCCATAGGTGCAGATATCTTGACCATGATTCATAAATCATTAGAAGAAGTCGATAAAAACTATCTGGGCATGGTTATCGGGAATCAAGGTAAGAATTTCTGTGTAGGTGCTAACCTGATGCAGATTCTTCTTGAGGCAGAAGAAGAGAACTGGGATGATCTCGATTACATGGTTCGTCAATTCCAGAATGGCACCATGGCTTTGAAATATGCTAAAAAACCTGTGGTAGCAGCTCCCTTTGGCATGACCCTGGGAGGAGGATGTGAAGTTTGCTTACATTCTCATGCTATTCAAGCTTCATCAGAAACTTATATGGGCTTAGTTGAAGTTGGGGTTGGCTTAATCCCTGGCGGCGGCGGAACTAAGGAAATGGCTATACGAGCTATGGAAGGTATTCTTCCAGGTATCCAGGCAGCTCCAGATTATTTCTTTGCCAAACGATTTGAAATCGTGGCTATGGCTCAGGTTTCAAACAGTGCAGAAAAGGCTAGACAGCTTGGTTTCTTACGGGCGGACGATCGTTATAGCATGAATCCGGACCATGTCATCTTGGATGCCAAGGCGAGAGTCATCGACTTAGCCCGCAGCTTCAGACCTAATTTGCCCAAGAAATATAAAGTTGGTGGACCCGGAGTTCGTGCAACTCTAGAATTAGCTCTCCATGGAATGCGCGAGGGAAATTATATATCGGAATATGATCAGCATATTGGCAAGAAAGTAGCTTATGCCATAACCGGCGGAGATCGACCGGCGGGAATGCTCGTAGATGAGCAATATCTCTTAGATATTGAACGTGAGGCCTTTATGAGTTTAGTAGGCGAACCGAAAACTCAAGATCGTATCCGCCATATGCTCGCTAAAGGCAAGCCATTACGGAATTAGGGGGGGAAAAGCATGCAAGAAGCCTTTATTATCCAGTCTAAGCGGACTGCCATTGGCAAATCAGGCAAAGGTGGCTTGGCTCAGGTACGTCCGGATGACTTAGGTGCTTATGTTATACAGGATATTCTTAAAAGAGTTCCATCACTTAATCCTGCAGAGATTGATGATTGCATTATAGGTTGCTCATTTCCTGAAGCAGAGCAGGGAATGAATATGGCCAAAATCATGGCACTGCGCGCCGGACTTCCGATTGACGTGTCCGGGGTAACCATCAATCGTTTTTGCTCTTCCGGATTGCAGGCAATTTCCATGGCTGCCGATCGGATTCGCTTAGGTGAGGCAGATGTGATGATCGCCGGAGGGTCGGAAAGCATGTCGATGGTTCCAATGGGTGGTGCGAAACCAGCACCAAACCCCTACTTGGTTCAGCATGCTCCACAGGCCTATGTGTCAATGGGCATCACCGCTGAGAATGTGGCTATGAAATATGAGATAACTCGTGAGCAACAAGATACTTTTGCTGCTGCAAGTCATCAAAAGGCATGGGCGGCACAAAGCAGCGGGCGTTTTGATGATGAGATAGTACCGGTTCCACTTCCCATGTATGGAAAACCCGGTGAAAAGTGGTTCACTAAAGACGAAGGAATTCGTCCGGAGACCACTCCGGAGTCCCTTGCTAAATTAAGAACAGCTTTTAAAGCCGGAGGTACGGTTACGGCTGGGAACTCGTCTCAGACCAGTGATGGTGCAGCAATGACTCTACTTATGTCAGAACAAAAAGTTAAGGCCCTCGATCTAAAACCTGTTGCAGTTTGGCGTGGCTTTGCAGTGGCCGGCGTCGAACCGGAATTGATGGGTATCGGCCCGATCAAGGCCATTCCTAAAGTTTTAAAACAAGTTGGATTAACCCTGGATCAAATCGATTTATTTGAACTCAATGAGGCTTTTGCTTCTCAATCTCTAGCGATTCTAAAAACCCTGGAGATAGATCCTGCAAAAGTGAATCTCAATGGTGGAGCAATTGCTTTCGGACACCCACTGGGTTGTACCGGTGCTAAGCTTACAGCAACACTCTTAAGCGAAATGACTAAGAGGAAGTTGAAGTATGGCATGGTGACAATGTGTATCGGTGGCGGTATGGGGGCGGCCGGGATTTACGAGCTTCTATAGGGTCTTGTGAAAGTAAGGGGCAAATTGCCCTGTTCACACACGTTTCGTTTCACTGGCTCGTTGGATGCTGAAGGAATTGCGCCAACCTCCGGGTCGCTCAAAAGGAGTGAACCTGGGCGCAATTGGCCCTTCAGCATCGGCACTCGCGTTAGCGTGAACTTCACTGAAGTGTTCACTGTGCAATTGGCCCCTTAGTTTCTGGCGACGGGGCTGGGAACGTGAGTGAGGGTGTGAAAGTAAGGGGCGAGTGGGCTGGGAACCTGGCGAGGACGGTCTGGCTGACTTCCGGGAAGTGGGAGCAGGTAAAGGGATGTCCATTTTATTAAAGCTTAAAGATAAGATGCGTGGTGCGGAGTCGGGAAATTCGGGTAAAAGTTTAGACGTTTGATCTCCAACGTCTTCAATCGAACCTCGAGCCTCGAACTTCGTACTTCGATAATGAGGAGGATGTTATATGGAATTAGCATTACGCGGAGGCGGATTTTTACTGACTGAAGTCGCTCCTGATCAAATATTTGTACGTGAGGAGATCAACGAAGACCATAAACAGCTTAAGAGAATGGCTCATAATTTTATGACCAAAGAAGTTGCTCCTAAGATAGAGGAAATGGAGGAGCAAAAAGATGGTGTTGTTCGAGATTTTATGCGTCAAGCAGGAGAATTGGGATTACTGGGGTTAGAGATTCCAGAGGAATTTGAAGGACTATCCATGGATAAGTATGCGACTGTTGTAGTGGGGGAAGAGGTTCCTCGTGGAGGGTCCTTTGCCGTTGCTTATGCGGCTCATACGGGAATTGGAACTTTACCAATCGTTTATTTTGGTACACCTGAGCAAAAGGCAAAATATCTTCCCGGGCTTGCTAATGGTTCTAAGGTTGCTGCCTATTGTTTGACTGAACCTGGTTCAGGATCAGATGCCCTGGGTGCCAAGGCTACGGCTGTTCTTAATCCGGAGGGAACCCACTATATCCTTAACGGTACAAAACAATTTATCACCAATGCCGGCTTTGCAGATGTATTCTTGGTCTACGCAAAAGTAGATGGAAAAATGACCAACTTCATTGTCGAACGTGACTATCCTGGTTTTTCTCTGGGACCTGAAGAGCAAAAAATGGGTATTAAAGGATCTTCTACCCGTCAAGTCATCTTAGAAGATGTAATGGTTCCGGTGGAAAATGTCGTTGGTGAACTGGGACGTGGTCATGTTGTAGCTTTTAATATCTTGAATGTTGGCCGCTTTAAGCTGGCTGCCGGAGCCATCGGGAGTGTCCAAGTGGTTTTAGAGACTGCTTTAAAATACGCTTCAGAGCGTAAACAATTTGGGGTAGCCCTTAATACTTTTGGAGCAATTCAAAACAAGATTGCTGAAATTGCTACCCGAGCTTATATGGCAGAAAGTGTTGTTTACAGAACAGCTGGTCTGATGGAGAGCGGATTCCACGATCTTGATCTGACAGGTGACTGCCGCAAGGAAGCCGGTAAGGCCTTGGAAGAGTACGCTATCGAATGCTCTTTAAACAAGGTTTATGCCTCTGAAGTACTGGATTTTGCAGTAGACGAAGGGGTTCAGATTCATGGTGGATACGGATTTATTAAGGAATATCCGATTGAACGCATGTATCGTGATTCTCGTATTAATCGCCTATTTGAAGGAACCAATGAAATTAACCGCCTGCTTGTTCCGGGTACTCTTCTGAAGAGGGCTATGACAGGTGAACTTCCTTTGCTGCAAGCGGCTCAAGCTGTTAGTAAAGATTTGGTTTCTGTCGGAATGGGCGGAAACGCAGAAGGATTAGAAGCTCTCAACCAAATGACTCAGAAAGCTAAGAAACTTTGCTTAATGGCAGCAGGATTAGCAGCACAAAACCTAGGTATGGCTTTAAAAGATAATCAATTTGTCTTAACAGGTATGGCAGAGATGGTCAACCAAGTCTACGCTATGGAAAGTGCCGTTCTACGTGCTCAGAAAGTCCAAACTCTTGATGTTTCCAATGAGCACAAAGTATTTGTTGAGAAGGCCGCAACTTTGGGTGCCTATGCCGCCTTTAATATTCTTGAAGTTCAAGCTAAAGAGGTTCTTTGTGCCGTAGAGAAGGGGGATTCTCTGAACACAGTCTTGGCTGGAATGCGTAAGCTTGTTAAACGTCCGAACGTTGACATGATTGGCATGCGCCAAGAGATTGCTAAATATATCATTGAAAAAGAGGGTTATCCTGTTAACTACTAATTTTTAAAATGTAGTTTAACCTTAGAAGAGTACTCTCACTTTTTAACAAAGAAGTGGGAGTACTCTCGGGTGTTGTTCCAACACAAAAGGCCATCGTCTGTAGGACATGGCCTTTTAATGTAAATATTTTACTATAATTTGTTCAGTTGGTATATGGCTCAATGGTTTCTTCCGTACATTTATCGCAAAGGACGGATATAGTCTCTCCCTTTTCCTCACCTTGATAAAATAAGGTTCTGTGGCAACGTTCACAGATTACCCGATACTGATAAGGTTTTTCTTGTAGGGAAGTTAAAGTTGTATTCATTTGATTAAATCCTCCTAACAGTTCTTCGGTTTTTTAAAACTTGGATAGCACCCGGATACACTTAGATTATGAATCCTTTATTGCTTACTTATTCAATTGTACTCCATAATTAACTTAATAACAATGAATGTTCATTCATTTTTTGGAGGTTTTTTGCGATGATTGATCTTAAAGAAGTTGCAGATAATGTGTTTATGTTGAGAATTCCAGTTCCGATCAATGTGGATGCGGTTAATTTGTATTTATTTGCCGGAGAAATTCCTACATTATTGGATGCCGGAACTAATACTCCCGAGGTTCTTGAAGCGGTTCATGCAGGAATGAAGAAGGTTGGGATAAAGAAGCTAGAACAAGTCCTGATTTCCCATTGGCATGTGGATCATGCCGGAGCAGCAAACACCTTGGCCCAAGAAGGGGCAAGAGTATTTGCCGGTTCTAGAGATTACCAAGAGTGGACTAGTTTTGTTCAGGGGGAGGCCTTTACCCGACTTAATGAATGGGCAACTCGAGAGTGGGGAGTGCCGGAAAACGTGATTCCCGGTATGCTTAAGATATCTAAAAGATTACAAACCTTTACAGCCTTGCCTGATCAGGTAAATTTGCTCGAACCCTATCAAACAATCCAGGCTGGTAATAGTCTCTTGCAGGTAATACCTACACCAGGTCACACAGCAGGACATCTTTCCTTCTACGCTGCTAAGGACTCTGTCTTATTTTCTGGAGATATGCTTCTTCCCGATGAGATTCCTTACCCAGGAATATGGGAACAAGAAGGGATTGTAGTAAGCGGGATGCCTAGTTATCTGGAAAGCCTTAATAGAATAGAAAATTTACCAAGTAAGGTATATTTGCCGGGACATGGTTTACCCAGCGATAACTTGAAAGCCCGGTGTCAAGAGATTAGAGGCAAATTAAATAAGCAAATGCTTAGACATAGCCCGGCTGAGTCTGTATATGCAAGTGCTTCAAGTCTGGGTGGTGAAGCAATACATCCTGGTTTACTTTTTATACAATTGCATTATGTCTATGGTTGGGAACAACTTAAGAAAAAGGTGGGCTAATGTAATTATGATATTATGAATTGTCAGCGAAATTAGTCTATAACTAAGGAGGTATTCTAATATATGGAAACCGTTAGTGAGACGATTGAACGCAAACAGACAATTAGTTTGGTGAAGTATATAAGTCAAACTTTAGTTACAGTGGTACCTATGATATCTGCTATGGGTCTTATAATTACTTATATTATGAAGCTTAATCGGTCAAATTCAATCATACTGTTTTCGTGTTTTTTAGTATCCGGTATAGTAATTGGGATATTTGCCTCATTGAAAAACTATATTCAATTTCTGAAACCTATTTATGTTATGCAGGAAAAAATTATTCAGGTAGCCCAGGGGGATTTAAGCCAAAGAATTAGTTTTTCCCCAAAGAGTGAAGTGGCTGAGTTAGGCAAGGCTTTCAACCACATGATGCTTAACTTTGGAACTATGATTCATGATATCCGTGAGATGGCTAAAGCTTGGGTAGTTTCGGCGGAGGAGTTATCAGCAAGTTCGGAAGAAGTAACAGCTACCAACAGTGGTGTTGCCGATTACACAACACACATGGCCAGCGCGGCTCGAGAACAAGCCCAAACTCAAAGCCAGATGAAAGTTATGGTTATCGAACTTGAAAAAGCCGCTCAGATGGTTGCTGAAAAGGCAACATCCGTTTCTTTTGAAGCGGTAAAATCTGAGAAGCATTCAGAAGAGGGATTAGCAAAGCTTTCACAGATAGTGTTGACAATGGCAGAAACTAACCAAACAGTCAACAAATCCGTACAGATCATTGAAGAGTTGGCCGAACAATCAAATCGCATCGGTTTGATCACCGAAACAATTGCTCAAGTAGCCCGACAAACTAATCTCTTAGCACTCAATGCCGCTATTGAAGCTGCCCGGGCAGGCGAACATGGCAAGGGATTTGCTGTGGTAGCTGACGAAATCCATAAACTTGCCGAGGATGTAGCCTCATCAACTCGGAATGTTACAGAGATCACAACTCTAATTCAAAAGAGTATCAGCCAGGCAGTTAAGGGAATGATGCTCACAGATTCTCAAGTAAAAGATAGTGTAATATCAATACGCGAGGCTCAGGAGGCTTTGGGGGTGATTGCCAAAGCGACTAAAGATGTTTCGGGCAATATTTCAGATATTGCTGCTTCCAGCGAAGAAATGCTTGGCAGTATGGAGGAAATGAATCGTTATGTTGATAGAGTCAAGCAAGTTTCTGAAGAATCGGTCATAAAAGCGGAAACTATTGAAGCTTCAACAAAAGAAGTCTCAGCATCTATGCAAATTGTTGCCACAACTGCTCAATCTCTAGCGCAAAATGCTAACCAGCTGCAAAGTGCCGTTGAGAAATTTAGGGTTTAACCGAATAAAAGAATAATTTAATCGAAGGTATTAGTAAAGAAAACCGATTATTAAGAAAAAGCTTGATTCATGCATAGAATTATAGTTATCGACAACAATATAAAGCATAATAGGGAGGTGCTTTATATGACAATTCAATTTTCACAAAAAGAGAAATCTCTTTTAATGGATCAAAAAGAACACGAGGAAAGCTGCGTAGACAAATATGCAAAATATGCTAATCAAGCACAAGACGCTGAGTTAAAGCAGTTATTTACTTCATACTCAGCTAAGGAACAAGAACACCTGAATTCGATAAATCAGATGTTAGCTGGGCAGATACCTACTATGGGGGGGCAACAGCAAGGGCAACAGGCTCAGAACCAACAAGCCTCTAGTGGCAGCCAAGGTCAAACGCAAGGAAATTACAATCAAGAAGATGCAAAACTCTGTAAAGATATGCTGATGACGGAAAAGTATGTATCAGGTGCCTATAATACAGCAATTTTTGAATTTAGAGATACTAATGTCCGACAAGTTTTGAACCATATTCAAAAGGAAGAACAAGAACATGGCGAAGGATTATTCCAATACATGCAAAGCAAAGGTATGTATCAGGTACAATAGTTTTCACTGTACCGATTAGAACCTAGCCTTAAAGCAAATCGGAACACCAACTTTAAATTTGGTGTTCCGATTTGTTTTGCCCCAAAAATACTAAGGCAAAAAGCTATTTTTCCTAATTAAACTGTATTTAGGGCACCCGGGATAGGGTGTTTCCTTTTGTGCCTTAACCCTAAAATATCTGGAGAAAGGATTGATAAAAAAAGAACTTATGCTATAATTACATATGAACATATAAACATATGTAAGGAGGTTCCTGTTATGACTCCCGATCTAAATGAACATAATAAAGCTTTAGAATCTATAACCCAGTCAACGGATAACCCTGTATGTGATACTTTATGTATTCACACTGATTTGATTGAATCAGTTCGCCAAACTCTCATACCTGCCGGACAGATTCATCAATTGGCTGAGCTATTTAAAACCCTTGGAGATCCGACCCGAGTGAGAATTATGGATGTCTTAGCCAAAAATGAATTCTGTGTATGCGATTTAGCTGAGCTATTAGAGTTAAGTCAATCAGCCACATCACATCAATTACGTGTACTTCGAAGTAATCATCTGGTGAAATATCGAAGAGAGGGAAAGATGGTTTATTACTCCTTAGATGATGACCATGTAATGGGACTTTATCGTGAGGGTCTGGAGCATATTTCCGAAGGGCATAGGTAAGAAAATAAGGAACATCTCTGAGTGACTAGGTGCCTCGGACCTAGACAGCATTGAATTATTATTGATAGTAGGTTGGAGGAAAAAAAGATGAGTATAGAAAAAGAGATGAGTATAGAAAAACACAATCAAGAAAAGCTTAAATATCGCTTAGAAGGACTGAGTTGCGCGAACTGTGCCTTAAAAATTGAAAAAGCATTCAGTTTAGAGGAAACCATTGGAGAAACCAGCCTTAACTTTGCAACCCAAACTGTTTATTTACCTCCTGCTGCTTTGGAACTAGCCCAACGTATCGTTGATCGGATTGAGCCGGGGGTAATATTGAAACCTATAAACCAACTAAGTAGGGGCCTTGAACAAGAAGAGGGTTCCTCAGAATTAATCTGGAAGAAAATGAGAATGTTTGTGGCAGGGATTTTACTTACACTAGGCCTTATATTGCCGGTGTTGAAAATTGACTTGCCTTTGCCCCTAGAATATACGGTGTTTTTAACGGCATATTTTCTCGTTGGTTATGAGGTGCTTTATACTGCCCTGAGAAACATAACTAAAGGGGCTTTGTTTGACGAGAACTTTTTAATGGCTTTGGGCACGATTGGAGCCATAGCCATCAAGCAGCTTCCTGAAGCAGTTGGGGTAATGCTATTTTACACAGTTGGCGAATATATCCAAGACTTAGCGGTTAATCGTTCACGACGCTCTATTCAAGCCTTGATGGATATCAGGCCGGACTATGCAAACTTAGTTCATCAATTAGATGTTCAGAAAGTTGCTCCGGAAGATGTTCAAGTTGGACAATTAATCTTAGTACGACCTGGTGAAAAGGTTCCCCTAGATGGAGAAGTGGTAAACGGTTCTTCATTTGTAGATACTTCTGCCTTGACCGGAGAATCAGTCCCGAGAAATATGGAAAAAGGGGATACCATTTTAGCTGGGATGGTCAATTCCAGCGGTGTGCTCACTGTTCGGGTTACTCGGCCTTTTGCAGAGTCATCAATTCAAAAAATCCTCGATCTTGTGGAAAACGCCAGTTCGCGAAAAGCACCCACCGAAAAGTTTATCACTACTTTTTCTCGTTATTATACCCCGGCTGTGGTGTTCATCGCCTTAGGAATTGCGATAATTCCACCGCTTATCGGAATGGGAACTTACAGTGAATGGGTTTATCGTGCCCTGACAATCCTAGTGATTTCCTGCCCCTGCGCCTTAGTAATTTCAGTTCCTTTGGGGTATTTTGGCGGAATTGGCGGAGCATCTCGGCAGGGAATCTTGGTCAAAGGGGCCAACTATCTTGAAGCGCTGACTAAAGTAAAGACTGTTGTTTTTGATAAAACCGGAACCTTAACTCAAGGGGTCTTTGATGTAGTAAAAATAAACCCGGCAAAGGGCTTTGAATCAGAATTTCTTATGGAGATAACAGCCATTGCGGAAGCTCATTCCAGTCACCCGATAGCTAAGTCGATACGTGAGAGTTACGGATACGCCATTGACCCGGGAGACATTGAGGACTATGAAGAAGTCAGCGGGAAGGGGATTCGAGCTAGAATTAAAGGGTTCGATGTTCTGGTTGGCAAGGCTGTACTTTTAAAAGATTCAGGAATTCTTATTCCTGAGGAGGAACATGGTCTTAAGGGAACTTTAGTATATGTAGCAGTTTCGGGCAAATATGCGGGGCAGATTTTGATTTCAGATCGACTAAAAGTCGGTGCTAAAGAAACCATTAGGGCTTTAGAAAACTCGGGGATTAAAACAGTGATGTTGACGGGAGATCATCAAACTGTTGCCGAAAGTGTGGCCAAAGACTTAGGGGTAAGGGAATTCCATGCTGATTTACTGCCTCAGGACAAGGTTGCTTGGGTAGAAAAACTAATGAGTGGAAATAGCAAAGAGAAGGTTGTCTTTGTTGGGGATGGGATTAATGATGCTCCGGTCCTGATGCGATCAGATGTAGGGATAGCTATGGGGGGATTGGGATCAGATGCAGCTATTGAAGCCGCTGATGTAGTGCTGATGGAAGATCAACCGGCTAAACTTTTAACGGCTATTGAAATCGCATTTTTTACAAAGAAAATCATCTGGCAGAATATCTTCTTTGCTTTAGGAATAAAACTAGGCTTTGTTTTCTTGGTGGCAATTGGCATTGCCACCATGTGGGAAGCGGTATTTGCTGATGTAGGCGTAGCCCTTTTAGCCGTGTTAAATGCGACTCGAGTAAGCAGGCACACAAGTTTGGAGAACTAAATCATCCCCAAACCACTTAACCTGGTCTTGGTTGATCAACGGATATATAGAAGCTATTTATATTGGTGCCTAGGGATTAACTTTGTTATGGGGGATACGTCTATGTTTAATCTGAAAAATAGTCTTTCACTTTTCTTATTTCTGGTGTTTCTGTTCTCATATTTGTCCAAACTATTACTTCTAAAAAAAAGGTATAGAATTGACGCCAATGTCCTCAGTAAAGGCAGGAAGGAATCTCCTATAAGAGTGGTGGAAGCATTTGTTAAATTCACGACATTTCTTTGGGGTGTTGTTTGGTTGCTGCTTTCCTTATTCGAACCGCTAATTTCCCAGTGGACTGTTCCTTTCCTTAGGACTAGTTATCTCAGCGGTTTAGGCCTTCTCATCACTACAGTGGGGTTAGGAATATTTATTGTAGCCATGATTGCCATGAAAACCTCCTGGCGGGTGGGTATTGATAAAAGTGTCAAAACCTCTCTAGTAACAGACGGGATCTATCAATTTTCCAGAAATCCTGCTTTTGTTGGCTTTGACTTAATGTTTATGGGTCTTTTCCTTACTTACCCTAGTCTTCTAACCTTAGCACTAGCCTTCACCAATATCTTGGCCATCCATTTATTAATCCTCCAGGAGGAAGTCCATCTCAAGGCAACTTTTCAGGAGGACTATCTAAAGTATTTCAGAAATACAGGGCGCTATTTCATCCTATAGTGCCGGTAGTTCATCTGATGACAGTAAATTTGGCGTGCCAGGGTCTTCCAGGGCAGCTGTGCCGCAGGAATGCCAGTTTGCAAGGGGATTGCAAACTGGCATAGGGCTGAATATAATTTCAATCAAGATTATTAGCCATCTAAGTAAGCTATTTAAGAATTTTCTCTTGAAGGATAGTTGTTTCTCGTCTATGATAAGAATAGGGTCAGCTATTAATGAGTAAGCATGCTGACATAGATAATAGAATGCTCAGGTTGAATCAGGGGGCTATCATGTTACATTTTTCATCGTTGGGAAAAACGGCTTTACTGATTGCGATGGCCGAAGGATCTGAGACTGATGACTACGTTTCTCGGGCTAGATTAAAGGGCTTTGAGGTTGTTACGGGTAAGGTTGGTTCTATGGATGTCCAAAAAATAATTGCTGCAGTGGAAACGGCAGCCAAACGGGCGGGGCTCACGGATGAGAGTTATCGTTCCCAGCATGCTCTTTATCACGCTATTCTTGATGCCTTGCAGGGTTTGGGCCGAGGGCCCCTTCAACTGGGGAATATTTTGCGTACAGTGGGACTTCGCTTTGCAGTTGTCAAAGGGCCGCGAACTCTAGAGGATTCAGATGATCTTTGGATTGCTGTCAGCATGTATGGAATGATAGGTGCACCAATTAAAGGACATGAACATGAGGTTTGTGGTTTAGGTATTAACCATCTCTAAAGATTTGAATTAATAAAGTGTATGTATTTTCGAAAGTTGCAATAAAATAGGGTATGCTCAGAGTTATTAGATGTTAGAGGGCTAAGCTATAGACGAAAGTTTATGGCTTAATCCTCTTTTTTGTACAATCCAGAAAGTATAAAACTTTGTTATTATACTATCTAAACATAAGGGCAACTAAGGCTGCTTGCCGCGCCTGCGGCTGCAAGATGGTTAATTCGTGCGAAGACAGTGTCTTCAGCGCCAGCCAAGTTTTCTTTACTCTAATAAGGAGGACAAAAACATGAGCGTAGTATTAGCAGAAAAGTCTAAAGTTACTTTGGATGGAGAAAACCTGACCTTAGAGCAAGTGGTTGCCGTGGCACGCTATGGTGCTAAAGTAGAATTACACCCCTCAGCTAAGGAAAAGGTCGTAAAATCCAGAGAATACGTAGATCAATTAATTGCAGGTAATAAAACCGTTTATGGCATTACTACCGGTTTCGGCAAGTTTAGTGATGTTTTTATTTCCAAAGAGGATGCCAAAACATTGCAACGTAATCTTATAATGAGTCATGCAACAGGTGTTGGAGAACCTCTAGCCTCGGAAGTCGTAAGAGGAATTTTACTGCTGCGGGCCAATGCTTTAGCCAAAGGATTTTCCGGGATTCGTCTCTCCACTCTTCAGACCTTAATTAAGGTGTTAAATGCAGGAATAGTTCCCGTCGTCCCTGAGAAAGGATCCCTTGGGGCAAGTGGGGATTTGGCACCGTTGTCCCATATGGTTTTGGTTTTGCTCGGTGAAGGAGAAGCCTTTTATAAAGAACGGCGGATGAGTGGGCGGGATGCCTTGGCTCAAGCGGGTATAGAACCTGTGGTTTTGGAAGGCAAAGAAGGTTTAGCCCTGATTAATGGCACTCAGGTAATGACAGCCATAGCGGCTTTAGCGGTCTGGGATGCTGAGATTTTATGTGAATCAGCAAATATTACCTCAGCTTTGACTCTCGAAGCCTTAGAAGGGATTTTGGCAGCCTTTGATCCCAAAATCCATGCCGTCCGTCCTCATCCTGGGCAAATTGAGACAGCGAAAAAAATACGCCAGCTTACGGAAGGCAGTACTTTCCTTGCTGATGAACATCATCCCCGAGTGCAAGATGCCTACGCTCTGCGCTGCATTTCCCAAGTCCATGGTCCCTCGGGGGATGCGGTTGCCTACGTTAAAAAGGTTGTAGAAACAGAAATCAACTCCGCTACTGATAACCCTTTAATTTTCCCTGATCAAGATTCCGTGCTGTCCGGGGGGAATTTCCACGGTCAGCCCATTGCCTTAGCCATGGATTTTCTGGGAATTGCCATGGCGGAGCTGGCTAATATTTCGGAACGGCGTTTAGAGCGTTTAGTTAATCCCAGCCTAAGCGGGTTGCCGGCATTTCTGACACCTAATGGAGGGTTGAATTCAGGCTTTATGATTGTGCAGTATTCAGCCGCTTCTTTGGTTTCCGAGAATAAGGTTTTAGCTCATCCAGCAAGTGTAGACTCCATCCCTTCCTCTGCTAATCAAGAAGACCATGTGAGTATGGGGACAATCGCCGCCCGCAAGGCTCGCAGTATCATTGAAAACACAGGGCATGTGCTGGGAATGGAGTTATTAGCAGCCTGTCAAGGCCTGGATCTGAGATCGGGCAAAGAAAACTTAAGTCTTGGCAAGGGAAGTGAGAGTGCTTATCGACTGGTGCGTTCCAAGGTACCTACCCTCAAAGAAGATCGGGTTATGTATATGGATATTAATCTGGCCAAAGAACTGGTGATATCCGGTAAACTTGCTAATGCTGTTAAATTTGAATTGGATCGTAAGGGAATTCCATTAGCTTAAAATAGCTTCCGAGAAAATATCAGGCACCTACTTTAATTGCTGAAGAGGGTGTCTGATTGTTTGTTATCTGTGAGCCATCATTTGAGTTGAACCCAGTCTGTTCAAATGATGGCTCAGGATAACATAGGACTATTTAGGAATACTAAGGGATAATTGTTAAGCAGTAAGAAACAAGAACTTGACATAAGGGGTAGGGGGGTATACTATGTTGATTAGAGGTGATTTAAATGGATTTTAATGATAAGCAGACCCAGACCTGTTCAGTTTGCGGTGGTGATTCACAGGGGCAAGGACAAGGAGAGCGAAGGAGTCATCATGATGATAAGACAATTAAAGAACTTGTAACGCGAATGAACCGTATTGAAGGGCAAATTCGTGGCATTAAAGGGATGATAGAGCGGCAGGTTTATTGTGATGATATCTTAAATCAAATCTCCTCTGCTCAATCCGCTCTAGATGGAGCGTCTCGCTTACTTCTGGAAAGGCATATGAAATCATGCGTCAAAGAAAGATTACAAGGGAATGATGATCAAGTTGTTGATGAAGTCCTAAAGACGATCTTTCGCATGATGCGTTAGAAGTGGACTATGTTTGGGGGATATAAATGATGGAACAAGCAAACCGAGAACGTAAAGAAATTAAGATATATGGCATGAGCTGTCAGCATTGCGTCAATCATGTCACGAAGATTCTGGAAAAATATCCAAGTGTGGAACAGGTTCAGGTCTCTTTAGCAGACTCCAAGGCCACTTTTACCTGGGACCCCGGTCAGGTCAATTTGGCGGAGGTTCGGAAGGAGATTGAGGAAGGCGGTTATTCTTTAGAACCACTGGCCGTTGAACAGGCAGAGCTGGAGGACTTAGAGGAAGTAAAGCCAGGCAACTCTGTGAGGGATGATGAACAGAAGGAGTCTGAGGAGACTAAGGGTGAGTCTTCGATTATAGATTCAAAGCTCAAGTTTAGAATAACGGGGATGACTTGTGCGAATTGTGCTTTAACGATTGAAAAGGGTCTGCGGAATTTACCAGGAGTAAAATCAGCTGCAGTTAATTTTGCCTCGGAAAAGCTAACGGTAGAAACGGATTCTAAGGTGTTTAAAGACGATGATCTTCTAGCAAAGATCAAAGATCTGGGGTATAGTGCTCAAAGTGCAGATGAAGGAAAACAACAATTTAAAGTGAGCGGTATGACCTGTGCCAACTGCGCCTTGGCAATCGAAAAAAAACTCAAGGGTACCAATGGTGTCCACAGTGTGGCTGTCAACTTGGCAAGTGAAACAGTGACGGTAGAGTTCGATTCCAGTGCAGTAACTATGAAAGAAATCTTTGCCCAGGTACGGGATGCCGGATATACGCCTGTCGAGAATATGGATGAGAATCAAGATGATCGCACTGCCCTCAGGCAGCGTAATTGGCTAATCTTTAGTGCAATTCTTTCCTTGCCGATTATGCCGCTGATGTTCTTGCCAATGTCCAGACCAATCATGTATACTATGCTCATTTTGGCGACAGTGGTTCAGTTTACTGCCGGTTGGACATTTTATCGGGGGGCCTACCATGCTTTAAAGAATCGCTCAGCTAATATGGACGTTTTAGTGGCGATTGGGATTACTGCTGCTTACGGATATAGTTTGATGACCACAATTCATATGTTTATCCCTGCTGTTTTCTTCGAAGGCCCCAACTTTTTTGATACCTCTGCCTTGTTGATTACCTTTGTTCGCTTTGGAAAATATCTTGAAGCGAAGGCTAAGGGCAGGGCTGGACAGGCTCTGAAAAAACTGTTAGAGCTCCAGGCAGATAAAGCCCATTTATGGGTGGATGGCGTGGTTAAAGAAGTGTCGGCTTCGGATTTAAAAATCGGAGATATCACTATAGTGAAATCGGGAGAAAGAATACCCCTTGATGGTGAAATAATTGAGGGCCAAGCAAGTATTGACGAGTCAATGCTGACCGGAGAATCTATTCCCATTGACAAAAGTGTTGGAGACCAGGTGATTGGGGCAACAATTAATCGATCGGGAAGTATTAAGGTTAGAACAACTAAAACAGGTAAGGACACGGTTCTTTCCGGAATTATTAGAATGGTAGAAGATGCCCAAGGGGTTAAGCCACCGATTCAGAGGCTTGCTGATGTTATATCCAACTACTTTGTCCCGGCTGTGGTTGGCTTATCAATCCTTACCTTTGCAATTTGGTATGTAGTTTTCCATAGTACCTTTGTCTTTGCCTTTACCGCTGCCATAGCTGTCTTAGTAATTGCTTGCCCCTGCGCATTAGGCCTGGCGACTCCTACGGCCATTATGGTTGGGAGCGGAGTAGGATTAAACCGAGGTATCTTGTTCAAAACCGCGGCAGTTCTCGAAGGAATTGCCAAGCTGCAGGCTATTGGTTTTGATAAAACAGGAACATTAACTAAGGGTACTCCGGAAGTGACAGATATTGTGCCCTATGGGGATTTCTCAGTACAAGATATTCTTAGGATTGCAGCTGCTGGTGAAAACCCCTCAATTCATCCCTTGGCTCAGGCTGTTGTAGCTAAGAGTAAGCTGGAAGATCTAAAAATTGAAAATGTCGAGAATTATCGGGAAGAGGCTGGCTATGGAGTAACTTGTTCTTATCAAGGGAAAACCTTACTGATTGGGAATATTAAATTGATGAATTTACAAGGTGTGGATATTGGTGAATCGGAGCAAGACTTTAGGCGTTTGGCGGAATCCGGCCGAACCACAAGCTTTATTGCCCTTGATGGTAAAGTTATAGGTCTTATAGCTTTAGCCGATGTCATTAAAGAAAGCACTATTGAAGCTATTAAGCGTTTGCATAACTTAGGTTTAAAGACCTTTATGATTACCGGGGACAATAAAAAAGTCGCTAATGTGGTTGGTGAACAGGTGGGGATCGATGAAGTTATTGCTGAAATTTTGCCCCAAGATAAGATCAGTATTATTAAGAAGTATCAGGATCAAGGTTATAAAGTGGCCATGGTGGGGGATGGGATTAATGACGCTCCAGCCCTTGCCCAAGCTGATATCGGGATAGCCATTGGCTCAGGAACTGATGTTGCCAAGGAAACCGGGGATGTAGTCTTAGTCCGCAATGACCTGCTGGATGTGGAGAGAGCAATTCGTTTAGGGCGAAAAACTCTAACCAAGATAAAGCAAAACCTTTTCTGGGCTTTAATCTACAATGTCATCGGTATTCCCATTGCCGCAGGTGTCCTTTATCCGATTACCGGTGAGCTTCTGCCTCCTGAATGGGCTGGACTGGCAATGGCCTTTTCCTCGGTTTCAGTAGTGACAAGTTCTATTCTTTTAAGACGGTTTGATCGTCAACTAGAGGGTTAGATAGAAGACAATGTTTAAGTTTCCTTTTCGGCTTGTGAGTTGCCGAACCAGTCATTTGCGGGCCTTAAAGGATATTCCCATAATTCTGTCCGAGTCAGATTTCATCTGAACTCTGACTTCTGAATAAGCGAGGTGATAAGGATGAGTCAAACTATTCTGAGGGTTGAAGGGATGACCTGTAACCACTGTAAAATGAGAGCAGAAAAAGCTTTACAGGCAGTGAGTGGTGTAGAAAGCGTAAAAGTTGATCTTGCGGCTAAGGAAGCGGTCGTAACTGGTGAGGCTAAGCGCGAGGATCTCGTGAAAGCAATCGTAGATGCTGGGTATACCGTCGTTGAATAAGTTGAAAGGGGCCGTTAAGCGGCCCCTTTGGTATTCGCCGGCATGTGCACTGGATACCATTCATGCTGCTGCTAAGGCGGCACCATCAGATAATAAAAATGCCTAGCACGAGTAAGATTTCCACAAGGCTAACCTGAGCACCCCTAAAGTTCTACTTTACTCCCAACAAACTGACTGAAGGAGCGCTTGTCTGCTCGCTCGCTTTACAAAATCAAAAAAGTCGAAGAATAACTAATTCCTTAACTTCGGAAATTATTATCTCGGATGAATACCTTATCTTTGGATAAACTATTTACTGAGGTGATGAAACAATGCCAAGAAATGATGGCAACAAGTATAAAAATGAGGAATTGAAAAAGATCGAATTAACTCTCCGCAACATTCATAAGAATGAAGAGTTTCTATTAGAGAATGCTGAAGAGTTAAGTGCTCATCAAATTAAAGATGTTAAAGAGCACTTGGCTTCAAAGAAAAAATTCCTTGAGGAAACAGATGGAACGATTAAATAGGAGCTTTAAAGCTCCTTTTATATTTAATCAGATTTATTTCTATTCTATTAGTTTGGTATGTGAAAGTTAGTATGTATAAGAGTTAGAAGAATTTTTTAGTTTTATAAAGCTAATACTATGCCTTAAATAAATAGTAAGAAGGATATCTTTCGATATCCTTCTTAAGTACTAACAACATTATTTGAAGTTAGATTTTGCTTCCGCCTTTAAGATGTTCCTCAGCAAACTGAATCATACGTTTGGTCATCATACCGCCGACAGAACCGTTTTCGCGACTGGTACGGTCACCGCCTAATTGAAGGCCCATTTCATTTGCCACTTCATATTTGAACTGATCCAATTGTTGTGAAGCGCCTTTAGCTGCTGGTTGATTACTGTTTCTTTCTCCTGCCATGATAGGTACCCTCCTTTAAAATTGTGTTTTGTGTTTGTGTACTGGAACATTCTTATTATGTGATTTATCGATTTTCTTACTCAGGTAATTATTGCTACAATATAAAAGGCTTTCCTTTTGGTTCGGGAGCCGAATTGTTATTGATTTTATGGATTGTAAGGTTTAGAATTAAATTACTTAGACTTAGGGGAGGCTTTCAGATGTTTTTAAAGATGAAGGAACCAGTTAACACTTGGACACATTTTGTATTGTTTATGGCTGCAATCGTGGGACTAGTGTTTCTTATTATCCTAAGTAAAAATAATATTTCAAAGCTCATTACAATGACGGTATATGGAGTTAGTATGATCTTGCTCTATGGTGCCAGCTCACTTTACCATTGGGTAAGAACAACTCCCCAGAAAGAACTTCTCCTTAAAAAGGTGGATCATATTGCGATTTATTTATTAATTGCCGGTTCTTATACACCAGTGTTTTATTATGGATTGGAAGGGGCATGGCGTTGGGCGATGCTAACTGTGGTTTGGGCTCTGGCGATTATAGGGATGTTATTAAAAATTTGGTTTATTCATGCGCCCCGTTATGTATCTTCAGCCTTTTATGTGTCACTTGGCTGGATAGCTTTAGTTCCTTTCCTACAGCTTGTTAAGAATTTGCCCATGGGTGCAATTATTCTCATGGCGGTAGGTGGAGTCACCTATACCGTTGGGGCCATTATATATGCAACTAAGATTTTTGACTTCTTTCCGAAACGTTTTGGTTTCCATGAGATATTTCATATATTCATTGGGGCAGGAAGTATTGTTCATTACATAATGATTCTGATCTATATTATGCCCATGGCTGAGTAGCTTAGGTTATAAACATTAAAAGGGTTGTCTTATAATGAATGTTTTCAGACATTCATTATGAGACAACCCTTTTAATAATATTAACTATCCTCAGTGCAAAAAGCGACGGCTTCTTCCGCACTGTAATCCCCATATACCAGCTTCATTAAGCCTGGGTAATAGGTATCAAATCCTAGTACCCCGTTCCAGACAACATTTAGTATTTGATCTTGAGAGGGTTTGGCGTCAGCAAGATCTAGGTATGTACGGTACCTTATCTCACCGTTATCCATGTCCATTTCAAAGTTGCCATTGACTAACTCGTAATTAACCCTACTCATGAAATCACATACTTCAAGCCGTTTAGAAGGAGGGATTTTTTGGTTAATATGTGTATTGCATAGCAGTGATTCTTGCTCCTCGTCTACAAAAAGGAAAGCGTTAAAATCTGTATTTATGCCTCGAATCTCCAGCCGAATGATTTCGTTTTTATTGTCAAAATCAAACTCCCAACCGTTTTGACTCAGAATATCATAGAGCATCCGAAATAAGGACATCTTTACTTCCTCCTAAACCCGGACTGATTTTCAAATAAGTTCAACGCGATAAAGGTAAAATCCTTCCAGTTATGGAATAAAAATAAATTAGTTACTAGGTAGAGAGGTTTTTATTGGATAGATCCCGAATTGAATGAAAGTATATTTATCTCCGAGGAGGTGTTTCTTTGCACTCACTAAAACATCAAATTCTTATACTCATGCTGGGGTCGCTAATTGTCCTCGCGACGAGCTTGATTTTCGGATTAGGTTGGCATTTGAAGCATCGAGCAGTGGATGCGGCTATCGTCAAAGCTAAAACTGATTTAACAACATGCATGGAAATTATCGATTTAAAGACCCCAGGTTCTTGGCAAGTAAAAGAGGGACTTCTGTACAAAGGTGATACTCAAATATCCCATCAAACAGAACTTGTCGATTATTTAGCAGAACTAACCGGTGACACCGTGACTTTATTTCTCGGCGATACTCGAGTTGCTACAACTGTGCGCAGTACCAACGGTGAGAGAGCAATAGGGACAAAAGTATCCGATGCAGTGGCGCAGACTGTCTTGAAAGATGGGCAGATCTACCTGGGTGAAGCGAATGTCGTTGGTCAGCTTTATCAAACGGCCTATGAACCTATTCGTGATAGCAATGGTGATATTATTGGGATATTTTATGTTGGTATTTCAAAAAACTATACTCAAGCTTTCATTGTTAATTCGTTAATTCTGTTAGCAGGGTTTGGCTTAGGAATTACTTTAATTGTGGCCTTATCAACTTGGTTCTTTATTCAAAAAGTAATCATTAACCCACTCCGAGACATAACCCTCGCCACACGTGATGTGGCTACCGGACACGCTGCCGAGAAAGTTGATATCACCGGCCCCAAAGAGATTGGAGATCTGGCGGTTGCCTTTAACCAAATGGTTGAAAGACTAGGGGATATCGCAGATGAAATGAGTAAAGCCACCATGTCTAGGGACTTACAAGTTGATAAAGCTCCTTCTGCGCTAAATATGACTGAAGATCCAAAGAATAGCTGGAAATTTGATCAACAAAGCTTACCTAAGGGATTAAATCAACTCACTTTAATGCAAATCCTTTCATTTATGTGCGAGACAAGGGAACTGGTATCTGCTGAAAACGTCGCCGAAGGGGTAAACCTAACAAGAGTAACTGTTCGGAGATACTTAGAGTTTCTGGAACAACATGGTGCTTTGACAACAGAGTTAAAATACGGAACAGTGGGAAGACCGGTAAAACTATTTCAACCCGTACCTAATCTAAGTGTTAAAGATATTGATTAATTGGTTAACCATAACAACTCAGAATAGTAAAGAGCCAGTGTACTTTATATTTACAGAATATTTTTTTATTTACTTAATTATTTTGATAATGACTAAAGCGACAAAGGGCTGTAAGCTTATAATGTGTTGATTCAGAAAATTCTTTCTAATTATTTGATCTAGGTCCTCGTCCAATTTGTGTCATTCATACCTTACTTGTAAGCAGTAAAACTGATACCAACACATAGGCATGTATGAACATTTAAAGAGGGAGGAAAAAAGATGGATGTTTCGCGTCGAAATTTCTTAAAACTTTCTGGGCTTTCCATCGCTGCTTTGGCAGCTGGTTTGGGGTTTGACCCCGCAGTAGCTGAGGCCAAGGGATATGTATTGAAGCTGGAGGGAAGTAAAAAGATTCCTAGTATTTGTCACTTCTGCTCCGGTGGCTGTGGGATGCTCTTGTATGTCAAAGATGGTAAGCTTATACATCTTGAAGGTGATCCCGATCATCCCACCAATGAAGGGACGCTGTGCCCAAAGGCTGCTAGTTTACTTAGTGTTGCTAACTCGCCGGATCGTGTAATTAGGCCAAGACGGCGGGCTCCCGGAGCTGATCATTGGGAAGACATTTCTTGGGAAGAGGCCTTGGACATTGTGGCCAAGAAAACTAAAGCAGTCAGGGATGTCAGTTGGAAAGCTGTCGATGAGCTTGTGAATGCCAAAACCGGACTGCCGGAGAGCTTATTAGTAAACCGGGCGGAGGGAATCGCCTTTTTGGGATCAGCGGAAGTTGATAATGAGGAGTCATATCTGATTTCAAAATTCAGTCGCTTGATCGGAACTCCATATAATGAACATCAGGCCAGGATCTGACACGCTCCCACGGTGGCAAGTTTGTCACCCTCATTTGGTCGTGGTGCCATGACAAATTCCTGGTCTGATCTGAAAAATTCTGAGGTTTTCTTAATAGCTGGCAGTAACTGTGCCGAAAACCATCCTATTGCCATAAAGTGGATAAATCGAGCTAAAGAAAAGGGTGCGAAAATCATCGTCGTTGATCCCCGCTTTACCCGGACAGCTGCTAAAGCAGATATCTTTGCCCAAATTCGTCCGGGAACGGATATTGCCTATCTAGGAGCAATTATAAATTATATTATTAATCAAAAATTGTACGATGAGAAGTATGTCTTAAATTACACCAACGCTCTAATGAAGATCAGCAAAGATTACAAGTTAGAAGAGGGTATCTTCTCCGGTTATAACGAGAAGACCAGAAAATATGCGACTACCAGCTGGGCTTATCAACTTGGTCCAGATAATAAGCCACTGAAGGCAGAAAGTCTGGAGGATCCTGATTGCGTATTTGCCAAGCTTAAGGTTCACTATGCAAGATATACCTTTGCAACAGCGGAAAACATTTCCGGAATTCCTGCAACCAAGATTAAGGAAATTGCTGAGGTCTTCTGTAAAGGAAAACCGGGAAGTATTCTCTACGCTTTGGGAATGACTCAACATACCACGGGTGTGCAAGGAATTCGAGCTTATGCTATTATCCAACTGTTGTTGGGCAACATCGGAAAAGCCGGCGGCGGCATCAATGCTTTACGAGGAGAGCCCAATGTTCAGGGTTCGACGGATATGGCTAACCTGGTCAGTAATTTGCCGGGTTATTTGCCCTACCCGATTAATACAGATAAGACCTTGCGGGATTATCTGGTGCGTAATGGGTCATTTTATGAGAAACATCTGGTTGCCCTGCTAAAAGCTTGGTTTGGTGCCAACGCCACAAAAGAAAACGATTATGGATTTAACTATTTACCCAAGACCAATCCTTCAGTGAATGCTACGATGGTCAAAATCTTTGAGATGATGAATAAAGGACAGTTTAAGCTTCTCTTCAATGTTGGCTCTAACTCTCTGGTTTCTATTCCGGATCGCAAGTTAGTCCGTTCGGGCTTAGCTAAACTTGATATGCTCGTGGTATCTGACCTTTTCGAGATTGAGACATCCCAGTTTTGGCGTGAACCGGGGGTGAACCCGGCGGATATTAAGACTGAAGTCATCATGTTCCCCGCGGCCTTTGTTTATGAGAAAGCAGGCAGTATGTCTAATTCCTCCCGCTGGATTCAGTGGAAAGAGGCGGCGATTAAGCCCCTTGGAGAATCGAAACCGGATCTGGATCTGCTGGATCACCTTTTCAAGAAAATCAGAAAGCTATATGAAGGCAGCACGGATGCCAAGGATGCCCCAATACTCAAGGCTCGTTGGGACTATGGTGAGGGAGAACCCAGCGCTTTGAAAGTGCTTCAAGAGTTGAGCGGTTATGACGAGACCACCGGTAAGCTGCTGCCTACAATCGGGGATTATCTTAAAGCACCAATCGGGACAGCTTCTACAGGGTGTTGGATTTATGCCGGCGTGACAGGGAATGGAAACCTGGCAGCCCGTCGTAAAAATGATGACCCCACAGGATTAGGACTGTTCAGAGAGTGGAGTTTTGCTTGGCCGGGAAATGTTCGTATTCTCTACAACCGAGCATCTTGTGATGAAGCAGGAAGGCCGGTTGACGCTAAACGTCAGCTTATTTGGTGGGATAGCGAATCTAAGGTATGGGCAGGAAACGATGGAGCGGATGTTGTCGATAAAACTAAGGGTCCTGATACACCGGAAGGGAAGCAAAGTTTCCGTATGAATCCCGAGGGTGTAGGCAGGTTATTTACTGCCACTTATATGAGCGGGTTACCGACAACCACCCCAACAGATGGTCTGCCACCCATCGGGATACGTCCCGGAGGTCTCTGCGTAGACGGACCCATGCCGGAATACTACGAACCCACGGAAAGCCCTACGACAAACATCTTACATCCTAAGGTTTCCATCAGCCCAGTGGCTCTGGTTGTCTCAACTCAGCTGGGTAAGTCGGAAGAGTATCCCCATGTGCTGACCACATATGGAGTGGTTGAGCACTTCTGTGCCGGAGGGATTACCCGCAATATTCCCTGGTTGAATGAAATCATGCCGGAACCTTTTGCTGAAATCAGTAAAAACCTAGGGCAAAAGATTGGAGTTAAAGAAGGGGATATGGTCGAAGTTGCTTCAGCACGGGGCAAAATCATCGTACGGGCCTTAGTGACTGATCGCCTGCAGACCTACAAAGTCAACGGAAAAGACACTGAAACCATCGGAATGCCCTGGAGCTGGGGTTTTGCCTCCTTAAGTCCCGGTCCGAGTACTAATGATTTAACCATTGCTGCGCTGGATCCTGGGGCCGGTACTCCGGAGTATAAGGTTTGCCTAGTCAAGATAAGGAGGGCATAGCCATGACGAAAAAGATGGTTTTTGTCGACACTTCTAAATGTACTGGGTGCAAAGCTTGCTCAGTGGCTTGCAAGGAATGGAATGAGCTTCCAGCAGAGAAAACCCAGCTGCTCACCAGTTATCAAACTCAAATGAATTTTACAACTAAAACCTGGACATATATGACCGTTATCGAAAAATATGAAAACCAAACAATGAATTGGTTAATGCGCAAGGCCCAATGCTTCCACTGCGCAGATCCCGCTTGTCTGAAAGCCTGTTCTTCCGGTGCGATTACTCAGACGGAATCCGGGTATGTGGTGATTAATCAAGATAAATGTATCGGCTGTGGTTATTGTGTGGAGAACTGTCCCTTTGGGGTACCGAAGGTCGACCCGGTCAAGAAAAAATCCTCTAAATGTACGGGGTGTATTGATCGGGTTGAAAATAATTTGCTGCCAGCCTGTGTGCAGACCTGTCAACCAGGTGCCTTAGGTTTTGGAGAACGTGATGCTATGTTAGCTCAAGCAAAGAAGCGGCTTGCCGAGGTTCAAAAGACCCATCTCAAGGCCCAGCTCTATGGGGAAACGGAAATGGGGGGCCTGACCTATCTCTATTTGTTGCTGGAAAGTCCTGAGGTTTACGGCCTCCCAGCTAACCCAACGGTTCCCCTCTCTCTAACCATCTGGAAAGATGTGGTTCGTCCTGTAGGGAGTGTGGCAGTGGGTGGCGCGGCAGCGGCAGTAGTCCTCGGAGTATTTGCCAACCTCTTGAGGGGAAATTATAAAGAAGGAGGGAAAGACTAATGGCTCCTAAAACTAAAGCAGGAAATCAAGCACCCCCAAGAATTGTTGGAGACCAGGTATTGCGATTTAGTAAAGGTGAACGCCTGAGTCATTGGGTTCATGCCGTTTCTTTCTTTGTTTTGCTTTTTACCGGACTGGGAGTTTATAGTTCTTTATTTCAACCTGCCATGGCTATTGTCGGGGGAATTCACGTTGCTCAGGTGATTCACCGAATATCAGCTGTTTTCTTTGTGGTGGTGGTGGGATTGCTTTTCTTTGTCGGAAACCCAAGATTTCATTGGCGATGGTTAAAATTCACCTTTAACTTTACAAAATCAGATTTGCAGCATGTTAGTGCCTTCCCTAAGGAATTCTTCGGCGGGCATGGCAACTATCCGGCCCAAGATAAGTACAATGGAGGAGAAAAAATTAATTCCTTGATCACCATCTTTGGTACCATATTCGTGACTCTCAGTGGGGTTGTCATGTGGTGGGCACCACATTTTCCGCCCAGCTTAGTTAGGTGGGCTTATCCGGTGCATGATCTTTCAGTGTTTGTCATGACCGCCGCTGTCATCGGACATATATACTTAGGCCTCTTACATCCGGATTCCAGAGTCGCTATGTCCGGCATGCTCAATGGTTATGTATCCAAAAAGTTTGCTAAGGCACATCATGCTAAGTGGTATGAACGCCTGAAGAATGAGCAGCAGAATCTCTGATAGATGATAAGGAGTGGTCCTTTATGAACAATAACATTACTATGAAGCCGTCAGGAGAAAGTACGATGGACAACGCCTTTGAGACCTATACCCTCCTTAAGAAAGAAGTAAAACAATGGCAAGCCGAGCGAGGTTCTTTCTGGACCGAAAAGCTCAGCCCAGCCAAGGCACCCCCCTACTATCCGATTAATGAACTACCTGAGGAAGCAATTCTAGAATTATGTCAACGGTTAAATCGAGCAAGTAATATTTTGCTCACAGAGCCTGAGTTATTAGAAGCTTGGCACAAATTTAAAACCTTTCAACTTGTGCTAAACCCAGAGCTCTTAAGCCGTCTGCAGCTTGCCTTATCTGGTGTAGCACAGTTGTTTCGAGAGACAATGGTCGTTACCAAAAATAATTCGGGGAATAACCAAGTCAAGGATTATGTTGGACTGGCAGCCACTCAAAGTATGGGTTGTCCGATCTGTGGAGAGTTAGCCGCCGTATCAGTTCTTTCTTCACCGATTGGTAAACGATTCTTACATTGTTCGACCTGCGGACATGAATGGGTAGCTAAGCGCGTTGGTTGTATTCGCTGTGGAATTCAGGAAGCTTCAAAACTGAACTATCTTAAGGCAGAGGAGTACCCTAGGCTAGAGGTGGTTATCTGTCAAGCTTGTGGGCAGTATTTTAAAGAATATGATTTACGAGTGCAGAATGTAGAGGATCTGGATTGGGAAAACATCAGAACGCTCCCCCTGGATTATGCGGCAGAAAAATGGTTGGCTGACCATGCTCACAAATTCACCTTTCAGTAGCAGGTTGAACTGAACTGAGACTTAGCCCGGAATTGCCGGCCAAGTCAGACTTGACCGGCAATTTGCTGTTTTTATAAACTGGAAAAGTGGTAAATTATTTTCACTTGAAAAGATTTTCTCAGAAGGCAGGTTCCGAATTGGACGGCTTGAGTGTCTAGAATTAGGGCCGACATCTTTGTAATGCATATAACTTTAATGGAATGACATTATGGAGGAGTGACTTTCAAGGGGATTTTTAGAATGTAAGTAACATGGTATAATGGGATTATATTGAAACAATGAGGCGGTGCATTTTATGAAATGGGAGGAAGTCAGAAAAATATATCCGGAAAGATTTATAAAAATCCAGATACTAGAGGCTCATATTGAAGATAGTGTACGGTACATTGATGATATGGCGGTTGTTAAGGCTTTTGATGATGAGAGGGAAGCAACAAGGGAGTTAGTACGAACAAAAGACGATGAAATTGTTTATCACACCGGAAAACAAAAGCTTGAAGTACCTATTAAGCAAATATTTGGATTTAGAGGAGCAGTCTAATGGATATGAAGTTAGGTGCTGTAATAGATCTTAGAATATTATCATTAATATTAGATGTATAAAGAATGAGAATATTTGAAGAGCCGCCGTCCATGGCGGCTTCTGGCTTATGGGGCACCTGGCTCCGTGTAACAGAGGGTTTTCGCCATCTGAGAGAATATGAATGTAGTAACCCGACGTCGCAAACCCTCGGGACGTTATCTGAAATTGCTAGGTCATGTCTCTTTAGACGGGTAATAATTAGAAAGAATAGAGTTGGAAAAGGAGTGGATCTGCTTGGGCACATCGCAGATACCTGGTGATCGGCACGCACTACAAATTCCATAAGCCAAACGCGAAATTAAGGTTGAGATAGTTGCTGGAATTGGGGTTGTCTTGATAGTAATCATGCCATTTCTTTGGTGGGGAAAAACACCACCTGATCTTCTTTCAACTAATTTTGGTATGAGTGGAAAGGTTGATTGGGAAGGAAAGGGATCCCTTGTGTTACTTACTGGGATCGGTATTGGGTTATACGTATTGTTATCGTATATCAGTAGATTTCCAAATATGATTAATAATCTTTGGGTGATAACTCCAATAAATGCCGAAAAACAGTACCGTATTAGAAGACTGACGATCAATTGTATCAAAGTCGAAAGTGTTTGGCTATTTGTTTACTTAACCTGGAACACCATACAAGTAGCTATGAGTAAGGCAATTGGTGAAGAAATGAAACTCCTAAATCAAAAGAACACCATGCATGTAGTAGCGTTTGTTTATAAGGAAGCTTCATTTGGAATTGAATTTTTACCAATAGTATTCGTAGGGATGGTGGTCACAATCTGTGCAGGTCTATACTATGGAAACAAGGCAAAACAGCTGAGTGGGTAAAGTCACCCACAACTTCCGATAACAGAGGGTTTCACATTCATGGTGTTCCCGAAACTTAGAGAATGATGAATAGGGTCAGAGAACATGGAAACCTTTACATCTTGGTAATGTTGAGGGACTACCGTCCGTAGTTGTCTCTGAACATGGCATGGTTCATAGGTTAACAGAGTTTTCCTAAAGCCTGAGAGTAAATGCGAGTAGTAACCACTCCGACTTCGGGAAAATCACGTGAGTTGACGATTAAATCGTCCTTTCGGAGAAGGGAAGTGGTTTAGTGGAAAAAGTTCTATTAGAATTATTGGTCTTAACTTTTGTAATCCACCTTATTGATACTCTTTCGTACTCGGTTAGGCTGAACTCGGTAAAAAGTGGACAGTTTGCCTTGTCGTTTTCTTTGTTCAACCTATTCGTACTTGTCTCACGAACTGCCAATACTTTTCAGGCCCCGTTAATTGGTTTCATAATCGGTGAAAGCCTTTTCTATGGTATTGACCCAATTAACGACCTGCGAAAGGTGATTTTTGCTTCAACAATAGGTTCATTATTTGGTATACTTCTGATTCCAACATTTCTCAGGGTATTTGATGTAGCAGTAAAACGGCTGGAAACCACTGGATCCATTCCGTCTTTAGTGGTCGAAGCATTACAAGTAAGTAACATCAAGCGAATGATGAAAAGTGCAACTAGACCAACGAAAACGATGTTGCAGCGACTTAGGTATCGCGAAATTCCTAAGAGACTGCTTATCATCAATGCCTTGGTTACAGGAATTTATACAGTAGGGGTTCTTGCTGCGAACTATTCTGCAATATTGGTTACTGAGCACCAGAGGATAGCAGCTGTTGGTTCATCGGGAATGATCAATGGACTAGCTACAATTTTATTAACCTTGTTCATTGACCCCAAATCCGCTATGATCACTGACCAGGCGTTAAGAGGAAACAGACCCTACGAGGACGTAAAGGCACTAGTAGTTTTACTCATTGCAACTAAACTAATTGGCACGTTACTTGGACAGATAATGTTTTTGCCAGCTGCAAAAGTTATAGCTAGCTTTTACGGGTCGTGATGACATTACTGAACGAACCGTACAAAGAATATTTGAAAATGCACCGAATAAGATTATGCGACACCTAGGTCATTTTAGGGGAATTATGAAAGTTAGGTGATATGTGTCATGGCAATAAATATAGTAATAAATTGGGTTCTTGCGATCTTTAGCATTGTTCTATACTTTTTTATTAATCTGAAAGGATTAATAGATGGGCCCCCTCCCACATTTTTAAACTTTATCCTAACTATGTTATTCTTAGGTTTTTGGCTGTTGTTCGGTGCCTATAGAGGCTATGAAAGAAAAGCAAGCTTTTTGGTTTTTATAACTGGTTTTGGGGAGTTGGATTAGGACTTTCATTTGTTTCAATGATCATAGGTCCAAGTCCATTAGTATTTGTCACAATTGCATTTATGGCTCCAGTAAATGGGTTTAATATTTTTGATTTTATGAGGAGCAAATTGTTTTTTGGAGCAATGTTTTTACCTTTACTAATGGCTTACATCGGTTATTTTGTTGGGCAGAGAGCTATAATGAAAAGAACCACAAGGTATTAATGTATGAGTATGAGTAGAATTTGCCGGCATCGCACAACTCTTAGAGATTTATGCAACTATTATGGACTTGAGGATGTACCCGAAGAGGTAAGGACTAAGCGTAATAATATGTGTACTTTCACAGGAACGACAGGTAATGTTTCGGAAGGAACAGAGAAAATGAGAAAAGATCCCCTGTGCAGGGGATCTTACTAATTATCGTGAATATATTCGATTTCACTCAACAAGATATCAAAATCAGTTATGTGTATTTTCCCAAGAATATCCTCTTTCTTAACCGAACTCATAAGTTCTTGTCTCGTAACGTGTATTAATTTAAAACCAAGACCCCACGAAGGTTTTGAAAACCCTGATTTTCGCCAATTAAAAATGGGTATTTTGAATTGATCGAAATATTTAGGAGGATCATTCGGAGGGACACTTGTAGTAGATACTAAGATGAAAAGGTCTTCGCCTTCTTGAATCATAATTATGGCGGGTCTTTTCTTGGATTACTCTGGTATATCGTCGAACCCAACGTCAAAATAAAAAACATCGCCTAAGCTAAACCAATGCATTATGAAACCTCTTATTCTCCCTCGTTTACAATATACCGGTGGTCTTTATTCTTTCTATCGAACAGAAATTTTCCATCTTTAATTGTCACTGGGCGAACAGAGATTTCCTTAAGTTTTTGGGATGACAGTGATGTTTTTCTATATCCTTGGTCTTTTACAGCACCGTTCATGTTCTCGTCCTCCTCGTTTGACAACTGCTCTTCCTCTTTGTCCATATCATAACACCTTCCAAATACTGTTTCAATACTATATGGCTAGTTTTGCCAACTTAGAAGGTGATAGTCATGTGGTTGTAGAATAATGTAAATTATTAGCATAAGTGTTAGTATCACTTCTACTTTTCCCCCCACAAATTATCTTACAAGGTCGTAAATATATGCTCGAAGTTGTATTTAGCGATAGCGCCAAAGGTGCTATGAAAATGGCAAAACACTACAACCAAGAAAATGTGCATAGCAATGCTATGGGATATATAGGTAAGAGGCCATCAAAAAATGAGTTGGAAAACCAGAAACAGTTTGAAAGTAAAGCCATTGGCAGGGATGTCGTCTACATTGGCTTTAACCTAGATATAGGTGATATTGCCAGCGAAATTGACAGTGAAGAACGCAAAAATGAATTTATCAGAGTGTTTGGGTCAATAAAAATTGGGAATAACCAAATAGCACGATTCTTCAACTCACAGCGTGAAGATTTTGAGAACTTAATTATCTCTGCAAAAAACGGAGAGCCCATACGAGTTTGGAAAAGCAATACACCATTTTCGGCTTGTGCTTTTGCTTTTATCTGTGATGCTTTACGAACCATTAAATGCAAAATGAGTATAATTTCACTACCTGATTATTGGGAGGTTTCAGACGACACGATACAGTCTTGTACTTATTGGGCAGAAGTTTCACCAGAGCAGTTTTATAGTTTCTTGCCTTTGGCGCGTGAAATAACCAATATTGAAAAACAATGGCAAAGCAGTCTTTGGAATGATCTAAAAGCTGAAAATACACCATTGAGGGCTTTAGTCAACGGTAGGTTGATTTCTGTTCAGGAAGATTTTTACGACCATATCATTAGAAAAAATATTCCGGATCGTAATTTTGTTATGGGTCACCTTATTGGGACTATTTTGGGGAAATATCAGTTAGGAGTTGGAGACGGTTGGTATGCCCTGCGCATTGAAATGATGATTGCTAAAAATCAATTAGAAATTGTTGCAGATAACGATGCATCTCATCCATACGGAAAAATTTTAAGAAAAGTAGAGAAATCAACGCCAATTTAGGTGAAGCCAGAGAGAAGATTTAAAGGAGAAAAATATGATTGAGCCGATCAAAACGCGCAGAAGCATAAGAAGTTATAAGGATAAGCCAGTTGAAGATGAAAAAATAATTCAAATACTTGAGAGTGCTAGGCTTGCTCCATCCGGAGATAATACACAGCCGTGGCATTTTGTTATAGTAAAGTCGGAACATAACAGACAAAAACTAGCTGAAGTTTCCCATCATCAGAGCTGGATGCTCTCCGCCCCAGTTTTTATCGTATGTGTTGCAGATATTCGTTCTAGGATAAAAGATAATGTGACAATTTCAATAGATGAAGCCAGTCCACAGGAGGAAGTTAAACAGATAATAAGGGATACCTCAATTGCCATAGAGCATATGGTGCTCGAAGCTGAAAATTTAGGATTAGGTACATGTTGGGTTGCATGGTTTACACAAGAAGAAATTAGGCCGATTTTAAATATTCCCCCCGACAAATACGTTGTGAGTATCATTACTCTTGGTTATGCAAATGAAATTCCCAAGGCACGTCCCAGAAAAAAACTCGAGGAGATAATACACCTGGAGGTTTGGTGAATTAAAAAAACGATTTTCATGCAGATGTTGTCTATAACGTATACCCAATGATAAAGAAGATATTGTAGTCTATTGAGGAGGGTTAATAGATGAAAGTAGATTATGTAAAATATCATGCGTTAGGTAACGACTATATAGTTATCGACCCTAATAAAACCAGGCTTAATCTAACAATGGAAAATATCCAACTAATTTGTCATCGGAATTTTGGAATAGGATCGGACGGGATTTTGTATGGACCAATCCTTGATGGCGGCTGCATAAAGCTAAGAATTTTAAATCCTGACGGTAGTGAAGCCGAGAAAAGCGGAAACGGAATTCGGATCTTTTCAAGGCATCTTTTTGATCAGGGCTATATAAACACGAACAGTTTCACTTTGGACACCTTGGGAGGGGAGGTGCTTGTTACCATACTAGACGGAAAAGGTCAATTAATTAGGGTTGATATGGGGACTGTTACATTTTTGAGTGAATCCATTCCAGTGGCAGGACTATCCCGCGAGGTTATTGATGATGTCTTAGAATCGGAAAAGGGTTCGTTCAGAATTACATGTCTCTCGATAGGTAACCCACACTGCGTGTTACTCATGGATATAATTTCTGAGGAGCTAGCAAAAGAATTGGGGCCAGTTATTGAGAACCATCCCATGTTCCCAAATAGGATAAATGTGCAGTTTCTAAAGGTCCTTGATAGAAATAATATTCGAATTGAGATTTGGGAACGGGGAGCAGGTTATACTTTGGCATCTGGCAGTAGTGGCTGTGCGGCAGCAAGCGCTGCCTATAAGCTAGGTTTAGTAGATAATCAAGTGAAGGTACATATGCCTGGTGGAGTCATTAACATAGACATTAATAATGACGGACACGTACACATGACCGGTACGGTTTCGAGTGTCGCAAGCGGTACATTTTCAGACGAAATGTGGCAGCGTTTGGAGTGCCCAGACTCAGAACGTCGCCCAACTTATTGAAGACAATCTGCGGACTATCATGTCCTCTCCCGGGCAGTCCTCTAATCCTGACGATTATATCAAAGCTCATGATCTGGCTTATGAGAGTATCCTCAAATATGGGGGTGAGAATGCCTTGCCCTATGTTTTAGCCCAGTTTGAAGCAGGAAATGCCGAAGGACTGCGGGGACAAATTCTGATGAGGCTTGGTAAGGAATTGATGGGGGTGAGAAATAATGTCAGTGATGAAACCTTATCCCCTCAGGAATGGTACAGCCGTCTTCAGATTCGCCGGGAAGTAAGCTTGCCTGATTTTGCCTATCAAGGGAATGATCCCGTGGCCCGACTCGTCTATCAGACGGAAGTTCAAAAGCATAAGGGACGGCAGGGCGGATTTTGCATTGTGGCCCCCCATATCTTTGCCAGCTATCGGGAAGACGGCAAACTCAAGGTTTTTGTGACAACCTTTGCGCAAAGCTATCGCTTGTATGACAATGTTCTGAGCGAAGAAGGAGGAGGGATTATTCCGGCAGCCATCACTTATCAAGAAGGCCCTGACGGGAGCTATACTCTGGAAAGCTATGAACAGGCAAAAGATGGGGCTTATTTCGCCTCTTCTATTCGAGAATATTGTGTCATGCCCGTCTCAGGAAAACAAATTGAGGGGCTGGCGGAACAAACACTCACTCACTAATCACTGCCAAAGGGGGAAGACTAAAAAACATGAACAGGCCATTTTCACCGTGTTATAATATTTTGAAATGATAACTTAATGTAGGGGTGAGCTTTAATGGACCTTAACTTTTTTGATGAGTTAAAGAAGTCGCAAATAATTGCCGGAGCTTACGAAGAATGGAGTAGTTATAGATATCAAGTAACAGAGTATATTATTTCTAATACTACAGACTTTGAAAGTATTGCAATATTTGGTGCAGGTAAATGTAATGATATTGATTTGCGCATACTTGAATCTAAATTTAAAAAGGTAATTTTAATTGATATAGATATGTCTTCTATGAAAGAGGGTATTAAACAGTATTCATTAGAAAATAGCAACAAAATCGAATTGATAGCTTGTGACTTTTTGGGTATCGAGGATAGCGAATATAGAGATTATGAATATTTAGTAAGGAAATACTTTTTTACTAGTACGAATAATTTAAATAGTCGACGAAAAATATTAAGTCTCCTCGATAATCTAACTAATAAAATTGACAAATATCTATTAGTTTTCGGAAAAGATACCTATAAAAATAGTATATTAATAGGAGTTCATAGTCAGATAAATGTTTATTTACAGCAGATTTGGTCAATATGTCTACAAATAACTGGGAAGACAGATAATCTGGCTATTGACAAAATAAAAAAGATGAATGAAATTATTGCAAAAAAGCTTAATGCGGCAGTCATAGAAAGCACTGAAGATACATTATTTGTTGGCTATGAGATGGGGATAGAAGGACAGTATGGTGGAATTGAAGGGGCTATTCAAGCGGAAAATGACTTGGAATTAAGATTGGAAAGTGGTTTGATAAATATTAGTTCGGAGTTCAAATTATTATGGCCTTTTAAGCCTGACTGTAAATATGATATGAGGTTCACATGTGTTTGTAAAAATAAAGTATAGTAAAATGAGGGAATTTCCAAATGTCACTTAGAATTCATATCGGATCTGGGAATATTCCAGATCAGGGAGGCTCAGCCTCCGGAAAGGACAGTAGGATGTCGAAGAAATATATTATGTTAAGACCTGAAGAAGAGGCTGCTGCCGAAGGGGAATCAACCATTAAAGAGATGTTTTGCTTCGGGGAAAACTCCAGCAATTACCTCTTTCCGGATGTGGAGGTCAATGATGAAAATCAAAACAAATTGCAGGAGTTGGTCAATGAATATAGTGCACTGATTGGACAGGAAGATAACAAGG
The DNA here is from genome assembly GCF_000765145.1 of Desulfosporosinus sp. HMP52. Lineage (GTDB taxonomy): Bacteria > Bacillota > Desulfitobacteriia > Desulfitobacteriales > Desulfitobacteriaceae > Desulfosporosinus. The sequence continues at coordinate 4,013 of NZ_JMGA01000014.1, read as the reverse complement.
ACCTGGATCTGAAGACCTTCTTCGCAGGGAAACAAATCAACATCGAACATGTGGAAGAATTTGAAGAGCCGCGGGATGTTTTCATCCTGCTGGTCTATTTTAAAGAGATCTGCAAGCTTAAGGATTTTGAGCCTGTAGCCGTTATTGAGACATGAAGACAATGGTGTTTTTTTCATAGGGCCTGCCAATTGAGGATATATACAATATCGTGTATAATTAACTCTTATACTAATTGAAAAACAATTGAACCTTCGAATATGATGTATGACAAAAGATTAGTTTAAGGAGTTAAAACATTGAGTCACACGGATTTAAAATCAGAAATTAATTCTCGTAAAACCTTTGCGATTATTTCTCATCCGGATGCAGGAAAAACAACCTTAACCGAAAAGCTGCTTCTTTTTGGAGGGGCAATTCGTGAAGCCGGTTCGGTAAAGGCAAGGAAAGCGGAACGCTATGCTACTTCGGATTGGATGGAACTTGAGAGACAGCGTGGGATTTCCATTACGTCCAGTGCTCTGCAATTTAAGTATCAAGGATTCGTTATTAATATCCTTGATACACCTGGGCACCAGGATTTTAGTGAGGATACCTACCGAACTCTGACTGCGGCGGATAGTGCAGTGATGCTGATTGATGCAGCAAAAGGGGTTGAGACCCAGACCAAGAAACTATTTGAGGTCTGCCGTCAGCGTGGGATTCCGATTTTTACCTTTATCAATAAATTTGACCGCAATGCTAAGGATCCACTTGATTTGATGGATGAAGTAGAAAAGGTACTGGGAATTGAATCTTATGCTATGAATTGGCCAATTGGTATGGGTCAAGATTTTAAGGGGATTTATGACCGCAAAACCGGACAAGTGGAACGTTTTGTTGAGGGAAGTGCAAGATCCAGCGCTAAGCCGCCTATATCCGGTGCTTTTAGTGATCCCTTGGTGCAGGATGGTATCGGAGAAGGTCTTGTCAAACAATTAACCGAGGAGATTGAACTTCTCGACTTAGCTGGAAATGACTTTTCTCAAGAACGGGTAGATCGTGGAGAAGTGACACCGGTATTTTTCGGCAGTGCCCTAAATAACTTTGGTGTGCCTAATTTTCTGCAATATTTCTTGGAACTAGCTCCGGCACCACAACCCAGAAACACAAATTTAGGAGAGCTAGATCCAGAAACACCGAGTTTTTCTGGGTATATCTTCAAAATTCAAGCTAACATGAATTCCCAGCATCGAGATAGAATTGCTTTTATTCGTATCTGTACCGGTCGCTATGAGCGAGGGATGAATGTGATTCACACTCGCTCTCACCGTCGTCTTCGCCTTGCCCAACCTCAACAGTTGTTCGCCCAAGAAAGAACGATTCTCGATGAAGCCTTTGCTGGCGACATTATCGGGGTACATGATAGCGGGCTTCTTAGGATTGGGGATGTCCTTACTGAAAAGGATGGACTTCAATTTGAAGCAATGCCATTTTTTAGTCCTGAAAACTTTGCCCGGATAAATATTGCCAATGCTTTAAAGCGCAAGCAATTCATTAAAGGAATTCAGGAACTGCAAGAAGAGGGCGCTATCCATGTGTTTCGTGACCTCCATGTGGGGGTAGAAGCTCCGATTGTTGGTGTAGTAGGCCAATTACAGTTTGAAGTTTTAGAATACAGGTTGCGTGAAGAGTATGGGGTAAACGTCAATATTCAACACCTGCCCTTTGAAATTGTGCGCTGGGTTGAAAAGGACGAAAAGACTGTTAAGCTTCTTACAGAGTCAAGCATGAGCACTGTTGTGATGGATAAAGACGATAACTATGCCGTATTGTTATTAGATCAATGGAAAGCAAATTGGTTAAGCGAACGCTATGAGATTAAATTTTATAATCAACCCTTTTAAACTCCAAATTGAGTAGTAAAAGTTCGATCTAACAGAATATGTCCTCCAATGGAGTCGCCAAATTCCCCATTAACAAGAATGCGAACTCCGGTGATACCAGGGATTTGTGTCACAGACCAGATGATCGATCGAATGGTCATATTTTCCCCGGATGCACCCCCTGCAAAATCATCTCTAATCTCTTTACTAAAGTTAATTGTCGCTAAACCGTTCTGTGTTGTCACAGAAATTAATTTAGTTGTTGGAGCAATAGTCGGTGATAATTTACTGGAAACTGGGCCTTGTATGAGCTTACTCATGACAAGGCTCGTTTTTTGCGAAAGATCAAGTCGAGACCATTCGGATTGATTTATATGACGTATTTCTGGTACAAGACTATCTAAATTATCATCTGAAAAGTAGAGTTTATATGAGTTTTCACTAATCAGAGGAGGAACTTCTTGAGCAACTGTGGGTAAATTTTCTCGTACTCCCTGTGGATAAGCGTCAAAATATTTCTCTACCCCAGTTCCGATAGCATTAGCCACTTGATTGCGGTAGTCATCGGAGGATAATAGCTTTCTTTCTCGAGCATTGGATATAAATCCAACCTCAACTATGACCGAAGGCATTTCAGCTTGGTTAATTAAATAGTAATCTCCGGCTTTGGCCCTACGCTTATTGTCAGGTTGAACTTGGATAAGCTGCTCGTGAATTACTTCGGCAAGGGCTTTTCCGGATGATGATTTCAGATGGTAATAGGTTTCCATTCCATAAGAATTTCGTTGAGGGAAGCTGTTTGCATGAATACTAAGAAATAGATCAGCATTATTTTCTGAGGCAATTTGAATTCTTTGGTTTAGCTCAGCTCTTTTAGCCATTCGTCCTTTGACAAAGCCCGGGAGAAAATAATCTTTATCTGTTTCCCGGGTTAGAATAACTTTGCACCCCTTAGACTCTAAAACTTTACCTAAACGTAACGAAATATCTAGATTTATATCTTTTTCTTTAAGTCCTGAATTTTGGGCCCCAGGGTCAGCTCCTCCATGCCCTGGGTCTATCACAATAACTTTATCCTTTAAATTGGAAGAAAATACGGACGTTAATTTTAAGGTGCTGGCTCCCATCAATAAAATGATTAACGCAATGATACCCGTAAAAATAAGGGGCTTGCTAATAAATACAATCAGCGGTCGATTAAACAATCTTTCAGCACACTCCTCTCACTAGAGTTATCTCATTATGTATATTGTAAGAATGTGTTTCGTAAACATAATTTGAGAAAAGTTTGTAAAACCCTTGCTTTTATTATTGTTTAGAATAGTGAAAAGGGGTGTGGAAATGGTTTGGGGATGGTTGCTGTTTTTGGTGATAGTATTGAATATCCCTTTTGGGTATTGGAGAGAGAATGTTAAGAGACTATCTCTTCAGTGGTTTTTCGCAGTTCATTTTCCGGTACTTGTTATGGTAGTTTTCCGTATTCACTTGGGAATTGGATGGAGATTATCTACGGTTCTTCTCTTAGGAAGTGCCTATTTTTCTGGTCAATGGCTGGGAGTTAAGTGGAACAGAACTTGGAAAAAATCCATGTCTGTAAGTAACTGCCTTTTGCATGATATAGCTGTAAGTCGGTGGATTATAATATATTCTGCTAAAAAGTTGTAACCCTTTGACTTATAACGGCATAATCTATGGTGTACAAAAAAAGTAATTACTTAGACTCCCGGTTCAAATTTTAATAAAAAAAATTATATATAATGCCTAAGAGATGCATAGAGATGCATAGAAAATAAAAACTTAGAAATACTAGTTGACAGGGAATAGTGATAATGCTATTATAACTGAGCGCCACAAATGAGGTGCTGGAAGATTAGGAAGGGGTTACATGCTCCCACTAATCGATAAAAAAGTGTTGACATCGCAAGTTGAAAATGCTAGGATATGATTCTGGCCCAAACGGGTCAAAACAAAAATTCCTGATCTTTGAAAACTAAACAACAAGGACAGCCAATGAGAGAAACTCGCAAGAGTTTCAAAATAAATCATGAGTCAATCATCTTCTTCTAATGAGAAGTTTGAAATAACTTTTTTTGGAGAGTTTGATCCTGGCTCAGGACGAACGCTGGCGGCGTGCCTAACACATGCAAGTCG